>JBCDGE010000098.1:0-29602 GCA_038757895.1 Planctomycetota bacterium | reverse complement strand
GCGGCCGCGGCCGCTGCGAGCGACATCGACGAGCTCCACGCGCGCGACCTCGGCCGGAACCGAGCGCCTCAGTCCCTCCCGTCCCTCGAGGCGTCGAGCTCTGCGTCGGAGCACGGGCCGGGCCTCGTCTGCGACGGGCGTCTCCACACGTGGTGGGAGGCGGGGTCGACCGACGCGTCCCCGACGCTGACCGTGCGCTTCGGAGACCCGCACGAGGCGGACACGATCCTCGTCTCGCACCCGCGGACTCCGGACCCGGGCATCACGCGGGCGACCGAGGTGAGCGTGCGCGTCAACGGCGGCGAGACGTACCGCCTACCGATGCCGGACGACCGGTTTCGGAAGGGGCGGCTCGCGCTGTTCGAGCCGATGAAGATCAAGACGGTCGAGGTCGTCGTCGTCGAGCCGGCGCTGGGCGAGGGCGAGGAGCGCCGCCTCGGACTCGCCGAGATCGAGATCCAGACGCGACCGAAGCGCGGACGCCGCGACAGGTGATCACGGGGCGACGCGTCGGAGTGGATGAGTCTCCGAGCGCCGCCCCGCGATCGAGGCGTGCAGTGAGGCGGCGGTCCAGAGCCTGGGCAGAAATCGCTGAAGCGTACTCCGCCCTGGCCCTGACGATGTCTCTGGCGCATCCTCTGACGAGGATGCGCGCTCAGTTCCCGACCGGCGTCCAGACGAGTCGGTCAGTGGACGCGAGGCCGGCGGCGGAAAGCGCGATCTCGGAGCTGATGTCGCCGGCTCCGGTGAAGGCAGCGTCGAATGCAGGGACGCGGACGAAGGCGTCGTAAGCGCCTCCGATCTGGTTCGGGCGGTTCTGCGTCGCGATCACGTCGCCCGACTGATTGATCATGAACGCGCGGTTGCCGGTCTTCGTCACCTGCACGGGCCAGGCGTAGCAGCACCACATCGTCTCGCAGTTGCTCGCGCCCGGCAGGGAGCCTGCAGTGTTGCCGCCCAGCTGGTTCTCCGGCTGCACGCCGACGGGCGCGACCGGACTCGCGTCAGGGAGGAACATCTTGTAGAAGTATCCCTGCCGCTCGATCACCCCGTCGGTGCCGTCGCTGACGACGTTGCCGAACGGCGGCGGGAGATACGTCGGGTCGGTGAGGTCCCTCGCAGCGCCCACGGCCGGTCCGCCCGCCGTGAAGATGCGGATCGGCTGCGCGCCGGACAGCTCGGCGAAGTACGCCGCTTCGCCGCCGCCGTCCGCGTTCGTGTCGATCACCGACGCGGAGATGAACTGCTGCTGCGCGGCGGCGATGGTGCGGAGCGTCGCGATCGCCGCGTTCTCGTTCGCGGAGATCCGCGCGCTGACGAGCTTGGGGATCGCCACCGCCGCGACGATGGCGATGATGGCCACGACGATCATCAGCTCGATGAGCGTGAAGCCGCCGGTTCGGTTGTTTCGGTGCATCAAACGTGTGTCCTACGACCCGCCCCCGGCGCCTGCCCGTGCGCCGTCGGAGTGGATCTGCTGTCTCCGGTCGCCCTGCCCACGCGGAGCCTCGACCGGTCGGCCCTCGCGCTACCGTTGCATCGGCGTAAAATGCGAACTCCTTGAGGGGGAAACGCGGGTCCGTGGCGCGTTCCGTGCATTCGTCGCGCCGACCGTCCCGCCCCTGGAGCGGATCCGGCTCCCTTCGGGACGAGGCGTCCCGATCACCGGACGGGGCGCCGCGCGCGTCCGCGCCTTTCCTTCTTCTTCCTCTTGCGGCGAATGCGGCGAGATCGCGCCCCCTCGTGCTCGATGCGGATCTCGAACGACTCGCTGAAGCCGGTCCGCCCGCGGCCGTCGGCGGTGACGAACCACACGATCCCCTGTCCCGATCCGGGATTGTCGGCCACGCGCGACGTCTTCATCGACGGCGGGAGCTCGACGTCGGCCTCGCCCTCGCGGATCGCGTCCGGGTGGTCCAGGTCGCAGACCTCGATGCGCTGCGCGACCTCGAACGAACCTCGGTGTCCCCGCTGTTTCTGCTGGTGGAGCTGGCGCGAGTTCACGCAGTCGTACCGGCGCGCCTCGAGGCCGAGCGAGAGCTGCTCGAGCCACTCGGGGGGGCGCTGGAAGCGCCAGCGCAGGCGCAGCCGGTCGCCCGGCCGGAGGTGGCGGGCGCTCGCGTGGAGGACGATCGGCGGGTGGACGAGCGCGAGGAGCTCGCGGCCCGCCATGTAGAGAAGGAAGAGGAGTGCGAGGCCCGCGGCGACCACGAACCACCCCTCGAACGACAGGAGATCGATCTGGACCCGCTGCGTCATCGGATCGACGAACCCCACGGTCTCGTGCAGGACGCCGAACGCGGCGACGAGCGCGATGAGCGCGCGCATGCCAGGCGTCGCCGCCTGGCGGAGCCGTCGCATGCGGACGGGGGCCTCGGGTCCTCGGGAGTCGCTCACCCCGGCCATCAGACGGACGGCGCGCGTCTGCGCAAGGGGGGGCCTTCAGTTGCGGTCGGGCGGGGCATCGCTCCCGGGGCGGTACGATCGACCGCATGGCCCATTCACTCGCCCTTGCCGGTCTCGCCGTCCTCGCTGCCGCCGCCTCCCTCGCAGGACCGGAACCGAAGCCCCTCCCGGCCGTGGGCGGGCCCTCGCTCGTGTCGCGCGTGCTCGCCAGCTACGCTCCGGAGCCCGCCGCCGCCGAGACGGACACCCCCGCCGGGCACGCGGCCGCGCGCGTGGCCGCGGTGGATGCGCTGCGCGAGCGGCTCTCGGACGAACGCCGCGCCGAGCTCTGCCTCGCGCTCGACGATCCGGAGCGGGCGAACTGGACGAACGTGCCGCCGGGCCGCGACGAGGAGGGGCTCCGCCTCGGCGACTGCGACGAGGCGCAGCTGCACGCGGTCTGCAACCTGCTCGCGACGGTGCTGAGCGAGGACGGCTACGCGCGCTCGCGAGACATCCTCCTCGGCGACGACCTCCTTCTGCGCGATGGCCGTCCGCGTCCGGGCTTCGGCGCCGAGAACTACTGGCTCGTGCTCTTCGGCGAGCCCGCCGTGGGCGGGGAATGGGGGCTCCAGCTCGACGGCCACCACCTCGCGCTGAACCTGTCGTTCAAGGGCGAGGGCATGACGATGTCGCCGACGTTCCTGGGCGCGCAGCCGTCGAGGTTCGAGCGCGGGGACGCGGTCGCTGAGCCGCTCGCGGGCGCGGTCGCGGCGGCGTTCGCGTTCGTGGCGTCGCTGACGGACGAGCAGCGCGGCGACGCCGTCGTTGGTGAGCGCCGCGGGGGCAATGTGGCGGCGGCAGGGCGCGACGGGTTCGTGCCGGAGCGCGACGGACTCGCGCTGTCCGGGATCGACGAGGCGCAGCGCGCGAAGGTGATGGCGCTCGTGGACGGCGTGCTCGTCGACCTTCCGGTCGTGGCCGCGAGCGCACGCCGGAAGTCGCTCGAGGACGAGGTGCTGAAGATGCACTTCTCCTGGCGCGGACCGACGGCGCCCGGGAGCGACGTCTCCTTCCGTCTGCAGGGGCCGACGCTCATCCTCGAATACGCGTGCCAGGACCTCGGCGGAGATCCGCTCGACCACCTGCACCTGATGTACCGCGACCCGACGAACGAGTACGGCGCGGGGCTCTGACGACATCTCTGGCGCATCCCCTGACGTGGATGCGCGCGCTCAGCGCGTCGGCCCGCTCGACAGGACGACGAGCGACCGGGGCGCGACCGTGTAGGACGATCCGCTGACGGGCTCCGCCTCGTGCCCCAGCGCGGCTGCGTCCGTGCCGGCGAGCGACGTGTCGAGCACGCGCCGCCACGGGCCGGTGCCCGGCACGGTGTCCGGGAGCGCGAACGTCAGCGGCTCGACGTGCGCGGAGAGGATCACGTGGTACTCCCGCTCCACCGGCGCGCTCTTCGCGGTGAACGCGATCGAGTGCGAGTGATCGCCCCAGTCCGGCGCGTCGAGCTCGACGCCGTGCCAGCGGATCTCGGCCGAGGCGAGTAGATCCTCCAGATCCATGCCGTCGGTCGGACGATCGAGGCCCCGCCGGACCTTCATGCGGATGAGCCGCCGGACGAAGGCGTGCAGCTCGCGGTGGCGCTCCAGAAGCGTCCAGTCGAGCCAGTTCGTGTCGTTGTCCTGGCAGTACGCGTTGTTGTTCCCGCCCTGCGTGCGGCGCATCTCGTCGCCCATCAGGATCATCGGCGTGCCGAGCGACAGCAGGGTGAGGGCGAAGAACGTCCGGATCTGCTGCTCGCGAGCTGCCTCGATCGCCGCGTCGTCCGACGGTCCCTCCACGCCGTGGTTCGCGCTGAAGTTGTCGTTCGTCCCGTCGCGGTCGTCCTCGCCGTTCGCGCTGTTGTGCTTGCGCTCGTACGAGACGAGGTCGTTCATCGTGAAGCCGTCGTGGCACGTCACGAAGTTCACGCTGAGCTCGGGTCCGCGGCGGCGGTGCCCGTAGATGTCGGGGCTGCCGAGGAACCGCTGGCCGATCGTGGTGACCGACCCGCGGTCTCCGCGCAGGAAGCGGCGGACGTCGTCGCGGAACCGTCCGTTCCACTCCTTCCATCGCTTCCCGCGGAACGAGCCCACCTGGTAGAGACCGCCGGCGTCCCACGCCTCGGCGATGAGCTTCGTGCCCGCGAGCTCGGGCATCGTGTCGATCCCCCAGACGACCGGGGGATCCTCGATCGGCGTACCGTCCGGCGCGCGCGAGAAGATCGACGCCAGGTCGAAGCGGAACCCGTCGACGTGCATGTCGCGTGCCCAGTGGCACAGGCTGTCCCGGATCAGCCGGCGGACCACCGAGTGGTTCGCGTTCAGCGTGTTGCCCGTCCCCGTGAAGTCCGCGTAGCGCGTGCGGTCCTCGCCGCGGATGTAGTACGCGTCGTCGTCGAGTCCGCGGAAGGAGTACGTCGTGCCGCCCGCTCCGCCCTCGGCCGTGTGGTTGTAGACGACGTCGAGCAGCACCTCGATGCCCGCGCGGTGCAGGGCCTTGACCATGTCGCGGAACTCGTCGAGCGCCGTGAGCGGGTCGCCGTCCGTGGCGTACGCGGCGTGCGGCGCGAAGAGCGCGATCGGGTTGTAGCCCCAGTAGTTCGTCAGGCCCGGCGGCGCCGTCGTCTCGTCGAACTCGAAGATCGGCAGGAGCTCGACGGCCGTGACGCCGAGGTCGACGAGGTAGGGGATCTTGTCGATCACGCCCGCGTACGTGCCGCGGCGCTCCGGCGCAACGCCCGAGCTCGGGTGCTGCGTGAAGCCGCGCACGTGCATCTCGTAGATGACCGTCCGGGAGAACGGTGTGCGGAGCGGGGCGTCTCCTTCCCAGTCGTAGCCCGAGAGGTCGACCGCGTAGGACTTGGGGACCTTCGGCGGCGCGCCGTTGCGCGGGCGAGCCTCGACCGCGCGCGCGTAGGGGTCGAGCAGCACCCGCTCGGGGTCGAAGCACCGTCCGTCCTCCGGCGCGTGGGGGCCGTCCGCCCGCCACCCGTACGCGAGTCCGTGGCCTGCGCCCGAGAGCCGCACGTGCCAGTAGTCGTCCGTCCGGTGGAGCCGGGGGTCGAGCCGGACCGTCCGCGCGGGCGCGTCATCGTCCGCGTCGGCGAACAGCAGCAGCTCCATCCCCGTGGCGTGCCGGGCGTAAACGCAGAAGTTGACGCCGTCCGGGTCCACGCTCGCACCGAGCGGGAAGCTCGCGCCGCGCTCGGGGTGCGCGGCGATGTCGGCGAGGCGGGGAGGCGGACGGTGCATCGATGGAGCGGAAGCGCACGCAGGGTAGCCCGATGTCCCTGAGGGGAGCCACTCCGGGGGCAGCGCCGCGCCTTGTCCATCTCGTGCGGCACGGATACCGTCCGCAGCCAGATGCAGAACGACGCCAGTCCGACCGACCCTCGCCTGGCGAGGACCGTCGACGCCTTCCGCGACCTCGTCGTCCACAACCTGTTCCATACCCACGGGCAGGACATCGAGTCCGCGAACCTGCACGACGCCTACATGGCGCTCTCCTACGCGGTGCGCGACCACCTCGTCGACCGCTGGCGCAGCACGAACGTCGCGCGTCACGACGGAGATTCGAAGGTCGTCCACTACCTGTCCGCGGAGTACCTGCCGGGCAAGCAGCTCGAGCAGAACCTCCTCTACTCCGGCACGACGGAAGTCGCACGCGAGGCGCTCGCCGAGGCGGGCGTCGACCTCCAGAGGCTGCTCGATCTCGACGTCGAGCCGGGGCTCGGCAACGGCGGGCTCGGGCGCCTCGCGGCGTGCTTCATGGAGTCGCTCGCGAGCCTCGACGTCCCCGCGATCGGCTACGGGATGCGCTACCAGTTCGGGATCTTCCGCCAGGAGTTCCAGGACGGCTGGCAGGTCGAGCGACCCGACGACTGGGGGCGCTTCGGGAACCCGTGGGAGTTCCGGCAGCCGAGCGACATGGTCGAGGTCGGCCTGTTCGGTCATACCGAGACGTACGAGGACCCGGGCGGCGGCACGCGGACGCGCTGGGTGCCGGGCGAAGAGATCCTCGGCGAGCCCCACGTGATCCTCGTGCCCGGCTACGGCACGCGCACGGTGAACATCCTTCGGCTGTGGCGCGCCAAGGCGACCGAGCAGTTCGACTTCGAGCTCTTCGACACGGGCGACTACGCGCGCGCGGTCGAGCAGAAGGTCCGCTCCGAGAACATCAGCAAGGTCCTCTACCCCAACGACAGCACGCCGCAGGGCGAGGAGCTGCGCCTCAAGCAGCAGTACTTCTTCGTCGCGTGCTCGCTCCAGGACATCCTCGCGCGCTTTCGCCTGCGCCACGAGGACTGGGACCTCCTCCCCGACAAGGCCGTCGTCCAGCTCAACGACACGCACCCCGTCGTCGCGATCCCCGAGCTCATGCGGCTCCTGATCGACGACCACGGGCTCGACTGGAGCCGCGCGTGGTCGATCACGCGCAGGACCTTCGCGTACACGTGCCACACGCTCCTGCCCGAGGCGCTGGAGACCTGGTCGGTCGAGCTGTTCGGCCGGCTGCTGCCGCGTCACCTGGAGATCGTCTACGAGATCAACGGACGGTTCCTGGAGGACATCCGGGCGCGCTTCCCTGACGACGAGGAGCGCGTCGCGCGCATGTCGATCATCGGCGAGGGCGACGATCGGCGCATCCGGATGGCGCACCTCGCGACGGTGGGATCCTTTGGCGTCAACGGCGTCGCGGAGCTCCACACGAGGCTCTTGACCGAGCACACGCTCAGCGACTTCGCCGAGCTCTGGCCGGACCGCTTCCACAACAAGACGAACGGGGTCACGCCGCGCCGATTCGTGCGGATCGCGAATCCACGCCTCTCCGAGCTGATCACGTCCGCGATCGGCGACGGCTGGATCTCGAACCTGGAGTCGCTCTCCGAGCTCGAGGGGTTCGCCGACGACCGGTCGTTCCAGGAGTCGTGGCGCGAGGTGAAGCGCCAGAACAAGGAGGAGCTCGCCGGGATCGTCCGGGAGCGCACGGGCGTCGAGCTCTTCCCGGGCTCCATCTACGACGTGCTCGTGAAGCGGCTGCACGAGTACAAGCGCCAGCTCCTGAAGGTGCTTCACGTCGTCTGGCTCTACCAGCGCATCAAGGCCGAGCCGGGCCGCCACGTCCACCCGCGTACGTTCTTGTTCGGCGCGAAGGCGGCGCCGGGCTACCACATGGCGAAGCGGATCATCCGCCTCGTCCACGCGGTCGCGGACGTCGTCAACGCGGACCGCGACGTGGACGGCCGCCTGCGCGTGGCCTTCCCCGCGAACTTCAACGTGTCGCTGGCCGAGCGGATCTACCCCGCCGCCGACATCTCGGAGCAGATCTCTCTCGCGGGCAAGGAGGCGTCGGGGACGGGCAACATGAAGTTCGCGCTGAACGGCGCGCTGACCGTCGGGACGCTCGACGGCGCGAACGTCGAGATCCGGGAGCGCGTGGGCGAGGAGAACTTCTTCCTGTTCGGGATGTCCGTCGACGAGGTTCTCGCGAAGCGCGCCGCGGGGTACGACCCGAGGGCCGTCTACGAGGCCGACGAAGAGCTCCGAGCCGTCGTGGACGCCCTCTTGACCGAGCCGTTCACCGGCGGCGACGCGGAGCTCTTCCGGGAGGTCGTCGACTCGCTCCTGGACCGCGACGAGTACTTCGTCCTGGAGGACTTCCGCTCGTACGTGGAGTGCTCCGAGGAGGCCGCGCTGGCCTACGCCGACCAGGACCGCTGGACCCGGATGTCGATCCTCAACGCGGCGCGCTGCGGGTACTTCTCGTCCGACCGATCGATGCGCCAGTACTGCGACGAGCTGTGGGGCGTCAAGCCCGTGCCAGTCGACTGATCCAGTCGACTGATCCGGTCGACGGATCCGATCGACTGGGCCTCAGGCGCCCAGGTTGATCTCGATCTCATGCTGGCGCCGCTCGTGGGCCTTCGCCCACACGCGGATCCCCGCCCCGTCGTGCTCCACCTCGACGCCGAAACCGAAGGGATCGACGGGCAGATCCGACGGGCGCGCGAGCCGCAGCGCGAGCGCGTGGCGCAGGAAGTCGAGCCGCGCGAGATTCCAGATCCGCGAGCGACCCGCGCTCGAGATCTCGGGCACCGCGACCTTGTAGATGGGGTTCAGGTCGGACTCCGCTTCTTGCTCGAGGGCGCCGAGCCGCTCGAGCACCCTCATCGGCTCGCCCACGTACGCGCGCTCGACCTCGCGCGCGAAGTCGGCCCCACGGATGACGTAGTCCGCGGCGGCGCCGCGCCACGTGAAGCCGTAGCGCCAGAGCGACGGGTCGTCCAGGAACCCCTTCCACTCCAGGCGCCCGCTGGCCTCGACCTGGCGGGTGATCTCGCGACCGAACATCTCGACCTCACCGACCATCGCGCGGCTCCCGTCCGGGAGGCCCGCGCGGAGCGCGTCGAGGCCGTCGAGCCACACGCCGAGGCTCGACGCGGACATGTCGTTCGCGCCGCCATCGGCGAGCCATTCGACGGTCGCTTCGGGCACGAGCTGGGAGAGCCCGATCATCTCCTCGATCAGGACGGGCGACACGCACAGGTCGCGCGCGAGCTGCTGCGCGTCGAGCATGGCGTGCACCGCGCCGAGCTCGTCCCCGCTCTCGAGCATCTGCATCGCCCGCGCGACCGAGAGCTCAGACGTCCAGCGGATCTCCGCCAGTCGCTGGATGTCCGCGGACGCGCCGTCCTCGAATCGGACCGGGCTGCGCGCGTCGCGCGCCTGGGCGCCGCGCGTCAGGTGGGCGAACATCGCGTCGACGTCGGCGAGGAGCGCGTCCCTCTCTTCCCGCTCGGCCTCCGTCCGCGCCCGCGCCGCGGCGTGGCTGCGATCGTTGGTGACTTCGACCGAGCGCAGCGCGGCGAGAGCGCGCTCGTAGTGGGGCCACGCGCGATCATCGCTCGTCGCGCCGTGGAGGGCCTCGCGAACGTCCGAACGCCCGAGGCGCTCGGCGCGGAGCTCCTCCAGGGTGGTGAGCATCGCGCGCCAGTCGCGCTCCACGTTCTGTCGGACGACGACGCCGGTCACGACGACACACGTGAACGCCGCGACGACGATGTGGGGGAGGGCTCGCTTGGGGCTCATGGAGGCGCGGTCGACGCCGCGGGGGTGCCGACTGAAGTCGGTCCCGGGCCGCGGGGCTTGCGCTAGGCTCAACGGCGTGCGAACGGCTCTCTTTGGGACTTTCCTGGCATTGACGGGCTGCGGGTCCGAGCCGCCGATCGAGACCCCGAGCGCGTCCCCGAGCGCGTCCCCGAACTGGGCCTCGAACTCGGCCTCCAACCTGGCCCCAGCGATGTCCGTGACGATCGAGGAGTCCCGCGTCGACGTGAACGGCGTCCCCGTGCACGCGCTGCGCGCGGGCCCGAACGGCGGCGCCCCGCTCCTGCTCCTGCACGGCGCGGCCTTCTCGTCGCAGACCTGGCGCGAGCTCGGCACCCTCGCCCGGGCGGCCGAGGCGGGCGTGCGCGTCGTCGCCGTCGACCTGCCCGGCTTCGGAGCGACGCCCGAGGGCGGTGGTGAGGACCGCGGCGCCTTCCTGGCCGCGCTCGTCGACGCGCTCGGACTCGACCGGCCGGTCGTGGTCGCGCCGTCGATGAGCGGCGCCTTCGCGCTGCCGTTCGTGCTCGAACACGGCGACCGCTGCGGTGGCTTCGTTCCCGTCGCCCCCGCCGTCCGCGCGAGTGTCCAGGAGCGCGTCGGCGAGATCGCGTTGCCGACGCTCGTCGTGTGGGGGACCGAGGATCGCCTGCGGCCGGTCGCGGAAGCGAACGCGATGCAGCGGTCCATTCCGGGCGCCGAGCTGCTCCTCCTCGAGGGTGCCCGGCACCCGGCGTACCTCGACCGGCCCGACGAATTCCACGAGCGTCTGTTCCGGTTCGTCGAGGACGTCGACGCGTCGCGCGGCGGTCGGTAAACGGCGCGAATCGGTCCTGCACGCTTGCCGTAACCGGTGAGGCGTCCGCGCGGTCCGCGGCGCACGCGCCGCCATGCAGCGCCTCGCCCTCTTCGGTCTCGCCGGGGCCGCCGTCCTCCTGCTCGCTCTCACCCTCCTGGACGGGAACCGGGAGGACGCGCCGCCGCGTGCGGGGGGAGTCGCTGCCGCGAGCGACGGAGGAGACGGCGCCGCCGCCGAGCCCGAGCTGGTTTCGGTCTCCGACGGGAGCGAAGGGGCGCGCGCAGAGTCGTCGCTCGACGCGGCGGTGGAGGACGCAGCTCCGCAAGGCGTCGACGTGCGCGGGACCGTCGTCCCCGCCCAGGGCGGGGCGATCGACGAGCCCGCAGCGGTCGTCGCTCGCTTCCGTCCGGAGGGGGGGCGGGGACGCGCGCGTCGAGCCGAGCGCGCCGCCGTCGCGAACGACGGGACGCTCGCGCTCACGCTGCCCGTTGGAGCGACGCGGGTGGAGCTCGACCTCGACGCGATGACGCTCTCGCTCGCCGAGCCGGTCGTGGTCTCGATCGATCCGCCGCCGGGCCCCGTCGCACTGGCCGCGGTCCGCGGCGGCTGCCTCCGCGTCGTCTTCACGGGAAGCGCGGCGGACGCCGAGGACGCGGTGCCCGGCGACGGCTTCGAGCTGATCGCCAAGGGCGTGGCGAACGGAGAGAGCGTCGACCGGCGGGCCGGGCTGGCCGGCGACGGGACCGTCCGGTTCGGCGGCCTTCCGAGCGACTCAGCGTGGCGCGTCCACCTGACCTCGCCGCGCTTCGTCGATCGCATCGTTCCCGCCCGGCTCGTGCGTCCGGGAGAGATCGCCGCGGTCGAGGTGCCGCTGGAGCGCGGCGTGACGGTCCGCGGGCGTGTCGTCGACCACGAGGGCGAGCCCGTCCCGGACGCGGACGTGACCCTGCGCAGCTGGAAGCACTTCGACGCCGCGATCCTCACCGGGCGCAACGTCTCCGGCACCACCGACGCGGACGGTCGATTCGAGCTCGGCGGGCTGCTGCCCGGGGAGGTCTCCGTGCGCGCGTTCGCGGAGGGATTCCGGTCGGCGAGCGAGCGGCTCGGGGAGCGCACGGCCGAGGACCTCGTCGACGGCCTGGAGATCCGCCTCGATCCGGGCCGTCGCGTCGACGGCCGCGTCGTCTGGCCCGACGGCGAGGCCGCGGCGGGCGCGGACGTGCGCGTCGCCTCGATCGGGCGATCGTGGACCTACGCCAGGGACGTGCGCGCGGACGAGGAAGGGCGCTTCGCCGTGACCGGCCTCGGCCGCGGACCATGGCGCGTTGGCGCGTGGCTCGACCACCCCGAGACGAGGGAGCCGTGGCGCGCCGTGCTCAAGCCCGTGACCGGCGGCGGGGTCACGCTCACTCTCGGCGAGGGCGCGCGGCTGACCGGCGTCGTCGTCGACGACCGTGGCGAACCGATCGAGCGCGTGCGCGTCACCGCCACGCCCGTCGGCGTCGGCGGCGGCGCGGACCCCGTCAAGGAGCGCTCGAAGGACCCCGAAGGCCGATTCGAGCTCGAGGGGGTCGGCGAGGGCACCTGGGATCTGACCGCCCACGCCAAGGGGCACGGCGAGGGGTTCCCGGTGCGCGTCGAGGTGCCGCTCGACCTCGATGGCGCGCGTATCGTGCTGCCGCGCCTCGCGAGCGTCGGGGGGTCCGTCGTCGACGCCGGCGGCGCGCCCGTCGCCGACGTCCGCGTGCGCGCCGCCGGACGGTCGGCGACGACGGACGACGAGGGCCGGTTCGCGCTCACCAGGATGCAGCCGGGAGAGGTGCGCTTCGAGCTCTCGAGCACCGGCGAGCACGGGCCGCCCTCGACCGATCCCGTTCGGCTGGAGCCCGGAGAGCAGCGCGAGAACGTGGTCGTGACGCTGTCCGCCGGCGCGCGTGTGCTCGGTGAGATCCACCCGAGCGCGCGGACCGGCACCGAGCTGACCGTCGTCCTGCGTCCGCACGACAGCTACGACGGGAGGCGGACCGTCGTCGACGCCGAGGGGCGCTTCTCGTTCGTCGGCGTCGCGCCCGGGAGCTACCGCGTCGCGTTCGACTGGGCCGGCGCGGGTGACTGGGTCGAGGGCTACCGGACACGCCGCGCCGTCGCCGTCGAGCTGGAGGCCGGTGAGACCGCGACGGTGGTGCTCGGCGACCCCGCGCACCACCCGATCACGGTGACGGGGCAGGTGAGCGAGGCGGGCACGCCGCTCCCCGAGATGCTCATGTACGTGTTCGGCGAGGGAGAGCCCGAGAACCAGCCGCTCATGGTCGCGCGAACGGACGACGAGGGCCGGTACTCGGTCGAGCTCGCGCGGCCCGGGCCGATGATGTTCACGGTCGGGCAGGGGCAGCAGCGCCAGGCGCGCTTCCGGCGCACGCTCACGAACGAGCCGCTCCAGGTCTTCGACTTCGACATCCCGACCGGTCGACTCGCCGGTCGCCTGGTGCGAGCGGACGGCGGACCCGCGACCGCGCGGCTCGTCATGCTCACGCACGCGGACGGGCCGGCGGGCACGATCCAGCTCGGCCAGGTCCAGTTCGCGATGTCGAGCTCGGACGGCACGTTCACCTTCGAGGGGCTCCATCCGGGCGAGTACCGGCTGCGATCGGGGAACTACGTCAAGGCGCACGCCACGGACGGGCTCGTCGTGCGCGAGGGCGTCGTCATCCCTGCGGAGGGTGCGGCGCCGGAGGTCGAGCTCGTCCTGCCCGACGGCGCCGTGCTCGACGTCCGCGCGATCGACGGCGGCGGGACTCCGCTGTCCGAGCGCCGCGTCGAGGTGCTCGACGAGGCCGGCTGGCCGACGGTGGTGTACGACCAGCGCCGGACCGACTACGGCGGCATGCTGCGCTTCACCGGCGTCGGCTCCGGCCGCGCCGTCGCCGTCGTCCTCGACGAGGACGGGAACGAGCTCGGGCGCAGCGAGGTCGATCTCGCCCCCGGCGGGCGCCACGAGGTCACCGTGGTGTGCCGGGCGGGCTGACACCGGACGGGCTGGCCTCGCGCGGCTGCGCGCTCTCCAGCTGGCCGCGGCTCCGGAGCTCGCGGGCGACCGCCTCTGCGGCGAGCCGATGTCCGAGCGCGCTCGGGTGGTAGTCGATGTCGCTGTTGCGCAGCTCGCGGGCGCGCTCCGCGGGGAGCAGCACGCCGAGGTCGATGCACTCGATCCCGTGCTCTCTGAGGGCGTCGATCACGCGGACGTCGACCGGCCGGCTCGCGAACGTGTCGCCGTCGCGGACGAGGAGCGGGAACGCGACGACCACGAATCGAGCGCCGGCCGCATCGGTCTCCTCGCGTCCCTGCAGGACGGCAGTGCGCGCCCGCTCCCACGCCTCGAGGTGATCGAGCGACGCGGCCACGTTCTCGAAGTGCCCGCGCGTCTGCACCAGGCGCGCGTGGACCGCCTGCAGCCCTTGGTCGGCGATGCGAGACACACGCCGGAGCTGCCCGATCCAGCCGCCCATCCACGGCGAGGTCCAGCGGGCCATCGACCGCTTCCACGGCGGTCGTTCGTCGTTGTCACCGCCCAGCTGGAGGTCGTTCACGAACCACTGCCACAGGACGACGTCGGGGGAGCGCGGGAGGCCCTCGCGGCGCAGCCACACGACCTCCTCCGTCGAGGCGAACCCGTCGACGCCGAGGTTGAGGACCTCGGCCTCGGTCGCGCTCCCCGCGCGAAGCCGCGCCTCGAGCACGCGCGGCCAGGGCTCGCCGTCGTCGACGCCCCAGCCGAAGGTGTGCGAGTCGCCGAGGCAGACGATGCGCGGCCGGCGGTCGTCGACGATCGGGCCGGCGATCGGGCCGCGGTAGCCCTCTCCGTTGACGGTCATCCGCGCCCGCCGGAGCAGTGTTCCGTCCCGCTCGCGGTACTCGACGGTCGCCGAGGCGTTCGGTCGAGGCTGGTGGGGCAGCGGCTCCTTCGCTCCGCGCATGAGTCGGCCCGACTGACGGTGGAGCACGACGCCCTCGACGCCCGCCAGTCGGACGGCGCCTTCGGCGACGAGCGGCGAGAGCAGGACCGCCGCCAGGAGCACGAGCCGACGTCGCCGCGCGTCGGGCGGCCGTCGGTCGTCGGACGGCCGTCGGTCGTCGAGCGGGACGGGGTCGGGCATCGCGTCGATGGTAATGGCCCCGCATCGCGCCGCCCCTGCTACGGTCGCTGCATGCGAACCTCCTGCCACCTCTTCGCGCTCCTGCCCGCGCTCCTCGCCCTGCCCGACGCAGCGTCCCAGCAGACGATCTTCGACCTCGAACCGAACGCCACCAAGGACCTGGCCACGCCCGCTACCGAGCTGGTCGACGGGGACATGCTCGTCGCCTTCGGGTTCGGCGGCTGCGGGTCGGGGCCCCCGGACGTCGACCTCTTCCGCGCGCGGACCGCGCCGCTCGCGCCCGGGATCTACCGCCACGATCTCGTTGACGCGGGGAGCTCGTCCGACGGTGAGCTGCGCCTCGTCGGCCTCGACGCGATCCAGGAGATCACCATCCCCGGTTCGTACGACTACCTCCAGCAGGAGCCGCTCGACGGCACGGGGAACGGGTTCGTGTCGTGGTACGGGTTCGGGAAGTCGGAGGAGCTGTACGTCGACCTCTACGCGTCGTACTCGTGCCGATCCGTCGTCTCGGCGATCCTCGACACGAACCCGGTCACGCCGGTCGACCTCGGCAACGTATCGAGCGCGGCGAACACGACCCACTTCGTGAACGTCCGCGCCGAGGGCGCGACCGTTCCGCTCGACCTGGAGATCCAGGTGTTCGACGGCGAGTTCAACGCGATCCCGGGCGCGGGGATCGACATCGCAGGGACCGACCCGGTCTTCGCGAGCAACGGCTTCGTCGATGGGACGTACTACGTCGCCGTCTCGGACCACAACCTGGCGACGCACCTGCCGCACTACGTGGTCGACGGCGAGTCGCGGACGCTCGCGGGCGCGCTCGACTTCCCCGGAGGCGCCGCGTGCGGCAGCGCCGAGGTCGGTCTCGACGTTCGCTTTGAACTGCAGTCGTCGGCGATCGGGACGATCTCGCAGGTCGTGACGAAGAGCTCGCCGTACGAGATCCTCTGGTTCCGCTTCGAGGTCGGGGCGGGGCCGGCAGTCCAGTCGTTCTGCGCGGGAGACGGCTCCGTCGCCCCGTGCCCGAACGGTAACGACGCGCCGGCCGGCTCCGCGATGGGCTGCGTGAACTCGACGGGGCGCGGCGCGACGATGATGTGGGCGAGGGACAGGGAGTTCGTCCTGGAGGACCTCCCGCAATTCTCCTCGGCGCTGCTCTTCGTCGGCGTCCAGCCCGCAACGGCGACGCCCGTCGGGAACGGCCTCCTGTGCATCGGCGCGGGCGCGATGCGCGCGGGGCCGATCGGGTCGAACCTCTCCGGCGTCGCGTCGACGAACCAGTGGACGCCCGGCCTTAGCGGCGGTCTCGGGGCACCCGGGACGACCGTCTACGTCCAGGCGGCGTATCGCGACTCGACGACGCCGTCGTTCAGCTTCACGAACGCGCTGAGCGTTCGTCTCTGAGGGAGGCCCGCGCCGTGCTCCTCGCGAAGAGCCTCCTCGCGCTCGCGCTCCTCGGCGACGATCCGCTCTGGGTCGAGTACGAGGGGCCGGGCGACCTTCCCGGCAGCGGAAAGCGCGTCGTCCTCGTCGCAGGCGACGAGGAGTACCGCAGCGAGGAGGCGCTCCCGCAGCTCGGGAGGATCCTCGCGCAGCGCCACGGATTCCGCTGCCGCGTCGTCTTCTCGATCGACCCCGAGACGGGCGAGATCGATCCCGACGAGCGCGGGAACATCCCCGGCCTGGAGGCGCTCGGCGACGCGGACCTGATGATCATCGCGACCCGGTTCCGGGACCTCGCGGACGAGCAGATGGAGCACGTCGACGCGTACCTGCGCCGGGGCGGCGCCGTGCTCGGCATGCGCACGGCGACGCACGCGTTCAAGACCGACCCCGAGGGCCGCTGGGCGCACTACGCGGACGGCTACCGCGGACCGAACGAGGCGTGGCGCGGCGGGTTCGGTCGGCTCGTCCTCGGCGAGCGCTGGATCACGCACCACGGGCGGCACGGCGTCGACAGCACGCTCGGCGTCGTGCCGGAGGACGCGCGCGAGCACCCGATCCTGCGCGGCATTGGCGAGGGGACGATCTGGGGTCCGAGCGATGTGTACGGGGTTCGCGCGCCGCTCGGCGGCGACGCGCGCGTGCTCGTCCTGGGCCGCGTGCTCGCGCGGCGCGGCGAGCCGGTCGCTGGCGACCCGATGCTCGGGATGCGCCCCGACGACCCCGAGGTGGAGGGCGAGAAGAACGAGCCGATGATGCCGATCGCGTGGACGCGCACGTACCGGATCCCGGAGGGCGAGAAAGGCCGCGCGTTCACAACGACCATGGGCGCGTCGACCGACCTCGTGGCGGAGGGAACGCGCCGGCTCCTCGTCCACGCCGCGTACGACCTCGTCGGCCTCGACGTGCCGGCCGAGGGCGCCGACGTGCGCCTGGTCGGCGACTACGCGCCGACGCGGTTCGCGTTCGGCGGCTTCACCCGCGGGCGCAGGCCGGCGGACCACGCGCTCGACGAGGCGCGGTGACGTGGCCAGGCGGCAGTGGGGCGGATGAGGATCGGACGACGGCGGGCGCTCGTGCTGGTCGCTGCACTCGGCGCGGTGGCCGGGTGGATCGCAGTCGTGACGACGATCGGGGATCGCGGCAGCACCGCCGGCGTGCCCCGTGACTCGGAACGTTCGACCGGGACGACGATCGCGACCGCCGACGCGCACGTGGCGCCCTCTGCTCTCGCTGTACCCGAGGTCGAAGCGGCCCGCGCGTCCGTCGGGGAGCAGAACTCGGTCGCGGGCCGCTCGTCGGGGTGGTTCGTTCTCGGGCGCCTCTTCGAACGCGAGTACGTGCTCGACGTCCACGGCCACGAGCTCGTCGAGACACGGACCCTCGACGTCGACATGGACGCCGTCGAGATCGACGTCGGCGACCTCGTCGTGAAGTGACTGCCGCCTAGCGGTACGCGACCTCGACGCCGTCCGAGAAGTTCGACGTCGCCGCGCCGCCGACAGCGTCGCGGTACCAGCACGTGTAGCTCCACGTCTCGCCCGGTACGACCGCGACGAAGCCGCTCGGCGTCGGGTGTCGCGTGACGTCGACGCGCAGCGCGACCTGACCGAGCGCGTCCGCGCCCTGCACCTGGCCGGGCCCGACGAAGCGCCCGATCGCGCCGCCGAGGCAGAGGTTGCCCTGGCTGCCGCCCGGCATCGCGACGAAGCCGCGCGTTCGACTGGCGAGGAAGAACGCCGCCGATCCGGCGGGGAGCGCGGAGCACTCCAGGACGAGGTCGGCGTCCGTGACCTCGGCCGAGCCGTGCGCGCGGATCGACGCCGGCTCGCCGGTGCTGTTCGGCTCGGCCGCACAGAACGACGCCCCGACGCCGCGGGTCGGGATCGCGACGAGCGCCTTGCCGAGGTCCGCGCCGGCGCCGCTCCGGATCCACAGGAGCGCACGGTACACGCCGAGGTCGTCGAGGCGGCCGTAGCCGACCTCGAACTGTCGGATGTACGCGTCGTCGTCGAACGCGCCGTTGCCGTCGTGGTCGAACGGGTCACCCTCGCGCAGCAGCACGGTGCGGCCGTTCAGCACCGCGACCGCGTCCCGCGACGGGTCGGCCTCGTCCGTCGTTCCGGTCACGACGTGGTCACCCAGCGCGTTGCCGGTGCACCCGAAGAGCTGGCCACCCTGGTCCGCACTCAGCTTCCACCGCACGGCGGAGCCGGGCGTCACGCGCTGGCGATGGCGCGCGAGGACCTCGCCTTCGCGCACCGCGATCGCGCGCGTGCCGGGCGACACCGTGGCCCGCGCGTACCAGCGACCGGCGCCGTCGAGGTGGACGTCGTCGATGTCGTCCACTCGATCGCCCTCGCCGGACGTCGACGCGGTGCCCGGCGCCGGCGCACCCTCCTGGAGCGCAACGGCGCCGTCGACGACGAGGACCTCGTCGGAGCCCGCGTCGCCCTCCAGGTTCGCGAGCACGAACCAGCGCGACCCGTCCGGGCTGACGCCGAACCGCCGCTCCTGCACGGTCGCGATCGGTCGGAGCGCGCCGCCGAGCTGACCCGCGGGCGCCGTGACGCCCTGCTGGACGAGCAGCGTCTGTCCGATCGCGACGACGTCGTCCTGCGACTCCGGGACCGACCCGAGCGTCTCGCGCGCGATGTACCCCGCGGTGCCGTCGGCGAGCAGGACCGGGCTGTCGAGCTCGGCGCCGAAGAGCGCGCCCGGGAGGTAGGGGATCGGGTCCCGCTCGCGCGCGGCGTAGGCCCACACCCCGCCGACGCGGGTCGCGATGTACTCGTTCGCGAGGTTGGAGCCGTTGCCGTTCGTCGTCGCCGAGAACGCGACGTCGCCGGCGTCGTTGATCGCGGGCGCGCTGTTCGGGAACCAGAGGACCTCGATCCCGCCCGTCCACGGCGTGAGGTCGCTCGACTGCGCGACGAGGACGCCGTTCGCGAGCACGATCTCGTCCTGTCCCGACGGAAGGTCCACCCACCCGATGAGGGTCCAGTTCCCGCCCGGGCTGACCGCGATCGGGCCGATCGTCAGGCCGCCCCAGCCGGGCTTGAACAGGACGCCGGGCAGGCCGGGCGCGAACGACGTCGCGAGGCCGGGTCGGTTCGTCAGGAGCACGTCGATGCGCGATCCCTGCTGGCTCGCAGCGATCGCCTGGATCGACAGAACCGCCGGGAGAATCACCCGGAGAGCGAGTCCGGCTGTGCCGCGGAGGGCGGCTGCGGACGGGCGAGTGTGCGAGGACGATTCCATCTTCGTCGGTCGAACGCGGAGCCTACGGCGCGTTCGAAACGCTGTGGTACTGTCTCCTCGCACCAGCCCGGGAGGAGGAGCATGCAGGCCCTGCGGATCACGATCGCCGGACTCGCCGTACTCACGGCCGTCGGCGCTGGGTTCGTGCTGCTACGCACGCCGGACGCGCGCGACCCCGGCTCCGTCCTCCCGGAGCCGTCCACGGCCGCGCGCGACGGCAGCGCGGGCGGAGCCGAGCTTGCACCCGGGCCGGACCCCGCGCCGCGTTCGATGGCCGCCGTCGACAGTGCGACTTCGTTCCGCGTGGTCTCGGCCGAGGGGATCGACCTCCTGGCCGTCCAGTGGCGCGACGACGACGGAGAGTGGCAGCCCGCGAACGGTCCCGCGGTCCCGCGTGACGCGCGCGCGGTCCGCGCCGCGGGGCACGGCGCGACGGACGTCGACCCCGCCGCGGACGACGTCGTCCTGACCGCCGACGCGCTGCTTCGGCTCGAATGCCCGGGCCTCGGTGCCGCGGTGCTCGACCCGCTCCTCGACACCCAGTTCGGCCCGCCGGATCCCGAGCGCGCCGCGGCTGCGTACCTGGGACCGCACGGCGACGACGCGCTCGTGCTGGCGATCGACACGTCGCGCTGGTCGCGCGCCGAGTCGATCGGAGAGGCGCACGTCCGCGTGTCGCTGCGCCCCGGCGGCGCGCTCTTCGTCGACTGGGTCGCGCGCTCGCAGGAACGCCGGACCGAGCGGATCGCCCTCGACCCGTCGTGGCTCGACGCGCCCGCGCAGTCGCTCCGGATCGTCGAGGCCCCGGGCCCGCCCGCGACCGGCGACGTCCGGCGACGCGTCGAGGTGCGACTGCTCGGCGACGCCGACGCGCGGCAGGTGCACCGCTCGAATCGACTCCTCGTCTCGATGCACCAGCGGCTGCGGCGCTGGACGTCGACGGATTCGCACGAGCCCACCGTCGAGATCCCGGGCGTGCCCACCGGCGATGAGGTCCTCGTGCGGTGGCGCCGAGGGGACGGCTGGTACGGCCGACTCCGGCACACGCACGACGGCGGCGAGGCGACGATCCAGCTCCGGCCGCCGACGCGCATTCTCGGCCGGGTCGTCGACGAGTCGGGCGCGGGCATCGCGGGCGTCGAGCCCTCGATCCGCTTTCCGCGCGACGGCGTGCGACCGCGACTGTCGAGCGCGTGGAATGCGAACCGCGCGACCGAGACCGACGAGAGCGGCGCGTTCGAGCTCGTCCTCCCGCACGAGGTGCCGTTCGGCAGCCCCGAGGACGCGCTGCCGGAGGCGATTCCGACCGATGGAGTCCTCCGCGTCCGCGAGCCCGGTCACGCGACGCTCCAGCGCGACGTCGCGCTGGCGCCGGGCGGCGTCGTCGACCTCGGCGACCTCGTGCTCGTCTCCACCGCTCCGCACCTCGTCGTCCGCCACGGCGAGGCGCTGCCCGAGACGATTTACGACGTCGGCTGGATGGTGGACGGGGTCGTGCGGTGGTTCGCGGTCGACGAGACGCGCGTGCTCTCGCCCGACACGACGGCGCTCGTGCTCTCGGCCCCGAACCTCGCCGACCGCGAGCCGCCGGCCGCCGTGCTGCTCGTCGGCGACGGTGCGATCGTCGGCGCGACCCGCGACGGGGACGAGTACGAGGCCGCGCCAAGCGCACCGCTCGACGCTCGGATCGACGTGACGGGACTCGCGCCCGCGCCCGCGTTCCTCCGCGTGTCGATCCGATGGTCGGGCGTCGACGCGCAGGTCCACGGTGCGTTCCGCGATGGACGGCGAGCGGAGCACGCGCGCGTCGAGACCCGGGTGCCGCGCGACGGCACCGAGCTGTTCTGGGTCGAGCGGGACGACACGGGCCAGCGGACGGCGCGCACGCTCGGGCCGCTCGGCGGCGTCGAGCCGACGATCCGACTGTCGCGCTGACGCGCGGGACCTCTGCCATGGACCTGACGAGCCTTCCGCGCGTCCCTCTCGCGCACCTCCCCACGCCGTTCGAGCCGATGGACGCGCTCGCGGAGCGGATCGACTCTCCCTCGGGGCTGTTCGTCAAGCGCGACGACTGCACGGGCCTCGCGATCGGCGGCAACAAGACGCGCAAGCTGGAGTTCACGCTCGCGGACGCGCTGGAGCGCCGCGCCGACGTGCTCGTGACCTCGGGCGGGACGCAGTCGAACCACGTCCGGCAGACCGCCGCCGCGGCGTCGAAGATCGGGCTGGAGTGCCACGCGGTCGTGTCGAACCCGCTCGCGGAGACCGCGTACGAGGCCCACCCGACGTACGCGGCGACGGGGAACCGGCTGCTCGACGACCTCTTCGGCTGCGTCGTCCACGAGGCGTCGGGCGGGGCGCTGGAGGACCGCATCGGCGAGGTCGTCCGGGAGCTGGAATCAGCCGGCCGCCGACCCTACGTCGTTCCGCTCGGCGCCTCGGACGGCGTCGGCTCGATGGGGTACGCGCAGTGCGCGCTCGAACTCGTCGAGCAGTGCGACCGCCACGGCGTCGATCCCAGTCACGTCGTGCTCGCGACCGGGAGCGCCGGGACGCACGCCGGGCTGCTCGCGGGCCTCCGCGCGGCCGGCTCCGCCGCGAAGGTGGTCGGGATCGCGGTCAGCGAGACGAGCGACGCGAAGCGCGCGAAGGTGCGATCGGTCCTGGAGCAGATGGCGCCGCGCTGGCCTCCGGGGGCTTCAGGTCGCGCGCCGGACGTGACGGACGCCGAGATCGTCGTCGACGACCGCTTCGTCGGGGCGGGCTACGCGGTGCCCACGGAGGCCGGCGTGCGCGCCATGCGGCTCGCGGCGCGCGCGGAGGGCCTCCTCCTCGACCCCGTCTACACCGCCAAGGCGATGGCGGGCCTGGTCGCCCTGCTGGGCGAGGGCGCCCTGGAGGGCGCGCGGGACGTCGTGTTCCTGCACACGGGCGGCGCGCCGGGGGTCTTCGCGTACCCCGAGCTCGCCGCCGACCGCGCGGCCACCTGAGCCTGGCGCCGCAGGAAGGGGAGAGTCCGTGTCCGCTTGGGAAACCGGTTCGCGTGGTCCATGGATGGGTGCCATGTCCGATCTCCATCCAGTCCAGGTCGTCGTGACGCGCGAGGTGCCGCCCGAGCACCGCGCGACGTACGAGGAGTGGCTCGACCGGCTGCTGACCGCCGCGAAGGCCCGGCCGGGCTTCGTCGGCGCCACCGTCGTGCGTCCGGCCACTGACGCCGAGCCCTACCGGGTCGCGGCCAGCTTCGCGTCCACCGAGGCGATGATGGAGTGGGAGCAGAGCCACGAGCGCTGCCGGCTCCTGCGCGAGATCGACAGGGTCGTCGACACCGACGTCCAGTGGGAGGTGAACACGACCCTCGACGCGTGGTTCGGCGTCAGCGAGGCGCCGGCCGCTCCGAAGCCGATCCGCTGGAGGATGGCGCTGGTCCTGTTCGTCGTCGTGAGCGCCCTCGTGCTCTCGATCAGCCCGATCGTGCGCGCGCTGATCCCGAACGCGCCGCCCCAGCTCCAGCTCGTCGCGTCGATCGGCGTCGACGTGCTGATCATGTCGTACTTCGTGATGCCGAACCTGCTTCCGCTGCTCGGGTCCTGGTTGAACGAGCGGTCGGCGGCCGGAGAGGCGACGAGTGCTCCTGCTCCGACCGGTCCCGAGCGGGCCTGAACGCCTGCCGCGCGCGGTCCGAGTGGTCGGTCTCACGCTCCTCGTCCTGCTCGCGGCCGCCGCGATCTGGACGCGCGTCCTCGCCGACCGCGCCGAGCGCGACTTCCCGCGCCTCGGGCGTCACGTCGAGGTCGAGGGGCTGCGCCAGCACGTGCTCGAGCGCGGCAGCGGTACGCCGATCGTGTTCGTCCACGGCGCGTACGGCGGCCTGCAGGACTACGAGGCGACCATCCTCGGCGCCGCGAGCGAGCGGTACCGCTGCGTGCTGTGGGATCGGCCGGGGCACGGGTACAGCGAACGGCCCGGCGGCGACGTCGATCCCGGCGCGCAGGCGCGGATCCTCATGGGGGTCGTGCGAGAGCTCGGGCTGGAGCGGCCGCTGCTCGTCGGTTTCTCGTACGGGGGCGCGGTGTGCCTCGCGGCCGCGCTGGACGCTCCCGACGAGGTTCGCGGCGTCGTCCTGCTCAACGGTCCGAGTCACCCGTGGCCCGCGCCGCTCGATCTGGAGTATCGGATCGGACGCGTTCCGGTGCTCGGGTGGCTGCTGTCCGAGACCGTCGTCGCCCCGATGGGGTCCGTGTTCGGCGATCGCTCGGTCGCGAGTGCCTTCGATCCGTCGCCGGTCCCCGAGCTCTTCGCGCGCTCGCCGATCCCGCTGGCGCTGCGCCCGACGAGCTACCGCGCGAACACCGACGACATCGCTCTTCTCAAGCCGTTCCTGCGCGCTCAGGTGGATCGATACGCGGACCTGCGCGTTCCCGTACGCGCGCTCGTGTCGACTGACGACACCGTCGTGAGTCCGACGATCCACGTGCCGGAGCTGATGAAGCTCGTGCCGAACGGAGTGCAGCTGCGGATCGACGGAGCCGGTCATCAGATCCTGTACACCCACCCGGACGACGTGCTGCAGGCGATCGACGACGCGCTGGCGGCCGCGCCGCGCTGACGTCAGAGCGGCTTCAGCGCGTGCTCGAACTCGCCGTCGGCGCTCGTCTCGACCGGGCCGATGGTGAGGGGCTCGTAGCCCTCCGCGCTCACCTCGATCAGTGTCGTGACGCCGGCCGCGAACGGGTCCTCGCCGGCCGTGACCCAGCGCCCGTCCAGCGACTCGAACGGCCGGCCGCCGTACACCCACGAGCCGTCGATGCCGTCGAACCAGCGCTTGCCACCGAGGTCCCGCGGCAGCTCGAGGCGCACCCGGAACCGCTCGATCGGGTTGCCCGTGACCGCGTCGGTGACTCGGCCGCGCAGGAGGATCCGCTCCTGGATCACGAGCACGACCTCGTCCTCGGACGGATGCTCGACGGTGAGGAACGAAGGCGCGTGGTCTCGACCCGTTGCCCTGAGTTCGATGCTCCCGAGCGGGACGCCTTCGATCGTGAAGTTCCCGTCGGCGTCCGTCGCCGCGGCGCTGCCGCGCGACGTGGCGCCCAGGCTCTCGGACGACTCGGCTCTCGTCGCGACGACGAGCGCGCGCGCCACGGGCTCGCCCGCCGTGTCGACGACCCTGCCCGTGAGGGCTGCGCCCTCGGGGAGGCGGATCTCGACGAAGAGCGTCTCTCCGTCGATCGGCGTGATGGTGCGTACGTCGGTCGGATGGCCGCGCTTCTCGAACCCGAGGAGGGTCCGTCGAGCGCGGATCGACTCGAACTGGAAACGACCCTGCCGGTCCGTCGCCGCGCGGGCGTTCGACGCGAAGTCGGGGTGGTCGCCGAGCCACACGCGGCCGCGTGCGACGGGGTCTCCGCTGGAGTCGAGGACGCGGCCCGCGACCCGGGCCCCCGTCCGAAGCACGAGGTCGAGCTCGATCCCGTCCTCGGGCGGCGGTTCGACACCCTCTGCGTAGGCGCTCGCCCGGGCGAAGCCGTCGAACTCCGCCGTCACCTCGGCGAGCACACCCGGTTCGAGCTTCAGTCCGCGCAGCCTGTAGAAACCCGTCGCGTCCGAACGCGTCTCGCGCTCGTCGGCGACCCCGCAGCGCACGAGCGCGTCCGCGACCACCGCGCCGCGCCCGGTCCGCACGTACCCGTGCACGCTCCACTCGGACCCGAGCTCCGGTTCCAGCCGCACCTCGACCGTCGTCGTCTCGCCCGCGCGGACCGCGCCGGGAGTGACGCCGCCCGGTCGATAGCCCTCGGCGCGCACGATCACGCCGATGTAGCCCTTCGACGCGACGCGCAGTCGGAACCGTCCCTCCGGGTCGGACCGCGTTTCCGTACCGCGGCACGTGACGACCGCGCCTTCGATCGGCTCACCCTCGCGGGGCGCACCGGCGCCAGCGACGACCCGGCCTTCGATCGTCGCGTCCCGTGCGGAGGCGACGGTTCCGGCCGGAGCGACGCTCTCGGACTCGTTCGATGTCGGCTCGGCGGCCGGCGCCGGCGCACTCACCTCGACGCGCGGCGGCTCGACCGGGGGAGCGAGGAGCTCGACCGCGTCGCTCGCCTCGCTCTCGTCGGGCGGCACCGCGTGCGAGACGCTCGGCGGTCCCGGCGCGCTCTCGCGGCTCTCCGTCAGGAGAACGAGCACCACGAGAGCCATCGCGGTGACGGCTGCGGCGACGGCGAGGAGCGACTTCACGCCACCGACGCTACAGGTCGTAGATGAACGCCGAGCTCGGCGTGTCCGATTCGACGCTCGCGAGCCAGTATGCGTACGCGCCGTACAGCGACCAGATGAGCAGCGGGACGACCCAGATCAGTCGGTGACGGCCAAGGAAGCTCTTCATCGCTCACTCACCTCCCATGGGGAACTCGGAGGGCGGCCACACCTCGTAGATTCGATCTGCGAGCATCTCCATCAGGACGAGGCGGCCGCCGACGTGGAGGTGGCAGTGGTCCATCATCCAGTCCCACCCGACGATCCCGTCCGGGTGGCACTCCTCGAAGAGCGCGTCCGCGTCGAAGAGCTCGACGCCCTCCGTGTCCGCGGCGACGCGCCGGACGATCGCGTTGGTCAGATCCGAGCCCTTGCGAGGCGCGCGGTCCATCACCGCGGCGAGTTCGAACTGCTCGTGCATCGCGGCGCGGTCGCGGCCGAGCGGATAGCCGAGCAGTCCGAGGATGAAGTGGGACAGCGGGTGATCGTCCTCGATCTCCAGCACCTCGCGGTACAGCGTCTCCGCGCGCTCCAGGTCGGCCTTCGACCGCCCGCCGAGGTCGCCGGCGTGGAGCTTGACGAGCGCGCGGTCGACCTCGGCCACGACGGGCGTCCACACGTCGTTACTGGGGATCTTGCGCGAGCGGCCCGCCAGCGGCCCGGTCATCTTCTGCCACGACTCGAGCGTGCCTCCGTCCCTGTCCTTGACGGGCCCCGAGGCGTAGTCCTTGGGGTTCGGGCGCTCGATCTCCTGGGTCGGGAGGAGGAGGCTGAAGTAGTCCGGGAGGAGTGCCTGGGCCTCGGCGAGCTTGGCTTCGCATGCGGCCACCTCCTCAGGCGTGCGCGCCTCGTCGTAGTTCGAGACGAACGGCTTCGACAGGCGGTTGTGGATGACCGTGCAGATCATCACGCGCACGCCTCTCTTCAGCGACCGCTTGCACATCGAGCGCAGGTTGCGCTCATACGCCGCGAAGTAGGCGAGCGTCTCGTCGTACTGGAGGTCGGCGAACTTCTGGTACTCCCACTTCCAGGCGCTCGGCTTGGCCTGGCGCGACTCCCGCGGCGCGGAGGACGCGAGGAAGCCGCGGTAGAGACGGGACCGTGAGACGAGTTCGGCGGGTGCCGCCAGGAGGCCCGTGGGAGCCTTCTCCTCGAGGTCCATCTGGAATCCGCGCTCGACGAACTCGTTGTGCCCCGAGTAGATCACGACGACGTCGGGCTCCGTGTGCTCGACGGCCTGATCGAGGATGAACTTGACGCGCTCGGAGCCGTAGCCAGGGCGCCCGAGGTTGAACGCTTCGTAGGCCCTCTTGCCCGCATTCTTGGCGAGGGCTCCAGCGAGGTGCCGGACGTTGAATCCGTACGTGTTCGAACCTCCGAAGACCTCGACGCGGATCAAGTCGGGGCGGCTCGGCGTGATGACCCTCTCGGTCACCTTGCCGTCGCCGAACTGGGTCTTCCACGAGCCCGGCGGCTCGTCGTGAGGGATCAGGTACGCGGCGCTCGGGTCGAACCCGCGCGAGGAGTTGACCGTCTCGGGACGATCCCCGACCCCGGCGAGGGCGAGGCCCTGCTCCAGGGCGAGGATCCCGAAGGCCGCCACCGCGAGCCCTATCACAGCGTCGATCGCGCGCTTCATCGTTCTCTTGCGCCCCGTCCCACCAGGGACGGGACGCCAAGATGGTACCCGGGTCAGGTGCGGCGTGCGCTCAGGCGTAGTGGAGCCTGCCGAGGCGCTCCTCGCGGTCGTTCGCGAAGCGACGGATGCCCTCCATGAGGCTCGCGGCGTCGATCTTCGCCTCGACCTTGACCTCGGCGACGCTGCCGCCGGTGCGCCAGCGGTCGTCGTGGTCGCTCGTCATCGCATACTGCTCGGCGACCTTCGTCGAGAGCCACGGGTGCATGCCGATGCGGCTGCCGTTCGAGATCACGGTGCTGTCGAGCCAGTCCGACTTGTGGAGCACGCTGTCGCGGTACTCCTTGGGCTGGCGCATGAACAGCTCGTAGCTCGACGTCGCGACGATCTTGCAGTTCGGCGCGCTGCCGTCGTGGAACGCCGGCAGCATCTCGATCATCGACTCCATCGTCGAGGTGCCCTCGACGATCAGCGTGCCCTCCTTCGGCCGGCTCGCGTCGTAGTCGCGCAGGACGTACGCGCCCTTCGCGGCCTCCAGGTGGCTCGGGATCCCGAGCGCCTTGCGGTCGGGGATCACGACGCCCGGCCGCGTCAGGTGCAGCGCGATGATCGGCACGTCGGTCTTGAGCGCCGCCGCGAGCGCCGGCGCGACCTCGTTGTGCTCCCACGGGCGCAGGTTGATCACGTGCCCCTCGGGGAAGAGCTGCGTGACGACCGGTGAGAAGATGCCGAAGTGCGTGCGGCTGTCCTCGGCCGTCTCCGGACCGGAGTGGCCCGCGACCCAGATCACCTTGCCGACCTTCAGCTCGCAGTCCTGCGCGAGCTGGCTGAAGAGGCGCATCATCCCGTACTTGAGGTACGAGAAGCTGCCGTAGGTCGAGCACGAGCCCCAGTAGCCGAGGAAGGCGTCCTCGGGCGTCGGGCTCATGTTGACGGTCGCGGCGCCGACGACGAGGCCGGCGTTCGTGAACTCGGTGATCTGCTGGGGCAGCAGCGATCCGGTCGGGTTCGAGTCGCGCTCGTACCAGCCGAAGTTCTGCGCGTCGCCGAAGTTCTTCGCGAAGCCGCTGATGGCCGTCGAGTCCGCGAGGTCGGCCGAGCAAGCGAGCACGAGCGGGCGGCCCATGCGCTCCTTCGCGAGGCTGTTCACCCACGCGCCGAACTTGGCGAAGCCGTCCTTGTTCGCGGCCTTGGAGCCGGGCTCGACGAAGAGCGCGTCCGGCAGCTCGTCGAGCCACCCGCGGTCCTCGTGCATGTTCTTCGCCGGGTCGAGCCGCAGGCCCTCGGGGCGCTCGGGGATCGAGTCGCCGAGCCCGACGAGCGTGTCGGCGACGTACTCCGCGAGGCCCTCGGTGTTGCGAAGGACGCTGAAGACGGTCTCGAACCAGCCCTTCGTCTGCTCGCGGCAGCCGTCCTCGCCCGGATCGTTCGTGTCGCCGTGCCCCTCGAAGGTGACGCCGTACTTCTCGGCGAACTCGGCGCGGCAGGCCCAGAAGGCCTCCGAGTTGCGCCCGTGCGCCTTGCCGTGCGACGCGGCGTCGAACACGCCGTAGCCGCGGCCCTTGCGCGTCTTGAACCACACGCAGCCGGGCCGGCCGCCGGTGTCCTCGGCGTGCACGATCTCCAGGAGCGCCGTCGTGATCTGCTCGTAGTCGTGGCCGTCCTCGGCGCCCGCAACGCGCCAGCCGTACGGCTCGAACCACTCCCGGGGCGTCCCGTGCGCGACCTCGGAGTTCGCGAACGAGTCGATGCCGTGGTCGTTCCAGTCGAACAGGTAGATCAGGTTGTCGAGGCCCAGCCCGTACGCCGAGTTCTTGACCTCGTGGTGGGCGCCGGCGGTGTGTCCGCCCTCGCCCTCGACCGCGAACACCTTGGTGTCCGAGCCGGCGTGCTTGAGCGCCATCGCCTCGCCGAGCGCGGCCGGCGCACCGTGGCCGCTCGGCCCGGTGTTGAACTTGAAGAAGAGCGTCTTGCCCTCCATCTCGGCGTGACCGGGCAGGTGGCCGTTGTGGCGCAGCCACAGGAGGTCCTCCCAGGTGAGCATCCGCTCGTCCGCCTTCGGGACGAGGTATCGGCCGTCGCCGGTGCGCTCGTGCATGATGCGGAGCGCCTCGTTGTAGACGGCGAGCATCGCGTACGTGCCCGGGTTGCAGTGGCCCGCGACGAGGACGTAGCGATCGCCGAACGGGTTGTCCGCGCGACGCACGTCCCAGCGCATGCCTGCGCCCAGCGTCGTCGCGACCATCATCGGAACCTTGGAGCGCGAGCCGCCCGGGTGGCCGCTCTGGCGCAGGTTCAGCATGAGGTCGATCGACTGGTCGATCAGGTCACCGACGATCTCCCACTTGCCGAAGTGGGGGCGGAGGTCGTCGAGCGTGGGGCGGGGGCGCGTGGTCGTGGTCGTCATGGGGTCCGGATGGGGCTCGGGCCGCGTTTTCGGCGCACGATGATAGCGGCGCCCGCGGCGGGCCGCCGCGGGGACGCCCCCGAACGGCCGGAG
>JBCDGE010000097.1:0-30148 GCA_038757895.1 Planctomycetota bacterium | reverse complement strand
GACGCCTCCCGCGCCGCCGCGCGCAGCGCCCGGGGCGAAGGCACCGCCGACGGCGGACCCCACCGAGGTGGGATGTAGGGTCGCGGCGGCGACGTGCCCCGCTTCGGAGCGCGCCGGACCGTTCTGCTGGACCGGGGGCAGGACGGGCGCGGCGAGCGCCTCGCCCTCGTGCGCATCGGTCTCGTCCGAGCCGTGGGCATCGCTCGCGTCGGTCCAACCGATCGCACGTTCGCGGGAGGAGAGCTCGGGGCCATCTGCGCCGCGCTCGTTCCCCTGCTCGGCACGGTTCGACCGATCGGCGCGCGGGCGGTCGGAGTCACTGCGCTGCTCGGGGCGACGCCCGACGTCGCGCGCATCGCCCTCCGTCTCGCGCGCACCACGCTGGTCGCGCTCGGGGGCATCGGGCCGCTGGGGGCCCGCGTCGGCGGCGTCGGTCCGTCCGCCGCGGATCCGCTCGGCGACGTCGTCCTCCATCGACGCCTGCGTCCGCCGGGCGGTACCGCCCGCCGCCTCCGACGTCCGCGACTGCAGGAACGAGAGGAAGCGACCGCTGGCGGGCCGACCGTCTCCCGTTCCCGTGGACACGGACGGCCGCTCCGTGCCGAGCGACCGTCCTTCCATATCCATGGAACGGAGACCGAGATGGGACTTCAGGGACTCCATCGCCGACCTGTGGAGCAACGGCGGTGCCAACCGTGCTCGAGAGGCCAGGAGAGGCCCTTGGTGCGCGGGATCGTGAAACCGATTCCGGCGCGTGGAAACGGACGACGTCGCCCGTTTCCGATCCGAAGAACTACACGCCGTCGCCGAACGAGCGGCGCGGGGCGGAGGTCTTCGCCGTGGAGGGCTTGGCCGTACCCGTGGACTTCTGCGCGGCCTTCGGCCGGGCGAAACCCGTCGGGCCACCGGCGCCACGGCCGCGCGGGCCGCCCTTGCCGCGGCGGGGTCCGCCGCCCTTTCCGCGGCGCGGGCCCTTCCCGCCGCCGGAGGGTCCGCCGCCGTTCCTCGGGCCGGCGTTCCGGCCGGCGCCGGATCGAGCGGCCACGGAGCGCGGGGATCCGGCGTCGAAGCCCTCCAGCTTCAGGCGCGGAATGCGCTGGCCGAGGTGCTTCTCGATCGCCTTGATCTGGGCGTCGTCCTCGTAGGAGGCGAAGGTGAACGCCTTGCCCTCCTTCTCGGAGCGCCCGGTGCGGCCGATGCGGTGCGTGTACGCGTCCGGCGTGTTCGGAACGTCGAAGTTCACGACGTGGCTGACGTCCGCGACGTCGATCCCGCGCGCGGCGATATCGGTCGCGACGAGCACGTCGTAGTCGCCGCGCCGGAAGGCCTCCATCGCGCGCACGCGCTGGTTCTGGCTCATGTTGCCCTGCAGCGCCACGGCGCGGTGACCGCGCGCGTCGAGCTGCTTCGCGATGCGGCGGGCGCGGTGCTTCGTGCGGAGGAAGACGATCGCCGACGTGAAGTCGTCGCCGTCGAGCAGGTGCTCGAGCAGCTCGACCCGGCGGTCCTGCGCGCACGCGTAGATCGCGTGCTCGATCGTGTCCGCGGGACGCGAGTGCGCGAGTTCGACGACGGCCGGCTTGCGCAGGACGTCGTCGGCGAGGCGGCGGATCTCCTTCGGCATCGTGGCCGAGAAGAGCAGGTTCTGCCGCCGTCCGGGGAGCGCCTTCAGGATGCGCCGCACCGACGGCAGGAACCCCATGTCGAACATGTGGTCCGCCTCGTCGAGCACGAGGACCTCGACGTCGGAGAGGTTCACGTGTCCCTGGTCGACGAGATCGAGCAGCCGCCCGGGGCAGGCGACGACGACCTCGGGACGCGAGGAGAGCGCGCGGACCTGCGAGCCCTGCGGCACGCCGCCGAACACCGTCGTCGAGCGCACGCGCGTGAACTCGCCGAGGCGGCCGAACTCCTCGTGGATCTGGCTGGCGAGCTCGCGCGTCGGCGCGACGACCAGCGCGCGCGGACCGCGGCGCGGGCCGCTCTTCGTGCGCAGGCGCTCGAGGATCGGGAGCGCGAACGCGGCGGTCTTGCCGGTGCCGGTCTGGGCGAGACCGAGCACGTCGCGGCCGTCGAGCACGGACGGGATCGCCTTGCGCTGGATCGGACGCGCCTCGGTGAATCCGGCGGCGGCGACGCCGCGCAGGACGCTCTGGTGCAGGCCGAAGGTCGAGAACTCGCCGGCGTCGACGGGGCCGGACTTCGGCTCGGACTTGTGCTCCGGCCGCGATTCCTCCTGCGGGGATCGTTCCGCCGGAGACTGGTTCTGCGAGCGGTTCTTGGGACGGCTACGGCGGGACCGCCGACGCCGCGAGGTGTCGTTCGTCATCTGGATCGTGGGGTGTCGCGCGCGACGTCAACGTCGAGCGCGTGCTGATCCCAACGACAGCGAGAGGACGAGCGGTGCGGTGAAGGGCGCGACCCTGCGGCGGACCGTGCCGAGTTCTCTCGGCGGGGTCACGCGGCGCGGATCCTGTCGTGCGCCTCGGGACGCGTGTCTCCTGCGGCCCAGGGGAAGGAATCGGCCTCGCCATGGGGCGCCGGCCGTTGGCGGAAGCATAGCTTCTACCGGCACCTTCGGCCGCTTCGGGGCAGAAGTCGACCGGGAATCCGCCGAAACGTCCCGACTACTGCCTCGAACCGCGGCTCCGGATGGCCAGGATCCAGGCCACCACGACGAAGGTCGGGAGGATCTGGACGATCGACTCGAAGCGCTGCTCGGCCAGGTCGGCCCCGGCGCGCTCCAGGGGGCGGATCCAGGCCAGCGCCGTCATCTCCGCCGCGCAGAGGGAGGCGAAGAGGAGAACGGATCCACGGTCGAGCAGTGCGCTCGCGAGAACGGTCACGAGCGTGAAGTTGATCACGTTGACGTGCGGCGGCTCGCCGTTCACCCAGGCGAGCACGCCGACGAGCGCCATCAGCCCCCCGACGAGGAGCTGCGCCGCGAGCCGGGCGCGGCCGCGCTTCTGGAGCGCGAGGAGACCGAGGCACAGCAGGATGCACGCGCCGTTCGAAGCCGCGACGCGACCGACGTACTCGGCCTCGAAGCCCTCCCCGAACAGGAAGAGCGGCGCGGTGACGATCGCCGCGACGAGGACGAGGCGCAGGATCGCGCGCAGGAGGGGGTCCTCGTCGGGCGCCACGGGTCGGTCCGTGTCGGGAGACATGCGGGCATCGTAGGGAATGCGCCGCGTCCGTTAGATTCCACCGCATGCAAGCGCGCAACGCGGTCCTCCTCGTCGTCCTCCACGAGGATGGGTGTCGCGCGATCCCCTGGGCGCTTCGCATCGCGGAGGCGCGCGGGAAGCCGCTCGACATCCTCTGCGTGACGAAGCAGCCGTCGCCGGTGTTCGAACCCGTCGAGGAGGACGAGAAGGACTTGCCCGAGCTCGTCGCGACCGTCCGCGAGGCGCTCGGCGCGGCACTTGGTGAGGACGGTCACGCGCGCGCGACGCTCTACGACTGTCGCGGCCCGAAGCGGCGACGTGCGATCCTCGCCGCTGCACGCGAGCTCGGCGCGGAGGAGCTCGTGCTCGACCTGCCAGAGAAAGGAGCCGAAAAGGGAGCGGGCGAGGACGCTCACGCGATCGTCTCGCACCTCGCGCGCGCTGCGCCCGAGGACGTCCTGGTGCTCGACGTCGGCACCCTCAAGAGCGAGCCGCTTCGCGTCCTCGTCCCGCAGGTGCGAGGGGGCGGCGGCTACGCCCTACGCCTCGCCGCCCGCACCTTCACGAACGAGGAGTGCCCGGTGATCGCCCTCTCCGATCCGTCGGATCACGTGCGGTCCAAGCGGGTGTACGCACGCTCGCGCGATCGCGTCGACGAGTCGCACCGGGAACGCCTCGAGCAGCGCGAACCCAAGCAGTCGCTCGACGACGCGATCGCGGAGACCGTACGGACGAGCGACCTCGTCCTGTTCGCGGCCGACGCCGAGCTGAACGCCGCCGAGCTCCTCGGTCGCCTCGCCGCAACGCGCCAGGAACACCCCGACTGGGCGATCGCGCTCGGATTCGCGCGGTCGGCGCAGGCGGCCGGCGCCGGGCGCTTCGAACGCGCGGTGGAGCGCCTGCGTCTGTACCTGCCGACCCTCGACCGCGAGGCGCGCCAGGACCTGCACAAGACGCTCCGGGACGGCGGCAGCCTGTCGGCGAACTTCGTCGTGATGATGATGCTGAGCGCGGGCATCGCGTCCTTCGGGCTCGTCCAGTCGTCGGCGAGCGTCGTGATCGGGGCGATGCTCGTCGCCCCGCTCATGACGCCGATCGTCGCGGCCGGCATGGCGCTCGTGCAGTGCAATCGCGACCTGTTCCGCCGCGCTCGCATCGCGATGGTGGGCGGAATCGTCGGCGCTCTCCTCGCGGCCACGCTGGTCGGGCTGCTCAACCCGCGCGGGGACCTGACCGCCGAGATCGTCGCGCGCGGTGCGCCGAACCTGTTCGACCTCGGGATCGCGCTCCTCTCGGGGATCGCGGCCGCGTTCTCGCTCGCGCGCCCCGGACTCCAGGGCACGCTGGTCGGCGTCGCGATCGCCGTCGCGCTCGTTCCGCCGATCGCCTCGACCGCGCTCGCCGCGACGAAGGGTCGATTCGACGTCGCGGGCGGCGCAGCCCTGCTCTTCCTGACGAACCTCAACGCGATCCTCCTGGGCGCCGCGCTGGTCTTCCGCCTCTTCGGCCTCGACGCCGCGCGGGCGGGCGAGCCGTCGCCGCCGTGGGTGCGCAGGAACATGGTGGGCATCGTGATCGCGTTCTTCCCGATCACCTACATGCTGGCCACGAACCTCGACGCGTCGCTCGACGACGGGGTCGGTCGCCCCTGGGCGCGCCCGCTGACGAAGTCGCTCAGGGAGGAGATCGAGGATCGACTGGAGTACGAGACGGGCGTCGAGCTCGTGCTCATGGCCGAGTCCGACATCGAGGACGGGTTCGGCGTGGAGATCGTGCTCGCGAGTCCCGATCGAGTCGAGAAGCCGCTGAAGGACGAACTCCGCGAGATGGTCGAGGGGGTGAAGGGGAAGGACGCGAACGTACGCGTGATCGCGCTGCGCACGGCGCCCGAGACCGACACCTCTAGGTAGCGCGACCCGGCAGCTCCAGCCACAGCAGGATCGTCACCATCGGCGCCGGGTACATCACGCGGACGCGGTGGGCGCGGAACGCGTCGGGGTTCCAGCCGATGCGCTCGAACGAGTGGGTCAGGAGTTCCTGGCAGCGCGGGATCTCGCTCGATCCAAGTCGCGAGAGGCCGAGCCCCAGCGCGCGCTGCTCCAGCGGCAGGTCGATCTGGTCCGCCTGTTCGAACTGCGGCCCGCGCAGGTCGGGGTTGCCGCCGCCGAGCTGAAACGTCGCGATCGGCGGCCGGCCGCCGAAGAGGTCGCGGTGGACGAGCAGGTCGATCACCTGAACGGCCGCGGGGCGGGTCGCCGTGTGCATCGTGTAGTCCCACGCTCGATCCTCCGTGCGATGGCGCGGCACGAGCCCGCGGCTCAGCGAGCCGAGGGCGAGATCGGCCGCGCGGTCGAGCGGCGGCGACTTCGCGCCGAGCACGAGGTCGAAGCGGCCCGTCGACTCCTGCACCTCCAGCCTCGGCAGGGGATCGCTGCAGAACTCGGGGATGAGGAGCCGCCGCGGCGAGCTCTCCAGCGGCTCACCGGAGAGCGTGAGGCGGCGCGGCACGTCGACGCCGGTCTCGTCCGCCCGCATCGACGTCAGGCGGATGGACGGGCCGTGGCGGAGCCTGCGCAGGCCCAGGCGCGCGACGATCCACGCGGTGTCGCAGAGATCGGGATCGGTCGAGGACGGCGCGTACACGTACGCGTTGTAGAGCGCCTCGTAGCGCGTCCCCGTGATCGTCGACATCGCGCGGAACGCGGCCTGCCGCGCCTGGCGGTCCTCCTTGTCGCGCGTCTCCGGCAGCCAGCCGGAGAGGATCGCGAGCAGGTCGGAGCGGCCGCCGGGGAACTCGTCCTGAAGGCTCGCAAGATGCGCGATGCACTCGTGAAGCGCACCGACGGCGACCTCGCTCGCGCCGGCCTGCATCGCCGCGTCCGCGGCGATGCCGAGCCCCTCGACGAGCAGTGCGGGACGGGTCGGCGCCGCGCCGAGCGCATCGGTGAACGCGTCCCCGAGCGGCGCCACGACGGTCCTGGAGAGCGAGCGCAGTCGCGTCTCGAGGTCCTGGGCGGGAGCGGTGACGGTGGATGTGTTCACGTGATCGTTCGGCGCGGCGCCAGTTCTGGAACCCGGGTCGGGATCACTCGAAGGTGACGCTGACCGCGTCCGTGAAGTTCGACGTCGCGTTGCCGCCGACGCTGTCGCGGTGCCAGGCCTGGAAGTTCCAGGTCTGGCCCGCCTGGATGGCGACGAACCCGTTCGGGGTCGGCGTCTGCGTCAGGTCGAGCGTCAGCTCGAACCGGCCGGCGCCGCCCGAGTTCAGGATCTGACCCGCGCCGACGTAGCGACCGATCGAGCCGCCGAGGCACAGCACGCCCTGGCTGCCGCCGGGGTTCGCCGTCATTGCCTGCGTCGTGCTCGTCAGGAAGAAGCCGAAGGACACAGGCGGCAGGTCACGGGCCGAGAGGATCACCTCGTTCTCGCTGACGACCGAGCTGCCGGCGACCACGAGGCTGCCGGGATCGCCGGTCGAGTTCGCGACCGCGGGCGTGCAGTAGCGCGTGCCGATCGACTCACCGGTGTCGGAGAGGTCGACCTCGTAGATGCCGGCCGTCGCGTCGGCGTCGAACGCGGCCTCGAAGAGCAGGACCCCGGAGTCGTTGAGCTGGCTTCCGAAGCCGCTCTGCGAACCGGGCCCACCGAGGAACGTGACGAGCGTCGGGTCCTTCGTTCCGCTGCCGAAAGGCAGCGGCTCGCCCGTCTGCGCGACGAGGAACGGCTCGGTGAGGCCAGGCTCCCAGGCCCAGAGCGACGTCGACACGTCGAAGGTCCCGACCGGAGCCGTCAGCGCCTCGAACACCACGAGGCCGTTCCGGTTGGCCGCGAACTTGCCGACCGAGAGGAGCACGCTGCCCGGAAGATCGGAGAGCTGAGCGCCCCCGCGGACGATCGGCGTCAACGAGCCGGGGGTCCCGAAGAAGAGCGCGCGCTCATCGACCGGAGTGACCCCCGGGCCCTCGAGGTTGGCGGAGAGGAGCACCTCGCCGCGGGAGTTCATGAGCGGCGGCGGGGGCGGTGAGCAGCAGGGCGCCCGTCAGGGCGCGCGAGACTTGCTTGAGCATGGATAGAGGACGATCGGAAGGAGGGGCCGAAGCGGTGGAGTAAGGAGGTCGCGCCACGGCGGCCCGCTGCCGCAGACTTCGCCGCTCTCGGCCCCAGGCTGCTCCTCGAAAGATCTGCCGCAGAACTGCGAGAGCAGCTCGATCGCCATCTAGCCCACCTGTCCCGAAAGGAGACACTCAGCTCACCGCCGCCGACCGCACGTCCGCCGTGCCGTCGTCGTGCCCGATCACGAGCGTGCGCGCGAGGTCGATGAAGAGGCCCGACTCGACGACACCCGGGATCGCGTCCAGCGCGAGCTCCATCGCCGGCGGGTCGTCGATCCCCGCCGCGAAGTGGACGTCGAGGATCTCGTTCCCGTTGTCCGTCCGGTAGGCAGCACCTTCGCGGTCGCGGAGCCGGGGCTGACCGCCGAGGCGCCGGATCGCGCGATCCACCGTCGCCCTGGCGAACGGCGCCACCTCGACCGGCAGGTCGAAGGTCGTCCCGAGCGTCTCCACCACCTTGTCGGGCCCGACGATGATCACGACGTGGTCGCTGACCGACGCGACGACCTTCTCCCGCAGCAGCGCGCCGCCGCCGCCCTTGATCATCGCGAACGCGCCGTCGATCTCGTCGGCTCCGTCGATGGTCACGTCGAGCCGCTCGATCTCGTCGAGCGTCGTCAGCGGGATCCCGAGCTCACCGGCCTTCGTCTCGGTGTCGACCGACGTGGGGACGCCGACGATCTCCAGGCCCTCGTCGCGGATCCGCTCCCCGAGCCGCTCCAGCGTGAAGAAGACGGTCGATCCTGTTCCGAGTCCGACCTTCTGACCGGTCTCCACGAGGTCCGCCGCTCGCCTGCCCGCGGCCTTCTTCGATGCGCTCATGGGAGCGACGTTACCGCGATCGAGGCGCGATCGCGATCACCGCAGCCTGCACGCGACCATCGCGGACCCCGCGGGTGCGAGCCAGCCGGCCTCGGCAGCCTCCAGCGCGATCGCGAGTCCCTCTTGCTCGGCGCGGTGGATCGGCAACCCGCCCGCGCTGTGCTCGATGAGGGTCAGCACCTCCGCCGGGGGGAGGCGGGTCATCGGCGCGATCATGCGCACCTCGATGCGGGCGGTCGGCGGGAGCAGCGCGACGAGGCGCGCCGGTGAGAGGTCCTCGTCGTGCAGCATGCCCCGCGCACGGTCGAGCGACCGCAGCGCATCCTCCATGCGCACCGTCGGCGCGTGCATCGGGAGCGCGGTGCGCGAGATCGGCTCGGCGAGCAGCACGCCGTCGCGCGCAACCCGGAGCGCCTCGCGCACGGCGAACTCGGGACGACGAAGGTGGTGCAGCACGTGACGGAGCGTGACCCAGGACGCGCCGTCGTCGGGCGCTTCGATCTCCTCCGCGTTGCCGTACACGACCGCACGCTCCAGACCCTTCGCTTCCTCGATGCGCTCCTGCGAGGACTCGAGACCGAAGGCGCGCACGCCCCGCTCCTTCAACGCGGCGACGAGCGCGCCGTTGCCCGCGCCGACGTCGAGCACGTCCACCGGCTCCATGTCGACCAACCAGTCGACGAAGGAGTTGCGCAGGGTCGTCCGGTGCGCGTCGAGCACCGGCGTCCGCTGGGTGGACGAACGTGTCATGGGCTCACTTTGGACCGTTCGGGCGGTGGCAGGTAGGGTCTGGGCGGAATGTCACAGCACCACCGAACCAGCGCGTTACTCGCAGCCGTCCTCTCCGTCGCCTCGGCCGACGTGATTGCGTCACCATCACCGAACGCGGCGCAGGAGCGACCGAATGTCCTGTTCGTCTTCAGCGACGACCACGCGACCCACGCCATCGGCGCGTACGGCGGTCCGCTGGCCGCCATCGATCCCACCCCCCGGATCGATCAGCTCGCCTCCGAGGGGATGCTGTTCCGCCGTTCCTTCTGCACCAACTCGATCTGCGGCCCGAGCCGGGCCGTGATCCTCACGGGCAAGCACAGCCACCTGAACGGCTTCCGCCGCAACGGAAACAAGTTCGACGGATCCCAGCCCACCTTCCCGAAGATGCTCCGCGGCGCGGGGTACACGACCGCGCTCGTCGGGAAGTGGCACCTCGGCACGACGCCGGAGGGCTTCGACCACTGGGACGTGCTGCCCGGTCAGGGCGCGTACTACAACCCGCGCCTGCGCACGGCGGACGGTCCGCGCGAGGTCGAAGGGCACTGCACGGACGTCGTGACGGACCTCGCGCTCGCGTGGCTGGAAGAGCAGAAGGAGAGCGATCGGCCGTGGATGCTGATGTGCCAGCACAAGGCCCCGCACAGGACGTGGATGCCGGCGGCGCGCCACCTGGACCTGTACGCCGACATCGACCTGCCCGTGCCGCCGACGCTGTTCGACGACCACGCCGACGACGCGAGCGGAGCGAACGCGTCGCAGATGACGATCGACCGGCACATGGAGCTCTTCTACGACCTCTTCGTCCCGCCCACGGACGGGTCGGTGCCGAAGGGCGGCAGCGCGCTCGACGCGTCGGGCTACCGGAACCTCGCGCGCATGACCGACGAGCAGCGCGCGAAGTGGGACGCCGCGTTCGGTCCGCGGAACGAGGCGTTCCACGCGGCGAAGCTGGAGGGCGAGGACCTCGTGCGGTGGAAGTACCAGCGGTACGTGAAGAACTACCTGCGCTGCGTGCGCGGCGTGGACGAGAGCGTCGGGCGGCTCGTCGACTGGCTCGACGAGAACGACCTCGCCGACAACACGGTCGTCATCTACTGCTCGGACCAGGGCTTCTACCTGGGCGACCACGGCTGGTACGACAAGCGGTGGATGTACGAGGAGTCGCTGCAGATGCCATTCATCGTGCGCTGGCCCGGCGTCGTCCAGCCCGGGAGCGAGTGCAGCGCGATGATCCAGAACCTCGACTACGCGCCGACGTTCCTGGAGCTCGCGGGAGCGCCGACGCCGGACGACATGCAGGGCCGCTCGCTCGTCCCGTTGCTGTCCGGTACGACGCCGAAGGACTGGCGTGACGCCATCTACTACCGGTACTTCGAATTCCCGGGCCCGCACCAGGTCGCCAAGCACTACGGGATCCGGACCGACCGCTACAAGCTCATGCACTTCCACGAGCTCGACGAGTGGGAGCTGTACGACCTGGAGACGGACCCCGACGAGCTCGTGAACCTCTTCGGCCGGCCCGAGCACGCGGGGCTGGCGGCCTCGCTGGCCGTGCGGCTGGGCGAGATGAAGAGCGCCGCGCTCGATCCGGACTGATCGGCCGTCCGAGACCGCTTCGGGCGTTCGATGCCTCGACCTGGGGCGGCTACGTGTCCCGAAGCGGACCCCTGCCCATCCGCGCTACAGCCGGATCCGACGGACACCCGACGGACATCGCGAGGGCAGGGACATTGCAAGATCGAACAAGGATGAGCGTGTGGGTCGCCATTTGCGCGACCGGGGCCTGGGCGTGCAGCAGCGGCGGCGGCGACGGTGACGACGCCGCGCCGCCGCCCCCGACGACGGTCGCGTTCACCACATCGGCGGTCGACCACTCCGAGGGCGGGGGCGCCCTGAACGTGGACGTCCGGCTGTCGACGACCCTCGCCGAGCTGACCGCCGACCTCACGGTCGACGTGGTCGATCGCGGGACGGGAACGGCGACGTCGGCGTCCGACTACTTCGCGTTCGCGCCGGTGACCGTGACCTTCCCGACGGGCAGCGTCAGCGGCGACATCCAGACCGTGAGCCTGACGGCGATCGACGACAGCCTCGCGGAGGGTGCGAACGAGACCGTCGTCCTGGGCCTCCAGGACGTGAGCGGCGGCGCGCTCGGAGGCGCGACGACCCAGACCGTCACCCTGCTCGAGATCGACACCGCCGCGGTCGCGTTCCAGGCGGCGACCACCCTCACGCCGGACGAGACCGCCAACAGCTACGTCGCCGCCGTCGAACTCGACCTGTCGCCGGGCGCGAGCCTGGGCTTCGACATCGACCTGATCGTCAGCGACGACGGCACGGGGAGCGCGACCTCGGGCGCCGACTACGCGTCGATCAACCCGGTCTCCGTCCAGTTCAGCGCCGGCACCGCGAGCGGGACGACGCGAGACGTGACGATCCAGGTGCTCGACGACACCGACCTCGAGGGTCCCGAGACGGTCGCGGTCCACCTCACCGGCCCGAGCATGACCGAGGTCATCACGACCGGGATCCTGCGCCACGTGCTGACGATCACCGACGACGAGGCGCCGCCCGCGCCCGCGTTCGTCGCGACGCACGGGCCGACCGGGACCGAGACGCCGCTCGCGTACAACGACGCGATCGACCTCGGCACGCAGACGAACGACACCGGGCCGAACGCGGGGACGCTGCTCGTCATCGCGAACCAGGGCGGCGGGCCGATGCAGCTCGGCAACCCCGTTCTGTCCGGAGCGAACGCGAGCGACTTCTCGCTGGAGATCCAGTCCGCGACCTCGCCGGGCGCGAGCGTCGCGGCGACGAGCGCACCGGCGGAGATGGTCGACCTCGGCGCTCCGTTCGTGCGGATGGCCGCGTCGACCGTTCCCGGCGACGCGTCCGACGTCGTCCGCCCCGGGATCGCCGTGGCGATCGACTACGCGTCGCTCGGCGACCTCGCGCACGTGGACCGCGCGCGCCTGCACGGCTTCCCGCTGCCCGACCTCGGCGACGTGACGCTGGAGCTGGAGCGCGTGCCGCTGCCGATCGCGGACGACGCGGTCCTGATGGTCGACGGCGAGGTCGTCGCGGGCGGCCCGCGGGCGCTCCTGCGCGACCTCTCGACGTGGTCGGGCACCGCGGTCGAGATCCCGGACTCGCGCGTCTTCCTGTCGATGACCGAGGACGGCCCGCAGGGCTTCGTCGAGCTGCCCTTCGACGAGGGCCGCTTCATCCACCTGTCACCGGAGACGGCCGCGTCGGCGTCCTCGCCGGCGACCTGCCGCCTCGTGCACGAGAGCGACCTCGTCGCCCTCGCCGGCGACGTCCGCCCGCCGCTGTGCGCCGGCGTCGAGGACGTTCCGGGGCAGACGCTCGACCTCGGGCACGACCTGCCGGGCCTCGCGTCGAACGCGCCGCCGATCGGCGAGACCGTCGTGGCGCCGAACTGCCGGATCGCGATCGAGACGGACTACCAGTTCTTCCAGGACCTGGGCTCCGCGAGCGCGCTGACCGACTACGTGACCGGCCTCGTCGCCGCGACGAGCGACACGTACTTCGAGCACGTCCAGACGACGCTCTCGATCGCCTACCTCGGCATCCACACGACCGCCGCGGACCCGTGGACGACGCCCGACGGCGGCGGGAGCACCTCGGCGATGCTGAGCGAGTTCCGCAGCGCGTGGAACTCCAGCGGCTGGCCGGCATCGGCGGACCTCGCGCACTTCCTGTCCGGGGCGAACCTCGGCGGCGGCATCGCGTACGTCAACGTCCTCTGCAGCCAGAGCTTCGGCTACGGCGTCAGCGCGAACCTGCGCGGCAACATCAACTGGGGCACGTGGAACGGCACGAACGGCAGCTTCACGTGGGACTTCGTCGTCTTCGCGCACGAGCTCGGGCACAACTTCGGCACCGGGCACACGCACGACTACTGCCCGCCGATCGACCAGTGCTCGTCGAACTGCAACGGCACCACGACCTGCAGCCAGGGCACGATCATGAGCTACTGCCACACCTGTGGCGGAATGGACAACATCGACATCGCGTTCCACCCCGAGGTGTCGAACCTGATGCGCCAGCGCGTCGACTCGAGCTGCCTCGGCGACGCGGCGATGGCGGCCGGTGACGCCGTCACCTACCGCCTGCAGTTCTGGCCGCGGTCGGGGACCGGCGCCAAGTCCGCGACGATCACCTTCGACCACGACGCGTCGAACGTGAACGACCCGTTCGTGCTGACGGTCACCGGGACGTCCCAGTGACGGCCCGGTGGATGCCCGGCGAAGACCGTCCTCAGTGAGACCTGCCGACGGCGGACGCCTTGCCGCCCGCCTTCGTCATGTCCTTCAGGAACTCGGCGAACGGCTCGGGGTCGTTCAGCGTCGCGCCGTTGAACCGGCCGTGCTCGACCTCCGTCTCGGGGTCGAGCGCGACGTAGATCGGCTGCGCCGGTGACTTCGCGACCGTCTCGATCAGCTCGGCATTGCGCTCGCGCTGGGCGGGGTCCTTGGCGTCGGAGTGCAGCCTCGCTTCGATGAAGCCACGCTTGAAGTCACGGACGGACGGCTGCGGGAAGATGGAGACCTCCATCTGGCGGCAGTTGATTCACGTGTAGCCCGTGAAGTTCACGAGCAGTCCGAGCCCGCGCTCACGCGCCAGGTCTCGCGCCGCGTCGTAGTTGTCCACGACGACGATGCTGCCGCCCTGGACCTCGGCGTAGGGCGGAAGCTCGCTTGCGGCCTCGCCGCCGCCCTTCGACTGATGGGACTCCAGGAGCCCGCGCGTGTACTCCGGCGGCGGCGCCATCGCGCCCATGAAGAAGCCGTCGAGCCTGTAGCCCTGCACGCCCATGAAGCAGTAGAAGGCGCCGAGCGCGGTGAGGGTGCCGGCGACGAGGCGGCCCGGACCGATGTTGCCGTCGGGGTTCTCGCCCTTCAGGTTGATGCGCCCGAAGAGGTACATCGCGGCGACGAAGCCGATGCCCGCCCAGGACATCAGGAACACCTCGCGCGGGATCCAGCCCTTCTGTAGCGCGATGTCGGCGTTCGAGAAGAACTTCATCGACGCCGCGAGCTCGACGAAGCCCATGAACACCTTGAGCGTGTTCATCCAGCCGCCCGCCGAGGGGATCGCGCTGAGCTTGCTCGGCAGCAGCGCGAGGAAGACGAACGGAGTCGCCATCGTCAGGCCGAACGCGGCCATCCCGATGACGATTCGACCCTGACCTCCTTCGGCGCCGGCCGCGATGAGCGAGCCGACGAAGGGCCCGGTGCACGTGAAGCTCGTGATGACGAGCGTGAGGCCCATCAGGAACACGCCGACGTAGCCACCGGTCGAGCTGGCCTTGCCGGCCGCGCTCATCAGGAACGCCGGCGGGTTGAGCGTGATCGCGCCGAACAGCGCGAGCGCGAAGACGACGAAGAGGACGCCGATGACGGTGTTCGTGATCGGATGGGTCGCGAAGGGCACGATGACCTCACCCGCGGCGGCGCCGATCAGGACGAACATCAGCACGATGCCGAGGCCGTACACGATCGCGAACGGCACGACGCTGCCGGACTTCTTCTCGGCCTGCTTCGTGAAGAACGAGATCGTGATCGGGATCATCGGGTACGTGCAGGGCATCAGCAGCGTGAACAGCCCCGCGCCGATCGCCAGCAGGATGAAGCCGAGGAGCCCGGAGCTATCGGTCTTCTGGCCGTAGACGCCCGTCTCGGCGCCTTCCTCTGCGGACGCCTCGGCCGCGACGTCGCCGTGATCGCCGCCGTCCCCCTGGGCAGCAGCGTCGCCGCCGAGCGAGAGCACGCGCTCCGGCAGCTCCCACTCTGCGAACGCCGCCACGTACATCGCTGCGGGCCCCTCGCCCGCGAGTTCGGTGATCTCGATGTTCACGGGCACGCACGACGCGGGGTCGCACGACTGGCCCGCGACGGTGATCGTCAGGTCGTCGGGATCGAACTCGTCGTACGCCTCGCCGCGCACGCCGAAGTGGAACGTGCCCTCGTACGCCCACAGCCAGCCGGAGTCGGGGAGCTCCGACGCGGTCTGCACGTACTCGTACGGTCGCGGGTGGACGGCGGGATCCCAGTCGACGTTGCCGCCCTCGACCTCGACGACCGTCGGCGTCCCGATCCCCGGACCCATGTCCGACTCCTTCGGACCGCGGTACATGTGCCAGTGCTCGGGCGTCGCGACCTGGACGACGATCTCGACGACGTCGTCGTCGAGCGTCCGGGCGAAGGCGCGCGCCGCCGCCTTCTCGGTGCCGAAGTCGGGCTCCCACGCCGGGACCTCGCCGGCGTCCTGTGCCTCGCCCGCCGCGGGCGCACCGGCCACTGCTGGCGCTCCGGCGAGCAGCGCCGCCGGGAAGCCGGCCCAGAGCGCATCGGTGCCGCCGCTGCGCCGCTCCAGGTCCATGCCCCACTTGATGCAGAGCTGCGTGTTGCAGACCTGGCCGTCGATCCGTGCCGTCACGGCCTTGGGGTCGACGCCCGCCTTCGCCGCGCCCGGAGCCGCCGCGAAGAAGACGACCTTCTTGTCGAAGACGCGCGCGGTGCCGCCGAAGCCGTCGTCCTTCTCCTTCGCCTTCGGGAACCAGACGTCGGTCCACTCGGCGCCGTCGAGCGCACCGAGGTCGATGGTCGTCGGGATCCCGCCCGTCTCCTCGCCCTGGTCGTAGATCCAGCAGCCCGGATTCGGCGTCACCTGGACGGCGACGAGGACGTCGTCGCCCTCGGCCTTGGCGTACAGCTTGGCGCGTGCGTCCTGCGCCGCCGCGGGGAGGGCGGCGAAAACGACGAGGCCGAGCAGGAGGAGGATGCGGTTCATGGGCGCGATCGAGGTGGAGCGGGGCCCGCGAGCGGACGCGGACGGCCGAAGAGGCTAGCAGGCCCAAGGCCCGCCCGCGGAACCGAGGGGCCGGACGGCGAATACGGACCACCTCGGCGCGGAGGAGCCCCGTTTCGACCCCTTTTCAGAGTCCTTGCAGCAAGCTGTAGTCCGAGGGCGATCTCTCCGACAGTGTGAGGGCCGCCCCCACCGCGCCACGTCATGAAGCTCGCTCGATCGCTCCCGCTCCTCCTCGCCCCCCTCTCCGTCCTCGCCATGGCCTTCCAGGAGGGCCAGCGCGACCCCGGGTCGGCGGACCGCCCACCGCAGGAGAGCGCCGACGAGGGAGAGCGCGGGACCGGGATCCGCGGCGGCGAGATCGGCGAGGAGGACGAGCTGCCGCCCGGCGTGGGGAACCGGAACGTCGGCGAGCTCGACATCTTCGGGCGGCCCAAGCGCGCGACCCGGAACAGCATGGTCGACCGGATCAAGGGCGGCTGGAAGCTGACCGAGATGGAGATCCAGAACTCCAGCTCGCAGAGCCGCGTCTCCAGCGGCTTCCTCCACATCGGCGAACACTTCATGTCGCTCGAGGTGCACGCGAACTGGGAGGGAATCGAGGCGAGCCGCATCGAGTACGACCAGCACGTCTGCTTCACGGCCGAGTACACGCTCGACGCGACCGGCCGCATGTTCGCGCTCTCGATGATCGGCTCCTACCTGGAGGAGTTCACGGGCCTCCTGCAGTGGGAGCAGCGCGGCTACGTGCGCGAGTACTTCGTTCGCGAGAACGGCACCGAGCTGATCCTGGAGTTCGACAAGGGCAAGAGCCGGATGGTCTTCGAGCCCGTGCGTCCGAGCCTGGTCTCCCGTCGCGACATCTTCGGTCGCAAGACACCGGTCGATCCCGAGGACAACTCGATCGGGACCGACATCTACGGCCGCAAGGCCCAGGACACGGACGGCGCACGCGACATCTTCGGCCGCATCGTCCCCCACCCGAAGGAGGGCGAGGACGAGGAGAAGAGCGACGGCGACGCGAAGGGGGGCGAGCGCTCAGGCGGCCGGATCCCGCGCTAGCAGGCCACGCCGACGTTGCCCATCAGCACTGGCTGAAGCCGCAGGAGTGGCAGGTGACGCAGCCTTCCTCGAAGGCCACCTCGCCGGTGCACTGCGGGCACTTGATCTTGTACTGCTCGGCGCCGTTGCCGTTCGAGCCGTGCTTGCGCTCGACCGGGTGGTCGCCACCCTCCAGCGCGGAGGGGTCGACGCGACCGAGCAGCAGCGCCTCCAGGCCGTGGTCGTCCTTGACCCGCTTGTAGCGCAGGAGCGCGGTCGCGAGGCCGTCGGCCAGTGACATGATCCGACCGTCCTTGGTCGGCACCGTCAGGCTGGAGCCGATCCCCGAGAGCTGGCCGACCGCCGTCTCCAGGCTCCCGTTCGAGCGGAGCCACAGCGACAGGATCCGGCAGATCGCCTCGAGGTCGGAGTTCGCGACATCGCCGCCCTTGCCGAGCTGGGCGAAGACCTCGCGCTCGCGCCCGCTCACCGGGTCGACGGACACCTTCACGTGCATGTTGCCGAAGGGCGTCATCTGGCGAATGCGCAGCGACGGCATGATCTCGGGCAGCTTCACCGGCGCGAGCTCGTTGAGCATGTCCGTGACGTCGGCGGCGGGAGCCGGGCGTGCGGTCCCGGCCCCCACCGCGTTCGTCGCCGTCCCTCCCGCGGGACGGTCGGCGCCCTTGAGCGCCATCGGCTGCTGTGCGCGGCAGCCGTCGCGATAGACCGTGACGCCCTTGACGTCGAGGTCGATCGCGAGGTCGTAGATCGTGCGGACGTCCTCGGCCGTGGCGGAGCCGGGGAAGTTGATCGTCTTCGAGATCGACGCGTCGCAGTGCCTCTGGAAGGCGGCCTGCATCCGCATGTGCCACTCGGGGGTTATGTCGTGCGCCGTGACGAAGAGCCGGCGGTGCTCCTCGGGGACGGATTCGACGTGCGCCAGGGTTCCCTCGGACAGGATTCGATCGACGAGCTCGTCGGAGTAGTAGCCCGCGGAGCGCGCGATCGACTCGAACGCGTCGTTGACCTCGCGCATGACGGTCGCGTTGCCGTCCGAGTCGCGCATGACCTGGCGCTCGAACGCGAGGCTGAACATCGGCTCGATCCCGCCGGAGCAGCCCGCGATGATCGAGATCGTCCCGGTCGGCGCGATGGTGGTCGTGTAGCTGTTTCGGACGCGGACGCCGCGCTCCTCCCAGTCGGAGCCCTCCCAGGCGCCGAACACGCCGCGCTCCTCGGCGAGGACCTCGGAGGCGAGGTGCGACTCCTCCTCCAGGACGCGCATGATCTCCTCGCCGAACGCGCAGGCCTCGTCGGAGTCGTACGGCAGCCCGAGCTGGTAGAGCGCGTCTGCGAAGCCCATCACGCCGAGCCCGATGCGGCGCGTCGCGCGCGACATCTGGTCGATCTCGCGCAGCGGGTACTCGTTGACCTCGATGACGTCGTCGAGGAACCGCGTGCAGGTGTGCACGACCTCGCGGTACGCGTCCCAGTGGAAGCGCTGCGTCGTGAGGCCGGTGTCGTCGGTCTCCGACAGCACGAAGCGCCCGAGGTTGATCGAGCCGAGGTTGCACGAGTCCCAGGCGTGCAGGGGCTGCTCGCCGCACGGGTTGGTCGCCTCGATGTCGCCGACGTTCTTGATCGGGTTCCGCGCGTTGATGCGGTCGATGAAGACGACGCCGGGCTCTCCGGTCGCGTGCGCGTGCTCGACGATCTCGGTCCACAGCTCACCGACCGTCCAATACTCGCCGCCCTCGCCGCGCTTCTCGAACGGCCGCATGACGCCGGTCCGCGGGTCGCGCACCTCGTGGATCGCGTGCGGGTTCGTGCGCAGCGTCTCGATGAAGCGGTCCGTGACGGCGACGCTGATGTTGAAGTTCGTCAGCGCGTCCCGGTCGTCCTTCGCGACGACGAACCGGTCGATGTCCGGGTGATCGACCCGCAGCATCCCCATGTTGGCGCCCTTGCGGAAGGCGCCCTGCTGGATCGAATCCGACGCCTTCGAGAAGACGTCCATGAATGCGAGCGGTCCCGCCCCGAGCCCGCCCGAGCTCTCCACGCGCGATCCGGCCTGACGGATCCGCGAGAAGCTGAAGCCGGTGCCACCGCCCGCCTTCTGGATCAGCGCGGTCGCCTTGACCGCGTCGTAGATGCCCTCGACCGAGTCGGCGACGGGGAGGACGAAGCAAGCGGAGAGCATCCCGCTGCCGCGCCCGGCGTTCGTGAGGCAGGGGCTGTTCGGGAGGAACATCCGCTGGCTCATGAGCGTGTAGAAATCTCGCGCGACCTCCAGCGCCTCCTCGGCGTCGGCGTCGAACTTCATCTCGGCCGACGCCACGGTCCGCGCGACGCGCCAGAAGAGCTGCCGCGGCGTCTCGACGACCGCCCCGTTGCCGTCACGCAGCAGATAGCGCCGCTCCAGGACCGTCCGCGCGTTCTCGCCGAGGTCGGGATCCGACAGGTCCGCGGGAGGATCGACGGCCTTCAGCGCGTCCGCCGGCGCCCGGTCCGCCATCGGAGCGCCGCCGCCGTTCGACGTGGCCCCGTCGATCGCGCCCTGGGTGCGTGCGTTGGGTTCGGCGGCGTGCGGCTTCGTCGATGTCACGGAGTGGCCCTGGGCTGGTGTGCGTGCGGTGTGCGCGCGTGCCCCCTCGACCGGCTCCGCGCTGCTGGCATCATTCGCGGCCGGGACGCTCGATGCAAGGGTGCCGTCTCGCACCCGAGCGTCATCGCGCGAATCGCGCGCGGACCTTCGCGACGAGGACGCGGACCTCGTCGACGCCGATCCACTGCGCGACGGCGACGTAGGAGACCGCGCCCGTCCCGATCGCGGCGAACAGTGCGATCGTCCGACCGAGCGGACCGTCGAGCGTCGCTTCGACCGCCCAGGCGGCGACGGCGCAGACCGCGGAGGCGGCCAGGATGCGTCCGAAGCGCGGCAGGACGCGCTCCTCGCATCGCGGCAGACCCAGGACGCGCGTCAGGCCAGGGACCAGGAGCGCCACGTTCAGCGCGCTGGTGATCGTCGTGGCAGCCGCGAGCCCGTCGACGTCCATCCCGAGCCCGACGAGGAACCACGCGTTCAGCACGACGTTGAGCGCGAGCATCGCCACCGAGATCTTGACCGGGGTCACGTAGTCGCCCATCGCGTAGTACGTGCGGGCGACCAGGCCCGTCGCGCCGGCCGGGAGGATCGCGAGGCAGAGGACCCGCAGGGCGTCTGCCGTGCGCGCGACGCCCTCCGCGCCGAAGGCGCCGCGCTCGAAGCTCACCTGCACGACGGGCGTCGAGAGCGCGAACAGGCCGGCCGCGGCCGGCAGGGCCACCGCGGCGACCGCGATGTGGGTCCGGTCGTGGAGGCGACGCAGCTCCGCCAGGTCGCGCTCGTGGCCGAGCTGCTGGAGGGCGGGAAACACGGCGCTCGTGGCCGCGATCGCGATCAGGGCGAGCGGGAACTGCTGGATCCGGTTCGCGAAGTAGTGGAGCGTCGGTCCGCCGTCGGTGAGCAGCCCCTCGGCCATCAGTCCGTCGATCATCACGTTGATCTGATAGACCGCGGCGCCGAGCGCGAGCGGCGCTGCCCTCCGCAGGACGTCCCCCGGCCGGGGCGCGTCCGCGGGGAGCGGTACGCGGCGCCCGGGGCCGACGAAGCCCGCCGCGCGCAGCGCTGGCCACTGGACGGCGACCTGGACGAGACCCGCGAGCATCACGCCCCACGCCAGCGTCCGCGCCATCTCCAGGTGCCGCGCCGCACCCGCATCGCCACTCGCATCGGGCACACCGGAGCTCCACCCGAAGCGCGCCGCCACGACGACGAGCGCGCCGATCCAGACGACGTTCATCGCCGCGGGCGCCAGGGACGGCGCACCGAAGAACCCGCGGACGTGGAGCGCGCCCGTCGTCAGCGCCGCGACGCAGACGAAGACGACGAACGGCATGACGCGCAGCGTGAGCTCCCGCACCTCGGCCGGGTCCTTCCCCAGCCAGGCCCAGCCCGTGACCGGCATCCGGTCGGGCGCGAGCGCCACGGCCGCCATCACGACGAGGCACAGGCCGACGAGGAGCCCGAGGAGCACCCGCAGCGTCGAGGTGAAGAGCGCCCGGCCGGCGTCCTCGCCGTGGTCGGCGTCGACGGCCGTGAGGGCGGTCTGGAAGCTCGTCGAGAGCGCCCCCTCGCCCAGGAACCTCCGGAAGAGGTTCGGGACGCGCCACGCGGTGATGAAAGCGTCATACACGCCGGAGCGGTCGCCGAAGAGGGCGGCGGACACGATCTCCCGGACGTACCCGAGGACGCGGCTGATCAGCGTCAGGCCCGAGACGAGCGCCGTCCTGCGCGCGAGACGTCGGTGGCGCTCTCGACCCGGGCGGGACGGCTCCCTCGCGGCGGCGGCTTGCGGCGGATCGGACACGGGCGGGCGCGCGGGGGACGAAGGGCCGCGAACGTGGAAAGTTAGCGAGTCGCGCCCCGATCCCATCATCCGGACCGTCGTCCCTCCGTGGGCACCGGCCCCGATTCCGAGGAGGCAGAGGTGGTCGCCCCGGCGGAGGTGACCGATCATCCATTCACGTGGCGCACTCGTTCGAATCGCACTCGCTTCGGCCGAACTCGAGGGGGCTCGTGGGCAGTCCGGTGGCCCTTCGCATGCTCCCCGCGATCGTCGCGATGCTCGCCGCCCTCGTGCCGTCCGGCCGCGCGCACGCGCAGCGCCTGCTGGTCCCCCACGACCGACCGCGCGGACTCGTCGCGCTCGTCGACGTGCGGGCCGGCGCGCTCGTCACGCCGGACTGGATCGACGTCCAGGCGACCGCGTGGCCGCCGCCCAGCGCGAGCAGCCTCGTCGCCGCCGAGCGCGTGCGCGACGAGGTCTGGGTCGCAGCCTCCGGGTGGATCTACCGCTATTCGACGGAGACGCGCGGCTTCCTCGGCAACCTGCACTTCGACGCGCCCGTGCGCTCGATCGAGGCCCAGTCGCGCCAGGTGGTCGTCACGACCGGCGACTTCCTGGAGACCCTCGACTTCGACGGCACGCCCACCGGCCGGATCGAGGTCGATGGCGCCGGCGACACGCTGGAGCTGCGCGACACGATGCTCGTCGCCGTGCGCGAGGAGACGCGCATCGATCGCTACACGCTGGCGGGACGCAGGATCGGCGTGTTCGCGGGACCGGAGATCCCCTCCACCTTCGGCGTCCTCTCGAACCCGCGCCAGCTCGCGCTGCGCGCGAACGGCAACGTCCTCGTGTGCGGCGACGTGCGCGTCTACGAGTTCACGCCCGACGGGACGTTCGTGGCCGAGTACGACGTCGGCCCGTTCGAGGGCGGCGTCGCCGAAACCGTGACAGGGCGACTCTTCGTGTCGCTGGGCGACGGCGTCGCCCTCCACGACTCGGCGACGGGCGCGACGACGCGGGTCGGCGGTCTCGAATTCGGCCAGGGGCGCAAGGTCGGCGTGCTCGACAGCGGCCTCGGCCCGGTGCTCGGGCCCGGCGAGCCGTCGAGCGACACGACGTGCCCCGGCGCGCGGAACTCGACCGGCTTCGCAGCGCGCGCGGGAGTGCTCGGATCGGGCGAAACGCGCGATCGACTCTTCGGCGTGTTCGGCGACCGGCTGCCTCCGGGCGCCGTCGTCGTGGTCGCGGCCGGCCGATCGCCCGGTGCGACCGTCCTCGACGCGGGCACGCTGTGCATCGAGCGCGACGCCATCCAATTCGTCCCCGGTCCCGTTCTGGCGGCGGACGACGCCGGGCGTATCGTCGCGCCCGTGCTGCGCGGCACGTCGTCGACGATGCTGCTGCTGCCCGGGTCGACGTGGCACTTCCAGCTCGTCTACCGGGACGGCGCCAGCGTGCGTCTCTCTGACGCAGTTCGCGTGACGTTCGCTGAGTAAGATGTGTGGCGATCGACGCTCGATGCCGAAGAGCACGAGCGTCATGCACTGCACGTCGATGCCGCGCTCACTCACACCCGACTCCCCCATGCTGCGGGGGGGGCTCGTCACCCTCCTGCGCTGGCGGGAGACGCCAGGTCGCCCGATCGTCGAGGCCAGCCCGGGCATCGCCCGTCGCCTCGGGCTCGTCGTCGAGCCGACCGGCGAGTGGTCCGTCGGGCTCGACGACCTCTTGGACCCGGCCGACCGCAGGTCGCTCGGCGAGACGATCGCGGCGTTCGATCCGGAGATCGCCGAGGCGATCGAGCTCGAGGAGCTCCGCATGCAGGGACCGAGTGGCAAGGCGCTGTGGGTCCACATGACGCTCGCGCTCCTGGAGGAGCCGACCGGCGCGATCCTGTGCACCGCCGTCGCGGTGGACGTCACGGCACGTCACGAGGTCGAGCACGAGCTGCGCGAGAAGTCCCAGCGCCTCGAGCTCGTGATCGACGGCACGCGGCTCGGCACGTGGGACTGGAATCCCCAGACGGGCGCGGTGGTCTTCAACGAGCGTTGGGCGGAGATGCTCGGGCACGCGAAGTCCGAGATCCGCGACGAGCTCGTGGAGTGGGAGAGCCGCGTGCATCCCGACGACCTCGCCGACTGCTACGCCGACATCCAGGCCCACATCGAAGGAAGGGTGCCGTTCTACGAGAACATCCACCGGATGCGGCACAAGGAGGGGCACTGGGTCTACATCCTCGATCGCGGGAAGATCGTCGAGCGGGACGCCGAGGGACGGCCGGTGCGCTTCACGGGAACGCACACCGACATCACCGAGCAGAAGCTCGCCGAGATCCGCGCGACCGAGGCGACGCGCGCGAAGAGCATGTTCCTCGCGACGATGTCCCACGAGATCCGCACGCCGATGAACGGCATCGTCGGGCTGCTCCAGGTACTGGAGGGCACCAACCTCGACCGGCGCCAGCGCGAGGTCCTCGACCTCATCCGGCAGAGCGGCGATCACCTGCTCGTCCTGATCGACGACATCCTCGACCTCTCGAAGATCGAGGCCGGCAAGCTGCGCCTCGACCAGCAGCCGTTCCGGCTCGACGAGGTCGTTCACGTCGTGTCGAGCCTCTACGCGGAGCGCGCCGCCGAGAAGGGCATCGCCTTCCGCTGCGTCGCGACGTCGAGCGAGTCGGGCTGGGTCCTGGCCGACGCGCACCGCATCCAGCAGGTGCTGTGCAACCTCGTCTCGAACGCCATCAAGTTCACCGAGATGGGCCACGTCCGGATGGACGTGCGGCACGAGTCCGTGGGCGATGAGGCTTGGCTCGTTGCGACCGTCGAGGACACGGGCAAGGGCATCGAGGACGTCGACCTGATCTGGGAGACGTTCCGCCAGGGGGACGCGTCGACCTCGCGGAACCACGGCGGATCGGGGCTCGGCCTGTCGATCAGCCGGAGCCTCGCCGAGCTCATGGACGGGACGATCGAGGTCGAGAGCGAGCTCGGTGAGGGATCGACGTTTCGCCTCCGCGTTCCGGCGCCGTCGTGCGCAGCTCCGGTGCGCCGACGCGACGCGGGCGGGTCGGAGCGAAACGGGTCTACGCCGCCGAAGCTCCGCGTCCTCGTGGCCGAGGACAACGCGATCAATCGCAGCGTCGCCGAGGGCGTCTTCGCGCGCCTCGGAATGACGCCCACCTTCGCGATGGACGGCGCCGAGGCGATCGAGGCGTGCCACAACGACGAGTTCGACCTCGTCCTGATGGACGTGCACATGCCGAAGGTCGACGGCCTGGAGGCCGCGCGCGCGATCGTGGACGAGCTCGGCGACAACGCCCCGAGGATCGTCGCTCTCACCGCAGACGTCGTCGGGCTGAGCCGTCAGGACTGCATCGACGCCGGCATGGACGGCTTCCTGGAGAAGCCGTTCCGCATGGAAGCGCTCCTCGCCCTCCTGAGGGAGACCGAGGAGCACTCGAGTCGCGTCGCGTGACGGACGGGGAGGCCCGTCATTCGCAGAACGTGATCTCCAGCCCGTCGGAGAAGTTGAACTGCGCTCCGCCGACGTCCCGCAGCCAGTACTGGAAGTTCCACGTCTCGCCGTTCGCGATCGGCACGGCGAGCGACGGGAAGTCGATCGCGTAGGTCGCGAACCCCGTGAAGTCGGACTGCACCGGGGGCAGTCGCGTGAAGCCGCCGCCGATGCACACGAACCCATTGCCCGCCGGCGTCTGGGAACGTCCCTGCCCGTAGAAGAACAGGCCGAACCCCTGCGGGTTCGCGTTCGAGACGGTCAGCGTCAGGTCGTTGTCCGCAACGTCGGTCGAGCCGACGGCGCCGATCACCGCGCCGGGCGACCAGTTGTTGGGCGAGAGGACGCAGTAGTTGAACGGCGGCGGGCAACCCGGCGGGTCGACGACGCTCACGACGACGTCGTCGATCGCGGCCTCGACGATCGAGCCGTTGCCGAGGTCCGAGGCGATGAAGCGGATCCGCACGCGGTCGGTCAGCGCGACGAAGCTCGCGACGTCGAGCTCCGACTCGATCCACCCGCCACTGGTCCCCGCGCCCGACGGGCCGACGACGTCCGCCGTGACCCAGCTCGCGCCGCCGTCGTCGGACAGGTCGATCTCGAACACGTCCGCGCCGGGCGAACCGCCCGCGCTGTTGGAGTACCAGCGCGCGAAGCGGATCGAAGCGGACTGCGCGCCCGCGACGTCGAGGAGCGGCGAGACGAGGGTCGTCCGCCCGCCGTCGACGTCGGCCTGGCCGAGCGAGCCACCGATCGTCCCCTGTCCCGTGAACCAGCAGTCCGTGCCGGGCTCGGGCGTCGCGTCGCTCTCGGGCTGCGCGGCGGTCCCGATCGGATCGCCGCGCGTCCACTCGCCGGTCGTCGCGTCGTTGGGGGTGCCAACGGCCCAGCCGTCATTGCCCGGACCCTCGAAGTCGAAGGCCACGATCGTCCGCCTGCCGACCGTGAACGATCCGTCGAAGACCTCGACGCGACTCGCATCGGTCAGGGTCACGGTGAACGCGATCTCGGTCCCGGACGGAGTGCCCGGGGCGATGTCGAGCCGGAGCGGCGAGATGTTCGGAAGCGTCTGGAAGGGCGCGATCGGACCGACCTGATCCTGCGCGACGGCCACGGTCGCCTCCGGACTGCTGGTGGCGAGGTCGAGGAGCACGGCTCCCGATGCGACGCGCCCGCTGTTGCGCACTCCGATCGCGATGTCCGCGCTCTCGCCCGCCTCGATGACCCCGTCCCCGTCCCCGACCTCGACGATCGTGGAGCTGACCGGCCGCGTCCACGCGCCCGCCGCAAGCACCGTGCGCGCGAAGCTGAGGACGTTGGCCTCGGCGAGCGGCACGATGCGGCTCTGCGCCGGCCAGAAGCCGTCGTTCTGGTTCCCGATCTCGGGCGTCCAGCTGTACGTCCCGAAGGTCCCGTAGTCGTAGTCGTCCGTGACGCCGTCGGCGATGCCGAGCAGGAAGGAGCCCGGAGCGTGCGGGTAGCCGTTGTCCGCGACCGCGAGGTCACCGATCTCCTGGATCTCGTCCCAGTCCGGCGGGAACGCCGCGATGTAGCCCCAGGGCGCGAGCCAGATGTCCCCGAACGTGTGCACGGTGAGCGCTGTCTGGAACGAGCGACCGGTGATGAACTGGATCATCGCCTGCGTCTCGGGCTCGGAAGCGGGCGAGGGGCCGCGGTAGATCTCGGAGGACCCCGACCCGCTGGAGCCGTTCCCGCCCCACTGGAACGGGTAGTTGCGGTTCAGGTCGACGCCGCGCGTCCCGTTACCGTTGTTGCGACGATTCTTGCGCCAGAGGCCACCGCCGCCAGGGGCGATGCTCCGATTGAACTCGTACCCGTCGGCATTGATGCACGGCACGATGTACAGCTCGCGCTCGTCCAGGAGGTAGGTCGCGAGCGGGTCGTTCCCGTACTCCTCCAAGAGGTAGCTGACGAAGTAGAGCGTCGCCTGCATGCTCTCCGGCTCGCGCGCGTGATGCATCGCGTCGATGCGCGACTCGGGCTCGTCCTCGTCGACGTCGGGGTTGTCCGACACGCGGGCCACCCAGATCTCGCGCCCCTGCAGCGTCTGACCGATCGAGAACTTCTGCGACACGAACTGCGGGTAGGTCGCGCGCATCTGGTCGAGGACCGACACGACCTCGTCGAAGGTGTAGTAGCCGCCCATGCTGCCCTGGCTGAAGGGCGGCGTGAGCCACTGGCCGTACGTCGTGCCCGCCGAGGGGCTCGAGGTCGCGCCGCCCTGCGCCAGGCGACGCGCGTAGTGGGCGGCGAGGTCCTCGATCTGGACCTCGACGTTCAGCCGAAGCCGCCGAAGGAGTTCGAGCTCGTCCGGAGAGACGAGGAGCGTCGCCTCGCCGCCGGCGAGGTCGATCGCGATCACGTCGAGGTCGAGCGAGCCGAGCAGGACCAGGCCCGGCCCGGTGGCAGTGACCCGAACGAGGTGCTCGACGGGATGGACGTGCCCCTCCGGAAGGGGAGCGTCGGGAGCCGTGGACGCAACGAGGGGCGTGGTCTCGGCCGGCACCGACTGGGCGGCGAGGGACGCGAGGAGCGAGCTGAGGATCATGGGAGGAGAGCGAGGGCCTCGACCCGCCCCGCCCCGCCGCTGCGGCGGGGCGAGGTTCCGGGTCGATCGGTGTCCGACGTGTTCGCGTCCCGGCACGAGCAGGACGCAGCGCGTCGGGCTACTGACAGAACGTGATCTCCAGCCCGTCGGAGAAGTTGAACTGCGCCCCCCCGACGTCCCGCAGCCAGTACTGGAAGTTCCACGTCTCACCGTTCGCGATCGGCGCCATCAGCGACGGGAAGTCGATCGAGTAGGTCGCGAAGCCGGTGAGATCGGACTGCACGGGCGGCAGGCGCGTGAACGCTCCGGCAATGCAGACGGACCCATTGCCCGCGGGCGCCTGCGTGCGCCCCTGGCCGTAGAAGAACAGGCCGAAGCCCTGCGGGTTCGCGTTGGCGACGATCAGCGTCAGGTCGTTGTCCGCAACGTCCGTCGAGCCCACCGCGCTGATGACCGCGCCGGACGACCAGTTGTTCGGCGACAGAACGCAGTAGCGGACCGGCGGCGGGCAACCCGGCGGATCGACGGCGCTGACGACGACCTCGTCGATCGCCGCCTCGACGATCGAGCCATTGCCCAGGTCCGACGCGATGAAGCGCACGCGCAGCTGGTCGGTGAGCGCGACGAAGCTGTCCACGTCGATCTCCGCCTCGATCCAGCCGCCGCTCGTGCCCGCGCCGGTCGGCCCGACCACGTCCGCCTGGGTCCAGGTCGCACCGCCGTCGTCGGACAGGTCGATCTCGAACACGTCGGCGCCGGGCGACCCGCCCGTGTCGTTCGAGTACCAGCGCGCGAAGCGGATCGACGCCGATTGCGCGCCCGCCACGTCGAACGTCGGCGACACGAGCGTCGTGCGCCCGCCGTCGACGTCGGCCTCGCCGAGCGAACCACCGATCGATCCCTGACCGGTGAACCAGCAGTCCGTACCGGGCTCCGGCGTCACGTCGCTCTCGGGCTGGGCCGCGGTCCCGATCGGGTCACCGCGCGTCCACTCGCCGGTCGACGCGTCGTTGGGCGCGCCGACCGCCCAGCCGTCATTGCCCGGCCCCTCGAAGTCGAAGGCCGCGATCGTGCGCAGTCCGAGCGTGAATGAGCCGGCGTAGACCTCGACCCGGCCCGACTCGGTCAGCGTCACCGTGTAGAGGATCTCCGTCCCCGGCGGCGTGCCAGGCGCGATGTCGAGCCGGAGCGGCGAGATGTTCGGGAGCGTCTGGAAGGACGCGACCGGTCCGACCTGGTCCTGGCCGATGGCGACGGTCGCCTCCGGGCTGCCGGACGTGAGGTTCAGGATCACGGCGCCCGACGCGACGCGCCCGCTGTTCCGTACGCCGATCGCGATGTCGGCGCTCTCGCCGCCCTCGATCACGCCGTCGCCGTCCCCGACCTCGACGATCGTCGCGCTCACGGGACGCGTCCACGCGCCTGCGGCGAGTACCGTGCGTGCGAAGGCGAGCACGTTCTCCTCCGCGAGGGGAACGATGCGGCTCTGCGGCGGCCAGAACCCGTCGTTCTGGCTGCCGATCTCCGGCGTCCAGCCGAACGTGCCATGCACGCCGTAGTCGTAGTCGAAGGTGACGCCGTCCGCGACGTAAAGGAGGATCGCGCCGGGCGCGTGCGGGTACCCGTTCTCCTCGACCGCGAGGTCGCCGACCTCCTGGATCTCGGACCAGTCCGGCGGGAACGCCTCGACGTAGCCCCAAGGAGCGAGCCAGAGATCCGAGAACGTATGTACGCTCAGTGCCGTCTCGAACGCGCGCGAGGAGATGAACTGTATCATCGCCTGCGTCTCGGGCTCCGAACTCGGCGACGGTCCACGGTAGGTCTCGGACGACGTAGAACCGCTGGAGCCGTTGCCGCCCCACTGGAACGGGTAGTTGCGGTTCAGATCGACGCCGCGCGTACCGTCACCGTTGTTGCGTCGATTCTTGCGCCACAGACCGCCGCCGCCCGGCGCCTGGCTGCGGTTGAACTCGTACCCGTCGGGGTTCACGCACGGAACGACGTACAGCTCACGCTCGTCGAGCAGGTACGTCGCGACCGGATCGCTACCGTATTCCTCGAAGAGGTAGCTGAGGAAGTACAGAGTCGTCTGCATTCCCTGCGGCTCGCGGGCGTGATGCATCGCGTCGATGCGCGCCTCGGGCTCGTCCTCGTCGACGTCGGGGTTGTCCGATACGCGGATCATCCAGATGTCGCGCCCTTGGATCGTCTGACCGATCGACATCTTCTGCGACACGAACTGCGGGTAGGTGGCGCGCATCTGATCGAGCACGGACTCGATCTCGGCGAACGTGTAGTAGCCGCCCATGCCGCCCTGGCCGAAGGGCGGGGTGAGCCACTGGCCGTACGTCGTCCCTGCCGAGAGGCTGGAGGTCCCACCGCCCTGGGCGAGGCGCCGCGCGTAGTGGGCGGCGAGGTCCTCGATCTGGACCTCGACCTCGAGCCGGAGATCACGGAGCGCCTCGACCTCGTCCGGCGTCACGAGCAGCGTCGCCTCGCCGCCCGCGAGGTCGAGCGAGATGACGTCGAGGTCGAGCCGCTGCATCCGCAGCAGACCGAGAGGCGTCGAGGTGACGCGCACGAGGTGCTGGACCGGGTGGACGTGCCCCTCTGGAAGGGGAGTGTCGGTCGCGGGCGGGGCAGGGGCAGGCGCGGCCTCGACGGCCCCCGCCTGGACGGCGAGCGGCGCGAGGGATACGAGGAGGGTGCTGAGGAGCATGGGGGACGGACGGTCGGCGAGAGGCCGCGGTTCCTTCCGAGCCCCCTCCGGCCCGTAATGGATCAGTCGAAGTCCTGGGCCCAGATCGCCTCGCCGTAACGGACGCCGAAGTCCCAGGTGAAGTCGTCCCCGACGTCGTCGTAGCCCCGCGCGACGACCACACACAGGACGTCGCCGACGTCGAGGAGCGCGGGCGG
>JBCDGE010000096.1:0-30825 GCA_038757895.1 Planctomycetota bacterium | reverse complement strand
GGGGGGGCCGTCGCCGTGGGTCGGGGGCCCGGTGGGGGTTGAGCCTATATCCCTTCCCTTTTGTTACACGTGCTAAAAGTCCCCCCACCCGGCGCTTCCTTTTGCGGTCGCGGGCGCCCGGGGCCCCCCCACCCCGGGCGCCCCGGCTTCACTTCACCGTGCACGTCGGTGAGGCGGAAGTCGCGACCCTGGAAGCGGTACGTCAGGCGCTCGTGGTCGTATCCGAAGAGGTGCAGGAGCGTCGCGTGCAGGTCGTGCGTCGACACGGGGTCGCGGACGACATTGTACGAGAACTCGTCCGTCTCGCCGACGGTCACGCCCGACGCGATGCCGCCGCCCGTCATCCAGATCGGGAAGCACCGCGGGTGGTGGTCGCGGCCGTAGTTCTCCTTCGTCAGCTCGCCCTGGCTGTACACCGTGCGGCCGAACTCGCCTCCCCAGACGACGATCGTGTCCTCCAGGAGGCCGCGCTCCTCCAGGTCACGCACGAGCGCCGCGGACGCCTGGTCGGTGTCCTGTGCGCACTTCGTGACCTCGGCGGGCAGGTTCGAGTGGTGGTCCCACCCCATGTGGTAGAGCTGGACGAAGCGCACGTCGCGCTCGACGAGCCGCCGCGCCAGGAGGCAGTTGCGCGCGAACGAGCCGGGCTCGTGGACGGACGGGCCGTAGCGCTCCAGGACGGACGCGGGCTCGGTGGAGACGTCGGTCAGGTCGGGGACGGCTGCCTGCATCCGGAACGCGAGCTCGTACTGCTCGACGCGCGTGGCGCGCTCGGGGTCGATGTCGTCCCGCAGCCCGTTGAGCCGCGCGAGGTCGTCCAGCATCCGCCGCCGGTCCTCGCGGTCGATCCCCGGCGCGTTCGCGAGGTAGAGCACGGGGTCGGCGCCGCTGCGGAGCTTCACGCCCTGGTGGCGCGTCGGCAGGAAGCCGCTGCCCCAGAGGCGCGCGTACAGCGGCTGCTTCGAGCCGCTCGTCGAGACCATGACGACGAACGTCGGCAGGTCGCGGTTGAGCGAGCCGAGGCCGTACGAGATCCACGCGCCCATGCTCGGCCGGCCGGCGAGCTGCGAGCCCGTCTGGGCGAACGTGATCGCGGGGTCGTGGTTGATGGCCTCCGTCCACATCGTGCGGACGATGCAGAGCTTGTCCGCGATCGAGGCCGTGTGGGGGAGGAGGTCGCCGAGGAGCGCGCCGGACTCGCCGTGCTGGCGCGCGCCGAACTTCGACGGCGCGACCGGGAACGACGCCTGCCCGGACGTCATCGTCGTGAGGCGCTGACCGCGCCGGATCGACTCGGGGAGCTCCTGTCCGAATCGGTCGACGAGGCCGGGCTTCGGATCGAGGGTCTCGAACTGTGAAGGGGCGCCGGACTGGAAGAGGTAGATGATCCGCTTCGCCTTCGCGGCGTGGTGCGTGCCGTCGGTGCGCACGCCCTCCAGCGGAGACGCGGCCGCGCGATCGAGGGCTCCCAGGGCGAGCGCGCCGAGCCCTGCCGCGCCGCCGCGCAGGAAGGTGCGGCGGCTCGCGCCCATCGCGCTCGCGAGCGCCCGATCGAACTCCGGGTCCGTCATCGCCTGGTCACCGCCTCGTCGAGGTTCAGGAGGGTCGAGGCCACCATCGTCATCGCGGCCCACTCGGCCGTGCGCTCAGCGTCCGGCGGGGCCGTGGAGCCGACGCCCAGCAGCGAACGCACCGCGCCGGGGTCCGCGGCGTAGCGCTCCCGGTGTCCGGCGAGCGCGCCACGTAGCACGCCGAGCTCCGCGGCGCTCGGGGCGCGCGACAGCACGAGCCGAACGCCTTGCCGGAGGCGGCCGTCCTCGTCCTCCGACGCCTCGAGCATGCGCGTCGCCAGGTGCCGGGCCGCCTCGACGTAGGTCGGGCCGTTGAGCAGCGCGAGCGCCTGGAGCGGCGTGTTCGTCCGCGCTCGCCGCGCCGTGCACAGCTCGAATCCGGGCGCGTCGAACGTCGTCAGCAGCGGGTGCGGGACCGTGCGCTTGCGGTACGTGTAGAGGCTGCGTCGGAACAGGTCGTCGCCCGTCGACGGTACGTACGCACCCTGGCCCGCCCCGCCGGCGAGCTCGGCCCACAGCCCGTCGGGCTGGTACGGCTTGACCGAGGGCCCGCCCCAGCGGTGGGCCAGCAGGCCGGACACCGCGAGCGCCTGGTCGCGCACCGCCTCCGCGTCGAGGCGATGGCGCGGTCCGCGCGCGAGCAGCTCGTTCTCGGGATCGCGCTCGCGCAGCTCGGGCGACGCGTCGGACGTCTGACGGTAGGTCGCCGACAGCGCGATCCGCCGCTCCAGGGCAGCGAGGTCCCACCCGCTCGCCACGAGGTCGCGCGCGAGCGCGTCGAGCAGCGCGCCGTGCTCGGGGCGGTCGCCGCGTACGCCGAAGTCCTCGGGCGTATCGACGAGCCCGCGGCCGAAGAAGCTCGCCCAGACCCGGTTCACCGCGACGCGCGCCGTCAGCGGGTTCTCGGGATCGACGAGCCAGCGCGCGAGGCCCAGGCGATTCCGCGGCGCGCCGTCGTCGAGGCCGCCGAAGACCTCGGGGACGTCCGGCGCGATCGGGTCGCCGACCGGGTGGTCGTAGCGGCCGCGGTCGAGGACGCGCGTCGTGCGCGGCTCCGCGCGGTCGCGCAGGACCATCGCGGTGGGGATCTCGCGCTCGATCTGCGCGATCTCCGCGCGCAGTACCGCCGCGCGACGACGCCGCTCGACCGTCGGCGCGTCGAAGCACTCGCGGAAGAACGGAACGCCGTCGTCCCGCGCCGCGCGCCGGGCCGCCAGCCGCAGCACCTCGCTCGCTCCGAGCGCGCGCTCGTCGACGCGCAGGTCGTGGAGCGTCCCGCGTAGCGCGCCCGCGTACCGCCGCAGGCCGAGGCGCAGCGGCTCCTCGGTGGCGATCGTCCCGTCGAGCGAGTCCGCCTCGACGGTGACCTCGACCGGCCGGCCGTTGACGAGGAGGCCCACTCCCGCGGCCTTCGACGAGCCGTCGTACGTCACGGCGACGTGGTGCCAGCGGCCCTTCGCGAGCGGCGCCGTGCCGACCACCTTGATCGCGTTCTGTGTCCAGGCGTGGATCAGGTGCACCGCCGGCCGCATGTCACCGAGCAGCACGAGGTCGGTCCCGCGATACCCGTCGTCGTCCGCCATGCGGCTGTAGACGGCGCCGTGCGACTCCGGCCGGACCCACAGCGATACGGTGAACGGCCGGTCGCTCTCGAAGGCGACGGCGCGGCCGAGCTCGAGGTGCCCCTCGGGCGTTCCGTCGAGCTCGATGCGCTGGCCCGCACCGGCGAACGTCAAAGTCGCGCCCGGGACCTCGAGCGCGGGGCCGGAGCCCTCGGCGCGCCAGACCGCGTGCCGCTCCGGCGCGCTTTCGCCAAGCTCGTCGAGCTGTTGGTCGACCTCCTCGACCTCCTGCTCGAGTGACATCAGCGACAGCGACTGCTGTCGCGATGGAACGCGGAGGAGCGGTGCCACGTTCCCGCGCGTCTCCTGGTAGACGCCCTTCTCGTCCACCTGATCGAAGAACCCGTAGAACGCGTAGTAGTCGCGCTGGGAGAGCGGGTCGTACTTGTGATCGTGGCAGCGGGCGCAGCCGAGCGTCAGGCCCAGGAACGCGGTCGCGGTCGTCTCGGCGCGGTCGGCGACGTTCTCGACGCGCCACTCCTCGTCGATCGATCCGGCCTCGGTCACCGTCCGGTGGTTGCGCTGGAAGCCGGTGCCGAGCGTCGACTCGTCGGTCGCGTCCGGCAGCAGGTCGCCCGCGACCTGCTCCGCGACGAAGCGGTCGTACGGCATGTTCGACTCGAACGCGCGCAGCACCCAGTCGCGCCACGGCCACTGGTCGCGTCGGAAGTCGTTCTGGTAGCCGTTCGTGTCGGCGTAGCGCGCGATGTCGAGCCACTCGCGCGTGCGGTGCTCGGCGCGCGCACGGCTCGCGAGGAGCCGGTCGACGATCTCGGCGTCGGTCGTCTCGCCCGCGAGGAACACGTCGAGCTCGTCGAGCGTCGGCGGGAGGCCGGTCAGGTCGAGGGTGACGCGGCGCAGCCAGGTCGCGTCGTCGGCGGCGGGGGACGGCGCGAGCCCCGCCGCGGCGAGCCGCTCCGCGACGTACCCGTCGAGCGGATCGCGGATCCACGCCTCGCGATCCTCGGGAGGCTCGGCGGCGCGTGGCGCGGGCGGGACGAACGCCCAGTGCGACTCCCACGCAACGCCCTCCTCGATCCACCGACGCAGGACCTCGATCTGCTCGGGGGTGGCGACCTTGCCCGAACCCGCGGGCGGCATGCGACGCTCCGGGTCGTCGTGCAGGAGCCGCGCGACCAGCTCGCTCTCGTCGGGCGCACCCGGCTCCGCGACGAACAGGACGTCGTCCCGCACGTCGAGCCGCAGGTCCGCCTTGCGCGCCGCCGCGTCGGGCCCGTGGCAGTCGAAGCACAGCTCCGAGAGCACGGGGAGCACGTCGCGCCCGAACTCGACGGGGTCGCCACCGGCGAAGGCGAGGAGGCTCGTGAGCGCGAACGACATGGGGCGCTCAGGATAGTGGAACGCCGGCGAACGCGCGCCGCGGTGGAACGAACGACACACCCCGCGGACATCGAATGGCCGCGGGGTGCGTCACGTCGGGTCGTCGATCCGCCGGATCAGCGGATGCGTCCCTTCCACTTGACGAAGTACACCTTGCCGTCGAGCTGGTAGAAGCCCTCGCCGTGGTTGTTGCCCGCGTTCGGCGGGAGGATCATCGCCTCCTTGCCGTTGCGGAGCTTCACGATGTAGACGCTCGATCCGCCGCGCGTGCGCTTGCAGATCCGATCGACGGGGTTGCCCGGCGGATGCTCCGTGCCGGGCGCGGGTCGGAACGGAATGTCGTCGTGAATGCCGACTTGCGGGTCGAATTCGGCGATCACGGTGCTGAGCCCGAGCGCCAAGCCGCCGCCGGCGATCTCGAGCTGGGCGAGTCCGACCTCGCCCTCCTCGAACGTGTCGCCGTAGCTCAGCGTGAGCTCCGATCCGTTGCCGTAGGAGCCCATGTTGATCCGAAGGCTGCCGCCCTCGTCGTTGTCCTCGACCGACCAGGCCCCGAGGGACTCTCCGGTCGAGATCTCCGCCGAGTGGTCGCCGAAGAGATTGATGAGGCCGCTCCATCCGTCGAGTTCGACGGCGACGCTCATCATCGGCTGCTCGGGCTGGGCGAGTCCGTCGTTGGACGCGTTGACGGGGACGGCGAGGGACGCAGCGACAGCTGCAGACGCAAGGAAGAGGAGTTTGGTGCGAGCGAGCATGATTGGGTTCGCGATTGGGAAGTGAACGATCGCGAACGGTGGGAAAGTTCACCGTCCGCGCCCTCTTCGGCGCGAACCGACGCGCGACGGTGCAGCTGGAGTCGGAATTGTTCGGCACCGCGTCGCGGTGCTGCGGCCGCTCTACTCGAACCGCAGGTACAGCGACGGCGACATGTTGGACGTCGCCGAGCCGCCGACCGTGTCTCGGAACCAGAGCTGGAAGAACCAGGTCTCGCCCGAGGTCACGATGTGGCCGGACGGGAACCCGGCGAGGACGGGGCGGAAGGACGAGATGACGCCTCCTGCACTCGTCGGCGGCTGCAGCGGGAAGCGTTCGACCGCGCCGCCGACGCACAGCGTGCCCATGCCGCCGCCTGCGCCGGGGACGAACGCGGCGGACGTGCCGCCCACGAAGTAGCTCGTCGTGAGCCGGGGGAGGTCGTCCGCGTTGATGATCACGCGATCGTTGGCGACGTCGAGGCTGCCGAGGCCCGAGATCGTCGCGGGGTAGCCGAGCCGGTGGGGCTGGGCGACGCAGCTCACGAGACCGATCGGGCCGTCGCACCCCGGGCCGCAGTACAGGGGGTCGAACGGCAGCGCGCCGCGGCGCTCGTCGGCGTTGCTCCCGATCGCAGGAGAGCCCGGCAGCAGGTGCGGGTCGCGCGGACCCCAGAGGAGCGGATCCTCGGTGCTGATGTTGACGCCGCCCGCGTAGCCGTCCTCGATCAAGCTACCGGTCACCGTCACTCCCGCGTTGATGAGCGGCGTCGTCGACCCGGGCGCTCGCGTGACGATCGACCGACGCACGCCGGGGGCGAAGCAGAACGGCCCCGTCGCGTAGGCCGCCGCGCCGTCGAGCGAGGCGTCGTTGCCGAGGAACAAACACCGGGCCGCCACGAGCGGGCCGAAGACGGCACCGCCGAGCGACCGCGGGTCGTCGAGAGCGCGGTTGTCCACGAACACCGTGTCGTCGAGGAAGAGGCACCCGGTCGAGTGGATCGCGCCCCCCATCCCCGGACCGGTCGCCGGTGATCCGGTCGTCGCGTTGCCCTCGAACCAGGACCTCTCGATCGGCAGCGTGCTGATCCGCGTCGCGTGGATCGCTCCGCCCGAGGCGGCGCGGCAGCCGACGAAGCGACACTCCTCGATCCGGTTGAAGCTCGCCCTGTCGACGCAGATCCCGCCGCCCACGCCGCCCGCGGTGGACACCCCGGAGACGCCCGTCCGGAGGAGTTGCGGCGGCCCGCGGAAGGCGAAGATCGCCCCGCCGTTCCCCGTCGCGGTTCCGGTGACCGTGCAGTCCGTCGCCGCGAACCCGTCCTCCGTGACGTGGACCGCACCGCCGTCCCCGCCGCTCACGTGTCCGTCGATCGTGGAGTCGAAGGCCTGGACGAACACGTCGACGCCGTGGATCGCGCCGCCGCCGCGCGTCGCGCGGCACGTCGCACGGAACTCGCTCTCCCTCACGACGAGGCGGCGGTCCAGACCGGACGGTGCGCTCTCACGGCGCGCCGAGATCGCGCCTCCGAAGTCCGCCTCGCAGTCCTCGAAGACACAGTTCTCGACCGTCACCCCGGCGCGTCCGATCGTGACGGCTCCACCGGCCGTCGCGACGAGCGACGGCGCGAACGAGCCGCGGCCGCCGCGGAGCGTGAGGCCCCGCAGGACGCTCCTTCCGTCGAAGTCGTCGTAGGTGACGATCGAACCGGACACCGCGCCCTCCACGACGGTCACGTCGGGGCCACCGACCGACGCGATCGTCAGCTCGCGGCCGCCGACGTCGATGCGCTCGTCCGGGTACGTCCCGGCGAGCACCAGAACCGTGTCACCGGACAGCGTCGTCGGCTGCGCCACCGCGTGGTCGATCCTCGTGTAGGGGCTGAAGATCGACCCGTCCCCGGGCGGGACGGCGCTCGCATCGACCCACCATGTCGACTGTGCGAGGACGGCGAGAGCGAGCAGGGAAGCCATGCCCTCATCGTGGTCAGCGCGCGACGGATCGAGGGCGACCGTGCCCGGGCGGCCCCCGCGCCACCGGGCGCACGCGACAGCGAACAGAGTCGCGCGCTTCGTCGCAGCGATCGGCCGGGGTCGTTCCCGGCGCACCGCTCCGCAATCCGGGATTCCGGGGAACCGGAACGCGCTCCGTGGCATTCTCTGCGCATGGAGAGCACCCTGTCCAGCCGCCTCGATCGCACCGGCGTCGTCGCATCCGTGAGCTGCGCGGTCCACTGCATGATCGCTCCGCTGATCGTGCTACTCGCGCCCGCGCTCGGCGGCTTCTGGGTCCACCCGGGGACCCATCTCCTGATCGCCTCCCTCGTCCTGCCGGTCGCAGCGTTCGCCCTGCGCCGCGGCTTCCGTCACCACGGGAAGCGGTCGGTCGTCCTCGGGGGCGCGCTCGGGATGACGCTCGTCTTCGCCGGGACCGCGCTGCCGTTCCTGATGAAGTCGGAACGGAATATCGCCGCCGCGGCCGAGGCCGAGGCCAACGGGGAGACGCACGTGTGCGAGGACTGCTGCCCGACGCTGGTCGAGGACGAGGAGACCGGTGAGGTCTCGCTCCGCGTCCCGCCCGCGAGCATCGTCACGCTTCTCGGCGGGATCCTCCTCGTCACCATCCACATGGTGAACCTTCGATGCTGCGCGGGCTGTAGTCCGCGCGTCGAATCCGCCGGCGACCGCTGACCCAGACGGTTGACCCAGACGGTTGACCTCGACGGTTGACCTCGACGGCCGGCGCCGTCAGCGCAGCTCCTTGAGCCGCGCCAGGATCTCCAGCGCCTGCATCGGCGTCGTCTCCTCCAGCACGACGTCGTCGATCGTCGTCTCCAGCTCGCTCGGCTCGTGATCGAACAGGCCGAGCTGTAGACCTCCCGCAGGTGTCGGGATCGCCGCGAGCCGCGCGGGATCGAGGACGCGGGCGCCGAGGTCGTCGGACTCGCGCTCGATGTCGCGCAGGACCTCGCGCGCGCGCGTGATCAGATCGTCGGGCACCCCGGCGAGCCGCGCTACCTGGATGCCGTAGGAGCGGTCCGTGCCGCCCTCGACGATCTGGTGCAGGAAGACGATCTCGTCGTCCCACTCGCGCACGGCGACCGACAGGTTGTGGACGCCGGCGAGCTTCGACGCGAGCTCGGTGAGCTGGTGGTAGTGGGTCGCGAAGAGCGTGCGCGCGCGGACGCTCTCGTGCATGTGCTCGACGATCGCCCACGCGAGCGCAAGGCCGTCGAACGTGCTCGTGCCGCGGCCGACCTCGTCGAGCACGACGAGGCTGCGCGTCGTCGCGTTGTTCAGGATGTTCGCGATCTCGACCATCTCGACCATGAACGTCGACGCGCCGCGCGAGAGGTCGTCCGCCGCGCCGATGCGCGTGAAGATGCGGTCGCACACGCCGACCTTCGCCGCGCTCGCCGGGACGAAGGAGCCGATCTGCGCCAGCAGCACGATCAGGGCCGTCTGGCGGATGTACGTCGACTTACCGGCCATGTTCGGGCCCGTGATGATCCCGACGCTGCGCTTCTTGCGATCGAGCGTCGTGTCGTTCGGCACGAACGTCACGTCGGTCTGCGTCGCCTCGATGACCGGGTGGCGGCCGTCCTGGATCTCGATCGTGTCGCCGCCGTCCACGGTGGGGGCGCAGTACCGCCGCGTCGCCGCGGTCTGCGCGAGGCCGGCGAGGACGTCGACCTCCGCGAGCGCGCGCGCAGTGCTGAGGATGCGCGGCACCTCTGCGGCGACCTGGTCCTTGAGCGCGACGAAGATCTCGTACTCCATGTCCTTCGCGCGCTCCTCGGCGCGCAGGACCTTGTCCTCGAACTCCTTGAGCTCGGGCGTGATGTAGCGCTCGGCGTTCTTGAGCGTCTGCTTGCGCACGAACTCGGGCGGGACCTGCTCGACCTGGCCGCGCGGGACCTCCACGTAGTAGCCGAAGACGCTGTTGAAGCCGATCTTCAGGCCCGGGATGCCGTAGCGCTCGATCGCGTCGGCCTGGAAGCGCGCCATCCACGCCTTGCCGTCGCCCGCGATCTGACGCAGTTCGTCGAGCTCGGCGCTCACGCCCTGCGCGACGACGCCGCCCTCCTTGATCGTCATCGGCGGGGACTCGACCAGCGTGGCGTCGATCGCTCCGACGACGTCGTCGAGCGGGTCGAGCGCGGCGCGCAGGTCGCCGAGCGCCTTCGAGTACACCGCGTCGAGCTTCTCGGTCAGCGGCGGGACGACCCGCAGCGAACCCGCGAGGGCGACGAGGTCGCGCGCGTTCACGCGGCCCGTGCTGATCTTCGCGACGAGCCGCTCGACGTCGAGGACGCCTCCGAGCAGTCCGCGGACGTCCTCGCGCAGGAACGGCGCGTCGACGAGCTCGGCGACGCCCCGCTGGCGATGGAGGATCGCGTCGACGCTGCGCAGCGGGCTCAGCATCCAGTCGCGCATCAGCCGGCCGCCCATCGGCGTCAGCGTCGCGTCGATCGTGTCGAGCAGCGATCCCTCGCGGCGCGCGCCGCGCTGGGTCTGGGTGAGCTCCAGGCACGAGCGCGTCGCGCGGTCGAGCACGAGGTGCTGACCCGTGTCGATCCGCTCCAGCCGCAGGAGGTGCTCGCACCCGCCGCGCTGGGTCTCGCGGGCGTAGTCGACCGCCGCGCCGGCCGCGCAGACCGAGAGCGCGTCGTCGTCGAAGCCGAACCCCTCCAGCGTCTTCACGCGGAACTGGTCGTGCAGGACGCGGCGGCACGTGTCGCGCGCGAAGCGCCACGGCTCGCGCCAGGTGAGCCGCGCGCCCATGTCGCGCTGCAGCGTCTCGGCGAGCTCGGGCGCCGTCCGCGGCAGGTCCTCGGACACGAGCAGCTCCGCCGGCGCGATGCGCGCGAGCTCGTCGCCGATGCGCTCGACGTCGAGGTCCGTCGCGGCCGCGCGTCCGGTCGACAGATCGATCCACGCGAGCGCCGCCCTGCGGTCGTCCAGCATCAGCGCCGCGAGGTAGTTCGCGGCCCGCGCGTCGAGCTCGTCCTCCTCGGTGATCGTCCCCGCGGTCACCACGCGGACGATCTCGCGGTCGACGATCCCCTTCGTCGTCCGCGGGTCGCTCGTCTGCTCGCAGACGGCGACCTTGTGTCCGGCGCGCACGAGCCGCATCAGGTACGGCTCCATGGATCTCACCGGCACGCCCGCCATCGGCATCGCGTCCGCGCCCTTCGCCCGGGAGGTCAGGGCGATCCCCAGCTCCCGGCTGGCGACCTCCGCGTCCGTCCCGAAGAGCTCGTAGAAGTCGCCCATGCGGAAGAAGAGGAGGGCGTCGCCGGCCTCCCTCTTCGCCGCCTGGAACTGGTCCATCATCGTGACCTTCGGGGCCTTCGCCTTGCGGCGGGCGGGCGGGCCGGAGGTCGCTTCCACGGTGCGGTCGGTGTCGGTCATGTGCGGTGAGCGGCGCGGCAATGTACGAAAGCGGCCCCCGTGGCCTCGCTCCCGTTCCGGCGTGCTCCCCGAGAGGTTTAATGCGACTTCCCACCCGCCGTCGGGCGCTCGGGGAGCCGGGAAAGGGGCGGGAATACCCGGCCCGCCGGTCGTATGAGGGCCGATAACTGTGCCGCGGCCCGGCGACCCATCCTGCCGTCCGCCTCCTCCGGCTCGCTCCGCGGGCCGCTGCCTTGATCCCGAGCTCCGCGACTCGACCCCTCCTCCTGGCCTGCGCGGTGGGCGCCGTCGGCGTCCTCGCGCCTTCGTGCGCTTCGTACAACGACAAGGCGCGGGTCCCGATCCAGGCCTTCGAGCGGGGGAACTTCGAGCGCGCCGAGGCGCTCTTCGCGGACGGGGTCGTCTACCGGTCCGAGTTCCTCGTCGGCGCCGAGGCGGGGATGTCGGCCTTTGCCGGGGGGGACTTCGAGAGCGCGCTCGATCACCTTCGGAACGCCGAGCGCGCGGTGCAGGCGGCCGAGGACCGGGCGATCCTCGGTGGAGAGGCCCTCACCGAGTCGATGCTCTCCTTCGTCGTGAACGAGTCCCAGAAGACCTACACCGGCGAGGGCTACGAGCGCGTCATGCTCCACGCGGTGCTCGGACTCGCTTACCTCAGCCGCGGGCGGGCCGATTCGGTGCTCGTCGAGGCGCGGAGGGTCGACGAACTCCTCACCTCCGAGGAGCGGCTCTACGAGACCGAGTACCGCGCCGGCGGGATCGGGCACTTCCTGTCCGCGATCGCGTACGAGCTGGTCGGCAAGCCCGGCGAGGCGTACATCGACTACCAGCGGATGTACGACAAGGGCGTCGGCGGGCCGCTCGTGGGCGCCGCGCTCGTCCGGCTCGCGGAGCGGCTCGGTCGCGACGAGGACCTCGAGCGCTGGAGGGCGCTGCCGGGCGCGGCGTCGATGGAGCTGCCGCCGCCGGACTGGCCGAGCGTCGTGCTCGTCGCCGGGATCGGGATGGCGCCGGCCAAGGAGGAGGTGCGGATCGACGTGCCGACCCGCGGGGGGTTCTTCTCGTGGGCCGTGCCGCGCTTCACCGACGGCAGCTCGTCGACGAGCCACCTGGAGATCGCCTTCCCGGACCGCGGGACGGCCGTGCGCGCCTTCGAGGTCGAGGACGTCGCCGCCGTTGCGCGCAAGAACCTGGAGGACCGCATCGCCTGGCTCGCCGTGCGCTCCGCGGCTCGCGGGCTCCTCAAGCGGGAGGCCGCGAAGCAGCTCAAGCAGAACGAGGACACCGCCTGGGTCGGCTACGCCTTCGACGTCTTCACGATCGCGACCGAGCGCGCCGACCTGCGTGCCTGGCGGACCCTGCCCCAGCGCTGGGTCGCCGCGCGCGCGTTCCTACCGCCCGACGAGGCGGTCCAGATGGCGCTCAGGACCGCCGATGGACGCAGCGTCGACCTCGGTACGTTCCGGCTCGCGCCGGGCGAGACCATGTTCGTCCTCGGCCGCTCCCTCAGCAGCGGCCTCACAGCACACGTCGTCGGTGGCGAGCGCGTCCGCGCGAGCACGGCGGCCGCCCCATCCGACACGACCCCATCCGTGGCCGCCCTCGCGGTCGAGCCCCAGAGCTAGCGACAGCCATGAAGACAGCCCACCTCGTTCTCGCCGGAACCCTCGCCGCCCTCGCCAGCGCAGGCTGCAGCTCCGTCAAGTACGACGACCCCGACAAGGCCGAGACCCTGACGATCGACTGGGGGTCGAAGGACCTGCAGTACTTCGCCGACTACATGTCGGACAAGCTGCTCGAGTCGCCGAACCTCACCTATCTGGAGGCCCCGGGCAAGGACGGGGACAAGCGCGTCATCGCGGCGTTCGGCGGGATCCAGAACGAAACCCGGGAGCACATCAACACGGACCTCATCTCGCGTCGGATCCAGGCGACGCTCGTGAACAGCGGCCGGATCCGCTTCGTCGCCCGCAAGGAGGCGGCAGGCCAGGACGAGATCGAGGACGAGATCCGCTTCCAGCAGGGCGGGCGCGTGAACCGCGAGATGGCCCGCAGCTTCGGCCAGCAGCTCGGCGCAGACGTCGTGATCTACGGCGCACTCGCCGACATCTACAAGGAGACTGGCCGCTCGTTCGAGAGCGGCGGCACCAAGCGCAAGGACCTCTACTACCAGTTCTATTTGACGGCGGTCCGCGTCGACACGGCCGAGATCCTCTGGGTCGGCGAGGAGGACATCCGCAAGACGGAGACCGTCGGCCTGTTCGGGCGCGGTTAGGGCGATGGACCGATCCGCCCCGGTCTGAGTCAGACTCGGTCCCGCCCTGTGGGGTCGATCCTTCGGAGTCGCATTTTCCCCCGATTCCCTACCGGCCCGCGTTCGGTCTCTCGTCGTATGGGGCTCCTGGAGACGTGCAGCGTGTTGGAGAGCCGCTGCATCAAGCAGGACAGTGGAGAGAAGTCGCCCCCGGCGGAAACGGTCGGGGGCGCACCCGAAGCAGCCGGTCCTCGCGGTCAAACGCGGGGGCCGGTCTTCCTTTTCACGGCATCTCCGGGCGTCGAGATCCGGCCTGGCGGGGTCGTCATGGCCGATCTGGAGGAGAATCGGGAAGAGGGCCTTTTTTTCCGTTCGGTTCGCCGGGACCCATGGCTCATCGGGGCACAGCAATGAGCTGTGCTGGGGATCCTGACTCTCACGAGTCAAAGAGGCCCGCCGGGTTCGTCCCGGCGGGTCTTTTCATTTGGGGCGCGCTCGTCGCAAGGATTCGCCTCCAGCGCGCCTCGCCGGCCGCCTGCGGCGGCCTCTCGCCCGCTGGCGGCACTTCGAAGGCCGAGTCGTCCTCGACGGGACCAGAGGCCCCGCCTCCGGGGACTCGACCTCCGAAGCACCACCAGCGAACGAGCGCGACGCACTGGAGGCGAATCCTCGCGACGAGCGCGCCCCTCGACCGAAGCCCTGGGAGCGCCTAGCCGAGGCGGCTCGCGGATTTGAGGATCGGTTTCGGGAGGCCTTCGACTGGTTCGGTTCGGACGAGGGCGGTCAGGACGTGGTCGCGCCAGGCGCCGTCGATGAAGAGGTAGTTCTTCGCGAACCCTTCCTTCTCGAAGCCGAGGCGTTCGAGGACGCCCGCGCTTCGGGCGTTCTCGGGGCGGTAGGCGGCCATGAGTCGGTGCAGGCCCAGCTCGTCCAACGCGTGGTCGACGAGGGCGCCGAGGCCCTCCGTCATCAGGCCCTGGCCCTCGAACTCGCGATCGAGGCTGTATCCGAGGACGCCGGCCTGGAACGCGCCCCGCACGATCTGGCTCAGGTTCACGACGCCGATGACGCGGCCTTCGCGGCCCTCGCGGTGGGCGGTCGGATCGCGCCGGACGAGGATCGTGCGCACGCTCGCGCCCGCCTCGTACTCCTCGCGCGCGCCGGCGAGCTGCCGGACCCAGAACGACTTCGTGAAGTACTCGTCCGGCCGCCGTGGCTCCCACGCCGAGAGGTGGGCGCGGTTGCGCTTGCAGTACTCGAGGACGCGCTGGGCCGCCGAGACGGGCGGGACCTGCACGAACAGGCGCTCGGTGACGAGCTCTAGCGCGGGACGGGGCACGGGCCCACGGTAGCGGGGCGGAGACCGCTGTGCAGCCGCCTGCCCGTGCGGCATCTTGTTGCGCGGCAAATCGCTAGGACGGGGAAGAGCGGCCCGCTACACGGGTCGAACGTCCGTGGCCTTCTGACGGGCCCCTTCGATGGGCCCAAACGCGTCCCTCCGCGCCCTGACGTCCCCGAAGCACCGAATCCCAAGTTGGCTCTCCATCTGATCACCGGCGGCGCCGGCTTCATCGGTTCCCACCTCGCCGAGGCTCTCGTGGCCCGTGGGGACCGCGTTCGCGTGCTCGACGACCTCTCCAGCGGTCGCGAGGAGAACCTCGCCTCCGTCGAGACTGGCGCCCTCGGGAGCGGCGCTCCGGTCGAGATCGTCCACGGGGACGTCGTCGACCCAGACGCCTGCCTGCGGGCGGCCGAGGGTGCCGTCGCGATCCTCCACGAGGCGGCCCAGGTCTCGGTGCCGGCGAGCATCGAGGACCCCGTGCGCAGCTACGACGTGAACGTGAGGGGCACGCTCAATCTGCTGGAGGCGGCGCGCGTCCACGGCATCGAGCGGTTCGTGATGGCGGCGTCGTCGGCCGCGTACGGCAACTCCGAGACCCTGCCCAAGGAGGAGTCGATGGTGCCCGCGCCGCTGTCGCCCTACGCGTCGGGGAAGGTCGCGGGGGAGCACCTCCTGCGCGTCTATGGCAGCTGCTACGGGATTCGCACGGTCGCGCTGCGCTACTTCAACGTGTTCGGGCCGCGTCAGGCCGACGACAGTCCCTATACGGGCGTCATCGCGATCTTCGTGCGCGCGCTGCTCGAGGGCCGCACGCCGACGATCTACGGCGACGGGGAGCAGACGCGCGACTTCACGTTCATCGACAACGTCGTCGAGGCGAACCTCGCGGCGCTCCGTTGCGACGTGGAGGCGGGCACCGTCTTCAACGTCGGCGCGGGCGAACGCATCTCTCTCAACGAGCTCTACCGCGCGATCGCGTCCGAGCTCGGCGGGCCGGAGGCTCCCGGCTACGGGCCGGAGCGCGCGGGAGACGTCCGTCACAGCCTCGCCTCGATCGAGCGCGCCCGGAGCGTCCTCGGCTACGAGCCCCGCGTGAGCTGGCGAGACGGCCTCGCGCGCACGATCACCTGGTACCGCGACGCGCACGCCGGGAGCACGGCGGGCTGACCGGGCCGCGGAGGCTCGGTCCGCGCCGGGTGCCGTGGTCTCCATTCGGAGAAGGGGCGGGAGGGCCCCTCCAGGGGCGGAAGGACCCGCGGGGTTCGGTTGCCCGGTTCCGGGCCCCCCGTTACCCTCTTCGCGCAAAACCGCGGGCACTGCCCGCGGTCCGCGATTCCCCTCCGGCGCGGCGTTCCGCCCGGTTTTCCGCCTGGTTCCGCCGTCGCCGCCGACCACTGCGCGCGCCCCACCCGCCATGGGCTACCGAGACGAACTCGAGGCTCTGTTCGGCCTCACCAACGTCGAATACAAGGCCAACCTGTCCAAGGACGAGCTGTTCGACGAAGCGATCGCGAACGACCGCGGTCGAATCCGGCCGGACGGTCCTGACGACGAGCAGAAGGCGTACGCGACGAAGCTCGGCAAGGACGGGCCGCTGATGTTCTACACCGACCCGTCCTGCACGGGCCGGCCGGTCAAGGACACGTTCGCGGTCGCGCACCCGAGCCTCCTCGACAAGATCTGGTGGAAGGCGGACCTCCAGAAGTTCGACCCTGCGAAGTTCGACACGCTCCTTGAGCGCGTCGTCGCGCACCTCAACGAGACGCGCCCGACGATGTTCGTCAAGGACGTCTACGCGGGGACCGACCCGACGTACGCCGTGCCGTACCGGTTCGTGGGGGAGTTCGCGACGCACGCGATGTTCGTCCACAACATGTTCCCGAAGGGCATCGAGGGCGTCGCCGACGAGCACGAGAAGCGGTGGACGCTCCTGAACGTGCCGAGCTACCACGCCGACCCCGAGATCGACGGCACGCTGACCAAGCGCGCGGTCATCCTCGACTTCGAGCGCCGCATCGTGCTCGTCGTCGGGCGCGCCGACTACTGCGGCGTGAACAAGAAGGGCATGTTCACGGTGATGAACTACATGCTGCCCGAGCTCGGGCACATGTCGATGCACTGCTCGGCCAACGTCGGCTCGGGCGGTGACGGCGCGATCCTGTTCGGCCTCTCGGGGACGGGCAAGACGACGCTCTCCGCCGATCCGAACCGCAAGCTCATCGGCGACGACGAGCACGCGTGGACCGAGGGCGGCGTGTCGAACCTGGAGGACGGCTGCTACGCGAAGCTGATCGACCTCGACAAGGACGCCGAGCCGATCATCGCCGCAGCGCTCAGCACGGGCGGCACCGTCGTCGAGAACGTCCCGCCGCTCGCCGGCAAGAAGCTCGCGGACACCGATCCGCAGGAGCTCGACCTCACCGACAACTCGATCACCGAGAACACGCGGATCAGCTACCCGCTGGACGCGAACCCCAACGTCGCCCCGGGCGCGCGCGGCCCGCACCCCGAGACCGTCGTCCTGCTCACGGCGGACGCCTTCGGGGTCCTGCCGCCGGTCGCGGTCCTCGACACGCGCGAGGTCATGTACCACTTCGTCCAGGGCTTCACCGCGAAGCTCGCGGGCACCGAGGTCGGCGTCACCGAGCCGGTCGCGGCGTTCTCGGCGTGCTTCGGCGCGCCGTTCATGCCGCACCGTCCGCCGGTCTACGCCAAGAAGCTGGCCGAGAAGATGGCGGCGAACGAGGCGCGCTGCGTGCTCCTGAACACCGGCTGGGGCGGCGGCCCGTACGGCGTCGGCAAGCGCATCTCGATCAAGGACACCCGTGCGCTGCTCGACGCGGCGCTCGGCGGTGACCTGCACACCGACGGGATGGAGTACGACACCCACCCCATCTTCAACCTGAAGATGCCGAAGTCGTGCCCCGGTGTGGACGCCGCGATCCTCGACCCGCGCAACTCGTGGGACGACAAGGACGCCTACGACGCCGCGGCCAAGAAGCTGCGCGACATGTTCCGCGAGAACTTCGAGTCCAAGGGATTCGCCAAGCTCGGTATCGAGCCCGCGATGTAGCCGGGGACGCGATGGGGGATTCGATCGAAGAACGGCGGCAGGTGCCGTACATGGAGGGCCTCAAGCTCTTCGGCGAGGACAAGCACGACGAGGCGATCGCCAAGTACGAGGAGTCGCTCCAGGTCGACCCCGAGTGGACCGAGGCGATGCACGGCAAGGCGATGGCCCTCATGCAGCTCGAGCGCTACGACGACGCGATCGAGGTCGGTCTCCGGATCGTCGAGCTCGACCCGAATGACGCGTTCGCGCACACGTCCCTCTCGATGTTCTACCAGCGCAAGGGGATGATCGAGGAGGCCGAGGCGGAGGGCGCGAAGGCCCGCATGATCGCCTGGAAGGAGGAGCTCAAGACCAACCCGGACGCGCCGCCGCCCGGGCCGGCGGGCAACCTCGACGTCATCCAGTAGCGCGCGTCAGCGTCGGCCGCTCGACGCGCCGGAGCCGTCGAGCACCGACTGCTTCGCCAGGTCGTCCAGGCGCGCCTCGATCCGCGGACGGTCGTAGGCGTTCATGCGCTCGCGCATCCGGGTCCAGAGGACCCGCCAGCGCATGCCGAACAGCCTCTGCCACACCGGGATGCCCGCGCGCCCCGACAGGTCGGCCTCGGCGAGCGACTGGTCGCGCACCTCCTCGACGAGCTTCGTCGACGCCCGGCGGTACGCGTAGTAGCGGTCGCGGATCCGGCGGCGCTGGAGCGCGAGCACGTCGAGCAGTTCCTGGCGCGCGCGCTGGTCGCCGCTGCGCGCCATCACGCTCTCGACGGCCGCCAGGACCGCGGAGTCCTCGCGGGAGCGTTCCGGGGCCGCCGGCGTCGATTCGCCCAGCGGCTGCATGAGCGACTCCAGCGAACGCAGGCTCTGCAGGCACGCGTCGATCACGAAGGCCTGGTCGCCGTCGCCCGCGCCTCCGACCGAGGCCGGCTTCACGAGCGGGTGGATCACGGTCGAGTCCCAGCGCCCGTTCTTGCGGGGCCCCGGGGAGTTGGGGGAGACAGGGGCCACTGCGGCGGGCTCGTCCCACCCGGCGGCCGCGCCGGAGACGATCGTGCGGGCCTCGAGAGCGTCCTCCGGGACCTCGTCGGGGTCGAGCACCTCGACGCGAACGGCGGGGCTGCGCTCGGGGTCGGGGCCGAGCACGATCGAACCGTCTCCGATCAGCGTCGGGCCGTGGAGCCGCGAGCCATCGCTCCAGCTTCCGTTCTTCGAGCGCAGGTCGCGCACCACCGCGCCGGCGTCGATGCGCAGGTGCTTCGCGCTGACCAGCGGGTTCGGGACCGTGATGTCGACGTCGGGGGACCGGCCGATGACGGCGGACTCCCCGTCGACGAGGACCTGGAAGTCCTCGCCCTCCGGATTGGTGATCGAGACCCTGAGCAAAGCGGACCGTCCGCGCCGGCGGTTCCAGGCCGGCGGATCCCGGCCTGGGGGCTGCATGCGCGGCGCGGCTCCGACGTCCAGGGGTCGAAACGACCAGGACCCACGCCGATTGCCGGGACATCTGCCCGATTCACCAGACTGAGACGCGCGGGACCCCTGGTCAAGGATCCCGCGGATCGCGTCTTGGAGCGACGCTCATCCCGCGCAGTGCCGGTCCAACACCGGTCCTACGCCGGGGCTGCCCCTCGCCCGTGGGGCGCGTCGCGCATCGGGCGGCGCGCTGCCCCTGCGGCCCTATTCCTCTTCTTCCATCCCGAGGGCCTTACGACCCTCGGCAGAGATGAGCTGGGGCGACCACGCGGGCTCGAAGACGATGTCGATGTCCGTCTCGTCGATCCCGTCGAGGGTGTTGCAGCGACGCTTCATCACGTCGGGGATCGTCCGGGCCTCCGGGCACGACTGCGACGTGAGGGTCATCGTGATGAGGACCTTCGGCGCCTCGACCTTCACGTCGTAGATCAGGCCGAGGTCGACGATGTTGACGGGGATCTCCGGGTCGAAGACCTGGCGGAGCTGATCGTAGACGTCTTCGCTGGTGGTGGCACTCATGGGGGGGTCGCCCGCTCGGGCTGCGGGAGGGATAAGCCGCGGAGCGCCCACAGTCCAGCGTTCGCCGCCCATATACGAAGTCGCACACCGGTACGCCGTTCCGACTCGCCGGACCGCGTACCGGTGTTCGACGTCAGATCACTGGAACAGGATCTCGAGACCGTCCGTGAAATTGGACGTGGCCGAGCCCATCAGCGAGTCGCGGTGCCAGCCCTGGAAGTTCCAGGTCTCGCCCGGCTGGATGCTCACGAATCCGGTCGGCTGCGGCGTCTGCGTCAGGTCGAGGACGAGGCTCGCCTCGCCCGCGGCACCGGAGTTCAGCACCTGGCCCGGGCCGACGTAGCGGCCGATCGCGCCGCCGACGCAGAGGTTGCCCTGGCTGCCGCCCGGGTTCATGACGAAGTCCTGCGTCATGCTCGTCAGGAAGTACGTCGTCGCGTTGAGCGGCAGGTCGCTCGCGAAGAGCGTGACGCTGTTGTCGGCGACGCTCGCGCTGCCCACGGCCGAGATCTTCGAGGTCGTGCCCGTCGAGTTCGGGTTCGCGGAGCAGTAGTTCGTGCCGATCGAACCGTCGCCCAGGCGGAAGTAGCCCTCGAGCGTCGTCCCCATCACGTCGCAGTCCGCCGTGAAGTAGATCGCGCCGTTCGCGTCGATGGTCACGGACGAGGTTCCGGTGAAGTTCGTGATGGTCACGCCGGGATCGATCACGCCGTCCCCGTCCCAGTCGACGGGGTCGCCCTCGCGGAGCACGATCTCGCCCTCCAGCAGCATCGCCTCGATCGTCCCACCGCCGGCATCGACGATGTCCCAGATGACCACGAGCTCGTTGCTCTCGTTGACGAACGCGCCTTCGATCGAGCCCGAGACGACCTCGCCGTCGGCCGTGTCGCCCTCGCGAAGGGCGATGACGCCGTTGCGCACGATGAACTCGTCGGTCGACGTGTCGCCGTCGGTGTCACCGGTGAAGAAGTAGTCGCCGGCCTCGGTGATGCCGCAGAAGTCGAAGTTGTCCCACGCGTCGCCGATCCCTCCGACGGAGACCGGGATGACGTTGGACTCCTGGACGAGCGTGCCGCCGAGGATCAGGCCGACGCCGTTGCTGGCGATGACGCCGTCGTCGGCGGTCGTCGTCTCCAGGTCGAGCGGCGTGATGTTGTTCGTCCCGTTGGCCGAGAAGCGGAAGTCGAAGTCCACCGCCTGCGTCGACAGCGGCGCGGGCATGTTCGGGTACGTGACGCCCGACTCGTAGACGGGGGCCGGCACGACCCCGAAGTAGATCGCGCGGGTCTGCGTCGACCCACCCTGGGTCGTCGAGCGACCGCCGATGAAGTAGGGCACGCCGCCCTGGGTGGCGCCGGGCCGCGAGGCGAACGTCCAGAACAGGTTGGGCGTGTTCGGGACGGGGTCCTCCTCGATCGCGATCACGGTGTCGTCGAGCCAGACGCCGTCGAGGCCCGTGCTGCCGCCCGCGCGGTCCGAGCTCGCGCTGTAGCAGACCTCGGCGGCCGCGATCCCGAAGAACGACTCGAAGCTCGTCTGCGTGAGGTTGCCGATCGTCGTCTCCTCGCGGAGGAGGCCGCCGGTCCCGCCCGAGAGGTTGCCCCACACGCCACTGAGGGTCCCGCCGCCCCCCGACGTCCCGATCGTCGCGGCGTAGCCGCCCGACTGGTTCACGGCCGTGTTGCTGATGAACGTGATCATCGTGCCCGCGCTCCCGGCGGGAGCGGGGTCGCCCTCGCGCAGGAGAGCAGACTGGGAGAGCGCCGCAGGGGCGAGCAGGGCGGCGAGGGAGATTCGGAGAGCAGTGGTCATGGGTGGGCGAGTCGTGCGTCCCGCTGAACAGGAACTGGAAGGAGAGCCGGGCCGACCGCGCCATGGGCGTCCCGGGCGGCCCACAGGGTGCGCGATCCGCGGCGATCCCGCGAGGGGGTCAGCGACGGAGCCCGCCCAGGGACACGTCCGCCTCGATCCGCTCGCCCTCACCGACCTCGACGCGCGATGCACCCGTGATGTGCTGGCCACTGCGTTCGTCCCAGTGGGTCACGCTGATCAGGTAGCTCCCCTCCGGGACACCCTGGAACTCGAACACACCTTCGCGCGCGAGCACGACCCTCGTCGCCGTCGCACCTCCGACCGACAGGAGCGCCACCTGCACGCCGTCCGACATCTCGTCCCGGCCCGTCAGTCGCCCGGAGACGGACGCGCTCCCCTCGGGCGCGCACAGGTCCAGCCGGACCTCGGGTTCGTCGCCCGTGACCTCGAAGCGGAGAGAGAGGTCTTGCAGCCTCACTCCGCCTTCCAGTCGAAGGACGCGGGAGAGCTGGTACGTGCCGGGCACGAGGTGCTCGATCTCGAAGCGTCCGTTCGCGTCACTCGTCAACGTCACGCTGCCGCGGGCGACGCCCTCGGCCGAGCTCGGATACAGCGCCATCTCGATCCCGCCGATCGGCTCCCGCGTCCGGTCGTCCCGCGTCGTCCCCACGAGGCGGACCGCGGGGGCTAGGTGGACCTCGATCCTCTGGCCGTCCGCGCCCGGGGCCACCTCGAAGGGGCCCCTGGTGCGCGCGACCGGACCCAGCCCCTCGATCCGGACGTGGACCGGACCGGGCGGCACGCCGTCGAAGTCTGCCCCCCCGTTCGCGTTCGTCGTCGCCCGCAGCGCGCTGTCCACGGGGTCGTCGGCCGCCGCCTGACTCACGATGACCTCGACGCCGCGCACCGGCGCTCGGTCCTCGCCCTGTACGACGTCCACGCCGAGGCGCACCGGGCGAACGAGCTGCACGACCAACTCGCTCGGGACCTCGTCGGGCGAGTCCACGGGGCCGATGACGACGCGCGGTACGACCGACGGCGCGTATCCCGGCGCAGCGATCTGGACCCCGATCACGCGGCCCGGCTCCAGCCGCTCGCGCCCGGTGTCCCAGCGACCGTCCGGCGCGTCGAAGATCCGACCGGGCTCCCGCCAGTCGCTCGTGAACCCTCCGATCATCCGGTCGCCCTCCTCGAGCACCGGGGTGATCAATCGGACCGTGAACCCCGTCACCGCGCTCCCCGTCGCGGCGTCGACCACGCGGCCCTGGATCCGTCCCGCACGGACGACCGTGATCTCCACGTCCCCCGTCTGCGCTGGCCCCACGGGCGTCCAGCTCCGGACGAATCCGCCGCCGTACACCTCGAGCTCGATCGACCCGGCGGGTAGACCCTCGACCGTGAACCGGCCGCTGTCGTCGGTGCCGGCGCTCGCACCGAGGTAGTTCCCGCGCTGCTTCGCCGCGACCCGCACGCCGACGGCCGGCTCGCCGTTCACTTCGCGCACGACCCCCGTGACCGCGCGACCGCGATCGAGCACGAGGACGACGCCCGCGAGCAGTTCGTGCTCCGCGGGGACCTCCAGGGTCGTCTCCAGCGGAACGAAGCCGTCTGCGAAGACGCGCGCGGTCTGCTCGCCGGGCGGCACGATCCCGAGCTCGAACGCTCCGTTCCCATCCGTCACGCCCTCGCACCGGTCGGCGGCGTAGCGCGCGGAGCCGAAGGTGACGGTGACGCCCCGGACGGGCGCTCCGGCGTCGTCCTGAACGTGTCCGCGCACTCGCGCGCCTGCGGTGAGGACGAGGTCCGTCTCCAGGTCTCCGCTCTCGGGCATCTCGATGTCCGCCATCGCATCGCAGAGCCCCTCGCGCTCGGCGTGGATCCGCGTCGTCTCCCCGGCTCGTCGCGGGATCGTCCGAAGCTCGTAGGTCCCGTCCGCGGCCGTGGTCGTCTCCAGGTCCCGGCACCCGAGCGCGACCACGCGCGCTCCGGCGACGGGCTGGCCGGCTTCGTCGCGGACGCGGCCCCACACCCGGACCTCTTCGGTCAGCACGAAGTCGCAGCGCGCGCTGCCGCCCGGCGCGAACTCCTGATAGCTCCGCACCGCGCGACCGTGACCGTCGGCCCACGCGATCACCTCGTAGTTGGCCTCCGGCGCGACGGAGAGCGCGTACTGGCCGCGTGCGTTCGCGGTCGTCTCGAAGTCCGTCCAGCGCACCGTTGCGCCGGAAGCGGGCGAGCCATCGGCCCGCGTCACGGTCCCGATGAGCTGCCCGTCGCGCGGGGCCACAGCGATCTGGAGCGGCCGCGGTGATCCGCCGGGTGCGACGCGCACGGGGTCGATCGAGAAGACGAGATAGTCGTCGCTGGCGGCGCTCGCGACGATCGTCGCGGTCCCTTCGACCGCTCTCGGCGTCCACCGGAACGTGCCGTCGGGGTCGGTCGTGACCGTCGCCCGCTCGACCGGTGTCTCGTCGGGATCGAAGCCCGGGACGACCCCGACCTCGATCTCTAGCGGTGACGGGAGCGCGCGTTCCTCGCGACCGAACACGCGGACCCGGCCGGTGACGGACCAGTCCGCGGGCGGCGCCTCGGACGACGCTCGGCGCTCGGACCCGGCGTCCGCCGGTGCGGGTGCCGCGAGCTCGTCCGCGGCTTGCGCTCGCTCGTCGTCGACCTCCGCCAGTCGATCGACCGTGCGCCCGACCGCCGGGTCGCTCGACGCGACGGAGGCGAGGTCGGGCTCGGGGGTCGGCGCGCGGAGCATCCAGGCGGAGACGGAGAGGACGACGACCGCGATCGCGAGGACGAGCTTGTTCATGGTGACGAGCGCCAGGCCCGAGCCGGCGGATCCGGTGAGGGACGAGACGAGCGAGGCCTTCGGCGCGAGCGCGAGCGGCGCGAAGACGACGCTCCACGTCTTGCCCTCGTGGCGGGATTGCGCGTCGAGACGCTCGCGCAGCTGCGCGCGAGCCCGTGCGAGCCTCGACTTGACCGTGTCGAGCGAGAGGCCGTCACGCTTCGCGATCGCCGTCGGCGTGAGCTCGCCGAGGTAGCGATCCCGCAGGACGGAGCGGTGCGGCTCGGGGAGGCGCTCGACCTCGTCGAGCAGTCGTCGCTGCAGCTCGACCTCCTCGGCAATCTCGGCCGACGAGGGCGCGCGATCGCGGCGGGCCGCCGCGCGCTCGTGGTGGTCGCGGCGCACCCGGCCCCGCATCCGGTTCCTGGCGAGGTTCCGCGCGACGCGCTCGAACCAGGTCCGGAGCGCGCCGGCGTCGCGCGGACCGGTCTCCAGCGTGCGGATCCACGCCTCCTGTACGACGTCCTCGGCGGCGTGCTCGTCGCGCAGGAGCGCGCGGACCAGCGAGCGAACGCGGCCCTGGTGGGCCAGGAGGGCGTCGAGCTGGGCGGAGGTGGGCGTGGTCATCGGTGGCGTCCTGCACCATGGACACCGGCCGGTGCCGAGGGGGTGCGACGAACTCCGTGAATCGCTCTTCCGCATCCGCGGCCGTGCGCGTCTTTCCGGGATTCCGATCGACGCCGCGCGCCGCCGCTCGACCCTCGGGCACGTGGATCGCCGCATCGCCCTGTCCGTCGCCGCCGGCGTCCTCCTCGGGACGCTGCCCCTGCTCGTCGTGCTGGTCACGGCCGACGGCGGCGCGGCCGCGGGCTCACGCGCGCCCGCGGTCGCGGGCTCGGCCGACGTCCTGTCGGAGCTGCGCGCCCTGCGCGAGGCCCAGGAGCGAACGGCGGCGTCGCTGGCCGCTCTGGAGCGGAGCGCCGCCGACGCCGCCCTCGCGCCCGTCCCGTCGCCGTCGGGCGGCCGCCGCGTGGCCGCGGACGCCGGAGAGGTGCCCGGCCTCGCCGAGCTCGCGGCCAGCCTCGACGGCCTCCGCGCCTCGCTGGAGACCCAGTCGAAGCGCACCCAGGAGGCGATCCGCAGCGCCCCCGCGTTCGGCGGCGAGACGCTCAGCGACGTGCGCCGACGGGTGACGAGCGTCGAGTGGGGGGCGCTGGACGAGCTGGAGGAGCAGTGGCGCAGCGACGAGCGCGCCACGGATCGCTCCCAGGCCTTCCAGACGGCGCGGGACCTGCTCGCGACGTACGGGCCGCCGAGCGCGATCTACCGGCCCAAGGGGGGGCTCCTGTACGTCTACCGGCGCCACGCGGAGGGCCAGGCGGGGCCGGCGCTCTACTTCCGGCTCCAGGACGGCTACGTCGTCGAGTTCTTCGTCGAGGACGAGGTCTCGGAGGGGGACTGAACTGGCTGGGTTGAGTGGGCTTCCCGCGGGCGGCATGCCGGTTAGTTGAGATTGAGTCGCAATTTCTATGAATGGGGCGACCGTTTGCCTCGGTAGGTTCCGATCATGTTTGCGTGAACGAGTGGGGAGTCCATACAGATTCGCGCATCGAGCACGAGGACGGCCGCTACGTCGTGTACCTCGACGTCCTGATGGTCGACCGGAGCGGGATGCCGTCCAGCGTCGCGGAGAAACGGATCACCGACTACGCGACGCAACGCAAGGCCGAGATCGCCGCATCCTGGATGCTGCGCGCCGCACGCCGGAGCTCCCGGTGTCCGGTCGTCTGGTCCGGAGGGCCCTGCCCGCGGGGCGGCTGAGACCCGGCCGAGGAGAGGCGGCGGAGGACAGGCGGCGGCTGGGGTCAGACGATCCGCGGCGCCTCGATCCGCTGCTTCGCGAACGGGCGCAGGTCCATCCAGTCGACCTCGAGCTGGCGGTAGAGGCCGCGGAAGTCGGTCGTCGAGGGGATGTCGCCCTCGACGAGGCGGCCGAGGTCGGGGCGCTCGCCGTGCTGGCCGGCGCGGACCGGCGAGCCCAGGACGAACACCGGGTTGCCGCGCCCGTGGTCCGTGCCGCGCGAGCCGTTCTCGGCGGCGCGGCGTCCGAACTCGCTGAAGACGAGCGTCACGACGCGGTCGGCCTGTCCGGACGCGGCGAGGTCGCGTTGGAACGCCGTCAGGGCACCGCTGAGCTGCTCCAGGAGCGCCGCGTGCACGGGAGCCTGGCTCGCGTGCGTGTCGAACCCGCCCAGCTCGACGTGGAAGACGCGCGTGCCGAAGCCGCCGCGGATGAGCTGGGCGACGAGGCGGAGCTCGCGCGCGAGGGGCTGGCCGGGGTAGGCGACCTCGGAGGGCGTGTCGGTGATGGCGCTCATCCGGTCCGCGGCGTCGTACGCCGTGCGGGCGGCGGCGCGCAGGAACTCCAGATCCGTCCCCGGCTTGCTCCGCCCGCGCTCGAGGAGGCGCGCGCGCTCGCCGGCGATGATCGACGAGGTCTGCGCGAGCTCGAACCCGCGCCCGGACGGGACCATCGGCGGGACGGCCGCGGCGCCGCGCATCGACAGGAGGCTCGAGCCGCCGCCGACGGAGAGCGCCGGGAGGCTCCCCGGAGCGCGCCCGACGAGCTGGTCCGCCATGTGCCCCAGCCAGCCGACGCGGCCCGCCGGCGCGAAGGGCTCGGCGGTGTGCCAGATCTCCATCGAGCGGAAGTGCGACCGGTCCGCGTTCGGATGGCCGACGCCGTGGACGACGGCGAGCTGGCCCTCCTCGTACAGCTCGGCGAGGCCGCGCATCGACGGGTGCAGGCCGACGTGTTCGTCGAGCTGGTGGACGGCGCGCGACTTCTGGGCCAGCGTCGGCCGCGCCCGGTAGTACGCGTCCTGGCCGTGGGGGACGACCGTGTTGAGGCCGTCGTTGCCGCCCGAGAGCTGGACGACGACGAGGACGCGGTCGCTCGCCGGGTCGTCCTCGCCCGCGTCGTACTCACTCGGCGCGGCCGCGCCGATCGTCGGCGCGAGCGACCCGATCGCGGTCAGGCGGATGCCCTGGACGAGGAAGGAGCGGCGGGATAGCGAGTAGGCGCTCATGCCAGGTGGTACTCCGGAGAGGTCAGGACGAGGGCGGTGACGCGGCGCGCGGCCGCCTCGGTCGACGGGGCGTCCTCGGCCGCGGCTGCGAGCGTCGCGCGCATCGGGGCCGGGACCGCGCCCGGCAGGAGCAGCTCACACGCGGCGACGACCGCCGCGCGCCGGTCGGCGAGGCGCCCGTACGTACGCTCGACGTCGAACTTGTCGCCGAGCGCGTAGCGCGCCATCAGGTTGTGCCGCGCGAGCCAGGTGCCCGGGTCGATCCACGCCCGGCCCCCGTCCCAGCCCTTGACCGTCGGCGGGACGAAGAGCGTCTGGCCCATGCTGCTCGCCGCGCGTACGGCGTCCGCCGGCGCGACCTCGGCGCGGGTCGCGAGGGCGACCGCGGCGACGAGCTCCACCGGACCGCGGATGCGGCTGCGCCGCGCGCGGTCGGACAGGAACAGCGGATCGCGGAACAGCCGCGCCAGGGTCTGCCCGACGTTCCAGTCCTCCTCGACGAGCACCTCGCCCCAGCGCTCGACGTCCTCGCGGGACGGCTCGGGCAGGACGAACGTCGTCAGGAGCCGCCGCGCGATCCAGCGGCTGCATTCGGGATGCTCCAGCAAGCGCTCGATCGCCTGCTCGCCCGTGAAGACGCCGCCGCGGCCGAACATGCTCTTCTCGCCGTCGTCGTGGTACTCGCGTCGGAACGAGAACCGGCGGCTCGTGACGGTCCACCCGCTGAAGGCGCGCGCGGCCTCCTTGATGTCGTCCTCGTCGTAGCCGTCGCCGATGCCGAGCCCGAAGAGCTCCATCACCTCGCGCGCGAAGTTCTCGTTCGGCGCGCCGACGCGGTTCCGGTTCCCGTCGAGCCACACGAGCATCGCGGGGTCCTTCGCGACGTCGTGCAGGAGCTCGCGGAAGTCGCCGAGGCCCTTCGTCCGGAAGAGCTCGTTCTGGCGGTGCATGAGCTTGACGTCACCGACCTTCGCGTTCGACGTCGCGAAGTGCCCGTGCCACATCAGCGTCACGCGCTCCAGGAGCGGCGCGCCGTCGCCCAGTATCAGCGCCATCCAGCGCGCCTGTAGCGGCTGCAGGTTGCCGAGCGAGACGAGGCGTTCGACGCTCTTCGACGTCATCGCGGCGGAGTGCGCGCGGCGCGTCTCCAGGTCGGAGAGGGTCGCCTCGAAGCCCTCCTCGACGGCGCGGCGGACGCGCTCGCGATCGGCGCCGAAGCCGACGCGTCCGAGCACGTGCGTCGCGGCGGACGCGTCCCAGTTCCTGGTCTTGGTCGGCGGCATGGTCGATCAGCGCGTCCGGTCGACGCGCAGGGTGGCCTCCAGGACCCCGTTCTCGTCCGGGCCGCCGGTCGTCGCAAACTCGATCGTGTCGACGGCCGACACGATGTCCAGCAGCAGGTCGACCTCCAGCGAGGCGCGCGACTCGGTCTTGCCCTCGTTGAGGACGCTCTGCATCACGATCAGGTCGCGGTTATCGACGATCAGGTCGCGGAGCGCCGAAGTCTTGACCCGCAGCACGTCGACGAGCCGCGCGCGGTCCGGGGCCGTGCGCTCGCGTGCGAGCCGCTGCGCCACGCGCCTGACCAGCTCGTGGTGCGTGCCGAGGACGACCGCGTCGTCGACGATCGCACATCCGGGCGCGAGGTTGTACGAGAGGTCGACGGTCTCCTCCGCGGGCGGCGGGGGCAGGTTCGCGATCGTCATCGTCCGCCCCTCGACGAGCTCCAGCCCGAGCACGAGCCCCGGCTCTCCGTTCTGCGCCCTCTGGACGTTCGTGAGGGCGATGAGGCTCTGGAACGCGGCCGTCACGCGCGGCCCGTTCACGGTCGGATTCTGGACGCGTGCCACCCAGCACGCGGCCGGCAGCGCGACGTCCGGCACCGCCTGCTTCGGGAACGGAATCGTCTCCGCGAGGAAGAGCATGCGCGGCTCGAACGAGCCGAACAGCTCGTCGACAGCGTCCGACCCGCCCACGAGCAGGGCGAAGTTCGCGAGGCCCTCGGCGAGCCCGGGCTGCTTGCGCGGCGAGAAGAGCTCGGTGCGCTCGGCGAGGAGCGTTGCGACGTCCCGGTGGACCACCGCGCGCGCGATCTCGCTGCGGGAGCGGACCGGCAGCGGGGGACCCGGCTCGTTCGGAGTCGGGAACGTCACCGCGCCCGGGCCGACCTTGGGCGCGACGGCGCGCGAGCGCACCTCGACGCCGGTCTCGTCGATCCGCATCGCCATGCCGACCGAACGCGCCGTGCACGCGTACGTCAGGACGGGACCGAACACGAAGTGCATGCCGGGGTCCGTCGCGGCCTTGCGGAGGTCGTCGAGGTCGCCTCGCGCCTCAAGCGCGGCGAGGTCCAGCCAGGCGAACGTCCCGCTCGCGAGCCCCGTCGCCCTGCGCGACTCCCGCAGGTCGATCGCGCGCCCGACGCCGCCCGTGACCTCCACGAGGTCGTCGACGCTCTTCGCGGCGTAGAGGATCCCCTCGAGCGTCAGAGCCGCGGCCGCGCCGTCCTTGCCGATCCGCCACGCGTCGGTGACCTTCGGGCCGAGGCGGCGGCGCTCCTCGCTCGGCAGCGCTCTCGCTCCGCCGAACGGCGCAGCGGCCTCGATGAGCGTCTCCAGCGCGTCCTCCATCGCGTCGAGCTCGCGGCCCCGCGCGACGACGTAGGGCCGCTGCTCGTCCCCGTCGGCCGTGAGAAGCCCGACGCCGACGCCCGCCGACGTCAGCGCCGTCGCGAGATCCAGCGGAGACTCGCCGACGATGGCCTCGATGGCGCGCAGCGCGGCCTCGGGGTCCTGGCCCTTCTTCTTCAGGTCCGCGCGGACGAGCGGATGGCCGAGCACCCTAGCGACGAGGGGGTGCTCCAGTCCCAGCTCGAGAAGCTCGACGTGGTCGGTCGACTGGACCCAGGCGATGGTTCCCGCCGTCGCAGCGTGCGAGAGATCGTCGGGAGCGGGTGCCTGGGCGGCGCCGAGGAGCAGGAGCGTCGGAATCAGCATGGTCGGGTGCGGTCGGGAGGCCGTCGCGGCGTCGAGGGCGGCGGCGGCTCGTCAGTATCCTTCGCGCAGGCGTTCGCGAGCGCCCGACACGGAGAACGAACGAGACGGCCCCTTTCCTGACTTCAGGAAAGGGCCCGTCTCGTTTCGTTGCCGGGAAGTATCCCGGGCGTCACCGATGGGCCCGTGATGGCGGGCCGGCGCCGTTGGGGTGGGGCGCCCGGGCTCGTGGGGAACCTGTCGGGCGGCCGTGGCGCGATCTCGGACGGTCGGGGGACTCTAGAAGGACGACTTCGTCAGGAGGACGACGATCAGTCCGGTCCAGAGCAGGATGCCCAGACATCGCTCGAGGAGGATCGGGTCGCGGAGGACTCCGCGGTGGGTGTGGGGACGCATGGCGAGATAGGGTGGGAAAGGGCTGCGAGCAGTCCCGCTGCGACGGCGGCGGGGGCGATGTCCGGCGACCTGGGTCCTTTGCGGGGACGGACGGAGGAGCCGGAGGAACTCGAAAAAGGGGGGCTTCGCGTTCACCTCGTCCTAGCGGGGACAGGGGCGGGGGTCACGCACCAGGTAGAACGAGCCGGAAGCCCGAACCGGTCGAACGCGTTCTGTATAAGTTCGGGACGAGGGTGTTCCCCGGGGCCCTGGAGGGCCCTGGCTGAGGGATTCCTCATCGCGCGCCATGAAGGAGATCGAGATCGACTGCCCCTGCTGCGAGTCCCGCCTCCTCGTCGACGTACGGACGCAGACGGTGCTCCGCCACGTGCCGAAGGCGTCGC
>JBCDGE010000095.1:0-32087 GCA_038757895.1 Planctomycetota bacterium | reverse complement strand
CTCGCCAAGCTCCTGCCGCACGCGTGGAAGGAGCACTTCGCGGGCGACGTCGAGCACTGGCGCCGCGAGGCGATCGCGCGGATCGGCGGGCGGTAGTGGCCGCCGCGAGCCGGGGACGTGGGGCTCACGCGACGGTTACCACACAGACATGATGACGCACACAAGCTAGCGGTGTCAGCAGTTCGTCGGTCGTGCTACCTCAATCGAGCGAACTGGATCCGCGCATGGAACGGCGCGCTGCTGTTCGCGTGTACATGGCGGTTCGAGCCCTCCCATGGCTACGTGTGTTCGTGGGTAATTCAATTGCGCCGTTGGCGCCTTGCCAGCCTGACGGCCGGCCTTGGCCGCGCCTGCGCCGGCATGTACTTCTCGGACAAGCGGCCACCACACGCGGCTCGCGAAGTCGATGTCCACGCACCGTCGCCAAGCAGTGACAACGCCTACATCCTTGACCTCGAATCTGCGATTCAGTTCGACAATGACGGTCCGTCGCCCTCAAGCTGGTGAGGTCGCACTACTGCCCCTGCTGAATACGTCGGTCGCGTCCCTGCGAACCGTGCAGATGCAGCTTCGGTCGGCCACGCGGAGCGCCAAGACGGCGTGAGGGCATCAGGCCAAGCCTCCGGAGCTCGCGCCGGCACATCTCGAGCCGCAGATGCGGTTCGCCTGAAGTCGAAGCCGCCCGCGGTCAGCGCCGAAGCCGACGCCCACCGAGCGGGCGCTAGCTCGTTGTCGAAGTGCGAGTATGCGATGGCGGTCTCTTTGACCCTACGCCCGCCGGCCCTATCTGACTCGCACCTCCACGACATCGCACCCGGTCCTCCTCCATGTGCCGTTCGCGCGGATCGCCCGGACTCCGTCCGGGCCGCTCACCCCGCGGAAGCGTCGAGTGGCACCTTGGACGCACAATCCGCCGACAGTATCCTCCGAAATCAGCTTGAGAGTCCTAGTCGCCGACGGCGGCAAGTAGTGGCGTGCTCGAACAGACAGGAGTGAGCGAGGCAACATGAACGCATTCACGGGGACCGGATTGTTGCTGACGCTGGCTACGGGGCTCGTGGCCGTCATCGGCGCCGTCCTGGTCTACGCGGCACTTATCGACCGGAGAGCGTGGTGGGGCTGGCGCATCGGAGTCCGTCCGCGAGCAGTGCTGGTGGCTCGCGTATGGAAGAAGGAAGCAACCGACTCGAAGCCCGAGTCCGCGGCCCCCAAGGACGTGAGCGTCGTGGCATTCGGAGCTCTTGCCTTGCTGGTCGGTCTACTCGTCGAGAACACTTCCGATCGCCTCGTCGCCATGGACTTGTTCGGAATGCGCCTGCCGCTGTTCAGCAAGGAGGTGGAGAATCGCACGGCCGTGCTGCTCGCCGATGGGGCTACAGCGAGTGGCGACCAGGAATGGTCACTCACGGGCCTAGGCACGTCAGTCTTCGATCTGCAGCTGTACGAGCGACTGGCGGGGCCCCCCGGCGAGCGGCTGCAGGCGATCCTGGAGAGCTTGCCCGTCAGCACGCGCGGTCGGCCCGACCTCGACGTCCTTGATGAGGAACAGCTCGCGCGCGTCCGCAGCCTGACGGAGGCCTGCTCCGGGCCGATCTACTACCACAGCAAGAACACGGTCTACCGGTCCCCGACTCTGTTCTCCGAGCTCACCCGGATCCAGGACTTGATCGACTTTGTGCGCGCAGCCACGCTCATCTCGGTCGCGCTGATGCTGTTCGTCCCCTTGCTGTGCTTGCTCAGCAGTGCCCGGGTGAAAACTTTGCTCAGAGTGAGGATCTTCCCCCACGCCTACCCAGCTAATGACCCGAAGGCGAAAGTGCCTCGAGCGGTGTTCCTGGCGACCGGCCTCGCCCTGGCCGTCGTTTTCTTCAGAGGAGAGTTCGAATACCTCGAACGTGACTTCAACAAGCGAGCCATCGGCTACTACGTCAGCGACCTAGCCGAGACTGCTGGAGAGCGCGAAGCGCTGCCCCTTGAGAAGGCGCGGGCTGGCACGACCCATAGGGCGCTCCAGGGCGTCAGCGGCCTCGTTGCCGTTGGACCGAGCTCGCCGGGAAACTTCCTGGCCGTACACGACACCAAACCAGGTGATCCGGCGCCGCGCCTGAGTCTCATCTGGATCTCGGATGCCGGGATTCACCGTGAACCCGTGCCGATACTTGACCTGGGCGACGAGCGCTTGCCGGCAGACCTCGAGTCCATTGCCCGCTTGCCGGTCGACGACGCACGTTTCCTTGCGGCCGAGAGCAGCCACTTCCAGGGGCCGGGCAGCGGCCGTCTATTCGAGTTCGCACTCGAAGCTGATCCCCTTGGAACGGATCGGGTGCTGCTAACCTCTGCTCGCGTGCTGGCCGTGCACCAGCTCCCCGCTGAACTCCAGCCCAGGGATCCCGAGAAGGACGACGAGTCGTACGAACAAATCGAGGGGATGACCGTTCTTCCCCGCCTAGACGAGCCGGCGCTGGTGGTGTTCGGCCTGCGACGGAGCGGCGACCTGCTACTAGTGCCCTGGACTGACGAAGGCATGGGTGTTGTCGAGAGAATGACGAACCCCAACGGCCTGCCAGGCTTCCAACGACAGGTCTCTGCGCTCGCATTCGAGGAGTCGTCCGGCGTCATCTGGGCGACGGCCGCGAAGGATCCTGGCGACCAAGGACCCTTCGGCTCGGTGGTCTATCAGATTGCTACGCGCGGGGACCTGACCTCCTCGAACTGGTCGGGCGCGACGAGTGAGCCCAAGGCACACATCGGCGGTCTGAAGCTCGAAGGGCTCGCCGTACCATCACCAGCTAGCTCCTATCCGCTGGTATTCGGTAGCGAGGATGAGGATCTGGGTGGGACCCTCCGTCCCCTGGGATGGCAGTGACTGCACGGTCCCGCGCATGCGCATCGCGCGCGGGCCATCACAGGGGCAAGACCCGTGGGCGCGGCGGGGCTGTCGCGTCAAGAAGCCGAACACTCGCAGGACGCGGCGATCGGATCGTCATGTCGAGTTGCAGAACGCGAGGCGTCGATATCGACCGGTCGTCACCCCGTCCCGGGTGAGGGAACTGAGGGGACCCTGGCATGTCGGCCCAGCCAGAACTGGGAAGGGTGGGATGTGACCTGAGGACACCACGTCACGCTCGGCGAGGAGGAGTTCCGCGTCCATCGCTCCGTCGGGCAGCGTCGATGCTGCTCGTCCGCAGAGATGTGCCGATGGCTCGCGCGTGACCGGGTTCTGCCGGCGACTGCGATTCATGGGGCGGTGCGTCGTCGACGACCGGCCGCCGGCTATCGTCGCGATCCGTCGCGGGCATGCCCACCCGCGCAATACCGCATGCGATCCGTAGCCCTCCTCGCCGCGTTCCTCGTCCTCGTTCTCGTGGCGGCCCGGCTCACGCGCTCGTCACCGCGAACCGCGGTGGCCGGCCCCGCGCCGAGATCCGACGTGCGCTTCGAGGGCGTCGGCGACCGTTCGACTCCTCTGGCGGACGCCGCGCCGCGCGCCAGCGCCCGTGCGCTCGCGGAGGAGAGGCCGCGTCCTGGGATCCCGGTGGCGACCCCGCGGCCGGGGACACGGCCGATGATGAGCGTGCGGTCGTCAGGGGGGAGTGCTGAAGAACGGTCGCGGCTCCGGGTCCGCGTCGTCGACGTCGACGGAGCCGTCGTCCCCTGGGCGGACGTCGGACTGCGCATTCCGGAGAGGGTCGGCCGCGCGCGGCGCCGACGAGCCGACGACTGGGGGGAGGTCACCTTCGGCCTCGATGCCTCGGAAGCCGCAGGTTCCGTCGCCCTCTGGGCGGTCGAGCCGGCACGCGGCCGTGCGTCACGACTCGTCACGCTGGAAGAGGTCCCAGAGGAGCAGCCCGTGCTCGTCGTGCTGGAACCGGGCGGGTGGCTCGACGTCACGGTCCTCGAGTCACGCGGGGGCCTCCCCGTGCCCGGCGCCTCGGTGTTCATCTCCAGCGAGGACGCGTGCGGACAGGGTCATTCGTCGATCGACACCGACGGGAGGGGGCGCGCCGCGCTCGGCCCCCTGGTCCCTGGCCTGCGCGAGTGGTACGTCGGCGCGCCGGGCTCGGAACACAACGTCCGTGGCGCGGCGGAGATCGAGCTCGGCGAACGCACCGAGATCGAGATCGCGCTCGATGCGGACGGGGATCCGCTCGCGCTGGAGGCCCTGTTCGTCGACGAGAGCGGCGCGGCGCGGCCGACCGACCCGGGGAAGCTCGGGCCGATCGACCACCCGTCGGCGTGGGTCGGGCCGTCTCGCGCAAACGGCCGCATCGTGCACGCCGACGCCTACGGTCGCCTGCGCGTCCACATGCCTCCGTGCGACGAGATCGTCGTCGTTCTGAACACCGGCGCGAACGGCCACCGATACGAGCCGGAGTCGATGACCGTGCCGTTCGGGACCCGCGGACTGCGCTTCCGCATCGTCGAACGCTACGAGCGGGTCTCGACCCGGTTCGACGTGAAGGATGCGGACTCCGGGGAGCCCGTGAAGCGCGCGAACGTCGTCGTGTACCGGGATGATCCGTGGACGGCGCGCGAATCGTGTCTCGTGCGCAACGGCGGCCCGGGGCGGTACGTCGTCGAGCACCGGGACTGGCCCGGTCTACGCTACGTCGTGAGCGCGCAGGGGTACGAGCACGCGTACGGCGACACCGCGCGGTCGGACCAGGACGAGCCCGTCGTCGTGCCGCTGCGCAGGGGTACGCGCAGCCCAGTGATCGTCGTGGACGCCGCGACGCTGTCGCCGATCGCGGGCGCGAGGTTCGTCGCCGAGGACGGTGCGATCGTCGCGACGTCCGACGCCGAGGGCGCGGCGGTGCTCGAGGGGGACGAGGCTTCCGGGCGACTGCGCGTCGTCGCGAGTGGCTGCGTGCCGCGGCGCTGGTACGCGAGCTGGCCGATGGATCGCGTGATGCTCGTGCGAGAGTGACCGGGAGCGCACGCGTGGTGATCGCCGCGTATCACCGTCCGGAGCACGGAGCTCGATCCGCTCACCTTCCTCGAGCGTCTCGTCGCACTGGTCCCCCATCCGCGGCTGATCCTGTGCCGTGGTTCGATCGCAAGCGTCGCCGCGTCCCGCGATGGAACGTCGTGCGTCGGTGCATCGTGCGGTCAGGGTCGCGCGGCGTCGCGCGCGCGTCGCGTGCGGCGCTCCCACCTTCGGGCGAGCCGGGCCAGGTCCGTCGCTCGGAGTCGTTGCCGACGGGCGAGGCGCGCGAGCTCGCGCTCGAGCCAGATCGCCTCCTCGTCGGTCGCGCTCTCGCGATTCGCGGCGGTTCGGTCGCGGTACGCGGGCGGACGGCTTCGGTGGTCGACCGGTCCCCGGTAGCGCAGGAGCGCGCGGAGGTCCCGCTCGGCGGCGGCCGTCCAGCGGATCCACGCGGCCGCCGCGCGCAGCGCCGTCCCGTCGACCGCGTCCGACCGAGCGCCGTCCACCGGCGCGGGCGGCGACTCGATCGTGATCGACGCCAGCTCGGGCCCGACCACGCCCGCCGCCTCGAGGCAGTGGTTGATCGCGGCGAACGGCAGCGCACCGTCGTGCCCCACCGCGCCGGCGAGCTCCGCCTCGTCCGCCCGGGCGAGCGCGCGCCGGTCCGCGTCCAGTCGCGCCCGCGAGCCGGCGCCGTCCCAGGTCACGACGAGTCGCAGGCGGCGACCGCCTCCGGCGGAGCGCCCGCCGCCCGCAGCCGATCCGCCGCGCGGGACCCGGCACGGTACGAGGCCGAGCGCCGCGATCCGGTCCGCGACGACGCGGGCGACCGCGGCGTGGCCCTCCGGCGAGTAGTGGAGGTCGCGCCGGTAGGTGAACTCCTCGCGGGCGCGGAACGGCAGCGTCCGGAGGGCGCTGACGAGGTCGATGACGTGGAGGCCGCTCTCGGGCAGCGCGAGCGAGTCGAAGCGCTCCTGGAACGTCGGACGCAGTCCGCCCGTGAGGTACGGCGCCGTCGGAAGCGGGACGATCGCCACGGGGACGCCGTCGGACCGCGCGTGGAAGCGTCGGACGATCGCGGACAGGAGCGCCCATGACTCGTCGTCGGCGTAGGCGTCGTCGGGCTTGATCCCCCCGATCCCGTCGATCGCCCGGGCGGCCGCGCGACGCACCCGCGCGAGTGCCGGCGCCAGCGCCGACCGGACCGCGCACCGCACGGGGTGCTCCAGCGGAGGCGGCAGCGCCTCGATCGCCTCGGCGATCGGCTCGCCCGCGCGCGGCACCGGGGTGCCGCGCAGCACGAGCTCGTCACCGTCCAGCTCGAAGCGCGGACGGGGCACGCGGACGACGCGTCCCTGCCTGTCGGACGTGAGCCGGTCTGCGGCGCGGATGCGCTCGATCGAGTGCACCGCGATGCACCACAGCACGAGGTCGGCGTCGATCGGCGGTCGGTCCTCCAGGCGCAGGAGCCCCTGGTCCGGCCCGTAGCCCGACACGGCCATGTTCTGGACGTCGACGTCGAGCGCGCGCGCGACGAGGTCGCTGAAGCGCTCCTCGTTCGACACGCCGTCGCCCGCCGCGAACGAGTCGCCGTGGACGACGATCCGCGGCTTGCCGTTGCGCGGCCCGAATTCGTGGTCCGCCCGGAACCCGGACCCGTTCGTGCGGAGGAAGTAGCAGCCCCGCTCGTGGGGGATCCGGAGGTCGATCCCCGGAACGTACGCGTGGCCGTAGCGCGAGTCGTGGCGCACGGCGCAGCGGTGCATGATCTGGCGGTGGGGAAACACCATGGCAGCGGATGGCGTGGAGAGCGCCGTCGGACGGCACCCTCCACGCGAATGCGCCACCGGACCCCGGGCGGCGCGCGGCGTCACGGCGGACGCGAATCGCTGGACCGAGCCGTGACGGATCCGCGTGCCACGGGATCCGCTCCGCCGTGAGCGAGCCAACGTCCGATACCACGCGGCCGCGGGGACGTCGCCGACGCGCGGTCGTCGTCGCCGTCGCGCTCGTCCTCTCCCCGTTCGTCGCCGAGATCGTCGCGCGAGCCACCGGCGTGCGCGGGCTCGTGCTGCACGACCAGGCGGGGCGCCGGTACGCCGCCGGCAAGCCGCCGCTTCCGCACCGGCTGCTGCCCGGCGGCTCGACGACGGTCGTCTACCGGCGGCGCGACGGGACCGCCGTTCGCAGCGCGACGATGACCGTCAACGCCGCCGGGTTCCGCGGGCCGCTGCCAGCGGACGGCGACCCGCGCATCGTCTGCATCGGTGACTCGCACACGTTCGGCTTCGGCGTCGACGACGGCGAGCCCTGGCCGCGCCGGCTTGAGGACGCGCTGCACGCACTCGGTGTCGAGCGGGCCGAGGTGCTCAACCTCGGCGTCGGCGGGTACGAGTCGCCTCACGAGCTCGTGCGACTCCGCGACGACGCCTTCGTCCACGCGCCCGACATCGTCGTCTGGCAGTGGTTCGTCAACGACCTCCAGATGCCCGCCGCCGCGCGCCCGCGGACCGGCTGGGCCGCTCGCCTCAAGCGCTGGACCTCGCCGTGGAACGGCGGCGCCGCGGCGCTGCGCCGTCACTCGGTCGTCGCGGACCACGTGCTGCAAGCGATGCACGCCTCGCTCGACCACGGCGCCGACCAGATCCGTGCCGCCGCCGACTCGCTCGAGACGACCGACGGCTGGGCCGAGGCGTGCAGCTCGATCCGCGCCGGACGCGACGCCGCCCACGCGCACGGGGCGGAGTTCGTCGTCGTCGTCTTCCCGCTGCTCGTCCGCGACGGCGACTCCTTCCTCAGCCGCCCGATCGACCTCCGGCTGCTCGCCTTCTGCGAGCGCGAGGGCATCCCGGCGATCGACCTCGCGCCCGCGCTGCCACACCGCGAGAGCGCGACGCTTCGCAACAGCGCGATCGACTACCACCCGAGCCCGCGCTGCCACGCTCTCGCCGGACGCGCGATCGCGGCCGAGCTGGTGGAGACGCTGGGGGAGCGCCGCGGGCGGTAGCTCGCGGCGCGCCCGAATGCGTCAGCCCTTCAGGAGGTCGAGCAGGTGCGCAGCGCGGGCGGCAGACTTCGTCCCCGCGTACTTCTCCGCGATCCGCGCGAGCTTCTTGTCAGCGCCCCGCGCGCGAAGGCCGTCCTCGAACAGCGCAGCCTCGACCTTCGCGAGCTGCTTCGCCGCGTCCATCTCCGACTTCATGTCGTCGGCGTCGAGCGCCGTGCGCAGCTTCATGACCTGATCGACGAGCGCGTCCTCACCGGCGAGCGCCTTCATGAGGTCGTCGATCGTCTCGTCGGCCTCGACGACGTATCCGTTCTCGACCATCCAGCCCGCGCGGCGCACGCGGGCCGCGGCGCGCTCACGAAGCGTGGACGCAAGCGCCGTCGCGGCCTCCGCGTCGTCGCCGCCCTTCGCCGCGACCTTGTCGGCGAGCGCGATGCCCTTGGCGAGGTCGCCCTTGTGGAACGCTTTCCACGCCTTGCCGAGCGACTTCGGCAGCTCCTTCGGACCCTTCCGGTTCGCCTCGACCTCCGCGGCGACGAGCTCTTCGATCTCGCCGTGCAGGCGGTTCGAGTAGCCCTTGAGGATCACCTTGCAGTTCGAGTCGAGCAGGGCGAAGTTCGGGATGCCCTTCAGCCCGACGTTGAGCGGACGCTCCGTCGTCCACATCGCGTTCGTCCCGAGCCACTTCTTCTCCAGCGCGAAGCGCTCGACCTTACGGTCGTCGGCGCCCTGGACCTCGACGAAGACGACGTTGACCGCGTCCCCGTACTCGCTCGACATCTTGAGCCCCGCAGGCACGGCGGAGCCGATGCAGGGGCCTCACCTGGTGCCCCAGAAGTCGATCAGCGTGGGCCTGCCCCGCAGGTCGGCGAGGCTGGTGACGCCCTTGCCGTTGAGGAGGGGCGAGCGGAACTCGAACTTCGGCGTCGCGCCGACCTCGACGCCACCGTCCTGGGGAGCGGCGGCCGTCAGCGCGAGCATGAGCCCCGCGGCGGCGGCGGTCAGGGTGAGTGTCTTCATCGTTGTGCGTCCTGGCAGCAGGGGAGCGTGGGATGGGCGGACGGGGGGACAGCCCAGCAGTGAGTATCCGGGGCGGGCCGAAGCAGGGTCAGCGCGAAACCGAAGGCTTACCACCGTATCCGAGGGGCACCTCACTCGATCCCCTGCGACCTGCCGCTCACGTCCTCGCGGCGGCCGACGTCGAGCGCGCCCCACGTACGCCGATTCCAATCGACTCGGGCGTCCACCACGCCGATGCCCCGAGTGGCAGTTTGGACGTCCTATCCGCAGGCGTCGTCGTCGAGGGTCTGCGCGGAGGCGGCGCCGGTACACGCCAGCAGGTGAAGGAAGAGCCTCCTGGATTGCTCGTCTCAGTTCGAAGAGACGTCCGTGCGGTGCGCGGTGCGATCGTTCACTCTCGCACGGAATCACGATAGCGGGTCGCTCGCGCCGGTCGCGAATCACCCCGCGGCTCGACTCCGTGTCGGTGGTCCGGACGCCGCGGCTCACCGAGAAGTCATCGAGGACGCCGGACTCCGCTCCAGGACACGGTGCTACAAAGACGGCGTGAGACTCGCAGGACTGCTCGTCTTGGTCTGCGCCGCGGCGTCGGGCGCCTGCGCCAAGAGTGCCCCTCGGACGCACGTCCAGACTTCACGAAGCCTGCCCGGTTTCTCGCGCGACATGATCGCGCTCGCGGAGGCCCTCCAGTGCCTGGGACTCGCCGACCGGGCGGCCCGGCAGACCGCGCAACTGCGCCTAGAGATGTCGACCGCGGAGTCGCACGAGGCGCGAACGCACTTCTCACCGTTGGGAATCAAGCTCGATCTGCCGAGCGGAGACTCACGGTTCTCGGCTCGCTTGATCGCGCACGAGCTCTGCCACGCCGTGCTCGGCCGCCCGGACGCGGAGGGACGCCCCATCTGGATCGATGAGGGCATCTGCGAATTCGTCTCCTTTCGTTCCGCCGTGGGACTGCGTCAGCTGGCCTCGATGTTCGCGGCCCTGGCGACCGAGGAACCGGTCGAGGCTCGACTCCTGGACGAATCGGGCCAGGTGCTCGAGGCGCTGACGCTGCCGGAACGTCGATTCCACTACCCGTCGAGCCTTGGTTCGCGGGTCGAGGCGCGCCTCGCGGATTTCGGACGATCTTCCCTTCGGGTCACGGAGAGCTACGAACCGGTCGACTACGTCATCTTCTTGCTCGCTGCGATCGCTTCCTTCGAAGCTCGGAGCGAGGGTCGCCAGGCCTGGTGGCGACGGCCGGACGACCTGCTGTTCATCAGCGAAGGGGTGCAGGCGTCCGACGGGCTTCCGTCGATCTCCACCGACAGTGAGATCCAGCTCGAGAGGTGTGCCTCATGCGCGGCGGCATTCTGGATGCTGACCGCCCCCTGGCGCTCGGGATGCCGTGTCGAGGTTCGAATCGCCGACGGCGTCGTTGCCGTACCCGGCCCGACCGAGAACTCGATCTTCGACGCACAGCTGATGGTCCAGTCGATCGGACATCTGCGTGGTACGGCGGGGGATGACTAGCGAGACGGAGCCGCGCACCGGCTCGAGACTCGCGACCGCTCCGGCGTACGGCACCGTTCTGGTTTCTGGATCGCCGCGCTCCTCGTCCGCGAACGGACTCGACCTCCGCGTCGAGCCTTCAGCGCTCACGCCCGCTCGCTCCGTCGAGGAACTCGACGAACTCCGCCGGGTCGTGCGCGAGGCCGCAGAACCGCGCGATCTCCTCGCCGGTCCCCGGATCGACGGCGACGTAGAGCGGCATCGTCTGGGACTGGACGATCGTCTCCGCGATCTTCGCGTTGACGGCGCGCGCGTCCTCGGTCGACGCGTCGTGGTGAAGGCGCGCCTCGACGTACGGCGCGAGTGCCGTGGCGACGTCGTCCTGCGCGAACACTTGCACCTCCATCATCCTGCAGTTGACGCACGTATAGCTGGTGAAGTTGATGAGCAGGGGCCTCTCGTCCTCGATCGCGACGGCGCGCGCCGCTTCGAAGTCGTCCTCGACCACGAGGTGCGGCGTGGTCGCGACCTCGGCGAGCTAGGTCGGCTCGGCGGCCGGCTGCGAGGCGCACGAGAGGGCGGCGAGAGAGAACAGTGAGAGCGAGCTGCGGAGCATGGTGGGTGAGGTTCGGGGGCGAGGGCCAGGCCGCCGAGCAAGCGCGGCGTCCGTTCGATGCGGGCGTACGCGTGACGACGTCGCCGCGCGTGTTCTCGTTCGGTGATCCTTCTGTCGCGACCGCACCTCGGGCGCCGTGGAACCCTATTGGGCGATGCGGGGCGGGCAGATCGTGTACTCCGCGATCGATACGCTCCCGTCGAGAGGCGGTCGGACGTCTTGTCCACCGAAGGCTCCCTGAAGGCGCCGTGCCCTTCGGAGAGTGAACAGGATCACCTGTTGATCGACTTCAGCCGGGACGAGCTGCCGTTTCGGTTCCGTGGACCCACCGATCAACATCCGGCGGCGGGACGTGCGCCCGGTCCTCTGTCGACCATCGTGATGACCCGGAGCAAGGGGCCCTTCGAGTCTCGCCCGGAGGCAGGAAGCGCGAACCGGGGACGTTCGAACCGCGGCCTCCCGCTTGGACGGAGACGTGCCGCCTACACTCGGCGAGTCTCCCCCCCTCGACGCTCGAACGCTCCGCACGATGCTCTCCATCCTCGCGCTCGCCTGCTCGCTCCTTACGTTCGATGACCCCGAGTTGCTCCTGACCCTGGAGTCCCCCGGCCCGCAGCCGGGCTTCGGGTTCGTCATGCTTCCGACCGACGACCTCGACGGTGACGGTGTCATCGACCTCGGCGTCCCGGCCGGCTCCGGCGGCGACGGGCGGTTTCGCGTGTTCTCGCCCGTCGACCAGTCGCTCCTCATGAGCACCTCGAGCGGGCGCATCAACGTGTTCACCCGCTGGGTCGGCGACGCGACGGGCGACGGGATCGGCGACCTCTTGTGCTTCGACATCGTCGGAACGACGGGCAGGCTCAGCGTCATCAGCTCCGCCGACGGATCGGAGGTCGCGGTCCTCGATCCGGACGCCTCGTCGCTCGGGAACTTCTCGGCCATGGACACGCCGTTCGGGCGGGCCCCCGACGTCGACGGCGACGGTCGTTCGGATCTTTGGATCCGAACGCGATCCAGCGGCTCCGGCGCCATGAACTTCTACGAGGTGCGTTCAGGGGCGGACCCGACGCAACAGCTGCTCGTCCTCTCGGGCGACCGAGACTTCGAGTCCGTCGACCTGTTGCCGGATCGAACCGGGGACGGAGTGCAGGAGATCCTCGTCGGGGACGACATCATCGAGTCCAACTTCCCCAACGGCACCATCCGAGGGCGACTCCGGGTGCTCGACGGCGCCACGGGAGCCGAGCTCCTTCGCGTGGAGGGCGACGACGACAGCCGTGACTTCGGGGAGTACGCGCGCAGCGTGGGCGACGTGACCGGTGACGGTGTCGAGGACTTCGGCGCGTCGATCCGACGCGCGCAGGGCCTCACGGTCGAGGTCTTCTCCGGCGCGGACGGGGCGCTCGTCCACAGCGTCCTCGACCCCTACGACGACGTCGTGCCGTCGCTGCAATCCGACTTCGGCGATGCGATCGGCGCCGCGGGCGACGTCGACGGTGACGGGATCGGGGACTTCGTCGTCGGGGCGCCGGGGCAGAACCCGTCGGTCACCTCCGGTGGTGCGGCCCACGTCTACTCCGGCGCGAGCGGGGATCTGCTCGGCTCGACCCAGGGGCAGCTCATCGGAGAGCGCATGGGGTCGTCCGTGTTCGGTCTTCCCGATCTCAACGGGGACGGACGCGATGACTGGTTCGTGGGCTCGCCCCGCACGGGACCGCAGGGACCCTCGGTGCTGCAGGCGTTCGGGTTCGTGAGCGACGAGCTCGTGCTCGGCTTCGAGGTCGGCGACGATCTCGTGACGCCGATCCCGAATGGCGCTGCCCTCGAGGACGTGTTCGAACAGGTCGTCCGCATCCGATCGGAGGGCGCGGGGCAGGTGGGGCCGGCGGCCTTCGACTCCTCTCCGGCTGGCCCCAACGCGGGCGGCAGCGACCCCGACCTGCTCGTGGATCGAGGCAACCTCCTGATCCTGCAGGAAAACTCGACCCAGTCGGTCCCGGGCATCTACGACGTGCCGGACGACGCGGCCTTCGGCGGCACGCTCGTCATCGAGCTCGTCGAGCAGCGGGAGCCCAGGTCGCTCGTGCTCGTGGACATCTGCCCCGCGCCGACGCCCCAGGACGCCGTGGTGCATCTGGTCGACGCAGCGGGACGTTCCAGGACGTTCGACGTGCCGAGTGGCTTCACGACCGACGGTCAGTTCGATCCCGGTCAGGCGGCGCAGACTCTCCGTCTGGATACGCTCGAGAACCAGCCCGGAGTGACTGCCGTCGCGACGGCCTCCGAGGACGCAGGCTTCGACGCGGCGCGCGTTGCCTCGATTCGGGTCGAGCTCTCAGGCTCCGGCGCCGTCGACGACGTTCGACTCGGTCCGATCGCGGGATCGGCAACCTCGGGCGTCTCGTCCACGGTGTGCGTGGGTGAGGTCAACTCGACGGGCGTCGGTGCGCGGCTCCACGTCCACGGCATCTCGAGCACGAGAGCACTCACGCTCGAAGCGTGGAGCGTGCCCGTCGGTGCGCCGTTCCTCCTGCTCGTCGGCAGGGATTCCTCCGCGGGCAGTCCGCTCGGCGCCGGCACGCTCTGCCTCGGGTCGCAAGGGCTCATGCGATGGCCAGGCGTGGTCTCTGGAGGCGGTCGCGTCGAGATGACGATCGACTACGACGCGATGCTCCAGAGCGTCGGAACCCACCAGCCGCTGCTCCAGGGCTGGTACCGCGACGGAATGGCCCACGGCGGGTCGAACCTGACCGACGCCGTCCGTTTCGTCACGAGGTAGGTCGTTCGCGTAGCTCGCCGCCGCACTGCGCGTGAGCGCTGGCGGTCTCTCTGACCCAGCGCTCGCCGATTCGAACCGAATCGGGCGTCCACCAAGTCGTGTCCGGTCCCCCTCCACGGTCCCGTTCGCGCTCATCGCCCCGACTCCGTGCGGGCCGCTCACCACGCTGATGCCTCGAGTGGCAGCTTGGACGTCTTACACGCCGGCGGGATCTAGCTCTGCCTGAAGATCGAGGGCGACCTCCAGCGCCGCATCGTGTCGAGGGCCTGGCTCGCGTCCTGGGTCTTCATTGCCTCGCTCCTTGCGGTGTCGCTCCTCGCGTTCCGCGAGGTCCCGGCCGCGACGCCGTCGTAGGGGCGCGGCGTTCGCCTTCTGGTTCGTCTCTGTCGCAGCGTTCGTTTCCCTCCCGGGCATCGCGCTGTTCCCGAATCTCGTGGCGAGCAGCGTCGCGCCCGAAACCCACAGCGTGACGGTGTACAACGCCGTGCCGTCACCGCGGACGCTCGAGATCATGCTGGTGATCGCCGGGCCCGGGATGGCGTGAGTGCTCGCCCATGCCTCGATCGTCTACTGGACGTTCCGCGGAAACGTGACGCTGGACGCGCAGAGCGACCGAGCGGTCCGAAGGACACCAGCCCGGCCTATTCATGAATGACCGCGTCGAGTGCGTGAAACGGCGTCCCTCGCAAGGAAGGCGACCGAAGCGCGTGGAGGCGGCGCGAGCGTCGCTGAGCACGCTGGCAGGGAGCCGGCGAAGCCAACGGCTCGCGGAGCGAGCCGTCTGACGCCGCGAGGGCCGTCGTTGCGCGTGCTCGACGTGATCAGGAATGAATAGGTCGGGCTAGCTCGACGGTTCGACGACGAGACACTGAACGGGACGAGTCGCGCGCTCGAGCTCGAGTCCGACGCGGGCGAGCTCTGCCCGGAAGCTCCCCCCGTCCACCCACTCCAGCTTCAGGTCGTAGCGTTCGTCGAGCCCCGTCTCGTCGATGACCGGCGTCCGCAGCACGTTCTCGAACCACGCGCGCGCGTTGTCGAACGGCTGCCCGACGTGGTGCAGGCCGCCGCCGAATGCCGAGCCCGTCCGCTCGGTCTTCGGGGCCGTGGACGGGGGCCACGGGTCGACGCCCTCTTGCAGACGTAGCACGTAGACCTCGCGCTCGACCTCCTCGAGGCGGGTCTCCATGCCGAACTTCACATCGATCGACCTCGCGAGGAGGAGACGCGCCAGGTCGTCGTCGCCCCCAGGAGCCAGCACGGACACCCGGTAGACGTCCTTCGGGTCGGACGGAGGCATGCGGTCGACGATGCGAGTGAAGGGAACCCTGTGAGCGAGCTGAACGAGGTTGGAGCGTAGGAGGCCGTCCCCGGTGATTGCGCCGCTCCCGGGTCGGAAGCGGGAGCCGCCGCCGCTCGCGTCCGAGTCCGCGATGACGACACGCGCGAAGACCTCGCCGTCTTCGGAGTCCGCGGGGCTCCACATGAGGTCCGCGGCCCGGTCGCGCAGCTCATCGAGGCCAGCGGGCTTGCCATCGAGCACGTTGCGCAGTGCGGTCTCGGTCACATCGGTCGGGCGCGAACGCGCGGCGATCCTCCCCTCGCGGTCCACCACGATCGTGGTGGGGACGGTGCGCACGCCATAGGCCCCAAAGGTCGCATCGTCGCGGTCCAGCGCGATCGGGAACGGCACGTCGTGCCGCTCCAGGAACCTGTCCATGCGCTCGGCAGACTCGGGCGAGATGCCGAGGAAGACGATGTCCTCTCCCTCGAGCGCGGACTGCAACTCGCCGAGATGCTCGAGCGCCGGGATGCACGGCCCGCACCACGTCGCCCAGAACTCCAGGACGACCACGCGGCCACGGAGCTCGGACCAATCCAGCTGGACCGAGTCGTCCGCGTCGACCGTCAGCGCGGGCGCGGGGTCGCCGAGGGTCGGGACGTCGATGGCCGCCGGACGAGTCGCGACGACGAGAGCGCAGAGCGGGAGGAGGATGCGGAGCATTCGTCAGCGGGGAAGGGTTCGCTGAGCGAGACTAGCGAACTCAACTACCGAGGTAGTAATAAGCGTGTCGGGCTTCCGATCACCCTCCGCACCGATCACGAGATCAGCTCACCCCAGAAACGGATCGACCGGGTTGATGCCTGGCCCACCCCTGCGCTCATTCCCTTCCCGACATCGCTCTAGCCCGCACTCGTCACCAGGATTCGTCTCAGCGCGTCGAACTCGTTCGCTGATGGTGCTTTGGATGTCGAGTCACCGGAGGCGGGGCCTCTGGCCCCGTCGAGGACGGCTCGGCGTCCAAAGTGCCGTCAGCGGGCGAGAGGCCGCCCCAGGCGGTCGGTGCGGCGGCCGGTGAGGCGTGCTGGGGCGAATCCTGGTGACGAGTGCGGGCTAGCTCAGGCCGAGCTCCGGCCCCAGCCCGGGCATCAGGTCGCGTTGCAGGCTCGCCCCGTCGACGACGACGTCCGACTCGTGAGTCGAGAGCAGGGGGCTTCTAGCCTCGAGCGGGTGCCCGAGCAGGTAGCGGTGGCCGACGACCGGGATCAGCGGCGGCGCCCCCAGCTCTCGAGCTAGGGGTCGTTCGCCTCGACGTCGAACAGGAGGCCGTCGAATCCCTTGCGCAGATCGACCCGCTCACGGGCGACGAAGACGCGGACCCGGGGTGAGGGCGGGCAACTCAGCACGCCGCGAGGACGCCGGGCATTCGGCGGAGCGCGGCCAACGACGCACCGGACCCGGGACCGTCTCGGGTCCACCGGGCACGACGATCGGCTCGGGCAGCGCCCAGATGGAGAAGTTCTTCGCAACCGTGTCGAACCCGTAGTTCGCCCAGACCCCGCGCGGGGTCAGGCGCACCCGAACGGTCTGCGTGCCCTCGGGCACGGGTGTCCAGAAGCTCGCGAAGTACTGATCCTCGTGCTGACCTGCGGCCTCGCGCGAGCCGTCCTGCCGGAGAGCCGGCTGGAAGGGGCCGCGGTCGAAAGAGACCTCGGCATCTCCGATCGCGGAGAATCGAAGGGACGCATTCCTTGGCGCAGGCGCGGCGAACTCGACCGGTTCGAGCGTGTCGCCGAGGACGAAGCGCCGGTTCCCGGGGTGCCGGGTGAACGGAATCGCGGGCCTCATCTCGAAGGCGTCCCAGTGCCACGTGTTCGCCGACGGATCGGGAGTTCCGGCGAGCGCGACGTCGTGGGCAATCGGCGCCTCTCCGCCAGGTTTCGTCGGGTTGTAGCTGTGGTGTCCGAACTGGACGACGGCGCGGTCGAAGCCGAGCTCGGCGATCGGCGTATCGATCCACCAAAGGTTGAGCTCAGGCACACCCATGCGCACATGCGTCTTGCTGATCCGCAGCTCGATCGTCCGCCTCTGCCGCGCAGACGGCGTGATCGTCTGCTCGTAGCCGTTGACGCTGAAGGGGAGGATCGACTCCGCGTAGTCGTCGAATCGCAAGGCACGGAAGTGGCTCCAGTCGACATCCGTCCCCTGCCAGATGGTGCGCCAAGTGCTCATGCGGAACTGGAGCCCGTTCCGCGGATGCCCCTGCAGGTCGGGGAGCTCGTGGTCGAGGGGGTGGACCATGTTGTCTTCCCACGGCGTGAGCCACACATCGATCCAGTCCCTGCGTGACGTGCGCAGCGTCGAGACGTCGAATCGGATGACGCACTCACCGGCGCTCCAATCAGCCAGCGCCGTGGGCGTCAGATACACGAGCGCATAGGCCTCGGCGTTGACCGCGGTCATCAGGTGCTCGCGGGCGACGTAGACCGCATCCTCGTACTCGCGGATCGTGTGTGTCGAGGGCGGCGGGGATCCGTCGAGGCCGTGCGCGGCCTGCATCTCCTCGAGCTGAAAGAACGTCTCGCGAGCCCGGCTGTGTACGAGAACATCCCAATCCGGTGAAGCGAACGGCTCGACGCCGTTCAGTCCCAGCCCATCGAAGTGATCTTCGAAGCGCTGCGTCTGCGCGAGCACCACGACGTCGTGAGCGCCCAGTGACGCGAGAAGGACGAGAGCGCCGGAGGCGCGTCGAATGCGTTGATGCACGGAGTCTCCCGGTAGAGTTTCAGGTGGGCGGGGAGGCCGATCGCACATCAGGAGTGCCAGACGGTCACGGTGCGAACAGCTGTATGTCCGTGCGTTCATTCATGAGCTTGACTTGAGACGGAGCCGCAACCCGAGAGCCGAGAGCCGAGAGCGCTTCGGGGAGAGCATCAGTGGACGTACTTCGCCAAGAGAGGAGACGGCTTGGCGCCGGCGTCGCCGCGCTGATGCGCGCAATGCGCGAGTGGGAGTGTACGTACGACGGCGGTCCGGTCTGGATGTCGCCGATGATCGAGGCGAAGCGCGGGAGGGAGCGGCACGACGCAGCGCTCGCGTCACGGTGCTCTGCCGTCCCTCTCAGAGGAAGAACACCTCGATCGCGTTGCTGAAGTTCGACGTCGAGCCGACGTCTCGGAACCACGTTGTGAAGTACCAGAACTCTCCGGACATCGCGCTCACCGTTCCTAGCGGGGATGGCAGTGCCTGCGTGTCGACGTCGAAGAGGAGGATCTTGCCCTCGTCGCCCGAGTTCAAGATCTCGCCCGGGCGGTTCAGCCGTCCGATCCCGCCCTGCAGGCAGAGGTTGCCGGCGCTGCCCGCGGGGTTCGCGACGAATCCCGAGTTCAGCGAGCACAGGAAGTGTCCGAACGAGTTCTGCGGCATCTGCGTGCATTCGAGCCAGAAGGTCGCGCCAGGGCGCTGGCTCGTCCCGTAAGCGGCCATCCAGGCGCTCGTGCCGCCCGAGTTGGCGTTGGCATCGCAGTACTGCGCGCCGAGCGACAGGTAGGGACCGCCCGCCAAGGTGGCCGCGCCTCGCACGTCCGAGGTCGTCACCGTCGGCCGGTCCAACCACACGACGAGCTGCTTGTTCCGCTCGCTCGGCAGCAGGATGCCGCCGCCATCCCAGAGGCTCGCCGCAGCCACGCGCGGGAACTCCATCGAGGTACCGATGCGCTGCCGGCGTTCGGAGAGCGCGACGCGAAGTTCGTCGTTCTCGCGCACCACGCTCATCGCGGTGTAGTGCACGGGGTACGCTCCGCCGGGCCCGCCATCGGTCGCGTACGCGACGAGGTAATCAGAGCCGTCGAACGCGACCTGCGGACGGAAGAAGTTCAAGCCGTCATCGTAGTCCTGCATCCGCGGGATGCTGCGCGCGTTGTCCGCTCCGCCGTCGCGTGCGACGACCGCGAAGAGATCGAAGTTGTCTCCCGTGCGGCGTTCGAATGGGATGACCCAGAAGGGGTCTTCGTCGAAGAAGCCGAAACGCGTGTCGCGGCTGGAGACGTCGGGACGCCGCGCTTCGCTGAACGAGTAGGCGCGGAATGGCGAGTGTCCCGTCCGCGATCCGGTGTACTCGATGACCTGAGCGTGGATGTCCGCGTTGTCACCCGCAAGCTCGCGCTCCCAGACGATCATGTACTCGCTGTCGACGTTGTCCGCGAAGCGACCGGACGACTTCGAGATCGCGGGATAGCGGTCCAGGTCGTCCGGGTCGCCGGCGATCGTGATGCGCCCCTGTGTGAGCGTGCTGTCCGAGTTCACCGCCTGAGCGACGATGTCGAAGTCCTGGTTCAGCGTATCGGCTTCGTGCCACACGACCATGTAGTCGTAGATCGTGGCAACGGCATTGCCCTTCCCGCCCACGTCGACGTACTCGGCGCCAAAGCCGCTGATCGGAAACTGCACGCCAGAGAGGGGAATGTTGCTTTCGCGCGTCCGCCCCCACACCCGCCGCGAGCCGACGCTGCTGCCGACGACGGCGACGCAAAGGAACTGCCGCGCTTCGTAGGAGAAGGCGCAGCGCGGGAGGCGCCAGTCAGCGCTCGTGATGTCGAGACTGGAGACAGGGAAGATCGTTCCGTTCTCTTCGTCGAAGAAGAGGTTGAGCACGTCGCTGTCGTTCGCGCTCTGCAGTTCCGAGAAGACGATCTGATAGATCTCGTCCGGACCGGCGTAGGACACGTCCAGGTCCACCTGCCGCCTGGTGTTCGACGTGAACGAGTACGTCGACAGGATCGGGTCGATGGTCAGCGGGAGCGCGGCGGCTGCGACGAAGTCAGCGGGGACGACGATCCGCAGGCCGGAGTCGGTGAGCTCCTGGTGCAGGTCGCAGCGCGCGCCGCTTGCGTCGATCGCGGTCGCGCCGCCGTACTCCACCGACCCGAGGTCCGAATCGAACGAGAAGCCGGCGCCGCGCGGCCTTGCCGTGAGCTCGGTCTCCACGTCGAGGTCGAGCACGATCTCGCCGCGGGCGGGGAGGTCGTCGAACACGAAGGTCTGCTCGACGTGACGCTCGTCGAGGTGATAGACCTCGCGGAGCGCTCCCCGATCGAGCGTGACCGCGCGCTTCTGCCGGTCGCGCGCCCGCGCGGCCAGAGGCAGCGCTTCGCCGTCGATCGTCACTCGCGCGAGGTCGATCGACAGCGGGTAGTTCCTGGGAGCGTCGGATCCGAAGAACGGCGTGAACGCGAGCCCCTCGGGGCCGAAGGAGGCCTTCCAGGTCGCGGCCCGAGCCCAGGTTCGGCCGTCGCCAGGCTCGTCGATCAGCAGCGCGTTGGCGAGCGCCGAGATCGTCTCGGTATCGACCTCGGGGCGTCGCGCAGGATCGAGTTCGGGTGTCGCGAGCGCGCTGGAGAGCGCGAGGAGGGGTAGCAGCTGCATCGTTCGACTCGAGGAAGGAGGAGGTCCTGCCCCTGCATCCAAGAAGCCGCCGTGGCGTTACCGCGAATTCGCGAATCTACCGGCCGCTCGTCGCCAGCGCCGCCAGCCGAGCGTCGACCTTGTTCGGTGGGATCGCGCCGTCGTTGGCAGCGCCGAGTCACTCGGACGTGACGATCTCGACCGAGTCGCGCCCTGGCTAGCGAGACTCCATCGATGCAGCTCGCACCTCCGCGTACCTGTCGTGCGCGCGCACGGACGCGAAAGCCGGACTGGTCTCGATGTACTCCGTCTCTCGTAGGCCGGCTGCGTAGGCAGCAAGGAGCAGATCGATCGCGAGTGAGCACGCCTCCTCGCTGACCTCCAGCCAGCCGCCCGCCGACTTGGTCGAGCCGTAGGCGGTCATGGTGGCGAGGTGGTAGAGCGTGATCTCGTCGTCCGAGAACCGGCCTGCGACTTCGCGAATTCGATCGATCCCTGCTCTTGGCCCGTGCGCGGCGAGGTAGCACCCGACGTGCCGGCGGATGCTCTCGCGGACCTTGAGCCTCGTTTCGTCGTTCGGTCGCTCTTCGTGGAGCCATGCGTAGTCGGCAGCCGCAGCGCCATAGGACTCTTCGGCGGTCTCGGCACGGCCGCTCTCCTGGGCGAACTTGGCGAGCCAGTAGCGCGTCGCGGCTCGGAGCTCCCTCGCTCGGAAGAGAGCGTCGTTCGAGTGGAGCACGCGATCGAGTTCGACGAGCGCTCGCGCAAAGCTGCGCTCGACCTGCTCGGGATCACCGCCGCTCCTCTGCATGCACCAGGCAATGCGGTACAGCGTCATCGCGTAGTCGAAGCGCGGTATGTTCGCGTCGGGCGCTCCCGCGACGATGGCCTCCTGCAGTTCGAGCGCACGGCGCTCGGCGTCCAGCGAGTCGCTCCATCGGCCCTCGTGCCGGCGCATCGAGGCGACGTTGTTCCACGCGGAGCCGCAGATCTTCTGTGCGCTTCGCTCGTGCATCAGACCCTCCAGGCTCTCGATGACGCGCTGCGCGTCGCGCCCACCCTCTTCGTGCCGTCCAAGGTCGTGGAGAACGGCCGAACGAACGCCGAGACTGCGGGCAAGCTCGATCCGTCTCGTTGCATCGGCGATGAACGAGGACTCCGCATCCAGCTCACGTGCCGCCTCGATCGCTCGTTCTGCATACTCGAGCGCCAACTCCGGGTCCCCCCGCCGCGAGCTGACGCCGGCGAGCACGCTCCACACGCTCGGCCTCATGTAGTCGAAGCCAGGGAGCGGTTCCATGTCGTCGTAGAGCAGGGTCCGCGCCGCTTCGGCGGTGCGCGCCTTCTCGTCCGCTGACCCGATGTCGTTCGCGATCGTCAGATCGATCAGGGCGCAGCGCGCGAGGGTCTCCCTCCGAAGTTCGGCCGGGAGTTCGCCCGCAGACTCACGAGCCTCCTCGCTCAGCTTCCGCGATCGCTCCCACCGGCCGAGACTGCGCATCGAAGTCGCCAGCGCGGTGAGAGTCCGAGCTCTGACCGCGTGGATGCGACCGAACTGACCGTCCTCGCCCGACGAGGCCTCGAGGAGCTCGTCCCCCATGCGAAGTGCGCGCTCGAGCACTCCGGCACGCACGCGCTCGAGCATCGGCTTGCCAGCGACGAGGCTGATCGCGGAGTCGATGACGACGTCGTCCCAGCTCGCCATCGCCTGATCGAGCGCCGCCCGAGAGAGCTCCGCCGCTCGCGCTTCGCGCACCGCGGAGCGGACGACCTGGTCCGCGATGACCGATGCTACTGCCGCCATCGCGATGGAGCAGCCGAGGAAGCTGCAGACCGCGAGGCGCCGGCGGCGGACGAAGCGACTCATCCGCGCAGCGACCCCCTCCGGTCGCGCGAGGACGGGACGGTCGTCGAGGAGCGCCTGCAGGTCTCGGGCGAGGTCCCCTGCCGTGCCGTACCGCTCCTCGGGTCGTTGCGCGGTCGCGCGGGCGAGGATCGCGCGCAGGTCGCGGCTCACTCCTGGATGAGCTCGTCGTGAGGCCCGCTCCTGCGCAATCTCCGCGATCGCGCCAGGCAGCGTCGTGGCCTGGAGAGGCGCCTCGAGGGTCACGAGCTCCCTCAGAACGACACCGAGGGAGTAGACGTCCGACGCTGGCGTGGCGCGCCCTCCCTCGAGTCGCTCCGGCCCCATGTACGCGAGCGTTCCTGCGACCGCGTCGCCGCCCTCCGCTGCTCCCGCGCTGGCCGCGAGGCCGAAGTCGCTCAGGCGCGCGCTTCCGGATCGGTCGACGAGGATGTTGGCCGGCTTGACGTCGCGGTGCACGACGCCGCAGCGATGGGCGTGGTCGAGCGCCCTCGCGACATCGCGCACGATCGCAGCGGCCGTCCGCCAGAAGGGGTCGACCCACGCACCAGGGGCACGCTCCAGACCGAGCGCGGTCGCGGCCACCGCCGCGCTCGGCGCCTCCTCTCGATCGCGCAGGGCATCCAGCATCCGCTGGAGATCGGCTCCGTCGACGCGCTCGAGGACGAGCGCCTGCCGGCCGTCGAGCCTCCCGTGCAGCAGCACCGCGACGATGTGAGGATGCTCGACGCGTGCGAGCATGTGCGCCTCGCGCTGCCAGTCCCCCGACGTCGTACGCTCGTGGCGCAGCTTGACCGCGACAACGCGATCGGCACCGCTCTGATGGGCCTCCCAGACCTCACCGGTGACGCCCCGACCGATGCAGCGGGTCAGGCGGATCGAGTCGTCGAGGATGAGCGCATCGGCAGGCATCATCGTGCTCCTCCGGCTTCGAGAGCAGCGCGAACGCGCTCGCAGCCTTCCCGTAGAGCTCTGGCGCTCGGGAAGGCGGCCGCGAGCTGCGTCCAGCGCCGATCCGCGGACTCCAGCAGCTGGCGCGATCGTAGGAGTCGATCCTCTCCGGCCCGCGCCGCCAGCTCCGCGCGCCGCTCGTCGATGCGCGCCAGCGTCCACGCGATCTGGAACAGGTCGTCGCTCTCGGCTTCCAGCGCCTCGAGCTCGGTGGCCGCCCTCGCGAGCCTCGCCTCGTCCTCGTCGGGAGACGTCGAGGCTGCGAGCTCGAGCTGTGCCGCGACGACCAAGGACCGGTCGGGGTCCGGCGCCGTCCCGGCCTCCACTGCCCGACGGACGGCGTCCGCCGCGTCGAGTCGCTCCGCGGCCGAGGAGTCCTGCAGGGACGCCCTCGCACTCTTCAGCCTGGCCGCATCCCATCCTTCGGCGTCGCCGAGGGCGCCGAGCGCGGACGTGATCGCAGCGCGATCTCCACCCTTCGTGACGGCCGATCTCACGATGGCCTCCTTGGCGTGCAGCGAATCGCTCGTTCCCAGCGCACCCGACCGGTCGAGGCCGAGGTAGGCCTCGAAGAGCTCGCCGGCTTCCAGCGGACGACGCGCGAGCACGAGGAGGTCCGCCTGGTCGAGCGTGACCTCGCGCCGGATCGACGCGAGCTCGGGCGTGAGCTCGCCGCGGTTCTGGAGGCCCTCCAGGACCCGCTGGCGCACGCCGAAGATGCGCGAGTAGATCTGGCGACGAAGCTCAGCCACCGGCGTATCGTCGAGCGCGTCCGCCGTCGGCACTTCGTACTGCATGCCCCACAGGGCCTCGACGACGATCTCGAGCCGCTGGAGCGCTCGGGAGTCCTCGAGCGAGGTTCGTCGGATCTCGGCCGCGCGAACGAACTGGACCGCCGGCGCTGCGGCAAGCAGTGCGAAGAATCCGATCGCGGCCGCCGCGGTGGTCCAGGGTCGAGCGCGTAGGCGTCGCGCGAACCACTGGAGCGCGCTTTCTTCGTGGGCGACAGGCGGCCGGCCCTGCAGCGCTGCGGACAGGTCCTCGACCAGCAGCGAGGCGCTTCCGTGGCGCCGCTCGGGGGCGAGGTGCATCGCGCGCGACACCACGCGCGAGAGCCCGTGGGGCACGCAGCAGTTCCGGGCCTCGATCGGCTCGGGGCGACCGCGCTGTACGGTGCGAATCAGCTCGACGGAATTCGTGCCGCGGAACGGGAGCTGGAGCGTGAGGAGCTCGCGCAGCACCACACCGAGCGAGTACAGGTCACCGCGCGCGTCGGGGTCGGTGAACGAGGTCGTGAGCTCCGGGGGAGCGTAGGGGAGCGAACCGACCCGGACGCCGCTCGCGGTCATCTCACGCTCCGAACGTCTCCACGAGAGCCCGAAGTCGAGCAGCACGACGCGCCCGCCCGCCGTGAGCATCACGTTGGACGACTTCACGTCGCGATGAATCACGCCCGCAGCGTGGGCGTGCTCGAGGGCCTCTGCGACGTCGCGCGCGATCCGCGCGCTCGCCTCCCACCACGTTCCGTCGAAGAGCGCCGGGCGCGCGCGATCGTCGTAGACGACGTGGCCCAGAGCCTCGAGAGCCCGAGCGAGATCCGCCCCCTCCAGAGATGCCGGGTCCCGGTCGGACAGAACGTCGATCACCTCCGCGAGCGTCGAGCCCTCGACGTGCTCCATGGCGAGGAAGGGCTGGCCTTCGACGTCTCCGAAGTCGTAGACGCGCGCGATCCCGGGGTGCTGGAGGCTGGCGACCGTGCGGACCTCGCGCTCGAAGCGCTCGCGCATCGAGGGCCGGTCGACGACACCGGGACGGATGAGCTTCAGGGCGACGGGCCGGTCGAGCGCCACGTCGTGGGCGGCGACGACGATCCCCATCCCGCCCTCTCCTAGCTCGTGCAGGACGGCGTACGGGCCGATGCGGCGGGGAAGAACGACGTCCTCTCCAAGCGCTCCGCCGACCAGCCCCGCTCGAACGAGCGCTTCGACCCTGCGGCGCAGCGAAGCCTCGTGCTCCGGGTGCGATGCGACAGATCGCTCGAGCGCTGCGGGCCCCTCGTCCGCCCACGCTTCCAGTGTCGCGAAGACGATCTCCTCGAGCGGATCGGCCGGCTCTGGATCAGGTTGCGAAGCGCTCATCGGATTGCCCGTGCGGCCCAAGGGTGCTTCTGACAGGCTGTCGGGTGATGTCGGTCGACGATACCAGCAACGACGATCCGCGCCTTGCTGCCGGCGGAGACCGCGCAGCATTCGAGCGCCTGCTGGATCGGCATCGAGACGAGCTGCATGCGTTCGTGCGGCTGCGCTTCGGCAGGCTCCTGCAGTACCAGGAGTCGAGCGCCGACCTCGTCCAGTCCGTCTGTCGCGAGGTACTGGAGAACGCCGAACGGTTCCAGCACCCTGAAGAGCACGGCTTCCGCCGGTGGCTCTTCACGACCGCGCTGCGGAAGATCAAGAACCGCCAGACCTACTACCTGGCCGCGAAGCGCGACGTCCTTCGGCGAGAAGGCCGCGACCACGAGCGGTCCGACGACGCTTTGATCGAGCACTACCGGACGTTCTCCACGCCGAGCCAAGCGGCGAGCTCGCGCGAGGAGGTCGAGCGGATCGAAGCGGCGTTCGAGCATCTCAGCGAGGAGCAGCGAGAGGTCCTGACGCTTGCGCACCTCGGCGGACTGTCGCGGCGCGAGATCGCAGAGCAGATCGGCAAGACCGAGGGCGCGGTACGCGTCATCCTGCACCGCGCGCTCGCGAAGCTCTCGGCCCACCTCGAGCCCGACGATCAATCGAACGTCACCTGAACGCCGTTGCTGAAGTTCGACGTCGGACCGAAGTCACGGAACCAGGTCTGGAAGTACCACGTCTGACCGGCGAGGACCGACGTCGAACCCGAGGGCGACGGAAACGACGTCGTATCGACTCGCAGCTCGAACTCTTCGGCGAAGCCGCTGTTGAGCACTTCACCGGGACGATTGAAGCGACCGACCGCCCCCTGCAAGCAGAGGTTGCCGGCGCTTCCTCCAGGGTTGGGGACGAAGCCGGAGTCGAGTGAGCACAGGAAGTGCCCGAACGAGTTCTCCGCAACGTCGACGCACTCGAGGTCGACGATCCCACCGGCCACGGCGTTGGGCGGACCCACTGAGCGCGCACTCATCCAGGCGCTCCTCCCCGTCGAGTTTTCGTTGGCATCGCAGTACTGCGAACCGACGACGTGGCGTCGAGACTCTCGCAGCATCGCGCCGAAGACCTCGGGGTCGGTGCCGTCCTGGTCACCGACCCACAAGAGGAGCGCGCGTGACAGGTTCCCCTGAGGGAGGCCGCCGTCGAACTCCGTGGTGATGCCGTAGGTCGGTGCGACACCGATCGACCGTCCGATCGTGTCTCGGCGGACCGAGCACCCGACCCGGAGCTCGTCGCCGTCGTGAATGACGTTCAGCGCGGTGGAGTAGACGCGATACTCGTTCGGAGCGACTTCGGTCCTGTACGCGACGACGAAGTCCTCACCGTCATTGGCGAGCTTCGGCGCGCGGTGGTCCAGGTCCTGATCGAGGTCCTGCATCACCGGGACCGACTTGGCGTTGTCCGCGTTCCCGTCGGTCGCGACGATCGCGAAGATGTCGTAGTCGGTGCCCGTCCGCCGCTCGAAGACGATCACCCAGTGGCGCTCTCCTGCGAAGGAGTTGAACGTCGATGCGGTCGAGACGTCCGGTCGGCGCGAGTCGCTGAACGTGTAGCCGCTGAACTGGGCGTGCCCCGTCGTCGAGCCGGTGTACTCGATCACCTGGCACCGCAGGTTGCGGTCATCCGTGCCCACCTCTCGCTCCCACGTGATCATGTACTCGCTGTCCCCGTTCGGCGAACCCGGTCGGCCCGCCGACTTGGAGATCGACGGCAGGCGATCCAGGTCGTTCACGTCGCCGTCGATGACGCGCCTGGGCCCGGTCAGGCTGCCGCTTCCGTTGACGGCCTGCGCGACGATGTCGAAGTCGAAGTTCATCGCATCCGCCTCCTGCCAGACGACGACGTAGTCGTAGATGGAGGCGACGTCGTTACCCTTCCCACCGACATCTGCGAACTCCGCGCCGACGCCGCTGATCTGGAACTGCGAACCGCGCATGCCCGTGTCCGCTTCGCGCGTTCGGCCCCACGCTTCCTTCTGCGATACGGTGGTGCCGACGATCGCGACGCACAAGAACTGCTGCTCCGCGTAGGCGTTGGCCACGCTCGGACGATCCCAGCGCTCCGCGGTGATGTCGATCGTGGACGGGTTCGTCAGGATGCCAGTCGCGTTCTCGTAGAATGCGCAGAGGACGTCGGTGTCGAACGTCGACTCGACCTCTGACCAGACGATCAGGTAGCGGTCGTTCTGACCGTCGTACGCGACGTCGGTGTCGAGCTGGCGGCGATCGTCCCCCGTCACGCCGAACGACGAGATCACCGGATCGACCACCAGCGGAAGCGCCGCGCTCTCGACGAAGTCCGCGGGAACGACGATTTGAATGCCACCCTCTGCCCAGCGCTGCTGGAGCGCGCATGCGCGCCCCGCGCCGTCGTACGCGGTCGCCGCACCGTAGTGGACGCCGCCGAGGTCGCCGCGAAACTGGAACCCGCCTCCCGGATCCAGCGAGGGAACGAGGTCTGTCTCGACCGACACGAGCAGCGTCATCTCCCCCCGGCGCGGGAGATCGTCGAACACGAAGGTCTGCTCGACGCTGCGCTCGTCGACCAGGTAGACCTCGCGCGCCGACCCCCGGTCGAGCTCGACGGTCTTGCCGTCTCGCGAGAGCGCCCGCGGCCCGAGCGGCAGCGCCCCGTCCCCGATCGAAGCCGCAGCGAGGCCGAGCCGGAGGGGGTACGAGCGAGGGGCGTCCGACCCGAGAAAGGGGCGATACGTCAGCCCTTCTGGGCCGAATGACGCCTTGTAGGTCGCGCCCCGGGCCCAGGTCCGCCCGTCCCCGGGCTCGTCCAGTAGGAGGCCCGAGCCGACGGACTCGATGGCGCGAAGGACCGGGAGGGCGGAGGTCCCCGCTTCGAGCGAGCCCTGGGCCGGAAGTGAGGGGGCCGGAAGTGAGGGGAACAGGAGAAGTGGGAGCGAGAGAAGCAGCATGCGAGTCCTCGGAGGGCGTTGCAGCCGCCATCAACGTGTTGTGCGATGCGTTACGGGTCAATTCGCCGAAACTCGCCAAGGTGTTGACGGGAGGATCGCCGCTTCCACGACTCAGCTACGCCGTCCGACGCCCGCGCCGGAGCTTCGGAGGGCCTGGCGAGTGTCACCGCTCTTCTGTGGCCCCGGTGTCGCCGCTCTGCGCACCCCTGAGGTCACGGTCGATTCGGGCGAGTCGAATCGCCCGGTCCAAGTCTCGAACCGTGTCGATGGGATCGATGCGAAGGAACGACCAGACTCCAGCCAGGACGAGCCCAATCAGCACGAGGCTGAAGAAGACCTGTCCTCCGGAGAGTGAGGCTTCGCGAAGGCCCCGGAGGCTCGCACCCTCGGGCTGCGCGACGAAGGAGCCGAACTCACCCGGCGTCTGATCGCACCAGAGAATCCAGTGGGGGCTACTGGTTCACCGACTTGGCGGACGCTCGAGCGCTGATCCGGGCCTGGCGCGTCGACTGCGACGAGGTGAGACCGCACTCTTCGTCGGGCAGCCTGCCCCCGGCGGCCCATGGGCCGCCGGGGGCAGCGCCAAGGCCGGTTCCGGCCGACACGTCCCTTTCCAACCCCTGAGGATCGACACCCTTCGGTCGTCCGGGGAATCGGGAAAGTTCAACAGCCCGGGGACCGACTTCCGAGCTGGTGGACCATCGGGGGCGGGTCAGTTGCAGGCCTGCGCTCGTGCGAAAACGGGTACGTCTCTACTTGCTGCGGTCATACTTGCTGCGAGCTTTCTCGACGGCCTGCATGTACTTCTCGCCCCACGCGTCGATGGCTGCTTCAACGGGACTCAGGCTCTTACCGAGCTTCGTCAGTGAGTACTCCACACGTGGCGGCATCTCCATGAACTGCTTCCTCGCAACGATTCCGTCTCGCTCCAGCTCACGCAGCTGCTGAGCGAGCATCCGGGGACTGATCCCAGCGATGAGGTCCCGGATCTCGTTGAAGCGAAGCGTCCCCTCTGTCTCGAGGCAGTAGAGGATCGCTGGCTTCCACTTCCCCGCGAAGACGTTGAGCACGCGCTCGATGGGGCAGGGCCCTTCGTGTCGGACGGCTTTGTTGCTCATGCCATTACCAGGTTACCAAGTGGTACCCATGGAGCCAGATGCCTTGGAGGGGGTTCAGCGGCAGCTCGAACGCTCTCGCCGACCTTAGTTACTCATGGATACTTGATTTACGATGGGAATCAAGTACTGCAGAGTGCGCTGAGTTCACTCGCGGAATCGAGGGCGAGGTCGGCCACGTCACCCCGGCAGGTGGAGCCCCATGAGTTCAGCAAGCCCCAGTTTCTCTCTCCCTCCCCGTGATGGAGAGCGGCCCCGGACCGGCGATGCCCTTCCTCATCTGCAGCTGTCGCAGAAGAGCCCTGATGACGTGCGAGAGGCGCTGAAGCGATGGGTTCTCACGACGCTCCCCGAGGTCGAGGAACGGGATACCCGCATCTCGGTCCGGACGACCAGGGCCTGGTTTCTGGCCGATGAGACTCCCGTTCTGGATGACGTCGAGTTCATGCCCCCCCCGGGCGGTCGAGAGTTCGCCCACGTCCACCTCGATGGGAGCATGCATCTCTGCGTCTCCGAGGACGCCATCCACGAGATCGTGAGGAAGGACTGGGGAGAGCCTCATCCGCTTAAGGACCAGGGCGTCAACGAGGTCCTCTTCTACGCGCCACGCAGCATGGCGGAGCTGCCCTTCGCACAGCAAGCGATTGCCGAGGCGTACTACTACACGACCGGACGCACGGTCGGCGAGTAGCCCGATATCACAAGCGACCGAGATCATGAAGACACACCGCTATCCGACCATTGAGACCAAGTCCTTGGATGACCTGTATGCGGAGGCGATGCAGGAGAGCGGCGAGATCGTGCTGCGTGCCGGAGGCGACAAGCCTGATCAGGTCGACTACTACGTTGACATGTTCAAGGCTCGTTTTCCCGACCTGAGGGTGACGCACAGTGTCGAGCTGAGCATTCACCACGCACCTCGATTCGACAACGCGCGAGCTGCGGGTGGTGAGGAGAATGTCCCTGACGTCATCCAGATTCAGACCGCACACGACATCGACTACTACGCTGCACGTGGACTGCTCGTCCCGTACAAGCCGAAGAACTGGGACAAGGTCTTTCCCGACCACAAGGACCCGCATGGTCGCTGGACAGGGCTGTACGGAGTGACCTTCAGCAACACCTACAACGTCGACATGGTCTCCGATGACCGGGCGCCGCGCGACGCAAGGGACTACCTGGATCCGTCTCTCGAGGGAAAGGTCGTCCTCACCTACCCGCACAGCGACGACGCGGTTCTCTACCAGTTCTGGAACCTGTTGCACATGTATGGGTGGGAGTTCCTCGAGGAACTCGTGGCATCGAAGCCGACGTGGGTACGCGGGACGGCGATGCCCTACGTCGCGATCGAGAACGGTTGGTACGCGGCGAGCTTCACGACCTTCTGGGCGTTCGAGCCCATGCCTGATAGCCCGACGCGATTCGCGTTCCCGAAGGAAGACTACTTCCTGACCTGGTACCAGGGGGCTGGGATCCCGACCCAGGCCAAGAACAAGGAGGCCGCCAAGCTCTACCTCAACTGGATGCTCTCGGACGAGTTCCAGAGCAACTGGCTGCAGTTCCCCTCCCGCTTCGACGTCGAATCGTCGGCGGGAACCCAGAACGTGCTTCACCACAACACCTCACCTGGTGACTTCCACCGCTTCTTGCTCAACCGAGCAGAAGTGGAGCGCTTTCGTTCCCAGATGGAGCAGCTGATCGGTCCTGCAGATGGCACACCGCCTCTTCAGATGGACTACACGGTCAAGCCCTAACGACGTTCGTGGTCACGCGCCTCAGTCGCTGACCCGGAGGGCTGGGAGTCCTCCGGGTGGGACCGCCTGCGGTCGTGGAGCCGTTTCGTCGCACTGTTCGGGGTGCTCATCCACTGCTGCACGAACGCGATGCCCGGCTGGACGGAAGACCGGACGTCTTCGCACACGAAGTCGACTTCGACACGCTCCGGGCAGGCGACCTCCGCGTGACCCGGGCGTCGGGCGGTGACGGGCGGCCCCCTCCGATCCATCAATCGCTCGACCTGCGGACCTCCGCCTGGGCCTCGAGTTTGGTGACCCGATTCTCGAGCTCGTCGAGGCGCTGTTCGAGCTTCTGAGCGCGGATCGCGCGACAGCTCGTCGTGGTCATCAGAAGCGCGAGGACGGCTGCGGCGGCGAGGACGCGTCGGTGCGGAGCGAGACGAGGGTAGCTCACGTTACTTCTCGGATGCATGGGGTGGAGGGCGCGCGGGCAGGGCCGCGCGACGGGATTCAGGGCGCCGCGGCTTCGATGCGCAGCCACAGCTCGGAGTTGAAGAACGAGGAGCCGGTCAGGCCGCCCTGGCGGACGATGACCCAGTCGCGACTCGGCACCACGAACACCTTCTGGTCACCGAGCCCGAGCGCCATGGTCGTGTCGGCCGGGGCGGCAGGCACGAGCGGGCCCGTGCCCGACTGTCCGCCCGTCGACACCCATCGGTCCTGACCGTTGATCCACCAGAGCCAGCCGTAGGCGGGGTTCAGGTCCTGCGACGGCGTGCGCATCTCTTCG
>JBCDGE010000094.1:0-32100 GCA_038757895.1 Planctomycetota bacterium | reverse complement strand
GACGCCTCGCCGGGCGGGGTGCCCGCCGACGCCAGCGCGCTCCAGGCGCTCTCCCCGACCGACGCGTCCTCGCCGCTCAACGCGACGCCTCCGCCCGCCACTCGACGAGGGCGGTGCAGATCTCGTCCTGCATCGGCTTCCACGCCTTCGTGTTCATCCCGTCGACCATCGGGTAGCCGACGAGGATCGAGAACACGACCTCGCGCCCGTCGAGCGTCTCGACGACGCCGGAGAGGCCGCTGGAGCCCTTGATCCACCCGGTCTTCGCGCGCACGCGCCCCTCGGCGACCGTGCCGCGCATGCGGTTCTTCAGCGAGCCCGTCTGGCCGGCGACCGGGAGCGCGGCGAGGATCGCCTCGCGGAGCGCACCGCGCTGGTGCACGACCGCTGCGACGAGCGCGGCGATCTGCTCGGCGGTCGTCTGGTTCGCCTTGCTGAGGCCGGAGCCGTCGACCTGAACGAGCGAGCGCGGATCGACGCCGAGGCGGGCGAGCGCGTCCTGCACCGCCTTCTCGGACGCCTGGCGCGTGCCTTCCCCGTCGGTCGCCGCCGCGCCGGTCGCGAGGAAGAGCTGGTCCGCGACCGGGTTGTTCGAGTCGAGCAGGATCGCCTCCAGGACGCTCTGGATCGGCGTCTCGACGACGTGCAGCGAGCGCGCGTCCGCCACCGCGTGGCCGCGGGCGCGCGCGAAGCCGCCGTCGATCGGGATGCCGTGCTCGGCGAGCCCGCCGACGACCGCGTGGCCGAAGAGGTCGACCGGATCGGGGTGCGCGAACTCGGTCCGGTAGGGCGAGGCGTCGGCGCGGATCTTGCCGCGCACGGTGACGCCGCTCCTGTTCGCGCCGACGTTCACGGCGATGCGCCGCCCCTCGGTCGTGACGCGCCCCTTGCGCGTCAGGCCGTGGTTGCGCGGACGGAGCACGACCGTGGCGGTCGAGCCCGGAGCCGTCGGCGTGATCGTCGCGCGGAAGCAGCCGCCGTTCGCGCTGAAGCCGCCGGCGAGCGCGCAGTAGTCGCGCCAGTGCTCGGACGGCGACGGCCACTGCGGCCCTGGACCGGGCTCCAACCAGCGCCCTTCGTCGAGGACGAGCGTGCCGCTCACGCGCTGGATCCCCTCGCGCGCGAGCGCCTCCGCGAGCGGGTCGATCCACGCGTCGAGAGAGCCGTCGCCCTCGCGCCGGTGCATGGGGTCCCCGCCCGCGCGGACGACGAGGTCGCCGTCGAGGACGCCGCCGACCACGGGAGCGTTCGACTCGAACCGCGTGGAGAACGCGCCGTCCGCCCCGAGCGTCACGAGCGCGGCCGCGACCGTGAGCAGCTTCATGTTCGACGCCGGCGCGAGGGCCACCTTCGAGAGGCGCCGGAGGATCACGCGCCCCGTCGCGGCGTCGACCGCGACGATCGCGACGGCGCTGCTGTCGGCCGTCACCGCCCCGCTGCTGGCGACGCGCGCGCGCTCGACCCCGCTGGCGACGATCGCCTCGACGCGCGCCGTCAGCGTGCGATCGATCGCCTCCTCCGCGGTCATCCGGACGTCCGTGACCTCGGGCGCTTGCTCGCTGTCCTCCTGGACCGTCGGCGTCGCCGCCGAGCCCTCCCCGCGCGGCGGCCCCTCGCCCCGCGGACGTCGCCCCTCGGTCGGGAAGCGGAGCGGCGGTGCTCCGTCGCTCGCGACGTCCGCGCCGGGAGCGGCCTCGGCCGCGCCGTCCGACTCGCTCGCGCCGTCGCCGCCGCACGCGGCGAGTAGCAGCAGCAGCCCGGCTGCGATCGCAGTGGCCCCCTTCGGTCCCCGATCGGTCATGGCCGGCATTGTGCAGCAACCGGGGGGCCGTGTCTCCGACGCGTCGCGGGCCGAATCCGTCCCCGTCACGGGACGTCGGGGCCGGCGAGCTCCAGCGCGACGAGCGCGGCGAGCCGCGCGGCGGCCCGGACCTTCGACACGTCGATCGTCGCCGGGACGTCGCGCCAGGTGTGGTAGTCGCGCGAGAGGTGCGGCCAGGCCTCGAACAGGAAGAGCGTCTCGACCCCCGACTCGTGGAACGCGAAGTGGTCGGAGCGCGTGAAGAATGCCCGGTTCGTCACCGCGCGCACCTCGTCGAGGCCCGTCGCGCCCGTGGCGAGCGCCGCCTCGACCGCCGCGGCGACCGCGGGAGAGACCTCGAGGCCGAACGCGACGAGCGCGTCGGGAGGTCCGCAGCCGACCATGTCGAGGTTGACCATCGCGCGGCAGCGCTCGATCGGCACGGGCGGATCGGCGACCAGGGCGCGGGCGCCGAGGAGCCCGTCCTCCTCCCCGCTGAACGCCACGACGAGGACGGGGCACGCCGGCGGATCCGCCGCGAGAGCAGCGGCCGTGGCCAGGAGGGCCGCGACGCCGCTGGCGTTGTCGTCCGCTCCCCGGCCGATGCGCCCGCGGGGGCCCACGCCGATGTGATCGAGGTGCGCGCCGACGACGACGTACTCCGAGGCCCCCGGGTCGCTCCCGGGGAGCCAGCCGACGACGTTGCGCAGGACCGCAGGGGCGCGCCGGGTGGCTGCGGCCAGGGTCACGCGTCGGACGGGCTCGGGCGTCAGCGCGACCGGCGCTCCTTCGGCCTCGATGCGCGCGCGCAGCGCGGAGACTTCCTCGCCGAGAAGAGCCGTCGCGGCTGCCTCGGTCACCTCGAGCGTCGGCACGCCGCGCCGCTCGACGTCGGCCGTCGGCGGGTTCCAGCGCGCCGGAGTGGAGCGGAACGCGAGCGGCCCAGGCGCGGCCGGGTCGCGCACGACGAGGGCGCCCACCGCGCCCTCGCGTGCGAGCGCGTCGACCTTGTTCCACATCGACGCCTCGGCCGTGACCTCGTCGCCTCCGAACCGCCCATCGAGGGCGGGCTCGCCGGCGAGGACGATCGCGATGCACCCGCGAACGTCGACGACGGCGAAGTCGTCGTAGCTCTCGGCCGCGCTGTCGATGCCGTACCCGGCAAAGACGACCGGTGCACTCACGGGGCCCCGGTACACGGGCTGCTCGGTGGTCGAGAGCGCGAGCGGAACGAAGTCGACGCCCAGCTCCAGGTCGATCCCGTCCGGGCCGGCGAGGCGGCACGCGCCGGCCTCCGGCACTTCGAAGAACCGCTGGCCCTGCTCGGCGCGCTCGGCCACGAAGGGGCGCAGGTACCGTCGGAGCTGCGGATCGTGCTCGCGCAGGGAGGGACCGGCCGCGCCCGTCCCGAGCACCGCCCAGGCGCGCGCCTCGTCGGGCGCGGGGAGGAGTCCCAGCTCGCGGAACCGCCCCGCCACCATCTGCTGCGCGCGCACCAGCCCCGGGCTCGGAGCATCCCGGCCCTGGAGCTCGGGCGCTGCGAGACGCTCGATCCACGCGCCGATCGGCTCGGCGTCGACCGGCTCCAGGAAGGCGGCCACCGCGCGGGAGGCGGGCAAGACAGGGGCGCGAAGCACCTCGACCCGGGACGCGCGCGCGCCGGAGACGATCCGCTCCAGCGTGACCCCGGCGACGAGCGCGCCGATCGCGACGCCCCCGGCCACGAACGCCGCAGCCAGCCGGTGCGATCCGATCCGCTCCGGCCCTGGCGTCGGCGCGGGAGAGGGCGGCGCCGCCTCGCGCGGCCAGCCGTCCTCGACGCGTCGGATCACGGCCTGATCGCCTCGCGCCCGGTCCGGTCGATGCGATTCAGCGCGGCGGCGAGGGCCTGGAACCGGAAGCTCGCGCGCCACCGCTCCAGGTCGAGGGACTCCTCCTTCGCCACGTCGGGGACGATCTCGACGTCCGGCTCGAGGCCGGTGCCCTGGAACGACTCCAGGGGCGGTCGCATGCCGCCGCCGAGACCGATCGTCAGGATCGATCCGTCGGGCGCCACGAACTCGGCCGTCGAGAACTCGGCGCCCGCCGTGCGCTCGCCCACGAGGACGGCGTCGGCCAGGCCGCGCAGCGCGGACGCCGCGATCTCACCGGCGCTGGCCGTGTCCTGGTCGACCAGCACGTGCACGCGGCGCGGGAGGACGAACGGCACGTTCGCGCGCGCCAGCGTCTGGGTCTCGATGGTCCGCACGCGGAGCAGCAGGAGGTGCCGCGTCTCGGCCACCGACACGACGTCGTGCGGCACGACCGCCTCGTCGGGGTCGAGGAAGTAGCTGACGAAGAGCCCGGTCTCCTGCCACGACCCGCCGGGGTTGCCGGTCAGATCCACGATCAGGTCGTCGACGGGCGCGAACTCCTCGAACACGCGCTCCAGCACGTCGTCGAGGCTGGGGGTCGGCGCGCTGGCGTCCGCCATGTCGCGCGGTCGGAAGCTCCCGATCCGCAGATAGCCGACCGGCGCGCCTTCGGGCGTGCGGAGGATCCACGCGTCGACGCCGAAGGCCCGCGCGGCCTTGGCGGGCAGCTCCAGGCGCGCTCCTGTGCGGAACGGGCGCTGGAGTGGATCGCGCAGTCGGAGCCGCAGCGGCCGACGCGCGGCGGCGCCGCGGCGGCGGGCCGTGTCCGGGTCGAGCAGCGCGGCGAGCTCCAGCGGACCGAGCCGCCGCCGCACGCCCTGCTCGGGGTCGTCCTCGAAGACGCCGGCGTTCCGCAGCAGAGCGAGGTCGAGGGCACCGCGCGGCGTCTCGACGACGATCCGCGCGCGGGTCCCGAGATCGCCGCGGGCCATCAGCTCGCCGTCGTGCGGCGTCTCGATCTCGACGCCGTCGATCGTCCGCACGCGCAGCCACACGAGCGGCTCCTGCGCCGTCCATGGCGTGCGGAACTCGTTCGAGGCGGCGCTCATGCGCAGGAGCTCCGCGGTTCCTCTCTGGTCGAGTTCGTCGAGCTCCTCGGCGCCGCGGACGTCGAGCCAGCTCTCCATCGCGAGGTCGAGCTCCTCCTCCGACCGGAGGGACGAGGGCGGCGCCCCCATCCAGACCTCGCCGCGCGAGCGGACGAAGCGCACGAGCTCGGGCTCCGCCACGGGCCCCGACCAGAAGCGCGACGACACGCGCAGGGTGGCGTGCGGATCGTCTAGGTCCGCGAGCATGGCCCGGAGCACCGCGTAGAACACCGCCGGCGTGGGCGCGGCGATCGCGGCGTCGCGGTAGCGCTCGCGCAGATCGCCCTCGCTCAGCCCGGCAACCTCCAGGCCGCCGAACTGGGTCTCGATCGCCTCGACGTACGCGTCGACGGTCGCGGCACGCAGGCGCTCGTCGAACACGTCCGGGTCGTAGCTCCGACAGGACGCCGCGGCCAGCGCGGCCAGCGCGAGGATCGCGAGCCGCCGCCAGATGGGGCGTTGGGATCCGCAGGCGCCGGGCATGGGGACAGTCTATGGGCTCGGCGCAGACCTGCGTTCAACCCGCGCTATAGCCGGTCGGGTGCGACGAATGGAACGCCCAGGCGTCTCGGATCACGTCCCGGACATCGCCTCGGTCCGGGACCCAGCGCAGGACGTCCCGCGCCTTCGACCCCCCTGCGACGAGGACGGCGGGGTCCCCCTCGCGCCGCTCGACGATCTCGGCAGGGATCGGATGGCCAGTGATCTCGCGGGCGGCCTCGACGATCTCCTTGACCGTGAACCCCGACCCCGTCCCGAGGTGGCACTCCAGGTCGCCCTTGCCCGCCTGGAGGTGACACAGGGCGCGCAGGTGGGCGTCGCCGAGGTCGTCGACGTGGATGTAGTCGCGGATGCAGGTCCCGTCGCGCGTCTCGTAGTCCTCGCCGAAGATCAGGATCTTCTCGCGCTGGCCGAGCGCGACCTGGAGGACGAGCGGGATCAGGTGCGTCTCCGGATGGTGGTCCTCGCCGATCCCGCCGGCGACGGCGGCGCCCGCCGCGTTGAAGTAACGCAGCGCGGCGTAGCGCAGCCCGTACGCGCGGGAGTAGTCGCGCATCATGTGCTCCATGTGGAGCTTGGTCCGCCCGTACGGGTTGATCGGGTCCTGCGGGTGATCGTCGGGGATCGGGACCTCGTTCGGCTCGCCGTACGTCGCGCAGGTCGACGAGAAGACGATGTCGCGAACGCCGGCCGCGCGCATCTCCTCCAGCAGGTTCCAGGTGTAGTGGACGTTCTCGCGGTAGTACGTCGCGGGGTCCGTCACCGACTCCCCCACGTAGCACTTCGCTGCGAAGTGGATGACGGCCGAGGGCGAGTGCTCGGCGAGCGCGGCGGCGATGGCCTCGCGGTCGCCGAGGTCGGCGACGACGAGCGGCGCCGTCACCGCCTCGCTGTGGCCGGTCGACAGGTTGTCGAAGACCACCACGTCGACCCCGCGGCGCTGGAGGAGCGCGACGCAGTGGCTGCCGATGTAGCCGGCCCCGCCGCAGACGAGGACGGGACCTTCGGGGGTGGGCGGCGGTGCGGCCTCGCGCTCGGGATCGCTCATGGGGCGCCGAGGGTAGCGCCGGCGCGCACGAGGTCGGTCCAGAAGCTGGGCCAGGACTTGCCGACGCAGCCGGGGTCGAGGGTGCGCACGCCCGGCTCGAAGAGCGACAGCAGCGCGAAGCAGAACGCCATCCGGTGGTCGCCGTGCGGGTCGAGGAGCACATCGCGCCCGGATCTGCCGGAGTCCGAGGCGGGGCCTGAGCCGGAGCCGGAACGCGGCGCGATGCGGAGCGAGCGATCGTCGTGCTCGACGGCGAGCCCGATCTTCTGGATGCCCTCTGCGAGCACCTCGATCCGGGAGCTCTCCTTGCCCGGTAGCGTCTCCAGGCCGACGAGCTCGCTCTCCTCGCCCACCTCGCGCGCGGCGTAGGCGCCGACCGCGGCGAGGACCGGCGCGAGGTCCGGCGTCGCCGTGCAGTCGATCCGCGCGCCGCGCGTCGGCGTGCCGCGCGCGACGAGGCGCTCGACGTCGGAGTCGCTCGTATCGCAGCCGAACGCGGCCAGCGCCCCGACGACGGCCGCATCGGGCTGGCGCGAGGCCGTCCCGACGCCTCGCACGACGACCTCGTGGCCGCCGGTGAGGACGCCCGCCGCGAGCGCGACCGCGGCGCTGCTCGCGTCGCTCTCGCAGTGCAGCGGATCGGGGGGCGGGGTCAGCGGCCCGCGGACGGTGAAGAGCTCGCCGGATCCCTCCGCGCGGTCGATCGCGACGGGCTCGGAGCGCACCGAAGCGCCGAACGCGGCGAGCACGGAGCGGGTGACGTCCACGTACCCCCGGCTCGGGATCCCGCCGATCACGCGCAGGCGCCGCTCGCCGGAGTGCACGGCGAGCGCGAGCAGCAGCGCGCTGACCTCCTGGCTGGACGTCGGCGCGTCGAGGTCGAGCACCTCCGGCGGCGCGGCGGCCGTCAGCAGGACGGGCCAGCCGTCGTCGGTCCCGCCGTGCTCGATCCCGACGCCGGCCCCGCGGAGCGCGCGGAAGAGCGCGGGGCTGCTGCGGCGCGCCAGCGAGCCCGCGGGGACGACCTCGGCCCCGCTCCCCGCCGGCCGCGCGAGGGCGGCGAGCGCGGTGAAGAGCCGCGCGGACGTGCCGGACTCGCCGACCGGGAGCTTGCACCACGGCCGCGGGCCCTCGTTGTGCCCGGGCGGCACGCCGGACAGCCGGCCGAGCCCGCTGCGGCGCATCAGGGCCGTCGCGAGCAGGTCGTCCGGCTTCCCGTCGCTCGGGAACGTCGCCCCCAGCGCCCGTGCGGAGCGCAGGCCCGCGACGACGTCGTCCGAGCTCGGCAGGCCGAGGATCTCGCTCGTGCCACGCGCGACGGCGGCCGCGGCGAGGGCGCGCTGAGCGATCGACTTCGAGGCCGGGACGCGGACCTCTCCGCGCGGCCCCGCGCCCGGCTCGAACCCAGCGGTACGGCCCCCGTCAGGGGGGCCGGGATCGGCGGGACTCGGCCCGGGCGGATTCGGTGCAGGGGGCGACATGCGGGGGGAGACGATGAATCGTAGCGTGACGTTCGCGACGCTGAGTCCGGCGGCCTATCGTCGGCTCATGAGCGACGTCTACCTCGGCCGCGAGGACCGGCCGCCGGGCCTCGACCAGATCGCGTCGGGCAAGGTGCGGGACATCTACGGGCTCGACCAGGACCACCTGCTCGTCGTGACCACCGATCGGGTCTCGGCCTTCGACGTGGTGATGAACGAGGGCGTGCCGTGGAAGGGCCGCGTCCTGACCGCGATCGCCGCGCACTGGTTCGACCGGACGCGCGACATCGTCCCCAACCACCTGGTCAGCACGTCGATCGACGACGTCGAGGACCTGGACGCGGGCTGGCGAGACACCCTCCGCGGGCGCGTCATGATCGTGCGCCGCGCCGATCCGGATCCGATCGAGTGGGTCGTCCGCGGCCACATCGCTGGGTCGGGATGGAAGGAGTACCGCGAGAGCGGGACGGTCTGCGGGATCCCCCTCCCCGATGGCCTGGAGCAGGCGCAGGAGCTCCCCGACCCGATCGTCACCCCGACGACGAAGCACGAGGACCACGACCGGCCGCTGCACCCCGACGAGGCCCGCGAGATGGTCGGAGCCGATCGCTGGGACCACGGCTGCGAGGTCTGCATCGCCCTGTTCCGCCGCGGGCGCGAGGAGCTCGCCGAGCTGGGCCTGCGCCTCGCGGACACCAAGTTCGAGCTGGGCGTGCGCGGCGGCGAGGTGCTGCTGATCGACGAGGCGCTGACGCCCGACTCATCGCGCATCTGGGACGAGCGCGACTACCGGACCGGCATCAGCCCGCCGAGCTTCGACAAGCAGATCCTTCGCGACTGGCTGGAGACGCTCGACTGGGACAAGGAGTACCCCGCGCCGGATCTTGACCCCGACGTCGTCGCGCGGGTCGGCGCGCGCTACCTCGACGTCTGCGAGCGGATCACCGGCGCGCGGCCGGATCGGTAGCGCCAGTGTCGTCGCCGTCGTCCTCCCAGGGGGCGGCGAACGGCTGCGGAGCCAGCCCCTCCAGGAGCGTCGAGCGGCCGAACTCCAGGTCGCTGCCGACCTCGGCGACGACGGCGCGCAGGCGCTCGATGCCGACGAGGTCCGTCAGGATCCGGATCGAGCGCGTCTTGCCCATGAGCCGTCGCGCCTGCAGCTCGGCGACGCGCTGCTGCGTCTCGTCCTGGCGCGAGGCGTGGTGCGCGAGGGCGACGATCGACGTCAGGTGCTCGATGGTCCGCCCGAGACGCTGGAGCGGGATCTGCGCGCGCGTCAGCTCGAGCTGGAACCAGAGGTTCACGCCGTGGTTCTGCCAGCGCACGAAGCGCAGGCGGCGCGCCGCCCAGCGCGCGGGGCCGCGGAGCCGCGCGGGGAGCGCGCGGTAGCGAGGCAGCAGCGCGGCGGGCACGAGCCGCGCCGGGAGGCGCACGAGGTCGGCGACGGCGTTCGCCACGATCCAGCCGACGAGCGACCAGAACGACGGCGTCGTAAGCAGTCGCGCCGTGGCCTTCGCCACGCGCGCGGGGTGTCGGAGTGCCGTCCCCGGTCCGATCCGCAGGATCGACTTCGACGCGTCGAGCCGCGCGCCGTCGGCGCCGACGTTGATCGACTGGATGACGCCGAGCATCCCGGCCATGTACCGCTCGGTGAAGCGCCCGGTGACGTCCTTCACCATCCCCATCAGGATCAGGTCGTCCTCGCCCTCGACGATCCCGAAGACGTGGACGTTCGCGCGCGAGTCGCTCACGCGCTGGGACGTGTGGAACGTGCGGCCGCCGAGGACGTGCTCGGTCGCGACCTGCGACTCCATCGCGGTGCCGGAGGCGGCGCTCTTCGTGAGGTCGCGCAGCCCGGCGAGGTCGACGCCGTCCGCGTCCTGCTGGAGCGAGAGGTGCGACAGAGCACGCGCCTGGAGCGCGCCGCCGAGCACCGTGCCCAGGTTGAGGCGCGGCAGCTCGTGCCGGATGACCTTCCCGCCCACGCCGAAGCGCTGGCGCGCGAAGTGCGCGGCGTCGGCCGCCATCATGCGCTGGTACCCGGCCGACATCGCGGCGAGCATGCAGCGCCCCATGCGGAGGCAGTAGAACAGCACCTCGACGCCGTCCGCCTCGATCTGGTTCTTGCGCGGGATCGGGTAGTTGTCGAACTCCAGCCGCGCGTTGTGGTTCGCGACGAACGCCGACACCTCGGTCGAGCGGACCGTGAAGCCGTGGTCGAGCGGCGCACCGTCCGGGCCGACGCTGCCCTTCACGCGGTCCTCGTCCGGGAGCTCGACGACGAACAGCCCGACGCGCTTGCCGTCGCGACCGATCCGCGCGACGAGCCCCCGCGAGGCCGCCGTGCGCGGCGTTCGTGATGTACATCTTCGCGCGCGGACCGTTCGCGAAGAGCCTCCACCCGTCGCCGTCCTCGTCCGGCTCGACGTAGGCCTGGACCTTCTTCGCGTTCACGCCGACGCCGACCTCGGTCAGCGCGAACGCCATCAGCCGCCCCTCGCTGAGCATCGGGAGGAACGTGCGCCGCTGGTCGTCGGTGCCGTAGGCGAGGAGCGAGCCGGCGCCGATCGTCAGCTCGCCGGAGATCTCCACGGCGAGCGCGCCGAGCCCGCCCGCGGCGAGCTCCTCCTCGACCAGCGCGAGGTCGCCGTACGTGCCGCCGGCTCCGTCGAAGTCCGCCGGGACCGTGAATCCGTAGGCGCGATCTGCGGCGATGCGGGACCGGAGCGCGTCCGAGAGCTTGCCGTCGGCCTCGAAGGCCTGTCCCTTCGCGAGGCACCCCATCGCCGCGTCGACCACGGCGCGCCCCGCGTCACTGATGCGGTCGCCGACCTTGGTCCCCGAGGCGAGCTCGTCCGGCGACGGCGCGGGGCCGTAGACGAGCCGCTCGACGAGCCCGACGCGCGTCGCGCCCAGGCGCTCCTGGGCCGCCGCGGCGGAGTCGTCGAGGGCAGCGACGTCGCGCGCCTGCTCGGCGTCCCCCGCGGCCTCCAGCGCCTGTGCGGCGGTCGAGCCGCGGCGGTCCGCTGCCTCACCCTGGGTCTCGTCGATCACCGTGTCGGTCATGGTCGCGCTCGGGGCTGTCCCTCGGGCCCCTCTCGGTTGCTGGCCCGTTCCTGTAGTCCATCGACGCGGGCTCCAGGGGCAGCAAAGCGAGGACGCACGAAGCCGCGGTGCGTCTCGATCAGGAGACGATGAAGCCCCGGCTGCGGAGGAGCCGGAACGCGTGCCGTCGACTACCCTTCGCCGCATGCCCGCGCCCATCCATCTCCCGTTCGAGACCCTCCGCTGGGAGGGTGGCCTCGACGGTCACGTCGTCATGCTCGAGCAGACGCTCCTGCCCCTGCAGGAGGTCGACCTCGCCGTTCGGACCGTCCCCGAGATGGTCGACGCGATCTGGCGCCTCGCGGTCCGCGGCGCGCCCGCGATCGGCGTCGCCGCGGGCTACGGGATGGTGCTCGGCGTCCGCGACGCCGAAGGCGACGTGCTGGAGGCGGCGCGCCAGACCAAGGCGACGCTGGACGCCGCTCGTCCCACCGCGGTGAACCTCTCCTGGGCGACGGCCCGCATCCTCCGGCACCTCGAAGGCATGGCCGGCGCCAGCGGCGACGAGCTGCGCGCGGCGACGCTCGACGAGGCGCGCGCAATCGACGCGGGCGACCGTGAGACGTGCCGAAGGATGGGCGAGCACGGCGCGGCGCTGATCTCGGACGGCGCGACGCTGCTGACGCACTGCAACGCCGGCGCGCTCGCGACGGCGGGCATGGGCACCGCGCTCGCCCCGATCTACACCGCGCACGCGAGCGGCAAGGCGGTACGGGTGTTCGCGGACGAGACGCGGCCGCTCCTGCAGGGCGCACGCATCACCGCGTGGGAGCTGATGCGCGCCGGCGTCGACGTGACGCTGATCACCGACGGCATGGCGGCGCGCGTCATGGGCGAGGGCCGTATCGACGCGGTCTTCGTCGGCTCGGACCGGATCGCGCGCAACGGCGACGTCTGCAACAAGATCGGGACCTACGGCGTCGCGATCGCGGCTCGGCACCACGGGGTTCCGTTCCACGTCGTGGCGCCGCTCTCCACCGTCGATCCCTCGCTCGACTCGGGCGACCTCATCCCGATCGAGGAGCGGCCTGCGGAGGAGGTCACCGAGGGCTTCGGGACGCGGACCGCCCCGGCGGACGTCCAGGTCTACGCGCCCGCCTTCGACGTGACGCCCGCCGACCTGGTGACCTCGATCATCACGGAGGTCGGGGTGATCGACCGCCCCAGCACCGAGAAGGTCGAGGAGGCCCTGCGCGCCGGCGGCGTCTCCTGGGGCGCAAGGGCGAGCTGACTGTCCCACGCTCGGACGGGCTCAAGAGCGACGGTCCCGGGGGACGACACCTGGGGCACCCACGAGGGGATCCTCCCCGAGCGCGGTGCCTCAGCACCCGACCGTCGGTCCCCGCCGAAGCCATGACCTCGAAGAAGAGCCAATCCTCCAAGTCCTCCGCGGCCAAGAGCACGACGTCGAAGGCCAAGAGCACGACGTCGAAGAAGTCGGGGGCCCGGAAGCCCGACGAGATGCCGGAGGACGTCCTCGAGTTCATCCAGGCGATCGACGACTACAAGCGCCAGGAGAACCGGCCGTTCCCGACCTGGTCCGAGATCCTGGACATCGTCAAGTCGCTCGGCTACGACCGGAAGGCGGGCTGATCGACGTCAGAGCCGCAGCAGGGATCGCTGCAGCGGCTGCTACCTGGGCCCCAGGACGTCTCTGGCCCATCCTCTAACGAGGATGCGCGTAGATCGGACGCCGCTGAGTCATCTCCGCGACGCTGCCACGCACGCGCTCCAGCGTGGCCTCGTCCTCGGGCGCACGGAGCACCTCGGCGATCCAGCCGCCCAGCGCCTTCATGTCGGCCTCGTCGCAGCCGCGCGTCGTGACGGCGGCCGTCCCGAGCCGGATCCCCGAGGCCTCCATCGGAGGGCGCTCGTCGAACGGGATCAGGTTCTTGTTGCAGGTGATGTCGACGCGGTGGAGCGCGTCCTCGGCCTGCGCGCCGGAGAGCCCGATGCTGCCGACGTCGACGAGCATCACGTGGTTCTCGGTCCCGCCCGAGACGATCCGGACGCCGCTCTCGCTCAGCGCATCGGCGAGCGTCGCGGCGTTCCGCACGACCTGGGCAGCGTAGTCCTTGAACGACGGCTGGAGCGCCTCGCGGAACGCGATCGCCTTGGCGGCGATGACGTGCATCAGCGGGCCACCCTGGCCGCCCGGGAACAGCGCGCTGTTGATCTTCACGATCCGGTCCTTGGGGCACAGCACCATGCCGCCGCGCGGCCCGCGCAGCGTCTTGTGCGTCGTGAGCGTCACGACGTCGGCGTGCGGCACCGGGCTCGCGTGCGCGTGACCGGCGACGAGGCCGGCGATGTGCGCCATGTCGACCATGAAGAGCGCGTCGATCTCGCGCGCGATCCCCGCGAGCGCCTCGAAGTCGATCGGGCGTGAGTACGCGGACGCGCCCGCGATCAGCATCTGCGGGCGGAGCGCCTTCGCCTGGTCCCGGATCTGGTCGAGGTCGAGGCGCTCGGTCTCGCGGTCGACCCCGTAGCTGTGGAAGTCGTAGAAGACTCCGCTGAAGTTCTTGGGGTGCCCGTGCGAGAGGTGCCCGCCGTGGTCGAGCGACATCGCGAGCACCTTGTCGCCCGGCGACAGCAGCGCCATGAACGCCGCCATGTTCGCCTGCGTCCCGCTGTGGGGCTGGACGTTGGCGCGCTCGGACCCGAAGAGCTCCTTCGCGCGGTCGCGGGCGAGGTCCTCGACCTCGTCGACGTACTCGCAGCCGCCGTAGTAGCGGCGGCCGGGGTAGCCCTCCGCGTACTTGTTCGTGAGCGCCGTGCCCGCCGCCGCGATCACCTCGCGGGAGGCGTGGTTCTCGGAGGCGATGAGCTCCAGCTGCGCCTCCTGGCGCTGCTCCTCGCGCGCGATCGACGCCCAGACGGCGTCGTCGGTCCGGGGGGCCTGGCTCTTCGTGTCGGGGAGGATCGTGTCGGTCATCGGGGGTCACCTGCCGCGCGGAGCATACGGCGCGGGGGCCTCCGACGCGTGACTCAACCGCCGGCGCCGTCGCGCGGCTCGCCAGACTCGTCGAAGAGCGTCAGGGGATCGACCTCCTCGCTCTCGACCGGCTGCGGCGATGGGTCGGCCAGCGCAGCCGCCGCCTTCTCGCGATCCTCGGCCCCGAGGGGTGCGGTCTTCCGTCCTGCGCGGTAGAGGCCCGCGACCTCCTCGACGAGCTGGCCGTCATCGTCCCAGGCGTACCAGGCGCCTTCGCGCGCACCGGCCGACACCAGGCCGATCTGCTTGCGCGCGCCGTCGGGGAACCACGACTGCTGCAGTCCATCCTCTGCGCCGCCGACGAAGTTGACGAGGTAGACGAGCGTTCCGTCCTCCGCCCAGTTGCGCGCGATGCCGACACTGACGCCCGCACGGTTCGTGACGAGGGCCTGCAGATGGCCGCTGGGATGCCAGACGCGCATCGGCCCGTCGAGCGCGCCCTCCACGTACTGCGTCACGATGTGGCGGCTGCCGTTGTCGTGGTACTGGACCTCGTCGCCGACCCGCTTCCCGCGCTCCCAGAGCTTGACGTAGCGGAGCTGGCCATTCGTCCACCACGCCTTCTCCTCGCCGTGGCGCTCGCCGCCTTCGATCGGCTGGACGTGCTCCTGCGTCCCGTCGTCGTGCCAGCTCTCCAGCGCGCTGATCGGCCGGCCCTTGTCGAACTCACCTCGGCGGATGAGCTGGGTCCCGTCCCCCGGCGCGAACCCCTCGTGGAGCCCGTCGGGCTGCCCGTCGACGTACTCGCCGCGCTCACGGAGCGAGCCGTCCTCGTGCCAGGCGATGAACGCGCCGGAGCGCTTGTCTCCCACGAACGTGGCCCGCGACCTCTCGCGGCCGGTGAGGTACCACTGCTCCCAGACGCCGACCTTCTGGCCCGCCTCGTAGCGCCCCTGCTCGGCCTTCTCCCCGTTCGGGTGCCACGCCGTCCACTCGCCGGCCAGGTTCCCGTCGACGTACTGATAGCGGGCCTTGTCGACGCCGTTCGGGTGGTACTCGATCCACTCGCCGGTCTCGCGGCCCTGATCGTCGTAGCGCCCCTTGCGCTGGACCTGCTGGTTCTGGAACCACCAGGTGCGCTCGCCGACGAACTGGCCGTACAGGGTCTCACCCTGCGACTTCTTGAAGCGCTTGGTCTGGGGGTCGTACCACTCGATCGACGCCGTGGTCGCGGCGGCCGTGGCGGTGGAGCCTCCTGAGCCGTCTCCCCCGCCGCCGGAGCAGGCGGGGAGGCCCCAGAGCGCCAGGACGGCACACCCGGCCGCGAGGGGCGCGGTCATGGGGCGGACTCGACGGGGAACGTGGGCGTGCGGCGGGTGGGTCATGCCGGAATCCTAGCCTCGTGAGGGGGGCGGGACGGGCCCTACGAGCGCCGGATCCCGTCCGCGAGCGAGAGGCGGCAAAACGTCCGGTTTCGTATCCGTGGGGTATCCAGAGGGCTCTTCTGCGGCTCGAAGAGGGACGGAGCCGGGCGCCTTTGGAACACCGAACGTTCTTTCATGCGATTCGTGACAGCGGGTTCATGTCGGGAGTCGATCCACCCGCGCGACGAAGCGCTCGCTGGCCCTCCGGCCGTGCGAGGGCAACCCCGGTGGCAGGTGCCGGGCGCTCCGTCAGCAGGTACGAATGATCCAGACGAACCCTATGCGCCTGGTGAGGGGAATCGGCTCGGCGGCCGTCACCCTCGCTGCTCTCAGCGGCGCTGCCCTGGCCCAGGACGGGCCCTTCCTTCCCGAGGACGGTCTCGTCGTCATCGAATTCGAGTCAGGCGACGCGTCGGGGGATTGGACGCAAAGCACCAGCATCAGCGGGTACACGGGTACCGGCTATCTGCGCTGGGACGGCCCGAACCACTTCCACACCCCCGGCCACGACGTCTTCGGTTTCGACTTCCAGATCGATGATCCGGGGCGCTACCACTTCCGCATCCGCAACCGCCACGACCACCCGGACAGCACCGAGGCCAACGATGTCTGGGTCCGGATGGACGGAGGCCAGTGGGTCAAGGTGTTCTCCTGGCAGCGCGGTCAGTGGACCTGGGCGACGCAGCACGAGTTCTCGCACCACGACAAGCCCTGGGCCGAGTACCAGCTCGGCGCCGGCGTGCACCGCATCGAGTTCTCCGGCCGAAGCCACGACTTCAACATCGACCGCTTCCACCTCTACGACGACGGCGTCTCGAACCCGCTGTCCGTGGGGCACCCGGAGTCGAGCCGCGGCGAGGTCAACGACCCGCCGGTGGCGGTCGCGAGCGCCACGCCCGACCGTATCCCGGCGACGGACAACTTCTCGACCGTCGTCACGCTCGACTCGACGGGCACGTACGACCCGGACGACGACGATCTGTCGTTCCAGTGGAACGTCCGCGGCGCGACCTTCGTCAACGGCACGAGCCCCCGGAGCCCCGTCGCCCAGGTGACGTTCCGCGGCGGCTTCGCGCTGCCGGTCCAGCTCGTCGTCACCGACGGTGAGTTCCGTGAGACCACGTGGGTCGACATCGACGTGCTCGACGCGGACGCGGAGTTCGGCGGCGCCGGTGCCGTGTGGCACCCGATGCACCTCGACTTCGCGGGCCCGCAGGCCAGCGAGCAGGACAACGGTCCGAACCCGTTCCTCGACTTCCGACTCAACGTCACCTTCACCGCGCAGGACGGCACGGAGTACGTCGTGCCCGGGTTCTTCGACGGCGACGGCGAGGGCGGCGGCACGGGGAACGTCTGGCGCGTTCGCTTCAGCCCCGACCGCCCCGGCATCTGGGAGTACCGCACGAACTTCCGCGCCGGCGCGAACGTCGCCATCGAGACCGACCCCGACGCGGGGGCGGCCGCGATGCTCCACGGCAAGGAGGGCCGCTTCGGCGTGCTTGCCCGGGACGCGGAGGCCGAGGGTCTGCTCGCGAACGGTCGACTGGAGTACGTCGGTGAGCACTACCTGAAGGCGCGCGACGGCGACTACTTCGTCAAGACCGGCACGAACAGCCCCGAGAACTTCCTCGCTTACGACGGCTTCGACGACGTCATGGACGCCGGCGGGGTCGGCATCATCCACCGCTACGAGCCGCACCGAGGCGACTGGAACGAAGGCGATCCGCTCTTCAACTCGTCGTCCTCGGGCTACGACTCGAAGGGGATCATCGGCGCGCTGAACTACCTCGGCGACGTGGGCGTCAACGCGATCTACTTCCTTCCGATGAACCTCGGCGGGGACGGGCAGGACACGACGCCATTCGTGAGCTACGCGAACACGAACTTCGCGAAGACCCACTACGACGTCAGCCGTCTCCACCAGTGGAACCAGGTCCTGAACCACGCCCAGGAGCAGGGGATCCTCGTCCACTTCGTCCTGGCGGAGACCGAGTGGGCCAACGAGCACTGGCTCGACGACGGCGAGATGGGCCTGCAGCGCAAGCTCTTCTTCCGCGAACTCAACGCCCGCTTCGGCTACCTCAACGGCGTCAAGTGGAACCTGTCCGAGGAGAACGACTACCCCGTCACGGTCCTCCGTGAGATGGCGTCGTACCTCCGTGAGGTCGACCCGTACGACCACACGATCGCGGTCCACACGCACCCGAACGACGTGAGCGACTACGAGGCGATCGTCGGGGACCCGCTCTTCGACTCCGCGTCGATCCAGTACTCGACGGCCATCGCCGAGAACCTCTCCCTGCAGGTCCGCAACATGTCCCGCAACGCGGGTCGCAAGTGGGTCGTCGACATGGACGAGAACGGCACCTGGGACGTCGGGGTCAACAGCAGCAACGCCAGCGAGATGCGCTGCGAGGTGCTGTACGACGTCCTGTTCTCGCACGGAGGCGTCGAGTGGTACGCCGGGTACCACCAGCTGCCGCTCGGCGGCGACGTTCGGATGGAGAACTTCCGGACGCGCGACGAGATCTTCCGCTACTCCCGGATCGCCCGGGAGTTCCTCGAGGAGAACTTCACGCCGGCGACGATGTTCCTGGCGGATCAGCTCGTCAGCGGAGAGTCGGGTGAGTTCGGTGGCGCGGAGGTGATCTTGGCCCCCGCCGACCGCATGGCGATCTACCTGCCGAGCGCGAGCCAGTCGCCGACCGTGGACCTGAGCCAGATGCCCGGGACCTACCGCGTCTCCTGGATCAGCCCGCGCACCGGCGAGGAGGCCGGGGTCGGCCCGCAGCTGGAGGGCGGCGCGCCCCGCGCTCTCCAGGTTCCGGTCCCGCCGAACCACGACTGGATCGTCCTGATCCGCCGCATAGGCGAGTGACGGACGCTCCGGCTCCGAGCACGCGCGCCGCGTTGGGCCCCCGCCCGACGCGGCGCGCGTCGTAGATCGCCCCCTCACGGTCGCCCTTCTCCGCCGTAGGGCTCGACGCGCCTCGCAGGACTCCGTGCGGAGCCACGCCTCCGGGGGCTATGCTCCGCGCCCACCCATGATGAGACGGACCTCCGATCGACGCCGCGCGCCGCTTCTCCCCTGGACCGCCCCCGCGCTGCTCGCCGCACTCGCCGCCTGCGGCGGGGACGACGGCGCCTCCCGCCCGAACGTGATCCTGATCACGCTCGACACCGTGCGCGCGGACTTCCTGTCGTGCTACGGCTCGACCGCGGGTGACACTCCGGCGGTGGACGCGCTCGCGCGCGGCGGCGCGCTGTTCGAGCGCGCCATCAGCTCGTCCGGGCTGACCCCCGCGTCCCACGCGACGATCCTGACGGGCAAGTTCCAGTACAACCACGGGCTGCGCGTCCTCGCGGCGGAGAGCGGATTCCGGCTCGACGACGACCAGGAGACCCTCACCCGCGCGTTCAAGAGCGCCGGCTACCGGACCGGCGCGATCCACAGCGCGTTCCCGGTCTCGGCCCACTTCGGCCTCGACCAGGGTTTCGACGACTTCGATTCCTTCGACGCCAAGGTCGTGAAGCGGGAGGGCGACAACAAGGTCGGCTGGGACGTCGGCACGTACCAGCGCCGCTCCGAGGAGACCACGGCCCGCGCCGTCGCCTGGCTGGAGTCGGCGCAGGCGGGTGACGAACCGTTCTTCCTCTGGCTGCACTACTGGGACCCCCACGACCCGGTCATGCTCCCGCCGGACGCCGACATGCAGCGCCTGCGCTACGACCCGGGCACCGGCGACCTCCAGGACGCCCAGACGCAGCAGTACGCGATCGAGGTGCGCTGGCAGGACCAGAACCTCGGGACCCTCCTGCGTGCGATCGACCAGGCCGGGCTCGGGGACGACACCGTGATCGCCCTCACCGCGGACCACGGCCAGGGCCTCGCGGACGGCAAGGCGATCCATCGCTGGGCGATGCACCGGATGCTCTACCGCGAGCAGGTGCACGTCCCGCTGATCCTCCGCGGCCCGGGCGTCCCGGCGGGGGCGCGCGTCCCCGACCAGGTCCGGACGGCCGACGTCGCGCCGACCCTCCTGGAACTCGCGGGGCTTCCCCCCTTCGAGGAGAGGGTCGATGGCGTGTCACTCGTCGATCGCGCATCGAACCCGGGGCAGGGCGACCTCGTCGCGTACGGCGAGCAGATCAACGGCTACGACCACAACGCGGGCATGCGCCGGTCCCGCCCCGACGCGGCGTTCCTGTACATGGTGTCCGACGGCGAGTGGAAGCTCGTCTTCAAGCCCCACATGCCGGGCGCGAGCGAGCTCTTCCACGTGGGCGTCGACCCGCGCGAGACTCGCAACGTCGCGGCACAGAACCCCGACATCATGGCGCGCCTGCTCGCCGACCTCGCCGAGCGCAACCCGTGGGTTCTCGAGCCGTTCCCGAAGCTGGCCGTGGGCGACGACGAGGCCAGCCAGGGCGCCAAGGACGCGCTGGGCGGACTCGGCTACGCCGCCGCCGAGGTGGAGGGCTCCGGCACCTGGTGGTGGACCTGCCCGGTGCACGCCGACGTTCGCTCGGAGAAGCGCGCGCGTCACGAGGAGGGCGGCTGCGGACGCATCATGGTGCCGATCGGCACTTGGTCCGAGGAGCCGGACGCCGGCGCCGCCAAGGACGACTGACGCGCGGCACCCCGGTCCCCGCGACCGGCTCACCCCCCGCAGGTCAGCCCCCGCAGGCGTCGTTCACAGCACCCGGAGTCCCCTGGTCCCCCGCCGGGAGAGGCGAGCTTCCCGAACACCAGCTCGAAGGGTTCAGCGCGAGGTCCGTCCCCCACGCCGATCGCGCGAGCGACACCGAGCGTCCGGCGTCGTCGGGCCAGAGCGGCCCGTCGCCGTAGTCGACACGATCGATCTCGAACCCACCGGGCGCCTCGAGGACGATCTCGTCCGCGCCGTTCGAGAGCGTGAACCCCGAGTACGTCACGCCGACGCGGACGCCCCCGTTCGCGAGCGGGTCGTCGCTGCGACCGAGCACGAGGAACCCGTACCCCGGCACGACACCGGCGCCGCCGGGCGCGGCGAGCACGGTCCGGTTCGACCCGTCGTCGCGCAGCGTCCACCCGTCGAGGTCGATCGGTGACGCGCCGCGGTTGTGGACCTCGACCCACTCGCCCCGAGTGTCCGACACCGCCGCGGGGTCCTTCATGAACTCGGTGACGATCACGGAGCGGACCGGAGGCGGCGCGGCGAGCGGCGCGGCGGGATTCCGCCCCGGAAGGCGCCGCGACGACCACGAGGCCGCGCCACCGGCGCCCGCCCAGACCGCGCCGATACGGTCGACGGACCCGAAGGCGCGCCCCGGGACCACCCACGCGAACGCCCCGTCCGGTCCGGCGGACGCAGCGCCGAGCGTGCGGAGCGCGCCGTTCTCCACCGCGACGATCGCGACCCCGTCCGCGGCCCGCGCGTCCGTCGTCCCCACGAGCGAGGTGCGACCCGACGTCGCGTCGACCCGCAGCGAGAGTGCGTCGAAATGCTCCTGTGCCGTCCCAGGAGGGGTGAGAAGTCCAGTGCCCACCAGGGCTGCGGCGAAGAGTCCGAGATTTGTGCGAACCATGAGGCGCTCCATGCAGTCGAGTGAAGGGGTCCCGGCTCGACCGTCTTCGAGCCGGGGTTCCTGAAGTGAGACGCGCGTTCGTCTCGCGCCGCCTCCACCCGGTCGACGAACGGGCCGGACGCCGGTTGCACTCCTTGACGCATCCGTCGCCCAGTTCCGACACTCGTGGCCGCCGGACCGGTGCCACCGTCTCTCCGTCCCTTCCCGAGTCCCGATGAGCCCCTTCCCCAGGCGCGGCGTTGCTGCCGCGTCCGCACTTCTCGTGACCTCGGTCACGCTCGGTACCCTCGTCGATCCGGCGAAGGGCACGCCCGCCCCGCAGGCCGGCCAGACGCAGGTCCAAGCGACCCTCGACGACTTCTTCCTGCCGGGTACGCAGCCGAACGAGCTCAACGTTCCGATCTTCGAGTCGGGCAACTGCTCGGGCTGCCACGGCTTCTACGACGCGATCGTCGAGCCGTACGAGCCCTGGGCCGCGTCGATGATGGGCCAGGCGGGGCGCGACCCGATTTTCTACGCGACCCTCGCGATCGCGAACCAGGACGTCGCGTTCGGCGGCGAGGCCTGCCTGCGCTGCCACGCGCCGGGCGGCTGGCTCGCGGGGCGCTCGCCGCCGACCGACGGCTCGGCCCTCGACCCCGCCCTCGGCGACCTCGACGGCGTGTCGTGCCACTTCTGCCACCGGATGGTCGATCCGATCTACGACGCCGTCGAGAACCCGTCCGAGGACCAGGGGATCCTCGCTGGCCTCTCGACGCCGCCGATCACCGACCCGCACACCGGCTCGTTCATCCTCGATCCGGAGGACAACCGCCGCGGACCGTTCGAGCTCACCCCAGGGTTCTTCTACCACGAGTGGCGCGAGTCCCCGTTCCATCGCGAGTCGCTGATGTGCGCGACGTGCCACGACGTCTCCAACCCGCTCCTGGAGCGCCAGCCCGACGGTTCGTGGCAGCTCGGCCCGCTCGGCCAGCCGCACTCGACCGCGCAGAAGGCGGACACGTTCCCGGTCGAGCGCACCTACAGCGAGTGGGCGATGAGCGTCTACGCCAAGGCCGAGATCGACACGAACGGTCGCTTCGGCGGTGACCGCGCCACCGTCTCCTCGTGCCAGGACTGCCACATGCCGGACAACCTCGGGACGGGCGCGAACCCCGGCTTCATGCCGCCGGTGCGGCCCGACGTGCCCGAGCACTCGTTCGCCGGCGCGAACAGCTGGGTCCTGAAGGCGATCCGCTCTCAGTACCCGGACTTCGAGACCGGCCTGACGACGCAGTCCGTCGACGCTGCCATCGCCCGCAACGAGGCGATGCTGCAGGCGGCGGCCGACATCGAGGCGACCGTCGACGGCGGCCAGCTCCGCGTCCGCATCACGAACATGATGGGCCACAAGCTGCCCACCGGGTACGGCGAGGGGCGCCGGATGTGGATCGACGTCCGCTTCTTCGACGCGGTCGGCAACCTCATCGAGCGCCGTGGCGGCTACGACGAGCTCACGGCCGATCTCGACACCGCCACCACGACCGTCTTCGAGGTCCTGCACGGGATCGACGCCCAGATGTCCGCGGCGACCGGCCTCCCGGTCGGGCCGAGCCTGCACTTCCTCCTCAACAACACGACGGAGAAGGACAACCGCATCCCGGCCCGCGGATTCCGGAACTTCGAGTACGAGGCGGTCGGCGCCTACGTCGTGGACGCGAGCTACGACGACGAGCAGTACTGGTCGGACACGATGTTCACGCTGCCCGCCGGCGCTGCGACCGCCGAGGTCCGCGCGTTCCACCAGACGACCTCGAAGGAGTACGCCGAGTTCCTCCGCGACGAGAACGTCACCGATTCGCGCGGGACCGAGGCCTATCAGCTCTGGGAGATGTTCGGCAAGAGCAAGCCCGTCGAGATGGGCCTCGCGACGGTCGACCTCGCCGCCCCGCCCGAAATCCAGCCCCGCCCGCTGGCCCTCGGCAAGGTCCAGTCGACGGGCACTCGCTCCGAGCTCCTGCTGGTCGGCTCGACCTCGGCGAGCGGCGGCGGCGCGATCCTCGCCGTCAACGGCGCGATCCCCGGCTCGATCGGCGTCGTCTTCGCGGCGCCCGTCCAGGTCAGCGTCGACCAGTTCGAGGGCACGATCAACGTCGGTCCCGGCGCGCAGCGGATCGGCCTCGTGAACTTCGACGCCACGGGCTCGACCCGGCTCCCGGTGAGCTACGGCCCTGCCGACGTCGGCCGTGAGATCGTCTACCAGATCCTGTACCGCGACGTCGCGAACAGCTTCGGCATCGGCATGACGAACGGCCTGCGGGTCGACGTCACGCAGTAGAGGACGACCACGGGAGCGAGCGGTGGACGCACGCGGACGGTAGGGTTCCGGCCCCGGCCACGCCGGGGCCGCTGCTCCACCACCGCTGCCGCACGCACGCCATGAAGCTCGTCCGCCGCCTGCTCCTCGTCCTCGTCGTCGGCGCCGTCCTCCTGGGCGTTGCCGCCGCGCTCCTGGTCCCGCCCGCCGCGTCGTCCGCCGTCGACCGGGGCACCCGTCACGCCTTCGGGGTCGGATCGTCCCTGGGCGGCGTGAAGGCGTCGATCGGGCCGCGCACGACCGGGCTCGGCTTCGCCGACTTCGCGCTCTCGTCGCCCGAGGGGTTCGACGAGCCGCTCCTCACGATCGGGAGCTTCGGGCTCGGCGTCGGGACCCGCTCGATCCTCGGCGGCACCAAGGACGTCGACGAGCTCGTGATCGAGGACGTCGTGCTGACGCTGGAGCAGCGCGGGACGGCGAACAACCTCGTGCCTGTCCTCCAGCACCTGCGCGCGAACGGCGCGAGCGGGGAAGGTCCGTCCGAGCCGAGCGACTCCGCCACGGACGATTCGGACGAGGCAGGAGACCCCGGTCCGCTGCTCCGCGTCGGCCGGATCCGGATCTCGGGGATCGCGGCGCGCCTGCGCCTCGGCGGGATCGTCGGGATCGACGAAGTCGATGAGCGCTACGAGGTGCCCGCGTTCGAGATGGACCTCGAGGACGCGACGGGCGACGGGCGCACGGTGTCCGAGGTCGCGGGACTGATCCTGGAGGACCTCCAGCAGCGCGCGCTCGGCGCCGCGGACGGCCACGTGCCCGCTCCCGTGCTGTCCGCGCTCCGCAGCACGCTCGAGGGCGGGCTGGAGGGCGGCCTCGGCGCCGCCGAGGACGCGTTGCGCTCGGAGCTGGAGGGCCGAGCCAGCGAGCTCCAGGACGAAGCCGCGTCCGAGGTCGACGAGGCGCTCGACAAGGCGGGCAAGGAGATCCAGAAGGGCCTCGACGGACTCCTGAAGGGAGGCGGCTGAGCCTCGACTCGCCGCCTCAGGTCGCCGGGAGGTCGAGCAGCGCGTCGCCCGGGTCGTTCTCACTGGCGTACTGACCGAGCGACCAGACCTGGCGCCGGTAGTTGCGGACGTCGACGAGCGCGAACGTCTGCACCGCGCGCAGCGTGGCGAGCTGCTCCGTGACCCGGGTCGGGTGACGGAGCGCGTCCGCGAGGCGCGCTTCACCGGCGTCGCGGCGGACCTCGGCCGGGACGCCGTGCCCTTCGACGGCGCGGGCGAGGCACGCGCGCGCACCGTCGACGTCCGCCGCGAGCACCCGCCACGTCGCCCGGAAGAGACGCCGCACGAGCGCGCGCTCGAACTGGCGACGACGCGCGTCGGACAGCTCGCCGAGCTCGGGGTCGGGCTCCATCGCGACGACACCCGACGCGCGCACGGCCGCTTCGACGCGCTCGCGCCCGCCCATCGAGCGCCACCAGCGACGGAACCGCAGCCAGAGCGGGAGCGGAGGCAGTCCGCCGGCGGCGGGCAGGCCGTACTCCAGCGCGTCGACCGTCGCTTCGACGAGGACGTCCTCGCCGAAGAGCTCGGCGCGCAGCCCATCGGCATCGGAGTGGATCAGGACGACGAGCGCACGCAGGGTCTCCCGGTCGTTCTCGATCGGCGCCTCCAGGTGCGCTCCGATCCGCTCGAGCAGGCCGCCCTCGGCCGCCACGCGGATGCGCTCGAGGTTGCGGACGGCGCGGGCCTCCAGCGCGGCGAGCACGTCCAGGAATGAGGGCCCGGCGCCCAGGAACTCCGCGTCCATCGCGACCGGCGTCCGTCGCGACGGCCCCTCCTCCTGCGCCGACGGCGCCTCGGACGCCACCGGAGCGGGCATCAGCGGCAGCGCGAGACCGTGCGCCTCGGGGTCGAGCACGGCACGCAGGTGCAGCGCCGCGAGAGCGCCGGGCGCGCGCATCCGGCCGACCTTGCGGGCCGCTGCCGTGAAGTCCGCCTCGGCGTCGCGGGCGACCGCGAGGGCTCGCTCGGGCTCCCGGATCATCGAAACGGCGCGCGCGAGCACGCGCAGGCCCCGCCAGGCCAGGACGCTCGCCAGCCCGATCGTCCGGAAGGGCAGGAGGAGGATCCGACCGCCCTCGATCCACTCGGCGTACACGGCCCGCAGGTTCAGGACGCGCTGCTCCAGCGGCAGGCGGTGCAGCGGGTACGTCCCGAAGACGGTGCGGACGAGCGTCCTGCGGTCGCGCCGCATCCGCTCCAGGACGCGGTCGCCGAAGCGCGCGGCGATCTCGGCGTCGCGCGTCTCGGAGTCGTCGAGGAAGTGCAGCAGCGTGAACGCCGTCGTGAGCTGCGGCGCGGATCCGGGCGCGCCCAGCTCGTCGTCGGTGGTCGGCTGACAGTCGAGCCAGGCCTCGTAGCGCGCGCGGGCGTCGCTCCGCATGCGCGACAGCTCCGCGAGCGGCACCGCGTGCGCGTTGTAGTCCACGATGAGCCGGGCCGCGCGGCTGCTGAGCGCGCGGGACACGGAGTGGAACCACAGGTACGGCCCACGGACGAAGGTCCGGCGACGCTCCAGGTCGATCGCCCGCAGGCGCTTGCGGAGTTCGGGCGTGACCCGGCCCGAGCCGCGTGCCATGCGCTGGATCGCGAGGTTTCCCAGGAGCTGGCTCGTGGCGCGCGTGTCGGAGCTCGTCAGCAGCGCGCCGTCGAGGAGGTCGCGGTAGAGCATGATCGAGCGCGCGACCGCGTCGAAGCCGGCGTCCCTCGAGGGCGGTGACACCCCCTTCGCGAGGAAAGCCTCCAGGCTGGCGACGAAGCGCTCGGCGTCGCGCTGGACCTCGTCGTGAGCTCCCTCGGGGGACGTCACGCCGCGCTCCAGGCGGAACACGCGATCGGCGAGCAGCCGGGCGTCGGCGACGCGCTGGCGCGCCTTGATGCTGTCGGTGAGGTGCAGGAACTGCGCCCGCGCGACCTGCTCGTGGAACGTCGTCGCGTCGCGCGCCATGCGCTGCAGCCAGACGCCCACGCTCAGCAGGGCGAGGCAGATCGATCCGAGCACGGCGAGGAAGCCGAGGACGATCCGCTTGACGACCAGGAAGACGCTGCTCAGGAACGCGCCGAGGCCGTCCTCCTCGGCGGCCCTCGACCCCGACGTGTCGACCCCGAGGAGGTCCAGCAGGACGAGGAGCACGAGGTAGAGAGCGCCGAACAGGAGCAGCCGCACGGCCGGCCGCGACGTCCTCGCGACGAGCGTCGCGCCGACGCGCCCCACGATCTCACCGGGAGTGAGCGTTCCCCGCAGGTCGGCCCACCACAGGACGCGGCGATGCGCGGTGCGGAGGGACCGCGCGACCGCTCGCACCGTCCGCGACGCCACGCGACGATCGGGCAGGTCCGCGGCGTCGGCCGGCGCCCAGCGCCCGAGGAGCGGCAGGAAGCGCAGGGGCGAGCGCGCGACGAGCCGCGCGCCGGTGGCGATGCGCCCGACGGCCTCGCGCCCGACGCGCCCCTCGAGCTCCTCGCTCCCCATCGCGCCGACGCGCAGGAGCCATCGCTCCGCGAGCGGGAGCGACTCGCGCCGCGCGCTCCTCGGCTTCCGGACGTCGTGGGTCGCGACCTCTTCCTTCGCAGCCGTGCGGAGAGCGTCCAGTCGAGCGGCGGCGAGCCGCGTGCGCTCCTCCTGGGTCCCACCCTCGAAGCGCGTGGAGAATCGACCGTCCAGGTCACTGCGCAGGCGCCACACGCGCGCGCCGACCGTCGCCGCGTCCGCCTTCGAGCGCCTGCGCTCCTCCAGCGTCGGGAAGAGCAGCACCTCGTTCTCCAGCAGCTTCGAGTGGCTGCGCACGATCCGATCGAGCCCGCGCACGAGGAACGTGAAGGCCCGGAAGAGGCGGATGAGGGGCAGCGCGAACCGGACGGTCTGGCCGATGCGGAGCGTCCGGATCAGGACGACCAGACGCCCATAGCGGCTCGGCGCCGCGTTCGACGTGTCGAGCGTCGCCAGCCAGGCGTAGGGCAGCACCGCGACGAAGTCGGTCAGGATGTGCCGCCGCAGCCACGACCACTGGAACCGCGCGAAGGACGCGCGCACGAAGAAGTCGTACAGCAGGAATCCGCAGAGCGTGGTGTCGATCGGCACGCTCCACGCGCTCGGGCCGCGCACCAGGTCGTGCGCGAGCAGCGCGACCACGAGGACGATCGCCACGACGACGCCGCGCTCCCAGAGCTCGACGGCGCGCTTGCCGAAGCGTCGCTCCAGGCCGGCCTGCACCTCCTCCTCGACGCGCTCCGACTCGAGGCGCCGCGCCCGCTTCGCGAGACGGCGCCGCTCGTCCGTGCGCTCGGTCTCGACGTGCTCGAGGTGCCACTCCAGCGCCTTCTTCGCCTCGCCGAGCAGCCGCGCCGACAGCCGCGAGCTGTGCTCTCCCACCCGCACGATCGTCTCGTCCGCGAGGTCGACGAGCCGCCCGGTCCAGCGCCGCCGGGTCGCGGCCGACGCGGGCGCCGCGGCGAGCGCGCGGAGGAACGCGGCCCGGAGCCGGACGAGGACGTCGTCCGCGTCCTCGCACACCGCGCGCGCGTCGAGCGCCCCGGTCGAACCGAGCGGTCCGGCGCGCCCCTCGACGCGCTGCCGCAGCTCCTCGACGGCGAGGAGGGCGTCGAGCAGCCGGTCACGATCCGAGGGGCCGAGGGAGTCCGGCGGGCACTCCAGAGCATCGATCGCCGCGCGCTCGCGCTCGCGAAGCCGCCGGATCATGAGCTCGGCCCCGACGGCCTCGACGGCGCGAGCCTCGTCCGGACACCCCGCCCGCCGCAGGCGGTCCTCCCAGCCGAGGGCCACGCCGAGGACGGGGTGCTGCTCGGCGCCCTGGGCGGCGACGGACCGACACTCGTGCAGGAGCAGGTCGCGCTCCAGCGCGGCCAGCCGATCGGTGCGCTCTGCCACCGGGAGGGTCTCGGACGCCGCGGTCAAGGCCGCGAAGCGGGCCTCGAGCGCATCGAGGTCCGGGTCACGGTCGCGGGTCCGGTCGGTGTCGTCGAGAAGGGTCACGTCGGCCGGCGGGCACGCCGGCGCAGGATCCTACCGTCGGCGCCCGGTCGCCTTCGCACGGCGGGACGCGACCGACCCGCCACGGGACGTGAATACGGGAGCCGTACCGCGCGTACGCCGTTGCTACCATCCCGCCGCCCTCCGGGGCCCGTCCGACTCGCCTCCACCGCCCACCGCCCCCCAACTGGCCATGACCGAGACCCAAGCAGGCAGCGACGACACCTCCGCACGGCCCCCGTCACACAGCGGCGGAGGCCTGAAGAAGGAGTCGATCTGGGAGGTCTACTACCCGTTCAACGCGGACGCGGACAAGGACGCCGTCCCGGTCGCGTCGTTCCCGATGATCATCTACTTCTGGCCGACCCTCGTGACGTTCTTCGTCTGCGGGATCATCCAGGGGATCTCGTCGGGCGAGCCCTCGGGCGCGCTCGGCTGGTGGGCGACCGGCGCGCTCGCCTTCAACCTGATGATCATCGTGACGAACCTCGACCAGAAGAAGTTCATCATCACGATGCTCCTGCTGCTGCTCGGTGGGCTGGGGCTCTACGTCGGCAAGCTCAAGGGCTGGGCGATCATCGGAGACCTCGGCCACTGGATCGCGAGTCTGAACGTCACGTACAGCACGCACGCGTACCTCGTCGTCGGCGTATTCCTGCTTCTGTTCTTCGTGATCGGGATGGCTCAGCCGCGCCTAAACTACTGGCGCATCGAGCCGAACGAGTTCGTCCACTACATCCAGCCGTGGGGTCGCGACCAGAGCATCCCGCGCCTCGGGAGCACCGTGACGCGCGAGGTCCCCGACGTCCTCGAGCTGATCCTCACGTTCGGCGGCGGCACGCTCGCCATCAAGCGCGAGGGCCAGATCGTCGCCCGCATCGAGCACGTGCCGTTCCTCGGCAAGCGCATGCGATCCATCGAGAAGATGCTCGGCGTGACGCGCGTCAAGCACACCTGAGCGCGCGCCGATGCCCCACCTGGAAGTCGACGAGCACACCGCGCTCGAGCTCGCCGCGTTCATCGACGCGTCGCCGTCGCCCTACCACGCCTGCGTGACGGCGATCGCGCGGCTGGAGGGCGCGGGCTTCACGCCGGTTCGCGAGGCCGGCCCCTGGGGCGATCTTCCCCGGCGCGGCTACGTGCTGCGGGGCGGGTCCGTCTTTGCGTGGGTGCTGCCCGAGAGCGCACCGCTGCACGCCGGCTTCCGCGTCCTCGGCGCGCACACCGACAGCCCGAACCTGCGCGTCAAGCCGCGCCCCGACGCGGGCGGCGGCGGCTTCCGCCAGGTCGGCGTCGAGGTCTACGGGGGCGTGCTCCTCAACTCCTGGCTCGACCGCGACCTCGGTCTGTCGGGCCGCGCGTACGTCGAGATCGGCGGGGCGCTGGAGGAGCGGCTCTTCCTCGTCGATCGCCCGGTGCTGCGCGTCCCGCAGCTGGCGATCCACCTGCACCGGGAGATCTACGAGTCCGGTCTGAAGCTCGACAAGCAGCGGCACATGGCGCCCGTCATGGCGGTCGGTGGCCCCGAGGGCGGCGCGTTCGCCGCTTTCCTCGCCGCGGAGATCGGCGTCGAGACGGAGACCATCAAGGGCTACGACGCGATGGTCCACGACCTGACGCCGTCCCGCCTCATCGGCGCGAACCAGGACATGCTCGCGGCGCCGCGGCTCGACAACCTGTGCAGCGCGTTCTGCGCGATCGAGGCGCTGGTCGCCGCAGCGGATCGCGAGCCGAGCCGCACGCTCGCGGTCACGCTCTTCGACCACGAGGAGGTCGGCAGCGCGAGCCGCGCGGGCGCGGACGGCCCGATGCTGGGCGACATCGCCGAGCGCCTCGTGCACGCGCGCGGCGGCACGCGGGACGACTACCTCGCGGCGATCCAGGACTCGGTCTGCGTGTCGGCCGACATGGCGCACGCGGTGCACCCCAACTACGCCGAGCGGCACGAGCCGGACCACCACGTCCACCTGAACGCCGGCCCGGTGATCAAGATCAACGCCAACCAGCGCTACGCGACCGAGGCAGGCACCGAGGCCTTCTTCCAGCTCGCCTGCGAGCGCGCGGGCGCGCCCTTCCAGAAGTGGGTCATGCGCACCGACCTCGCGTGCGGCTCCACCATCGGTCCGCTGACCGCCGCGCGCCACGGCATGCGCACGGTCGACGTGGGCTGCGCGCAGCTCTCGATGCACAGCGCGCGCGAGATGTGCGGTGCCCTCGATCCGGCGTGGATGGTCGCGGCGCTGACGGAATCGCTGCTGCTCGACTGAGCCGGCGCGTTCGCGGTCACACGAGCTCGGGCGCGCCGATCGCGAACGACATCGTGTAGCGCGCGTTGACCTCGGACGGCGCGTGGAAACGGCGCGCGCCGCGCCCGTCCGTCCACTCGAAGGCGTCGACGCCGAACGGGCCGTGGTATCCGAGTTCCGCGAGCGCCGCGCCCACCTCGGACGCCGCGGACAGGAGGCGCTCGGCGCGCTCCGGGTCGATCGACCCCGGCGGCGCGAGCGCAGCGCTCCGGAACGTTCCGCCCTGCGCGCGGTGCCGGACGGGGCGCCCGAGGGCCACCTCTCCGTCGAGCGCGACCCGTCCATGCAGCGCCAGCTCGTCCGCGACGTCGACGAGCGGCGCGACGTGCACGGCCCCCTCCGCGAGAGCGCTCGCCGCCCACCCCTCGACGCGCCCGTCCCAGCGCTCGGCGACGAGGCGCCCGCGGCCGGCCGCACCGAGCGAGCGCCGGAGGAGCCACGCGGAGGCCCGCCGGGCGTCGGGCGCCCGCTTCGGCGGAGCCACGGACACGGCGCGGCGAAGCTCGTCCATGTCACGGACCACGCCTGCACCCGACAGCGGGTCCAGATGGGCGAAGGTCTCACGCGCGTTCGCGCGTCGCAGGACGTCGAGGTCGGGCGGCGCGTCGACGGCGGCGCCCGCGCGCTCCAGGCGGCGCACCGCAGCGGGCGTCGGACACCACGCGACTCCGCGGAGTGCGCTCGATGCACCGGGCTGGCCGGCTCCGTCGAGCGCGACGTCCCCCGCTGCGAGGAACCCGCCCGTTCCGTCCGCGAGGGGCCGCGCCAGGCGTTCGACGGCCTCAGCCGGGATTCCGAACGCCGGGCGACCGGCGAGCTCGTCCTCTGCGTCGAGGTTGAAGAGCCAGAGGCGGCTCACCCCCCGCGCCCCGAGCGGCTCGTCGTGGGCGCGCACCGCTCCAGGTGATCGAGGAAGTCGGCCGACAGCCCCGCGCGACGGCGCCGCTCGCGATCGAGCGGGAGGTGCCGCAGGACGGCCGGGGTGAGCGGGGGCGGCAGCGCCTCGGCCCAGTCCTCGAAGCTCGGCCCCTCCTCCGGGTCGCGCCCCGTCCAGCGACTGAACCACGTCGACGCGAAGCGCACGTGCGCGACCTCCTCGCGGCCGATGCGCGCGACGAGCCGGGCGGACTCCGGGTCGCCGGCATCGGCGAGCTGCGCCTCGAAGCGCTGGGCGTGTTCGAGGTTCCCGCCCTCGAAGCCGAGCCCCATCAGGGCGAGGTACTGCACCGGCGTCTCGCACCCGAGCGTCCGCTGCCAGAACCAGTCGCGCACCGCGTGGTCGCCGTAGCGCACGCCGAGCGCGTCCAGTCGCTCCGCGTAGAGGGCCGCGTGGCGAACCTCGTCGTCGAGGATCTTGAACAGGCCGCGCCGGAACTCGACAGGCGTGTCGGGGAACGCGAGGACGGCCCAGGCCGAGAGCTCGGCCGCCTGGACCTCGTGGTGCAGGAACACGTGCAGCAGACGCGCCCTCGCAGACGCCTCGCGCAGGGCCGCGGCCTTCGGGACGCGGTCCGCGCGATCGCGCACCTCGATCGTGGCGGCGCGGCCCGGACCGTTCAGCCGGAGAGGCGCCGCG
>JBCDGE010000093.1:0-32569 GCA_038757895.1 Planctomycetota bacterium | reverse complement strand
GGCGGGGTCAGCTTGTCCTCGATCCGGCTCGACTCGACGTAGCGGCGCGCCCACGCCTCGGCGCCCGCTCCCCACGAAGCCGCGTCTCCCCGGGAGGTCGGCATCAGTCGGTGCCGCGCGTGACGCGCGCGCCGTGCTCCTTCTCCAAGAGGGCGGCGAGTCGATCGACGAGCGCGCCCTGGAGCACGACCGCGCCGTCCTCGACGCGCGCGCCGCAGCCGAGCCGCCGGCCGAGGTCGCGCGCGAGCCCCTCGAGCGCGTCTCCGTCCGGACCCGACCCGTGGCTCCACGCCGCGATCGTGACCGTCCGCCCTCCGCGGCCCTTGCGCTCGCGGCGGACGACGACGCGGGGGGCCGCGGCGGGCTCGCGGACGTCCTCCGCGGCCGATTCCGGTGCGCCCTCGCCATCGGCGCCCTGCCCGTCGGCTCTCGGGGCCTCGCTCCCGAGGCGACCGCTGAGGGCTGCGAAGGGGTTGTGCGTGAGCTCGCCCGGACCGGACGTGTCGATCCTGGAGTCCTTCTTCTTCACCCTTTCTGCCTCAGGACGGCCCCCGGAGCGTCTCTCCAGAGGACCGGTGTGTCCGGTTCGTGATTCTGCAAAAACCCCTTCATCTGAGGGAACCAAGTTGGTCCGCTCTTCGCCCTCGTACGAACGTCGGACGGGCCGCCGCACGCTCGCGCAGCCCGTTCTCGCCCCGCGATTCCGCGCGCGCGGAGGGGCGATCCGCACGACGTCCCGCCATGCCACCTCTCCAGGCTCCCCGCGGTCCCCAGGGGCCGTGATCCGATTCCGGGAGTCACGCCAACGCCATGATCCCCCAACGACTCTCCTCCGTCGTCCGCGGCAGCGCCCTCGCCACCGGCATCGCCGCCCTCCTGGGCACCGCCGACCTCGCGTCCGCGCAGCAGGGCACCTTCCTCGCCCAGAGCGGCCTGCTCGTCATCGAGATGGAGTCGGCCCCCACGGTCGACGACTGGCAGTTCTCGACCTCGACCCCGGGCTTCGTCGGGGACGGCTACTTCATCTGGAGGGGCCCCGACCTCTTCAACTCGCCGGGCGCGTCCGGGATCTTCGGCTTCGACTTCGAGGTCCAGACCGACGCGACCTGGATCCTCTCCCTCCGGAACCGGCACGAGGACCCGGACTCCACCGAGGAGAACGACGTCTGGATCCGGATGGACGGCGGCCAGTGGGTCAAGGTGTTCTCCAACTTCCCCGGCAGCGTCGGCAACTGGACGTACGAGTCGCGCTTCGACTTCGGGAGCAGCCAGCCGATGCCGCAGGCCTCCTACGACCTGAGCCCCGGCGTCCACCGGATCGAGTTCTCGGGTCGCTCGCGCAACTTCAAGATGGACCGGCTGCACCTGCATCTGCCGGGGCACCCGGGCGCCACCGATCCGAACCGTCCGGAGTCGCCGCGCCGCTTCGGGAACCCGTTCTGCCCTCCGACGCAGAACAGCTCCGGACAGCCCTCGTTCCTCGAGGCGTTCGGCTCCCCGCGCGCGTCGGACGGTGACCTCGTGCTCCGCTGCACGGGCCTCCCGCAAGGCGTCGTCGGCTACTTCCTCGCCTCCATGGACCGCGGGAGCCAGACCACGCCCCCGGGCAGCGTCGGGGGCCTGTGCCTGACGGGCGCCATCGGTCGCTACGCCGGCGACATCCTGAACAGCGGCGCCTCCAGCACCATCTCGTTCCGCATCGACACCGGAGCGATCCCCCAGCCGTCCGGGTCCGTGGCGGCCCTCGCCGGCGATCGCTGGAACTTCCAGTTCTGGCACCGTGACGCCGGGCCGTCCGGCCCCGTCTCGAACCTGAGCGCTGCGCTCGAGGTTCGGTTCGAGTAGGCCCGAGATCTCCCCGGCGACCGCGCCGCGCCCCGAGACGAGACTCGAGGGAGCCGCTCCGGGAGCCTCCTGCTCGACAGCCGCGGCCCCCCAGCGAATGGGCGGCCGCGGCTTTCGTATGCTCGCCCGCGCGAGCGATTCGAACCCATGCCCGAGGTCACGAGACTCCTCCAGGCCCTGCGTGCCGGCGACGGCGAGGCCAGCGACGAGCTGATCGAAGCCGTCTATGGCGAGCTGCGGCGACTCGCGGCGTCGAAGCTGGCGCGCGAGCGCGGGCAGACCCTCCAGGCGACGGCCCTCGTGCACGAGGCCTGGATGAGGATCTCGAAGCCCGGCGAGGACGACGACGCGCCCGCGCTCCACTTCGAGAACCGCGCGCACTTCCTGGGAGCGGCGGCCGAGGCGATGCGGCGGATCCTGATCGAGCGCGCCCGGCGCCGGCGCAGCCTCCGGCACGGAGGCGCGCACGGACGGGCCGAGGTGGAGCCGGATGAGCTCGTGGCGCTGCCGCCGCGGGTGGATCTCCTTGAGCTCGACGAGGGCCTCCAGCGCCTCGCAGAGCTCGACCCCGACAAGGCCCGGCTCGTCGAGCTGCGCTTCTTCGGCGGCCTCTCGATCGTCGAGGCGGCGGAGGTCCTCGGCGTCTCCCGTGCGACGGCCGACCGCGCCTGGGCCTTCGCGCGGGCCTGGCTGTTCAAGGAGCTGGGAGCGCGCGTCGACGAGGAAGACTCGGACGAACAGGGCGTCGAAGACCGCGGGGAGGGAGCCGGGTGAGCAACGATCAGGAGGACGGAGGCACGACCGAGCGGTACACGATCCGCGCGGTCGAGGCGCTCTTCAACGAGGCGCTGGAGAAGCCGACGGACGCGGCGCGCATGGCCTGGCTGCGCCAGGCGTCGGGCGGGGACGAGGGCCTGATCGGAGAGGTCGTCGCGCTCCTCCAGGCCCACGAGACCTCGGCGGGTTTCCTGGAGAGCGGCGCCCTCCTGGAGCGCGCCTCGGACGACCCGGACTCGGTGTCGATCGGCGCCCACGTCGGTGGACGGATCGGCCCCTACGTCCTCGTCGAGGAGCTCGGCGAGGGCGGCTTCGGCACCGTCTTCCGGGCCGAGCAGACCGAACCGGTCCGCCGCCAGGTCGCGCTGAAGGTGATCAAGCTCGGCATGGACACGCGCCAGGTCATCGCGCGGTTCGAGGCCGAGCGTCAGGCGCTGGCCCTGATGGACCATCCGGGCATCGCGCGCGTCCTCGACGCTGGGTCGACGGAGACCGGCCGGCCGTTCTTCGTCATGGACCTCGCGGCCGGCATCGAGCTGACGCGGTTCTGCGACGACCGACGACTCTCGATCCACGAGCGGCTCCACGTCTTCCTCGACCTGTGCGCCGCGGTCCAGCACGCGCACCAGCGCGGAGTCATCCACCGTGACCTGAAGCCTTCGAACGTCCTCGTCGCCGAGATGGACGGCCGGATCGTCCCGAAGGTCATCGACTTCGGCATCGCGAAGGCGACGAGCGAGGACCTGACCGAGGCCACGCTGTTCACAGAGCAGGGCCAGGTCATCGGCACGCCCGTGTACATGAGCCCCGAGCAGGCGACGGGCGGAGCCGACGTCGACACGCGCGCCGACGTGTATTCGCTGGGCGTCATCCTGTACGAGCTCGTCACCGGGACGACGCCGTACCGCGCGGAGGACCTCCGCGAGCGGGCGGCCGCGGGCGACATCGGGTCCTTCGTCCGCGAGTTCGAGACGCCGGCGCCCTCGACGCGGCTCACCAAGGCATCGGCCGACATCGGCAAGGTCGCCGAGCTCAGGGGTGCGTCGCCGGGCGAGCTTCGGAGCCTCGTGAAGGGCGATCTCGACTGGGTCGTGCAGTGCGCGCTGGAGAGCGATCGGGATCGCCGGTACGAGTCCGCCGCCGCCCTCGCGCGCGACGTGCAGCGCGTCCTGGAGAACCGCCCGGTCGAGGCGAGTCCGCCGAGCACGATCTACCGCACGGGCAAGTTCCTGCGGCGTCACCGGGTCGGTACGGCCGCGGCGGCCGCGGTCCTCGCTGCGATCGTGACCGGAGTGACCATCTCCGTGAACGCGCTGCGCGGGAAGCGGGACCAGGGCGTCGTGTTGACCGACGTGCTGGAGGCCGCGAGGGGCGTCACCGGCGACATCGCAGGTGCGGAGACCGCGACGTCGCTGGAGCGCCGCATCAACGCGGCCTTCGGCGACGACAGTCCGATCCTCGTCGGCGCGCTCTCGTACTTCGCCGACGGCCTCGCGCGAGAGGGCGACATGGACGAGGCGCTGGACGCGCGGCGACGCGCCCTTCGCGTCTCGGAGCGGATCTACGGCCTCACGGACCGCGAGACGATCCTCGCGCGGTCCGCGTTCGGACTCCACCTGACCCGCATGGGCGACCTGGAGAGCGGTCGGCGCGCGCTACAGACCGCGATCGACGCAGACCGCAGCCGCGACGGCGAACGGCTCGCCGCGCTCAACGAGGCGCGCCTCTCGCTCGCGAAACTGCACGAGGGGGAGGGCGACCTCGCTACGGCCGCGGCGCTCGCCAACGAGGCCGACGAGGTCGCTCGAACGTTCGCGAGCGGCGATCGACTCCTGCGCGTCGACGCTCTGGAGGTTCTCGTGGATCTCCGTCGCCGGGGGACCGATGACGAGGCAACCGCTCGCACCTGGCGCACGCTGCTGCAGGAGTACGAGAAGCTCCTGGCACCCGGGTATCCGCTCCTCCTGCGCGAGCGCGTCGAGTTCGGGAGCTGGCTCGCATCGAACGGCCGGACCGAGGACGCCGCGCGTGAGCTGCGGCGCGCGCTCCGGGACCTCGACGCCGTCGGCGAGGCGCCGGTCGACCTGGAGCTCTCGACGCTCCGCGCGCTCAACGAGGTCTTCTCGCAGGACATGGCCCTCGCGGACGACGTCGAGGCCAAGACGCTCCTCGACCGCGAGCTGGAGGTCACGACCCGCGGACTCGACCGCTCGTCGCCCGACTACCTCGACACGCTCGACCGCATGTCCGAGGAGCTCGCGAAGCGGGGCGAGCTCGGACGTTCGACCGAGCTGCTCGTCGAGCGCTACTCGGCGTACAGCGAGACCACGAGCAACTCGCTCGGAGCGCTCCCCGCGCGGACGATGCTGGCCCGCGAACTCGCGGACCGCGCGGACTTCATCGGTCGCCAGGACGACCTCGACCCGCGCGCGTACGTCGCCGCGCGGAGCGCGATCGACCTCGCGCTCCCCTACCGGCCGGACGACACCGAGATGCTGCTGACCAAGGCGCGGCTCTCGATCCGCGTCGGCGAGCCGACCGCGTTCTTCGGCATCCTGGACCAGCTCAAGAAGGCGTCCGACATGGAGGGCGACCACCCCATGCTGCTCGCCATGCAGAGCATCGCGTGGTACCAGACGCCGATCACCCAGCGCCTCGCGCGGAAGACCCTCGTGGAGGCCCAGAAGCTCGCGCGCGAGCCGCAGTTCGCGACGAGCGCGCTGCTGCACGAGACGCTCGGATGGGCCGATCGCGTGATCAACGGAGCGGCGGTCGAGGACGCGTCGGCGGACGCGCCCGGCGGCGAGTAGTCGCCCCCTTCCTCCGTCGGCATCAGCCCCCTCCGACCGAGAACCCCGCGGAGCGGAATCGCTCGGCGAGGTCGGCGCGGACGAACAGGTTGAAGAAGCCGCCGGCTTCGGGGAGCGCGAAGCTCGCGCCCCGGTAGTCCGCCGCGACGCGGCGGGCGAGCTCCGGCTCGAGGTACGGCGGCCCGCCGAACGAGGGCGCGACCGCCGGGTCCGAGAGCGCGCGCAGCGGATCGGCGGCGGCGAGCGCGGCCGGGCGCGCGCGCAGAGGATCGAGGTGCAGCGCCCCGACGCGACGTTCGAGCGCGAGGTCGACGGCGTCGCGTCCGAAGCGCACCCGGCCCGGAGCGGGTCTTCGGGCGACCTCGGCGTCCGTGAGACCGGTCAGGTCGAGGATCGTGGCCTCGGGCTCGAACCAGCGGAACCGCTGGGCGTGCCGGTGGGCGAACACCTCCGCTCCGAGGGCCTCGCGCACCGCTGCGAAGGCCCGCGCGTCCCCGTCGAACGCCTCGAGCCCGGTCGGGCCCGAGCGCAGGCCGATCCCGACGGCCTCCAGCGCAGCAGCGGTGCCCGGCCAGGGCCGCGGCGCCGCGCCGATCGCCTGGAGCACGAGGGCGAACGCCACCAGCCTCCGCCCCGACACGCTCGGCAGGGACCCCGCGGCGGCCGCGGCGAGCCAGACCGTGAGGCCGACCGGCATCGCGAGCCGCGCGCCGCGGTACCCGTCGCCGCCCGAGACGACGACGACGGCGCCGTAGAGCGCGGCGAGGACGAGGAGCCGACGCGCGGCCGCGGAGGCATCTTCGCCGCCGTCCCGTCCATCCGGGCTCCCCGCGCCCCGGGGTCGGGCCCGAACCGCGAGCCCGACGGCGAGCGCGAGCAGGACCACGCCCGCGCCGGACCAGGTCGCGGCGACGTTCGCCAGGTAGGCCGCGCCGTCGGCGACCTCGTTCCACCGCGAGTCCGACGTCTTGGCGTGGTAGGTGTTCGGAACGAGCGCGCCGTAGAGCGCGAAGCGCACGCCGGTCACTCCCGCCGCGAGCGCCGCCCCCACGGCCGCTCCTCGAACGGCGAGGCGTCGATCGACGCCCCCCCCGATCCACCCGAGGACGGGAGCGAGCAGGAGTCCCTCCGGTCGAGTGATCGCGAGGAGCACCAGACAGGGGACCAGAGCACGACGCCGCCCCGTCGCAGCGGCCCAGGCGGCGGCGGTCCAGGCGAGGGCGAGGAGCGGCCCCTCCATCCGGTAGGCGGCGGACTCGGCGACCCCCGGGGCGAGCACCGCGCCCGTCGCGACGAGCGCGACCCAGGCGACGGCCGCGCGGTCGCCACGGTCTCGCCCGCGGGCGCTCGCGAGGGCTGCCACGAGAAGCCCAAGGGCCACGGTGAGGCCAAGGGCGAGCCACCCGCTGGCGCGGAGCGGGTCGATCCCGGGCAGCGCGGCGAGCAGGACCGCCTTCACGCCCACGTCCAGGGGGCTCGTGGAGGACTCCACGGGCCCGGCGGGGCTCGCCGAGGCCCTCCCGAGCCACTCCCGCGCATCCGCGAGCACGACGAACACGTCGTCCAGGCTGCCCGGGGGCGGGGTCCAGGCCAGCGCGCAGAGGGCGGCGACCCCGGCGAGGAGCCCGGCGGTAATGGCTCCAGGAACTCCTCGGGGCACCGCCCGCCCGGGGCGCGACGAAGGCGCCGAGCCGGTCGACGTGGGCGCTCGGGTGTCGTCGTGGGCCTCCACGCGCACCTGTGTACCGGAATCGTGCTCGGGAGAGGAGCGAGGAGGGACGGGCGCGGGACTTCATCCCAAGTCCAGGCGCCAGGATCGGTCACCTCGTGCGGATCCGCACATAGGCGAGTGCGACGGTGTCGCCGTACGGGAGGACTGCGAAGGCAGGGCCGGCCGACGTTGCCTCCAGGCACCCGGACGCCTACCCTTGACCCCCTCGCCCTCCCCCCAGACAGCTCCCCCCTCCCGTCGGAATGGCGTTTGCAGCGTCGTCCGACCTCCCCGGCCGTGGCCCCCCATCGGGCCCGTCCAGGCCGGACCGCCCCGCACCCTCTCCGCAGGGCGGACGTCGCACCCCCCCGGCCAGCGAGTCCCGTCCTCGCGGGGCCTCGGGCGCTCCCACCGACAACGATCTTCGATGACTGCACGCACCCACTCCCATCGATCCGGATTCCGCCGCGCATCCCTCGCGACGGTAGCCGTCGCCGCGACCCTGGTGTCGCTCCTCGGCGCCGGGTGCAACAACTCGAAGTCGGCCGTCGAGAGGCAGGTGGAGCCCGGCACGTACGACCAGAAGGGCAACGGGGACTTCTTCTTCGTCGAGACGAACTTCGGCGGCGACGCGTCCGCCGTGCGGGTCGCTCGCCAGCTCTACGGCCGCCTGGTCGACATCGTCGCGTTCGACGGCAACCCGTTCCCGCCGAGCGGCTTCCCGGCCGGTGAGCGGATCGTGGTGCACCGCGACTTCGTGATCGACCCGCGCTCGGAGGCCGACTGGGACCTCCCGAACTACGCGCTCGAGACGAACGCGGTGACGGGAGCGCAGTCGCTCATCATCTTCCGCGACTTCAGCGACACCGCGCCCAACGGCGGCCGCGAGCAGTTCCGTCAGCTCCTCGTCGGTGCGGCGCAGGGCGTCCTCGACGTCGCGGACAACGGGCTCTTCAGCAGCCAGAACACGATGGTTCCGCGGAACGCGGCGTTCGTCGTGCAGTTCGACGACCTGATCAACCCCGAGTCGATCAACCCGGACTCGGTGCGCGTCCTGGTCGGCGACCCGGCGATCTTCCCGTTCCAGGCGCGCGTCATCGCCGACCCGAACTTCGGCGATCTCCGCGGGACCGCGAACGGACTCGAGTTCTTCCCGACCCGCGTGATCATCGACCCCGTCGTTTCCGAGGCGGAGTCCTTCACGACGGAGCCGCCGCTGCCGGTCAACACCCTCGGCCTCCCGGCGAGCATCAACGTCATCCGCCCGAACGTCGAGATCCGCCTCGCGTCGCGCGACATCGGCCAGCCCCGTCCGGTGCTGCAGAACCCGTCGCAGAGCCCGCTCACGGTCGTTTCCAACGGGACCGTCGACTTCGCGTCGAGCACGCTCGACGTCGTGCGCGTGTTCCGCTCCGGCGGCCGAGAGAGCGTCACCGCCGACCCGTTCAACGGGTTCCTCCCCGACGCCACGCCGCCGGTGATCGTCGGCTCGACGGGCGCGGTCGTGAACAACATCCAGCCGCAGATCGACCCGGACGTCTTCCAGGTCGACCTGCAGTTCGTCTCGGCGACCTGCGCACAGGAGCCGGTTCCCGGCGATCAGCTCGTCAAGGACGCGATCTTCCTGGAGGTCATCGCGTGGCCCGGCTCCGGTCAGGGCCTCGTCGGCGGCGTCCTCGCGAACGAGGTCCTCGTCTCCATCGTCGCGGTCCCGCCCGGATTCACGGGCCCGTCGGACTTCGTTCCGGGCCCGGGTGAGTTCCGATTCCCGTACGTCGCGGCGGAGGACGACGGTCGCCAGGCGTGCTTCCTGCGCCTGTCGCCGGCCGTCCCCGACTCGAACTTCCCGACGCTCAACGTCCCGCCGTCGGCGACGTTCTCGGTTGCGTTCAACGAGCCGATGGACCCGGATCAGCTCGAGCCGTACGAGGCGATCCGCCTCCTCCGGATCCCGCCGCCGGCCGACCCGGACGCGTTCATCCGACGCGACCTGTACATCTCGGGCTCCGTCCGCGGGAGCGCCAACTTCCAGGAGTTCACGTTCGATCCGCTGCTGAACCTCAGCCACCAGCAGGGCTCGTCCGAGGCGTACTACTTCGACTTCCCCGGCGGTGCACAGAGCCCGCGCGACCTCGCTGGCAACTTCGTCACCGACAACCTGCCGGAGGTCGAGTTCCGACTGGACAGCACGGCGGCGAGCGAGATCACGGGCGGCCGCGTCGTCCGTTTCGAGAGCCCCGACGAGGAGGCGCCCTTCGCCGACCTCAACAGCGACATGCCGATCGAGCGGTTCCCGATCCCCGAGTTCCGCGGGCAGATCAACTACGACCTCGATCGGGGGCGGATCCGCCCGCGCCCGGTGATCCGCTCGCAGGTCGTCGTGGGGCCGGGCAACCCGCTCCCCGGCATCCTGGCGCCGAGCCCGACGGGCACCACCCTCCCGCTGACGCCCTTCGGCGCGCGGACCCAGTTCGTGTGGCGCTACTGCGACTTCGGCGCGGACCTTCCGCTCTACGAGCAGAATGCGATCGCGAACGATCTCGACCTGAACTCGCTCAACGTGGACGTCGAGGGCGCCTGGCTGAGCCCGTTCGGTGGCAACCCGGTGTTCGAGTCGTACCCCGAGTTCCAGATGGCGATGGCGCACTCGCTGTTCTTGCCGGACGAGGTCGTCGATCCGTTCCAGAACCTGACGGCGCCGCTCTCTGGCCTGGCGGGATCGTTCAGCGGCAACCTGCTCGACCCCCTGACCGACCCGCTGCAGATCGTGCACCCGAGGGAGCTCGGCTACACGGTCGAGCCGGCGCGGCGGATCCTGGCACCGGACGGCACGACGCTGATCCCGCTGCCCATGAACCCGGACTCGGTCCCGATCGAGCAGCGTCGCTACTACACGTGGCGTGACACGGCCATCCAGGGCCGCGGTGCCCCGAACGGCAACGGCGCTCCGCCGCTCCGCGTCGAGCAGGTGACGGGCGAGGGCCCGCGGACCCCCCTCGACATGGGGATGGGCATGATCAACTGCGGGCTGCCTGGCACCCCCAACCCGATGTACTTCCCGGAAGACGTCCGGACGGCGGGGCTGCCGCTGCTGATCGACCTGCGCTGCTATCCCTCCGGTGGCGCGGTGACGGCCAACATCTTCGACCACCGCCTCGGCCACACGTCGACGCTACCCGGCTTCCGGGCGTTCTCGGCCGGCGGCCGCGACACGGCGGGCACGCTCATCATCGTCGACCCCGACAGCGAGACGAACGCGAACGGTGGCTTCGACACGACCTCGATCCCGCCGGGCGACCCGCTCCCGGGCGTCGACAACGCCCTGTATCTCGGCGCGCTCGACCTCGTCGTGCGAGTCAGCCGGGCGCACTCGATCTTCTACCCCGCGATCGACCCGTTCGACGCGAACCAGGACCCGTTCCCGGCCCCGATCTTCGCCGAGCCGGTGCTGTTCCCGGAGACGCCGCCCCAGGGCTCGCGCATCGACCTCGCCTTCCGCGGCGCGTCGAGCGCTGCGGCTCCGGCGACGACCGATGCGGGACAGAGCGACCCGTACGGCGACTTCTACACCACGATCCCGCTGAACTACCAGCCGCCCGACACCGACACCGAGGTCGAGCGTCCGGGCAACGCGTCGTGCTTCGACGGATCGTTCAACTACTTCTCCTTCGACGAGAACCTGGGCGTTGGCTTCCCGAACGGGGACGACAGCTGGAAGGAGACCATCGCGGAGATCAACGGCGAGCGCTTCTTCCAGGTCCGGATCTCCTTCACCGCGAACGCGGCGACGAGCGAGTCGCCCGAGCTGGCGGCGATGGGCTTTGGGTGGAGGCAGTAGTTGCTGCATCCGCGTCGCGCTGCATCCGCGTCGCGCTGCATCCGCGTCGCGCTGCATCCGCGTCGCGCTGCATCCGCGTCAGCGGATGCGCCAGAAACATCTGACGCCCTAGCCGCCTGACCCCGCCACCAGCGGACCCAGAGCCAAGAGCGGCACGACCCGCTCCCACGCTCCCCCGCTCTCTCCTCACCCCGGGGCCCCGCCCCCCGTCCCGCCCCGGGACGGGAGCGGGGCCCCGGGCCATTCCGCGCACTTGCATCCCCCCCGCCGCTCTTCCATGATCCGTCCAGTGGCCCTGGGACGCCGGGGCTTTGTCCGGAGCCCTACCCCTGCAGTCGTCACAGCGGGGGCGGGATGGTTCTGAGCAAGGAGGTGATCAGATGATGAGTGACGGTCAAGAGGGAACGCGCCGCTAGGCGTGCGCCCGACGGGTGCGCACCCGCAGGCGCGTTCCCATACCACCAGGGCCCGGCTGCCACGGCAGACCGGGCCCCCTTGTGTAATGGCCCCTTTGGTTGTGGCGAGGGATCGCCGAATCCCCCTCCACCCCCGCAACCACGCCCCGGTTCGACCGGTCTCTCCCGCGCGAGGTCCGATTTGGCTCTCGCGGAGGACCAAGACCATGTTCGAGCCGCCCCGGTGCCCCTTCGAGGAGTGCCCCAACCACCGGCCCCCTGACGAGAAGTTCTACGTCCGCCACGGGACCTACACCGCCCGGGTCCACACCGACCCCGTTCCCCGGTTCCGGTGCCGAAGCTGCCGCCGCACCTTCTCGCGCCAGACCCTCCGTCTGGGCTACCGGGACAAGAAGCCCCACGTGAACGCACGGCTCGCCCAAGAGCTCGCGAGCGGCAGGTGGTTCCGCAAGCTCGCCCGCGACCTCCACATGACGCGGAACAACGTCGAGAAGAAGTCGCGCAAGCTGTTCCGCCACGCGCGGCACCTCAACCGGAACCTGCGCCGCCGCGGCCCGCTCGTACCCGAACGCCCTGGGCCCTGCGTCACGCCCGACCGACTGCTCGACCTGCAGTTCGACGAGTACGAGTCCTACGAGACGCGACGCAACACGCGTCCGGTCACGATCGCGACAGCGATCGAATCCCGCTCACGCTTCGTCATCGCGATGATCGTCGCGCCCATCCGCCCGCACGGCCGGATGACGAAGCAGCGCTTGGAGGCGATCGCGGCCGATGAGGCGCGTTTCGGCCCGCGCCAGCACCTCTCGAGCCTGGCCTGTTCGATCGCCCTCAGGCGCGCCGCGGATTTCCTGCCCGACCCCGTCGCGATCCGCCTGTCGACCGACGAGAAGCAGACGTACCCGTCCATCGCCGCCAACGCGTTCCACGGCCATCGGCAGATCTTTCACCGCACGACCTCGAGTCGTGCTCCGCGCGGGGTCGGGACAGCGCTCTATCCGATCAACCACATCGAGGGGAAGGCGCGCATCCACATGGGGCGGATCCAGCGCGAGATGCCCTTCGCCAGCAAGCGGCGCAACTACCTCTCCCGGCACCTGGAGCTTCACATCGCGAGGCGGAACTGGGTGCGGCCGCGCTTCTACACGGACGAGGCCTCGCCGGCGATGCTCGCGGGCTTCGCGCCCCGGCGAATGAAGATCCGCGAGATGCTCGGCTGGCGGCAGGACTGGGGGCTGCGGAGCCCGTGCCCCTTCGGTCACGGGACCCGGACCGTGGCCGAGCCGATGCGCGGCATGAAGCTCGCGGGATAGAGGTCCGAGAAGGCCTGCGGCGACCGAGTCGGGTCCCGTCCTCCGCCCACAATCAAGGGGGCCAATGCCGGTGGCAAACAGGGGGGCGGCCATGGTGTCCCCCCCTGAAACGGGCGCGCCGCGCCGACTCGGGCGAGTCGACGCGGCGTTGGCGGGATTCGTCTCGGGCTCGCGATTCAGCGATCCATCGGCACCAGCACCTCGGCGGTGGTCTCGGACTGCTTCTCGGCGCGGAGCTGGTTCTCGGCGAGCTCGGTGTAGCTCGTGGCGCGGGCGCCGGCGGCCAGGTGGTCGAGCTGGGCTTCTTGCTCCATGCGCTTGCGCTCGAGGGCGCCGGTGATGTGCTCGAAGCTCACGGCGTCGTAGCTGTCCGCGGCGTCGAGGGTTTGCTGGCGCGCCTCGAGCATGCGGATGAGGCGCTCGTTGCGGGCGATGGACTCGACCTCGTTCTTGAGCTGGACGAGCTGGGCCTGGAACTGGGCGTGCTCGCTCTCGAGCTGGTCGAGGAGGTCGTCGAAGCGCGTCTCCTGCTGGCGGAGGTACTTGAGGTTGTGCGCGGCGTCGGCGGCGCGGGCCGCGTGGGCGCTGCGGGTGCGCTCGATCTCCTTGACCTTCGCAGAGGCGCGGGAGTAGCTCATGAGCTCGCCGTCGAAGCTGATCGCGGCGGCGGTGCGCTGGGCGCGGGCCGTGCTCGCGTCGTGGACGGCGGGTACGAGGACCTCGAGGTCGTGGTCGACCAGCGCGACGACGCGTTCGGAGACGGCGCGTTCGCGCTCGAGGCGGCCGATCTCCTCCTGGAGGCTCGCGAGGTCGCCCCGGACGCCGCGGATGCGCTCGGGGTATTTGCGGGCGACGTCGGCGATCTGGCGGCGCAGGGCGACCGGATCGTCGATGTTGTCGTCGAATCCAGCCGTGATCCGGGTCTGGATCTGGTCCGCCATCGCACCGACCCGCTCAGGGCCGACGATCATCGCGGTTCCGCCGACCACGGCTGCGGCGAGGGCGGTGCCGACGACGGCGGTCCGGAAGAGTGTCTTGAACAGGAAGCACATGGTTCGTCTGAGGGGTGGATCGGGACGGGTCACCGCTGGGCCGCGGGGTGCGCAGGAGGCGCTCTCGCGGGGGCCTGGGTCCGTGCCCGGTTGCGTGGGGAGTGGCCGGTTCGCCGCTCCACGGGCTTCCTGGGGTCCCGGGACGGGGTCTTTCACGATCCGCACGGTTTTGACCGCCGCATCCCGCCGCCCGGGTTCGTATGGAATAGAGCCCGACACGGCGCGTACGGCCGTGCCGTGGCCGTCGACGACGGTCCAGCTGCCCGACTCTCCACCCCACCCGATCCGACCTGGCGATCCGGTCCAGGCCCGCCTCCCACAGTGCACGACCTCACCACGAGCTTCATCGGCCGCCTCCGTGCGCGCGACGGCCAGGCCTGGTTCGAGCTGTGGGAGATCTTCGGCCCTGTGCTGCGCGCCCAGCTCGCGCGCTGGGGTCGCGGCCGGATCGGGTTCGAGACGGTCCAGGACCTCTCCCAGGACACGATGGTCGCCCTCGCGAGCGCGATCGACCGGCACGACCCGTCCCGCGGGGCGCGCTTCTCGACGTGGCTGCTGGCGATCGCCAAGTACACGCTCGGGGACGAGATGGACCGGCGGGGCGCCCTGAAGCGGGGCGGTGGCGTGAAGCCGGTCGCGCTCGACGGGGTCGACGGCCTCGAGCCCGGCAGTACCAAGGCGTCCCCGGACGCGGCGTACGAGCTGGAGGTCTTCGACGCCAAGGTCGAGGCCGCCCTGCGCCGGCTGGAGCGGGAGGCCGAGATGCTCGACTTCGAGACCTTTCGGATGCGCGTTCTGGAGGGCCAGAGCGGCCGCTCGGTCGCCGAGGCCCTCGGGACGAGCGAGCCGACGGTCAGCCGGCGACTCGCACGCGCCCGGACCCGGCTCCAGGACCTGCTCTTCGACGTCTTCGCCCGCTTCTCGTTCACCGACGAGGAATGGGCCGAGATGGACCGAAACGGACTGGGGCGCGTCCCCAACAAGACGGAGGACGCCTCCTTCGACGACGCCGTTGCCGAGATCTACGGCCGCATCTCGGCGCGTCGGGCGAGCGAGGCTGCCGCGCACGCCCGCCGCGGTGACTGACACCGGGCCCCGACCCGCGACCTGCTCCCATGACTCAGCCGCTCCTCGGATTCCTCGCCTTCGCCGTCGGCACGGTGGTCGTCCTGACCGTCCCGGTCCTCGCGGTGTGGCTCGTCGTGCACCTCGTCAAGGGGCTGACGTTCGTCGCCGGAGGTGCGGCCAAGGGGGTCGGATACGGCATCCGGCACGTGGCGCGCTTCGTGCGCGGGACCGTGGTCGACTCGCTGCAGTTCGGGGGGAGCATCGTGACGGCGGCCGTGGTGCTGCCGCTGGCGGTCGCGAACGGGGCCATCGGCCGCTTCCGGGCGGCGCGCCACTACGGCGCGGCGCTGGAGGACGAGCTCACCGGAGCGCTGGCCGCGCTCTACCGGGTCGGCCTCGGGCACCCCGTGCGGTTCCTGGGCCTCGGCGCGCTGACCGACGGGCTGGAGCGGCGGCTGCCGGACCTCGTCGAGCGCGAGCCCCGGACCGCCGACGCCCGCCGCCGCGCGAGCCGCGCCCGCGTCGCGCGCTTCGACGAGGAGCCGACGTTCGAGGGCTACACCGTCCAGAGCGAGCTCCAGGCCGGCGGCTCCGGCGCGCGCCTGTTCCTGGCGACGCCGACCGCGGACCACGCGAATCTCCTCGCCTCGCGGGGCCTCGACGTCCCCAGCCGGGTGGTCATCAAGGCGTTCGACCGCGGCTACGGATCCACGATCCCGCAGATCGTGCGCGAGAGCCGGTCGCTCGAGGCGGCCAAGCGGCTCGGGCTGATCCTGGAGCACGCCGTCGACGACGACGCCTTCCACTACGTGATGCCGTTCGTGCCCGGCGAGGACCTCGACGCCACGACGCGCACGCTGCACGCGCGCTCTTCGGGCGACGGTCTCGACGCGCGCAGCCTGTCCGCGGTGCTCGGCTACGCCCGCGATCTGTGCGATCACCTCGACCGCTTCCACGGCGAGGGGCTGTGGCACAAGGACATCAAGCCGTCGAACCTGATGGTCGCCGATGGTCGTCTGCACGTCGTCGACTTCGGGCTCGTCACGCCGCTGGAGTCCGCGCTGACGCTCACCACCCACGGGACCGAGTTCTTCCGCGATCCGGAGCTCGTCCGCCTCGCGCTGGCCGGCCGACGCGTGAAAGATGTCGACGGCGTGAAATTCGACCTCTACAGCGCGGGCGCCGTGCTGTACTCGATGGTCGAGAACAGCTTCCCCGCACACGGATCGCTCTCGTCGATCACCAAGCCGGCGCCCGAGGCGCTGCGCTGGATCGTGCGGCGGTCCATGGCCGACGTCGACAAGCGCTACGCATCGGCGCGGGAGATGGCGCGCGACCTCGACGTGCTGCTGGCCGCGAAGGACCCGTACACCGTGCGGCCCGCCGACCTGCCGTCGATCCGCGGAGACGCCTCGATTCCGCCGTCGCGCCCCGGGGCGACGACCGTGGCCTCGCCCGCGCCCGGCCTCGGCGGCTCCGATCGCGCCGACGATCTGCACGGCGCCGCCGCTTCGGATGACGCCCAGGGGGACGCGAACGACGTCCGCCGCTTCAGCGCCTTCGGGATGACCGCCGAGGTGCACGGTCTCGGCCGGATCAAGGAATCGATCCACGGCGTCCGCGAGGACCGCCGTCGCAAGCGCGCGGAGCGGACCGCCCAGCGCCACCGCGACGCGGCTGCGGCGCGCGAGGCGAAGCACGAGGCGCGCGCCGCCCGCCGCCGCAAGCGTCGCGGCGTCATGGGCGCAGTGCTGACGCTGGCGGTCTTCGTCGGCATCGCTGGAGGCGCGGGGACGTGGATCTACAGCGCCCGGCAGGGACACAGCGTCTTCGAGGGACACGCCTCCTACGACGGACACGGGGGCTACGAAGGCCACCACGCGGACCCCGCATCGCGCGCCTACCCGGTCCTCGCCGCCCCGGCGACCCCGCCCGGGTACCCCGCGCCGCCGAAGCAGTACGCTCCGGCCGCCGAGACGTGGTCTTTCCACGCCAGCGTCGAGACGACCCTCCTCCAGCTCGGCGACTCGGCCCGGGTCCTGGTCCTGACGGACGAGAACGATCGCGGCGCAACCCGCGATGCGCGCTCCGCCGCGCAGCGACTCCAGGCGCTGGGGATCCAGCCCGTGGGGGTCGCGCTCGGACCGGGCGGCACGCTCAGCCGCCGCGAGGTGGAGCTCCTGGGCGACGCCCGGTACGAGATCGAGCAGGCCCGCGGCTCCGTCGGCGGCGCCCTGGATCGGCTGGAGGCCTTCGCCGACGACCAGCCGATGATCGACGCGATCCTGTGGCTCGACCGGCCGGAGCCGAACGGCTACCTCCAGACGAAGCTCGCGATCGAGGACTTCGGTGGGATCCGCCAGCTCGACGTTCGTCCCGCGCAGGGCACGTGCGCTAGCGAGGACGCCTGCAGCGCCGACAGCGCTTGGACGTCGTCCTGCAGCACGAAGAGCGAGGCCTGCGCGACCTCTCCCCGGATCCAGCAGTAGGCCCGACGCCAGCGGTGGGCCCGTCTCCAGTCGCCAGCGGGGAGGCGTGCCGGAGCTCTTCCCGTAGGAAAGGGCCCCGCGCAGTTGCGCGAGGCCCGCGTTGAGATCCAGCTCGCGCCTCCTGCGAGAGCGGCCCCCTGCTCAGGGCCGCGCCTCCTGCCGTCCTCATGCACTCTCGAACACGTGTCGGGCGGAGTCCTGGTCCTCTGGAGCGAGGAGCACTGCGTGCGCTCGCTCCGGGCTTCCTTCCTGCTCAGAGGTTCGGTAACGCTGCCTCGATTTGGATCACTCTTCTGCACATTCCTGGAGCAGCAGCGAAGGAGCCGACGCAACGCTTTCCTGGATAGCAGGTTAAGACGGCGTTGAGATCGGGTGGCGGGTCAGGGAATCGGCACGATCTCGGCCTTCCCGTCCGCCGGTACGGCGAGCACCCCCACCACCGCGCCATCGGAGCGGGCCAGCGCGAGCGACCCGTGCCAGTCCTCCGAGAGCGGTATCCGGCCGTCCACGAGCGCTCCGTCTCCTTCCATGCGGAGCCTCGACGCGTCGATCCCGATGGGGTCCCGGCCGCTGTCCCGGACGAGCAGGAGGTCCTCCGGGGCCACGAGCGTGCGCCGCGGCTGGGTCGCGATCGCCTCGTTGGGCTCCATCAGCCCCTCCCAGGCCTCACCGAAGGCGCCAGGGCGGAGGATCCGAAGCCGCGGGCCGAGGTCCTCGACGAGGTCACCGGCCTCCAGCTCGGAGATCTGGAACCGTCGGCCCGCGACCTGCAGGCGGGCGACGCCCTCGCGTGCCTCGGCCGGAACGGTGAGGAGGTCCCGGGGCGCGAGCAGCCCGCGCGGCGTCGCGAGCATCCAGCCGCCGCGGGTGCCGTCCGAGCGGAGGATGCGGCCCTGCTCCCACTCCAGGCTGCCGCGCAGCAGCTTCGGGAGCGGCGCGCCCGGCGGAAGGAGGTCGTTGCCCAGCGGGAGCGGCGGCGCCCACTGGAGCCACTCGTCCTTGGGGTCCGCGTAGAGCGGGAAGCGCCACCCCGTGGAGACCGCCGGACCGCCGTCGATCGGCGTCGCGACCGCGATCCCGCCAACGAGCGCCGAGCGGAGCGAGTCCAGGTCGACCTTGAGGCCGCCGGTCAGGGACAGGTCGATCTCGAAGCCGCCCGTCTCCCAGAAGACGCTGTTCTCGCGGACGAGCTGCGCGAAGGCCGGTCGGATGAGCGCCCGGACCTCGACGGACGTCGCGTCGCTGGCGAGCCCGACCCCCACCACCGTGCCGATGAAGACGCCGCGGTACGCCACGCGCGCGCCCGCCTGGAGGCCGAACCGCGTCGGCGCCTCCAGGACGATCTCGACGCCGCGCTCGGCGCTGAGCTCCTCGTCGAGGGGCGGCTCGCGCAGCGCGGTGAACTGGCTCCTGCGCTCGGCCTCCTTCGGGCCTGGCGCCAGGGCGACGTAGCGCGCGCCGATGAGCGTCTCCAGGCCCTCGACGGAGTCGAGGGTCAGGTAGGGCCGCACGATCCAGAACCGCGTGCCCGCGCGCGCGAGGTCCGCGGCGTCCTTGCGCATGCGCACCTGGAGCCGGACCGCGGACTCGTCCGTGCCGCCACCGAGCGCGACGTCGGTCACGCTGCCGACGTCGATCCCGAGGTAGCGCACCGGATCGCCGGCGCGGATGCCGTAGCCGTGGTCGGCGTGGAGCACGATCTCCGGGCCGCGCCCCTCGATCGCGGACCACGAAAGGGCAGCGGAGGCGGCCAGCGCGAGCAGCGGCACGATCCAGACCAGTCCGTGCCCGATGCGACGCTTGGGCTCGCGCTCCACGAGTGCGTCGGGAACGGCTCCCAGGGCGGCATCCGGGACGCCCGCGAGGGGATCCGGCGCGTCGGGATCGGGCGCGAGGGGATCCTGGGCGTCCGGCGGGAGGGGCTCGTCGGTCAAGGGTCGTTGCTCTCCTCCCAGAGGGCGTGGGGGTCGAAGAGGGCGGTCGCGATCAGGCTCAGGAGCACGACGAGCGTGAAGGCGAACGCGGCCGGCCCGGGCGTGATCTCGACCAGGTCCCCCACCTTCACCCACGCGACGACGACCGCGACGAGGAGCACGTCGAGCATGCCCCAGCGCCCGGTCAGATCGACGACGCGCCAGCTCCAGCGACGCGCGCGGCGCGCCAGCGCGTGCCGCCCGACCGTGATCGCGAGCAGGCCGCCGAGCTTCAGCAGCGGGAAGACGATCGAACAGACGAAGACGACGCCGCCGACGAACACGTCCCCGTCGCGCAGGAGGCCGAGGCTACCGGACCAGATGCTGGCGTCCGTCGCGTGCCCCATCTCCTCGATCCGCATGATCGGCAGCGTGATGGCCGGCGGGAACAGAGCGAGGGCCGCGGCGGCGGTCGCGGCCACGCGCGCGGTCACCAGGCGCGCCCGCCCGCGGGCTCCGGCCTGGGGCAGGCGGGATCCGCAGCGACTGCAGCGCGCGGTGGCGTTCCTCGGCAGCCGGCCGATCCTCGACACCAGGCCGCAGCACGGACAGGCGGCCAGACGGGATCGGTCGGGGACGGGCGGCACCCCTCGATTGTAGGAACCGGGGGCGCTCAGGTCGTCGCCCGGCGCACGCCTGCGTTCGCGCTCCGATCGTCGTCGCCCGTCGCCGAGGCCGCCGCCGGGACGTTGCGGCGACGCAGCACGAACGCACAGCCCATGAGGACGAGGCTCAGACCGCCGATGGTCCAGGGCGTCACCTTCTCCTCACCGACCACCGCGCCGACCAGCAGGGCGATCGCCGGGGTGACGTACGCGATGAGCGAAAGTGCCACTGGCGAAGCCCGCCGCAGCACCCAGAAGTAGAGGGTGAACGTCAGAACGGTGCCCATGCCCGCCAGATACGTCACGCTGAAGATGCCGCTCGACGTGCGCGGGATCGGCACCCCGCCCTCGGTGACCACCGCGGCGATGAGCAACAGGCCGGCGCCCCAGAAGAGCGCCGCGCGGTTGAGCAGGGCGGAGCTCACCCCGGCGCCGTGCTTCTTGATGTACGCCGTCGCGAGCGCCGAGACCAGCGGGCTGAGGAGCAGGACGAGCCCGCGCTCGACCGCGTCCCCTCCGATCGACTCGACGTCGGTGAGGAACAGCAGGACCACGCCGACGAAGCCGAGGGCGAGCCCGAACCACTGGAGGCCGACGATCCGACTCTCCGGCGAGTAGACGTGCGCGACGACGGCGGTCATGAGCGGAAAGACCGCCCAGAGCACGGCCGCGAGACCCGAGGGCAGCGTCTGCTCGGCCCAGTACACGATCCCGTAGCTGATCGCGAAGTTGCCGACCGCCATCACGGCGACGAGGCGCGCCGGCGGGCGTGCGCCGCCCTCGCGCGACGCGATCAGGCCCGCGATGGGCACCATCAGGAAGAAGGCCAGCAGGAATCGCAGGCCCGCGCTCCCCAGCGGAGGCATCTCCGCCAGCCCCTCGCGCACGACGAACCACGTCGAGCCCCAGACGAGGCACATGATCGCCACGGCGATCTTCACCCCGCCGCTGATCCTCATGTCACCCGATCCACTCATGTCGTCGCGCTCCGCGCCCCATCCATTTCGTTGCGCTCCGCGTAGGGGACGGTTCGCTCGACGCGCTCGGCGCGATGCGTTGCCCGTCGGGGGCTATTCCGGCTCCTCGGCCGGCTGCTCGGAGTTCTCCTCCGAGTCCTCCTCCGGGCTCTCGACGCCGTCGCCCGGCGCCATCGGCTGCAGGAGCGCGTCCGGCTGGTAGGGATCCGCCTCCTCGAGGCGGACGAGCTCGTCGGCAGCCAGCGCCGGGGCCGCGTCGAACGAGCCACCGAGGGCGACGTGCAGGTCGACGCGGTTCTGGAAGAGGTTGCGGCGCGCCGTCAGGAAGCTCGCCTCCGCGATGAGCTGCCGCCGCTGGGACTCCAGCACGAGCTCGATGCTCACCAGCCCCTCGCGGTACTGGTCCTGGGCCAGCTCGGTCGCCTCGCGCGACAGGACCGCGGCGCGCTCCAGGAACTCGATCGACTCCTGGAGACGCTGCTCGGCGTCGAGCGCGTTCTCGACCTCGAAGAAGGCGCGCAGGGCTGCGGCGGCGAACGCGGCGCGCGCCTCGCGGAGCTGCGCCAGCGACTCCTTGATCTGGGCCCGCCGGCGCCCGCCGTCGATCAGCGGCGCAGCGATCTGGCCGGCGAGCGACCACACGGTGAAGTCGCCGTTCAGCAGGTCCTCGAAGAGCTGGGACGTGCGGCCGCCCGAGGCGGTGAGGGCGAGCGTGGGCCAGCGGTCGAGGCGGTCCTCGCGCGCGAAGGCCTCGGCCGACGCGACGCGGCGCTCGATCGCGACGATGTCCGGACGACGCGAGAGGATCTCGACGGGAAGACCGGCCGGTACCTCGGGCGGCAGCGCGACGAACTCGCCGGCGGCCTCCAGCTCGGCCGAGGGGAAGCGGCCGAGGAGGATCTCGATCTGCCGGGCTGCGAAGTCGCGGTTCTGGATCGCGCCGACGAGGTCCGCCTCGCTACCCGCGACGTTCGCCTGGGACAGCCGCAGGTCGAGCGCACCGCTGAGCCCGGCGTCGTACCGGTCCTGGACGACCTGAAGGCTCGACTCGAAGGTCTCGACGGTCGCCTCCGCCAGCGCGACCTGCTCGGTCGCTTCGCGGAGCGCGAACCACGCGATCGTCACCTGGGCGGCGATGCTGAGCCGCGCCGCCTGCAGGTCGGCGTACGTCGCCTGGAGCTCGGCGTCGAAGCCCTCGACGCCCGCGGCGAGCTTGCCCCAGAGGTCGAGCTCCCACGACAGGTCGACGGCCGCGTTGAACTGGTTGAACGTGTTCTTGATCGTCCCGTCGCCGCCGACGGGGAGGCCGACGAAGACCTGCTGCTGACGCGTGCCGTCGAGTCGTGCGTTGACCTGCGGCCGGCGCGCCGAGCGGCTGATCATCGCGCGCGCCGCGGAGGCCCGCATCCGCTCTGCGCTGGCCACGAGGTCGTGGTTGTACTGGAGCGCCTCCAGGACGAGGTCGTTCAGCACGGGGTCCTCGAACGACAGCCAGAAGGCCGTGCGGTCGTAGTTCCCCTGGGCCGCGTCCTCGGCCCAGCCGTCCCGGACCTCGCCGCGCATGAGGGCCTGGAGCTCGGGCCGGGCCTCGTCCGGGTGGGGAGCGAGGCAGCCGGGGAGGACGAGCGCGAGGAGGGACGCGCGGAAGGGAGCAGAGCGCATGGGGAGCGGCCGGAGGGACCGGCGCGGGGTCGGGGACCATCGCGACGGGACGCCGCGCGGGGGTGGAGTTTAGGATCGGAGCGGCGCCCTCTCCCGACGGCGCGAAGTGGAAATCACGCGCATGATCCAACAGATGGACGCCGCTGCCTGGGCCGGCCCACTGGCGCTCGCGCTGGTCGCCTCCCTCGCCGGGCAGGACCCCGATTCGAAGAAGTCGCAGGCCCCCGCCGGGAGCGAGCTGGAGCGCCGCGTGGCCGGTCGGGTGGACGAGACCCGCGCCGCCGCGCTCGTCCGCGACCTCGTGAAGCTGGGGCCCCGCATGGGCGGCACGGTCTCCGGCAGGAAGGCGGTCGACCGCCTGGAGAAGGACCTCGCCGCGCTCGGCCTGAAGGTCGAGCGCCACCTCGCTCCGAAGCAGTGGTGCCACGAGCCGACGAAGTGGTCGGTGCGGGCCAGCATCGCCGGCGAGGATGCGCCGTTCCGCCTGGAGAGGATCTGGCCCTGGGGCTTCTCCCCCGCCGGCAGCGGCAGCGCCGTCCCGCTGGTCCTTGGCGCGAGCGACACCGAGACCTCTCCCGACACCGCGCTCCTCACCGACCGCTTCCCGGGAACGCGCCGGGGCAATGAACCCGCCGCGGTCGTCCTCGTCGACGGCGCGTGCACGATCGACGGCGCATGGCCCGTGTGCCGTTCGCTGCGGCGCCGGGACGACCAGTCTCCGACGTTCGGGATCTCGGAGCCCGAGGGCGCGCGGCTGCGCGAGGCGCTGGCCCGGGGAGCGAAGGTCACGCTCGACTGGAGCCTGGAGACGACGATCCGCCAGGCGCGTCCGATCACCGTCGTGGCACGGCTCGCGGCGCGCGAGGGCGCGCCGCCCGGGCATCTGCTCGTCTGCGCGCACGGCGACTCGGACAGCGGCGGCCCCGGCGCGAACGACAACGCGAGCGGCGTCGCGATCGTGCTGGAGATCGCCCGCGCGTGGACCGCTGCGATCGAGGCGGGCGACCTGGAGCCGCCGCCGCGCGAGGTCCGCTTCGCGATCTGGGGGACGGAGATCGCGTCGACGCGCGCGTACCTGGAGTCCGACCTCGGAGCGGGCGTCTTCGCGGTGCTCAACTTCGACCAGGCGGGCTACGGCACGACCGGCCAGCGCCTGCACGTCGAGCCCGACGACCTGCCGGGGAACGTGGGCTTCGTCCGCACGGCCGCGGGCGTGCTCGGGACCTTCGGGGGGACGAAGGGATTCCCCGAACGGTGGGCGACGAACAAGAGCCTCGGCGGTACGGACAGCTACGTCTTCAGCAGCTCGAAGCGCTTCCGCGAGGAGAAGCTGCCCGCGGTGACGATGTTCACGAGCGCCTGGGGCAGCCCCGACGAGCACGACCGCACCGAGGGCATGCCGGGCGAGTCCTGGACCGAGCGCGACCGCGTCGCGATCGACTACGACCGCCACTACCACTCGGCCGGCGACACGCCCGAGAACACGACCGACCTGGAGCCGGAGAACATGGGCTGGTGCGCGCGCGTGGGACTGCTGACCGCGCTGCGCTGGCTCGACGAGATCGACGGCTAGGCGGGCGGCCGACCGCGCCTGCGACCGTGCTTGTCGAGCGCCAGCGCGAAGACGAGCGTCACCGTGCTTCCCACCGGCACGTACCACGGCCACGCGATCGAGCGGCCGTCGTCGAAGTCCCCCACCTCGGCGACGCGCGTCAGCAGGAAGAGCGAGAACGCCAGCAGCAGCGTCTGCACCGCGCCGAAGGGCTGCCGGCGGCGCGGGAGGCCGAAGAGGAGCCACAGAAGGAAAACCGCCGAGATCACGACCCAGCTCGTCGCGTACGCGACCTCGCCGTGCCAGATGGCGAACAGCACGGTCAGGACGCCGAGCGGCGCGCCCCAGAGGAAGCCGTCCGCGCCCCTGCGACCCGGGAGCCACGCGAGGACGAAGCCGGCGAGGAGCGGCCCGCCCACGAACCCCGACATCGCGAGCGCGAGGTCGAGCAGGTCGGCGTAGCCGCGCTCGATGACCCGCATGAAGATTGCGATCGCCGCGAGGACGACGGTCCAGCCGACGACGAAGAGGCGGCTGACGCGCAGGCTCTCGGCCGCGCTCGGCTCCGCGATCGTCGCGGCCGCTGCGCCGCTCGCGCTGGCCTCCCGCGCCCGTACCTTCGCTCGCCACGGTCCCCAGAAGGTCGCGAGCGACGTCTGGCCCAGCGCGGCCAGGATCGAGTCGAGGCTGGAGATCGCGGCCGCGAACGCCGCCGCGAGCACGAGCCCCCGCACGCCGACCGGCAGCGCCTCGCGGACGAACACGGGCAGGATCCGCTCCGGCTTCTCCTGCACGAGCGCCGTCGCGGCCTCGGACATCCCGTTCGACGCGTAGAAGCCGACGAGCCCGATCCCCACGACGAAAGCGAGCCCGATGACGAGCACCGCCGCGTAGCTCCCGATCATCGCGCGCTGCGCGTCGCGCTTCGTCGGGCAGCACAGGAGTCGCTGCACGATGAGCTGGTCGGTCCCGTACGGCCCGATCAGGCCCCAGCTCGCCGCGAAGAGCACCGCCCATAGCGTGTAGGGCTTCGTGAACGCGAACTCTGTATCGACGAGATCGAGTCGGCCGGCCTCGCTCGCGAGCGACCACGCCTGCGCGATCCCGCCGTCCGTCCCCGCGTGCAGCGCGGCGATCATCACCCCCATCCCGCCGACGAAGAGCAGGAACAGGAACGCGTCGGTCCAAACGACCGTCGCCACCCCTCCGATCCACGTCCACAGGAGCGCGACGAGCGAGATCGCGACGATCGCCGTCGCGATCGGAGGCATGCCCGTGACCGACGCGACGGCGTCGAGCTCCTCCTTGGCGAGGACCTCGATGATGACGGCGGTGAAGTACACCCGCGCGGCCTGCGCGAGCATGCCGCCGAGCATGAACAGCCCCGTGGTCATCTTGCGGACACCGCTGCCGAGGCGGTTGCCCATGAACTCGTACGGGCTGTAGATCTCGCGCTCGTAGTAGGCCGGGACCAGCACGGTCGCCACGACGAGCCGCGCGACGAGCGCGCTGATCAACCCGATCTGCAGGTAGTGCAGATTCCCGCCGTCGCGCCACACGAGCGAGGGGACGGCGAAGAACGTCACCGCCGAGATCTCGGTCGCGATGATCGACGCGGAGACCGCGAACCAGGGCAGGCGGCGCCCGCCCAGGTAGAAGTCGCGGACGCTCTCCTGCTTGCCCGTCAGCCGCTCACCGGCGATCGTGATCGCCACGAGCACCGCAAGGACGACGAGCCAGTCGACGACCGTGAAGCCGCCCCCGAGGGAGCCGGCAACGGATGCCGACGCGTCGGTCGCCTGCAGCGCAGCTGCCGCCGCGATCAAGACGGGGCCTCGGTCGGTCGGGCGTCGGGCGGGAGCACGCCGCGGAGCGCGGACGCGGCCGCGCCGAGGACGGCAGACGCGTCGTCCTGGGCGACGTGCACGAAGCCAGGCGGGACCTCCGGCGGGTCGTCGCCCTCCGCATCCAGCAGACCCGACCTCATCGCGGCATCCTCGCGATCGGCCAGCCCGTTCGCCAGTCCCAGGACGAAGGGCTCGAGCACGCAGTCCGAGAGCCGCGGGTCGGCCGCGAGGCGGCCCCCGGCCCCCGCGAGGACGACCCTCTCCGGCCGACTGCCCTCGAGGTCACCTCCCACCGGCCGGCTCACGTCGTCGGCGAGACGCGAGAGGAGCCGGCGGGCCGCCGCCGTGCCGAGGGCGTTCGCGGCCTCGGCGAGCGCCGAACGCGCCCCGGTATCGCCGTTGCGGGCGTCGACCGCGATGCGGCGCGCATTGCCCGTACGCCCGCCGGCGTCGCGGCGCACGCCGAGGCGCTCCAGCCCGAGGTCGAGCCGTCCGCCGGGGAGCTCGACGCTGCTCGATAGCACCTCGCCGCTCCCCACGTCCGCCCAGCCGACGTCCTGGTCCCACACCAGCACGAGCCCGTCCGTGCCACCGGCGAGCCCGCCGAGCGGCGACCAGATCTCGCCGAGCGCGCATGCCTCGACGAACGAGATCGCGCGCCCGATCGGCGCACCGAGGGTGATGCTGCGGCCACGGAGCGCCGTCTCCAGGGCCTCGACCACGTCGCCGACGCGCGGGCCGTCGCGGGACGCGAGCACCTGGCGGCCGCGCCCGTCGAGCCGCGCGTCCAGCGCGAGCCCGACGCGGACGCCCGCGCCGCGCACGCCGAACGTCAGCTTGGCGATCGCGTTCGCGATCGACTGGACCCACGCGTCCCCGGCGCGCTCCTCGTCCGGGGCGTTCGCCTGGTCGGCGAGCTGCCGATGGACCGGGAGCGGGAGGAAGCGCGGAGGGCCGTCGACGTCCTCGACGATCCGGCGCCCGGCCGAGCGCAGGCGCCGGAACGGCGTGCGCTCGACGAGCTGAGCCTCGATGCGCGTCGGCGATGCGACGACACCGAGCAGCGGGACGTCCGGCTCCGGATCGCTCAACGTCGACCCAGCAGCGAGGCGGCGGGCGGGTCGAGGACGAGGTGGAGGTCCGGGTGGCCGCGGAGCGCGGTGGACGGGACGTCGGGGGACGCGACGCCGTCGATCGTGCGCGCGACGGCCTCGGCCTTGCGCTCTCCGAAGGCGAGGACGCGCAGCCGGCGAGCCTCCATGATCGTCGCGAGGCCGACGGTGATCGCATGCGTCGGGACCGCGTCGAGCGAGCCGAAGGTCGACGACGCGTCCGCGCGCGTGGTCTCGTCGAGCTCGACGACCCGCGTCCGTGACGCTGGCAGGGAGCCGGGCTCGTTGAACGCCACGTGGCCGTTCCTCCCGAGGCCGAGGAGCTGCAGATCGATGCCGCCCGCGGCCGCGATCGCATCCTCGTAGGCCCGCGAGGCGGCGAGCGGATCCCGCGCGGCCCCCTGGGGGTCGGGGAAGTGGCACCGCGCGACGTCGAGCCCGGCGGGCTCGAAGAGGCTCGCGCGCATGAAGGACCGGAAGGTGCGCTCGTCGCCCTCGGCGAGGCCCATGTACTCGTCGAGGTTGAACGTCGTGACGCCCGAGAGATCGAGGCCCTCGGCGCGGTGCAGCCGGACGAGCTCCGCGTAGAGCTCGACCATCGTGCCGCCGGTCGCAAGGCCGAGGACCGCGTTCCGGCGCTCGCGCACCAGCTCGGCGATCTCCCCCGCGACGGCGCCGACCGCCGCCGCGGCCGTGTCGTGGACCGCCTTGGAGAGTCCCTGCGCCATTGGGCCCCTCTCCGAAGCCGTCTCTCGACCAACACCTCGCGCGTGCATGGCGCGGAGTGTACCGGACGGCATCAGCGGGCCGCGTCGACGAAGAGCCTGGCCTGCTCGCGATCGAGGGTACGGCGCTCGTCCTCGGGTGGAGCGCCTGCGGCGCCGAGCGCGACGGGCTGCAACGGCCGGCCCTCCGTCTCGACGCGGACCACCGTGGAGCACGACCCGTGGATCGCGGGGACGCCCGTCGCGTCGAGGAGCTCACGGGCGTTCGAACCGGCGACGCCGCCCGCGGCCACGACCTCGACGTCGTCGCCGTACGTCCCGACGAGCCGACGCAGCGCCTCTCGACCGTCCCACGCGCTGGGCGCTCCGCCCGACGTCAGCACCCGATCCACCCCCGCCTCGAGAGCGTGCGCGACCGCCTCGTCGAGGTCGGGCGCCTGGTCGAGCGCGCGGTGGAAGGTGACCCTCATCGGACGCGCGGCCGCGATCAGCTCGCGCGTGCGCTCCACGTCGACGCGGCCGTCGGGCGAGAGGACCCCGAGGGCGACCCCCGCCGCGCCCGCGTCGCGCGCTCCCTCGACGTCCGCGAGCAGCGCACGAAGATCACCGGCATCGAGCACGAAGTCTCCGCGACGGGGACGTGCGAGCACGACGACCCCGAGCGCCGGCAGCGTCTCGTCACGCACCGAGCCGCCGGCCCCCGCGACGCGCAGCGCCTCGGCCAGGAGCCCCGGGCCGGGCGTGACGCCTCCGACCTCGAGGGCGGCGCACAGCTCGATGCGGTCCGCGCCCAGGTCGCGCGCGAGCTCGACCGAGCCCACGTCGGTGCAGAGAAGTTCGGAACGAGCCATGGCCGCGATCGGCGCGCCCGAATCCGGTCGAGGCGCGCGACGTCTCGCGTAGCATGCCGCCTCGTCCCGTGCCGCGCCTCCCTCCGTCACGCCTCTCCGCGCTCGTCGCGCGCCGCCCACCGGGCCCGCTGCTGCTCGCCGCCCTCGTCTACGTCCTGTACCGGGCGTGGGTCGTGACCACGGCCTTCGACGCCGTCGCGATCCCGGTGTACGAGGTGCCGAACATGGGCAACCAGGCCTGGCTCCTGGCGGACGGCTACCGCGGCGTGCCGTGGCACTACTTCTACGACAACGCCGGAGGCCAGCTCCTGACCGGGCTCCTGGCGGCGCCGCTGTACGCCCTGTTCGGGCCGACGTACCTCTCGCTCAAGCTCGTGCCGTTCCTGCTCGGGCTCGGGTTGCTCGCGCTCGTGTGGAGGTTCCTCGACCGCCAGGCGGGGCGCACGGCAGCGACCCTCGGCGCGTTCGCCTTCGCGCTCGCGCCCCCCACGCTGTCGAAGTACTCGCTGCTCGCGAAGGGGAACCACTTCGAGGGGCTCTTCTTCCTCTTCCTGCCCGTCGTCCTCGCCTTCGAGTCGATCGGGCGCGAGCGGCGCGCCCCGTGGCTCTTCGCCACCGGCGTCGCCGCCGGGTTCGCGGTCGCGGTGTACTTCGGTTCGCTGCTCACCCTCGCGCTCCTTCTCCTCGCACTCCTACGCGTGCGCGGCGTGCACGGGGTGCTTGCGGACCTGCGCTGGACCCTGCCCGGCCTTCTCGTCGGAGCGCTCCCCCTCGCCTGGATCCACGCCGTGACCGGCGGTCGCGCTGGCGACTTCGCCCTGCGCTTCTCGACGCCCGACCCGGGTCTCGACGCGGGTGGCATGTGGGCCGAGGCGCGGTCGCTTCTCGTCCGCACGCTCCCCGACGGGGCGTGCTTCGAGCCGGTCGGGCCACTGCCGGCGTCCGTCGGGGAGTGGCTGCTCCTCGGCACGATGGCCGTCGCCTGGATCGGACTCGCGGTGGCGACGATCGCGGCGCGCAGGCGCGAGGACGACGCCTCACGGCGGCTCAGCGGGGCTGCGATCCTCGCCGCCGCGTACCTGCCGCTGGTCCTCGGGGTCATCGCGGTCGGCGTCCTCAAGATCCGCTCGATGCCGCCGCCGGTGGAGATCGGAGGCGTCCGGTACCTCGTGTCGTACTACTTCTACGGCGTCCTGGCGTGCGCGCTGGCGGTCGGTGCGCTGGAGCGCGCGCGGTTCGTCGGCGCTCGCACGGCCGCTCGAGCGATCGCCGTCGGGCTCGCGTTGACCTGGCCCTTCGTCCTGTCGGTCGGGACGGGCGCGTTCGAGCGAGCAGCGGACGGCGTGCGCTACCCGGGCACGTTCCTGCGCAACTACGGGAGCCTCTTCCACCGCGACGCCGCGGAGTCGCCGCTGAGCGGCCGGATCGAGCTCGATGCGGAGCACGTCGTCCGCGTCGCGCGCCAGTTCGAGGGACGAGCGCAGCGCGACATCCTCTTCAGCGTCGGCAACAGCCTCGCGTATACGCACCTCGCGCCGAAGGTCGACCGCGTCGCACGGACGATGGAGCAGCGCGCGCTCGACCTCGACCTCCTCCTGGAGCCCTACCCCGACGAGTGGGCGCCCTGGCTCCTGCGCGGCGTCGGGGCCAACCTGCGCACGCGCATCCCGGCCGGCGCCCCCGTGCCGCGGCCGGTCGCGGGATGGCTCGGGGCCGCGCTCGGCGATCCGGCCCGGCGCGAGTGGATCGCGGAGGGGCTCGGCATGTCGCTGGAGTACCCGCTGCGCCGCACGTTCGACGCCGAGATCTCGCGGACCGAGCGCGCGCTGGAAGAGGTTCCGCCCGGACTCCGCGCGGCCGTCCGGCGCGGCCAGGGGATCGACCTCGGGGTCCGCCTTCGCATCGGCCTGGAAGGCTCCAACGAGCGGATCCGCGCCGCCGTGGACGGCGTCGCGGATCCGGAGGGTCGCGCGGCGCTCCGCGCGTCGATCGAGGCCGAGGCCGGCCGCGCGATCAGCGCTCGCTGATCGGCACGTACGCCCGGCTGCGGTGCCCGGTGTAGATCTGGGCGGGACGGAAGAGCTTGTTGTCCTCGTGCTGCTCCAGCCAGTGCGCGCAGTACCCGGAGACCCGCGCCATCGCGAAGATCGGCGTGAAGACGTCGGTGTCGAGCCCGAGCTTCTCGTAGACGAGGCCGCTGAAGAAGTCGACGTTCGGGTAGATCCCGCGGTCGCCGAGGTTCTCGGTCACGACCTCCTCCAGCTTGAGCGCGACGTCGTACTTCGGCGTGGAGCCGAGCTGGTCGAAGAGCTGGACGGCGAGGTCCTGCAGGTTCTTCGCGCGCGGGTCCTTCGTCTTGTAGACGCGGTGGCCGAAGCCCATGACCTTGGCCTTCGAGGCGGCCTTCTCGGCGTACCAGGACTCGACGGCGTCGACGCCGTCGATCGTCGCAAGCTGCTTCAGCACGCGCTCGTTGGCGCCACCGTGCAGCGGCCCGAAGAGCGCGCCGACGGCCGCGCTGCAGGAGGTGTACGGGTCGTTCTCGGTCGACGCGACGACGCGGCACGCGAAGGTGGACGCGTTCATCGTGTGCTCGGCGTGCAGGATCAGCGCGCAGTCGAGCGTCTGGACCGCGATCTCGGCCGGCTCGACGCCGTCGAGGCACCACAGGAAGTTCGCCGCCGTCGACAGGTCGGTGCGCGGCTCGACGATCTCCTTGCCGGCGCGCACGCGCTCGAACAGGGCGACGAGCACCGGGGTGACCGCGATCACGCGGCGCGCCGCCTCGTCCTTCGACGCGGCGTCCTTGAGGTCGACCTTCGGGCTGACCATCCCGAGCCCGGCGAGCGACGCCTGGAGCGCGCGCATCGGGTGCGCCTGCTTCGGGAAGGCGCGCACCATGTCGATGAGCTCCTTCGGGATCACGCAGAGCCGCCCGAGGTCGGCGCGGAACGCGCTGAGCTCGTCCGCGGTCGGCAGTTCGCCGTACAGCAGGAGCCACGCCACCTCCTCGTACGTGCTATGCGCGGAGAGGTCCTCGATCGCGTAGCCGCGGTACTCCAGCACACCCGCCTGGCCATCGATGAAGCTGACCGAGGACTCTGCGGCGGGGATACCGGCGAGGCCGGGAACGAGTTCGGTGGGTGACACGACGTGGCTCCGTGGAAGGGGTGTCTAGGGTGTGCGGCGCGGAGGCCGGGGTCAGGTTCAGGCGCGGCGTAGCAGGTATTCGACCAGAAGGCGGGCTCCGACGCCGGTTCCGGTGCTCCCGCCGACCCAGTCGCGGTCGCGGGTGTTCCAGGCGGTCCCGGCGATGTCGAGGTGGGCCCAGTCGCTGCCCTCGCCGGCGAAGTGCGCGAGGAAGGCGGCGCCCTGGCTCGGCCCGGCCCCCATCGAGGGCGAACCGATGTTCGCGAGGTCGGCGGACTTCCCCTTCATGCCCTCCTTGTGGGCGTCGAGCAGGGGGAGCGGCCAGACGTGCTCTCCCGTGGCCTCGCCGGCCTCGAGCAGCGCGTCGCGGAGGTCGGTGGACGTGGAGAACATGCCGGAGACCTCGTGCCCTAGGCCAACGATCACCGCGCCCGTGAGGGTCGCGAGGTCGATGACGGTGTCGGGGCGGACCTTCGTGTCGACGTAGGTCAGCGCGTCCGCGAGGATCAGCCGCCCCTCCGCGTCCGTGTTGAGGATCTCGACGGTCGTGCCACTCATGCCCGTGTGGACGTCGCCGGGCTTGGTCGCGTTGCCGTCGATCAGGTTCTCGGACGAGGGCACGACGCCGTGGACCTCGAACGGGACGTCCACGCCGCTGGCGAGCGCGTGCATCGCACCGAGCACCGCCGCGCCGCCCGACATGTCGAAGCGCATCTCGTCCATCTTCGGGGGCGGCTTCAGCGAGTAGCCCCCGGCGTCGAACGTGAGCCCCTTGCCGACGAACGCGACCCGACCT
>JBCDGE010000092.1:0-32581 GCA_038757895.1 Planctomycetota bacterium | reverse complement strand
CGCTCGGGGGGGCGCCCCCGCCGATGGACCGCGAGCGCCGCGCGCCGTTCCCGGCTTCGCGATGCGCGCTCGGTTTCGCGCTTTCGTCAGCCGTTGCGCCGCTTGAACTGGCGGGCGGAGTCCGCCCAGCGCGAGCCGCGGAAGTTGCGGGTCACGAAGACGAACAGGCGGTTGGAGCGGTCGGACGCGGTCTCGCCGCCGATCTCCTGGATGCAGCGCCCGGCGTAGAACGCGGACTTCGGCACGTAGGCGAGCTCGCCCCGGTAGAGGACGACGACGCGCATGAATGCGGTCTGGGCCTCAGCGAACAGCGCGGCCGCGCCCTCGGTGTCGCCGGAGGCGGCCTTCGCCTCGGCGCGGCGGTACAGGCAGTCGCCCAGCCCGGTCCAGCCAGCGGCCAGGGTCCGGTCGTCCGCGTTCGTCGACTCGGTGACGCCGCGGAACATCTCCTCGGCCTCGTCGAACGCCGAACGGCTCAGCATCGACTCCGCGGTGGCGACGTCGGCGCGGTTCGCGACGGTGGGATACGCGGCCGCGTCGGAGGCGATCTTCTGGAGCGCCTTCTCGGCGGCGGTGGCCGTCTGACCGTCCTTGGAGAGCAGCTCGCGCAGCCTGTGCTCGAACTGCCAGCGCTGCGACATCCCCTTCTCGGAGACCAACGAGCCGAACTGGGCGGCCGTTGCGGCAGCGCCCGGACGGTCGGCCGACAGGAGCTGGGCCTCGAACTTCTTGATGATCGCGATGGGCACGTAGCGCGAGTCCGGCGAGCCGGCGAGCAGCTCGTCGACGGCGGCGACCATCTCGGGAATCGCGTTGCGGCGCTCGTGCATCTCGACGAGGCGGAAGCGCGCGTAGGACGCCGCCCACGGGAACTTGCGGTTCGCGCGGTCGTCCGCGTTGCCGAGGAAGTTCTGGAAGCCGCTGATCGCGCCGAGCAGCGCGTCGTTCTTCGCGTCGACCTCGGCCGCCGCGATGTCCTCCGGCATCTGCGTGAACTCGACGCGCAGGACCTCCTCGGACAGCACCTCCTTGGTGCCGCGCCCCTTCTCCGGCTCGTAGACGACCTTGTCGATGGTCTCGGACTGGACCTTGACGTTGTCGAGGATCGAGCCGTCGGACTTGTAGATCCGGTCGAAGGAGAGGGCCGGAGAGGCGATCGCGCACGCCGCGAGAACGGCCGCGGGGAAGGCGGAGGAGAGTCGTTGCATCGTGGAGTCCATCAGCCGCCCCCTACCGCGGAGGCGCGGCCGGGTGACGGATCGGGGGCGAAGAGGATGGGTGGTCCCGTCCGGGGTGTCAAACGGCCGCGAGCCAGCCGTGGTTCACCTAACGACACATGGCGCTGGAGACCTCGTCAGCGGCCTCCTCGCCGACCAGGTCGGCCGCCAGGGCCAGGGCGAACTCCATCGCCGTTCCGGGCCCCTGGCTGGTCACCAGGACCCCGTCCCGGACCACCCGGTCGGTCCGGACGGCCGCTCCCTGGGCCGCCAGGTCGTCCCGGACGCTGGGGTGGCTGGTGAGCGCGCGGCCCTCCGCGAGGCCCGCGCGGGCGAGAACGAGCGGCGCCGCGCAGAGCGCCGCGGTCGGCCGTCCGCTCGCGTGGTTCCGGCGCACCGCCTCGACGACCCGTTCGTCGTCGCACATCGCGCGCGTCCCGCCGAGCCCGCCGGGGAGAGCGATCGCGTCGTAGGGCTCGCGTGCGGCCTCGTCCCAGTCGACCTCCGCCACGACCGAGATCCCGCGCGAGCCGAGGACGGGTCCCGGTCCGTCGAGGCCCGCTAGGGCGACGTCGATCCCCGCGCGGCGCAGGACGTCGACGAGGATCACGGCCTCCATCTCTTCGAAGCCCTCGGCGAGGGGCACGAGCACGCGCTTGGTCATGTCCCGAGGATACGGGACGCCCATCGACGCGTTCGTCAGGCGGCCGACGACGCGGCGGCGCGTCCTTCGAAGACCGCATCGCCCCACAGCGCGAGGTTGCCCAGGAGCCAGGCGAGCCTCCACTGCTCGATCGGATCGTCGACCGCGGCGCGGATCGCGGCCGGGCGGACGATCTCGGCGAGGAAGCGGGAGCCGTCGAGGATCCCGGCCATCGACGCGGACCACCGCTCGAACGGCAGGGGGAACGACGCCTTCTCGCGCTTCGTGATCGCGTCGGGGACGGCGCTGCGGAACGCGTCGCGCAGCACGATCTTCGACCCGTCGACGCCGCGTCCCGACACGAACTTGCGCTCCATCGGGACGGCGCGGGCGAAGCGCGCGACCTCGACGTCGGCGAACGGCGTGCGGCCCTCGATGCCGTAGCGCATCGTGGCGGCGTCGAGCCTCTCCAGCAGCGCGTTGAGGTTGATCTCGCGCTGGACCTCCAGGTGCGCGCCGAGCGGGTCGCCGTTCGCGCGCTCCAGCCCGCGGCGGTACGCGGCGTCGAACGTGCCGACGACGAACTCGGAGCGACGCGCGCCGACCACGAGCAGCCGCTCCTGGTCAGCGGGCGACACCCACGACGTGACCTCGAGGTGGAACCGAGACGCGCCGATCGGCGGCTCGGGGAGCGACGCGTGGGCGGCGAACGCCTGGAGCGCAGCGTCGTACCCCCCGAAGAGCTCGTCGGCGCCCTCGCCGGAGAGCGTCACGGTCGCGCCCCCGGAGCGCATCGCCCGGGCGGTCTCGGCGATCGCGATCTCGTTCGGCGTGGAGAGCGGCTGACCGAGGTGCGCGACGTGCGCCTCCCACTCGCGGGCGAACGTCGCGCGATCGATGGAGACGTCCGTGTGCCGCGTCCCGAGCCGCGTCGCGACGGCGCGGGCGGCCCGCGGGTCGGGGCCGACCTCGTCGCCGTCCTCGACGCCGGAGGCGCACCAGGTCGCGAGGTCGGGGCGCTGGCCGGTGACGATGGTCGCGAGGATCGTGCTGTCGAGCCCACCCGAGAGCAGCGCGCAGAGCGGAACGTCGCTGACCAGGTGGCGAAGCGTGGCGTCCTCGATCACGCGACGACAGGCGTCCGCGTCGGTAGGTCCGGTGAAGGACCCGGTGAGCGGAGCCGCCTCGGCGCGCGCGACGCGCACGGGCCGGGGATCCCGCTCGCACAGGTCGACGCGCAGGACGTCGCCGGGCAGCAGCGCCTCGACGCCCTCGAACATCGTCCGCCCGGCGAGCGTCCGGCGGCTCGTGGCGAGGTAGGCCGACACCATGTCGGCGTCCGGGCGGCGGTCGACGCGCGGGTGCGACACGAGCGCGAGCGGCTCGCTGGCGAACGCGAGCCCGCGGCCCGCGACGGCCCACACGAGCGGCTTGACGCCCAGCGGGTCGCGCGCGAGCAGCAGTTCGCGGCGAGCGAGGTCGACGAAGGCGAGCGCGTACATCCCGCGCAGATCGTCGAGGGCGCTCGCGCCGCGGAGGACGAGCGCCCAGAGGAGCGTCTCGGCGTCGCACGTCGTGACGAATCCGCGTCCGCCGGTGCGACGCTGGACCTCGGGCAGGAGCTCCGCGCGCAGCGCCGCGTCGTCGTAGAGCTCGCCGTTGTAGGCGAGGACGTAGCGACCGCAGGGCGTCGCGATCGGCTGGGCGGCGGCGGCGCTCTCGGGGTCGCGGACGGCGAGGCGGGTGTGGCCCAGGAGCACGTTCTCCTCTCGCCAGAGCCCGCGGCCGTCGGGCCCGCGGTGGGCGAGGCGGTCGAGCCACGCCTCGGCCCCGGCGTCCGTCAGCGCAGACGCGTCTCCCTGGGCCGTGACTTCACCGACGATGCCGCACACCTGGCCCGTATCGGCACAACCGGCTCTCGGGATGAGCCCAGCGGGTGCAGGACACGTGAAGATCGCGATTGGACGTTCGGTGAGGGCTTGCGGCCCCGCTGGAAGCGCCTATGGTCCATGCCATGACGACGCCCAGCGACGCGAGGCCGACCCTCCGGGTCCGCCCCTCCACCGCCCTCTATTCGGTCCGCAACTAGCGGGCTGGATCACGTCGTCGAAACCGAACCGCGTGGCAGCCCAGGGGCTGCCACTCGTCGTTTCAGGCCGCCCACTGGGTTCCGCGCTCGCCACCACGAGCCGCTCCGAGAGAGCTACCCAGACCGATGCGACCCGACACACTCGCCCACGCCATGCAGGACGCCGCGCTCTCCGGAGCGCCCGGCGTCGAACTTCCGAGCGACCACCCCGGCTTCTCGGATGCCGCATACCGGGCACGTCGCGACGTGATCGCGGCCTCGGCCCGCCGCCACGTGTTCGGGACGCCCGCGCCCGAGGTCGCGTACACGGCCGACGAGCGAACGACCTGGTCGACGATCTGTGACGCGCTCCGCCCGCTCCACGCGCGCCGCGTGTGCTCGGTGCTGAGGGAACACGGGAACGCGCTCGGGATCCTCGAGGGGCCGATCCCCCAGATCGAGAGGCTGAACGGGGGCCCGCTGCGGGCGACCGGATTCCGCTTCGAGCCCGTGGACGGGCTCGTGCCGGCGCGGCGGTTCTTCGAGACGCTCGCCGAGGGCGTGTTCCTGTCGACCCAGTTCATGCGGCACTCCTCGCGGCCGCTCTACACGCCCGAGCCGGACGTCGTGCACGAGCTCGTGGGGCACGCCGCGAGCCTGACCGTGCCGTGGATCGCCGACCTCGCCCGCCAGTTCGGCCGCGTGGCGTCCGCGCAGACGTCGGACATCGCGCTGCGCAAGATCGACCGCGTGTTCTGGTTCACGATGGAGTTCGGCCTCGTCGAGGAGGACGGCGAGACCCGCGCGTTCGGCGCGGGCCTTCTGTCGTCCGCGGGCGAGCTGGAGTCCTTCGAAGAGGGATCCGACCTGCGCCCGTTCGACCTCGACGCGATGTCGACCACCGACTACGACACCGACTCGATGCAGCGCAAGCTGTTCGTCGCGCCGTCGATCGACGCCTTCCGCGCGGCGATCGCGGGGTGGCTGGCGGAGCGCGTGAGCTGACGCGGGGGCTACCGCTTCGGCCGCGCCACGACGAGCACGTGGAACCCGAGCAGCGACAGGCCCGGGATCGCACACAGCAGTCGGTCGAGGCCGATGAATGCCCGAGTCAGGAGCGCGGCGCCCGGCACGTACCGCAGTACTCCAAGGTGGTCGGGGAAGCCGGCGAAGACGTAGGCGAGGACGCCGAACTTCTTCGTCTTCAGCACCTCCATCCCGGCGCGCTCGGTGAGCTCGACGATTCCGGTGCGCGTGAAGCCCTGGTCCCCCACGTCGAAGTGCGGGCTCTTGCGGTACATGATCGCCCGCGCGAGGCGGATGATCGGGTTGTCGTTGCACGGCTCGCTCATCACGAGCAGGCCGTCGTCCGCGAGGACGTCCTGGCAGCTCTCCAGGAACCCGACGTGGTCGCGCATGTGGTGCAGGCTGCCCTTGCAGAACACCACGTCGAACGCGGACTCGCGGAACGGCATGTGCTCGGCATCGGCGGTGACGAGGCGCGCGTTCGGCACGTACTGCTCGGACACGAGCAGCATGTCGTGGCTGATGTCCAGGCCGACCGAGCCCGGCCGCTGGGCCTCCAGCTCGGCCAGGAAGAACCCGGTGCCGCAGCCGATGTCGAGCAGCTTCCGCGCCGACTCGGGCGCGTGCCGGATCATCTCGGCGTGCCACTCCTCCTGGAAGAGACGGCTGAACTCGAACGAGTAGCGGTAGGCGTAGCGCGGAGCGAGGGCTCGGTGGAGCTCGATCTGCGCCTGGGCGTTCGAGTCGGCAGCCATGGGCGGGCCGGAAGTCTATCCGGCCCGCACAGCGACGCGTCGGGATCCCGGACCGCTCGTCAGGTCCGGGTGACCCACCTTCGGGCGATCGAGGTCAGATCGAGATCGCCCTCGGGGTCCTCGCCGAAGTAGTGCCGCTCGATCCGCAGGACGGCCTCGTCCAGCTCTCGCTGGACCCCCACGTCCATGTGGTTCGCCCGGCGCACCTCGCCGAGCAGACCGAGGACCGAGAAGGGCGTGATCTCTTCCGGGAGGCGGAGCCCCTCCGTGGTCTCGACCTGACCGGGGTCGCCGATCGTGCGGATCAGGAAGAACGCGACCAGGCCGAGCGCGAGCAGGATCGGGAGCACCCACCAGCCCAGGCCGTCCTTGCTGCCGTAGGAGCGGTCGAGGTCGACCACGAGATTCGCGGTCATCAGGTCCGCGTCGTCGTAGCGCTGGTAGAGGGACTGGATGTCCTCCGACTTCGGCTCGGCGAACTTGAACGTGTCGGGGTTCTCGACGCCGTCCTTCGCCTCGAGCTCGACGACCCACAGTCGCTCGGAGAGCACGCCGTCCTCGTCGTCGGAGAAGCGTGCGACCGACACGTCCTGGGCCTCGATCTTCTTGACCTCGAAGTCAGCCGGGTCGATCTCGACGAACTCCTCGAGGTCCGGGACGATCCCGTCGGCCTGCGCCTTGACCTCGACGAGCAGCTTGCCTTCGTCGGCGCGGCGCTCGTCGAGGACCTGGGTGACCTGCAGGTTCTCGTAGGGCCGGACGCCGCCGTCGGCCGACGCATCGATCGGAACGACCGGCGAGCTGATCGGCAGGACGACGTAGCCCGTGACGTCGTTGAAGTCGAGGTCGATCTTCAGCGGCGGGATCCGATCGATCTCGGGTCCGCGCGCCTTGAGCAGAACGTACGCGTAGGGCGTCTTGCGCCAGCCGTACTCCTCGTCCGCCTTCGCCGTCGCGTCCTCCTTGTTGAAGGTGACGGACATGACGTCGAACTGCTCGCCCAGGACGGTCCGCACGGACTCCTCGAACTTGTCGCGGTAGTTCTCCTGGGGGCGGCCGTAGTTGTAGTAGTAGCTGACCGCGTTGGCCTGGTTCTGGAGGTACTTGTTGAAGCCTCCGCTCTCGCGCGCGATCTCCCTCGTATAGCGGATGTCGATGTGGAGGCCGAAGGGCTCCTCGCCGACGTCCGCGTCGCCGTCGACGCTCGTGACGAGCTCGATCTCGGTGACGAGGTCGTTGTAGTAGTCGTAGACGCGACGCGCGGCGCGGGCCTGCGGGTGGTCGCCGGCGATCTCGAAGCCCGCCTTCAGGTAGCGGTTCTTGCACGCCGGGTTCACGCTGCTGAGCCGCGTGAACAGGTTGTTCGCGAACATCGAGCGGTGCTGCTCGCCGGCCTCGCCCTCGATGTCCTCCAGCATGTCGGAGATCATCGGGATCTCGTTCTGCGCGAGGATCGTCTCCTGGTCGACGGCCTGCAGGTCGCTCGCGCCGAGCGCGGCGTTGAACCAGAAGTCGAACGCCTCGGTCGTGTACTCGTTCGTCTTGAGGTCCTCGATCTCGTCGACGTAGTTCCGCGCGGCCTCCGCGAAGAGCTGGAGCGCCTCCTTGCGTCCGCCCGAGAAGTCCGAGCTCTTCTGGAGCTCGTTCCGGTAGTTGTTCAGGTCGTGCATCAGCGCGGCCCGGGCGACCTGCAGCTCCCACGCGTCGACGTGCACCTCCAGCGCGCGGTCGAGCATCTGCTCCGCGATCTGGTACCCGCGCTGGACCTCGTTCTCGATGTCCTTCTGCTTGCGGTTCGTCCCGGCGTTGCGCTGGACGTCCGGCGTCCGCCAGATCGTCGCGAGGTTCGAACGCATCGTCTGGGTCATCGCAGCGAGCGTCTTGGGCTCGAGCGTGTCGAGGTCACCGAAGACCTCCTCCATGACCTCGACGCGGTACACCTCTGCCTGGCTGTGGCTCTGCGTGAACGCGCGGACGAGGAGGGTCGAGTCGAGCTCGATCCCCTCGATCGTGCGGAGCTTCGCGACCCACTCGGCGAGGTCCTTGAGGTTGCGCTCCTGCTTGCTGCGCGTCAGCGGGATGCCCGACGCGCGTCGGTTGAACCCGTACGAGAAGTTGTAGATGCTCGTCCGGTTCCGCGAGGAGTTCGGGTCGTTGTTCGAGATCCAGACGTCCAGGAACGTGCTCGCCAGCTCGTTCGCCTTCTTCGGATTCGGGCCCGCGAGGTCGCGGATGTACGGGAAGGCGAGCTTCTCCTCGTTCACCTTCAGGTACAGCTCGGCGATCGTCTGATCGATCTTCGGCCGCAGGCTGTCGGGCAGGGCGGCGCGCCACGGCCCGTCGGGACGGTTGTCGAGCAGATCGTCCGGCTCGACCGGCTGCACGGGGTTACGATAGCGGTTGTACCGGTAGCCGTAGTCGACCCAGTAGATGTTGCCGAACGGGTCGCGCTCGGCCATCGGGCCCATCGACGTCTGGGTGGAGTTCTTGTACGAGTACGCGGCCTCGCGGAGCCACGTGTCGGCGAGCAGCGTGAGCGTACCCTGCCACTCGCCGGCCCGCTCCGGAGCGATCTCCAGGAGCGCGTCGACGGCGGACCGCATGAGCTCCAGGTCGGCGAGGCGATCGGCGGGGCGGGACGAGCGCTGGACCATGCCGAGCGACGTCTCGGCGCCGATCGTCGCCAGCACCTCCATGCCGCGGTCGGGGCGATCGGTGAAGGTCTCGCGCAGCCAGGACTCGCCCTTCGCGTCGCGCACGTCGTCCGCGTACTCGACCGCGCGCTTGAGGGCCTCCTTCTTCTGATCGTCCTCGACCTCGCCGGGCGCGAGCACGGCCATCGTGGCCTCCCACACGGCGCCGAGCGTCTCGGCCTTCTGCTCGTCGCGGTACTCGGCGAGCAGGTGGCGCGCCAGGAGGTTCATGCCCTGCCGGTCGTTGTCCTCGACGGCCTCCTCCAGCGTCGGCAGGAAGGCCCCCATCTGCAGGTTGTAGCCGAGCGCGGTGAGCAGCAGGGACGCGAGGCGCTGGTCGATGCAGCGCTCCTCCTCGGGCATCGAGGCCTCGGCCTCCAGGCGGGCGACCCAGTCGTCGATGCTGTGGCCCTGCGCGAACACGCGGCGGACGAGCGGTGAGATGAGGCTCGCCTTCTTTGGATCGAAGCCCTCGGGAGCGATGCGGATGATCTCGACGATGTCGTCGAACTCGAACGCGCACAGCTCCTGGTACGGCGCGAGCTGGCCGCTCATCGGCTGGGGCGGACGCGAGATCTTGCCCAGCATCATCGAGTAGAAGTTCTTGGCCTGGGCCTTGCCCATGCCGTCGACGTCCTTCTCGACCTCGGCCCAGCGGCCGAGCGCGACGTTGCGACGGAACAGGTCGACGTCACGCTTGAGGCGCTTGTTCTTCAGCTCGGCCTTCTTCTTGTCGACCTTCGCCTTCTCCTTGTCGTACGCCTTCTTCCGCTCGTCCCAGGCGGGCTTCTCCTCGTCGTACTTCTTCTTGGCCTCCTCGTACTCGGCCTTCGCGGTCTCGTACGCGGCGACCTCGGCCTCGTAGGCAGCGAGCTTCTCGTCGTACGCGGCCTTCGCCTCGGCGTACCCGTCGCGCGCTTCATCCTTGGCCTTCGCGAGCGCGACGACGTCGGCGAGCGTGTCCGACGGGCCGGTCACGTCCTCGGGAGCGAGCGGCGCCACGAGATCCTCGGGCCGGGTCGGCTCCTTCGGCTCCTCGGGCTTCTTCGGCTCCTCGCCCGGCTCCTCGGGATCCTCGGGGTCCTTCAGCTCCGGGTCCTCGTCCGAGGGCAGCGGGTCGGGCTTGGACCACTCGGCCAGGATGTTGGACGGGCGGCGGTCGAGCATCGCCTGCTGGAACATCTGCAGGCGCTGCGGATCGACGGGCTTCTCCTGGGCTTCCTCGTCGTCGCTTTCGCCGGACGTCGCGACCGACATCCCGCTGACGCTGACGCCGCGTCCCTCGAGCTGCGCGAGGATCTCCGGCGGGATCGTCCGGGAGCCGCCGATGACGACGGTGCTGGACGACGAGGGGCTGAGCCGGATGGCTTTCGACTGCGCGTGGGTCACGCTGGCAGTCGCGGCGAGGAGGCAGAGGAGGAGCGAGGCGGTACGGACCATGGGCGTCGGTCTCCCGTGGCGCGAGTGAGGGACGGGGAGAGGGGGGGGGAGCGAGTACGTCAGTATCCAAGCGAAGGAGCCCGAGGGACGATCCATCCTCCAGGCTCCTGCGCGCTACGTCGCGAATTGTTCAGGGGTGAGAACCCATCGGAGGTTCGCTGGCCTCACGAGCCGCCGCCGTCGGGCGGGCGGCCGCTGCTGGCACCACGAGAGTCCTTGGGCTTGCTGCCCTTGTTGCCGCCCCGACCGGGGCGTCGTCCGGAACCGTTTCAGGTCCCGTTACCGCTTCATTGGCTGGGCAGGGGCAGCCCCTGCAGCTCTTCCAGGTCGATCCTGGCGAGCTTGATGGTGGACTCCAGGTCCTCCATGTGGGTCTTGGCGGACGCGGAGTCGCCGCGATCGTCCGCGCGCTCGGCGAGCAGGCGGTACGTCTGGCGCGCGACCTCGACCTCCGGCTCCCACTCCTCGCGGGTGTAGCCCTCCAGTCGCATCAGCCACGTGTAGTAGTACTGCGCGTTCGCGTGGGCCTCGCGAGCCTCGTCGAGCAGCGCTTCGTTGCCTTCCGAGTCCTCGGACAATTCGCCGACCAGGCTCGCGAGCTCCTTGCGGGCTTCGATCAGCTGGGACGACGAGAGCTTGGCCTTGGCCGCGCTCAGCTTGATGCGACGCGAGGCGCGCAGCAGCGCGTCGGTCTCCAGCGACGGGAGCTCCTTCAGCGCGGCCTCGTAGTGCTTGGCGGCCTTGGCGTAGTCGCCGTCGTCGGAGGCCGCACGCGCTGTGGCGAGCTCCTCGTCGACGCGGTCGAGCTGCAGACCATCCTGACCCGGGCCCTCGTGGTAGGCCCAGGCGCCAACGGGCAACAGCAGCCAGCCGGCGATCAAGAGTCTTCGCATGGTGGGTTCACCCTCCGGGTGAGCGGTTGGAGCGCGGGAAGCGCCCGCGGTCCAACGAGTCTATCGGCTGGTCCAGGATCCGTAACCGTGGGGAATCGGCCGAGCCGCGCTTCTGCGGGGGCCCGCCCGTATGGGTTGCGTACCGCCCGACGCGCTACGCAGCTTCTCTGCGGCGCGGAGCGGGCCTCGCGGCGGCCCAGCCGCTGCCGAGGAACTGCAGGAGGATCGGAAGGAGGGCCAGGAGCGCCGCGCCGGCGCCGATGGCGAGCAATGCGTACTCCCTGCGCGAGAGCTGGAGCAGGCGGTCCCGGTCGGCGCTCGCGGTGACGCTCTCCAGCACCGTCGTCGCGACCTGACGCTGGTTGCCGTTGTGGTAGGAGCCTCCCAGACGGAGCGCCATCTGCCGCAGCGCCGAAACGTCCTGGCGCGAGTTGCGACCGTTGATGAACCGTCCCTTGACCGGGTCGCCGACGCCGATGACGAGCACCCCGTTCACGGACGGCGGCATCTTCGGCATGCCGGTCGGCGGCAGCGTGTCGCCGTCGCTGGCGATGATCACCGTCGTGCTGTCGCGCTCCCACGGCTGGGCGATCCGCGCCGCCTCCTCCAGGCCGTCGAACAGCCGCGTCTCGCCGGACTTGAACGCGAAGTGCATCGGCAGATCGCCGAGAACGTTGGCCACCACCTCGGAGTCCGTGGTGTCGATCACGACCGGCATGGCGCCGGTGTAGGTCGCGACGACCGAGATCTTGTACTGGCCGATCGCCACGCGACCGAAGATCGACTGCAGCACGTCGCGGGCGCGGTGCGTGCGGCTCTGCTTGGACTCGGGTCCCGCGTCCTCCAGCCGCATCGACGGCGACACGTCGAGGACGAGGACGAGGTGACGCCAGTCGCCCTCGTCGCGCTCCCCGATCCGGTGCGTCTTCGCGGCGACGTCGAAGAGCAAGGTCGCCAGGCCCCAGGCCAGCGCGCCCGCCGCGACGCCGCGCAGGAGCGGCACGAGCCGCGTCCACGGCGCGGGGCGCCCCGTGGGGCCGAAGGCGAGCCGACGGACGCGATGGATGCGCCGCTGGTGCAGGAGCTCCGCGGCGACCGTCAGGACGAAGGCCGCGAGGGTGGCGATGATCGTCTCGTTGCTCATCGGAACGTGCGCGCGATCACCACGGGGTCGGCCTCAGGAAGAACTGGAACAGCCCGAACAGCGCGAGCGCGCCGAGCCCGATCCAGCACCAGATGATGAAGTCGTCGAGCTGCTCGCCCGCGACCTTCTCCAGCTCGGCGACCTGCATCTCGTCGATGCGCTTGAACACCGTCTCCAGCGCGAGCGGGTCGCCAGCGGCGAACATCTCGCCGCCCGTCATCGAGGCGATGTTGACGACCTGCCCGGGCGCATCGCCGTCCGCGACGTGCACGCCGTACATCACGACGCCGCTCTTCTTGAGGAGATTGGCGACCTCCTCGTCCTGACCGCCGGAGAGGTCGGACGAGTAGCCGTCGGAGATCAGGAGGATCATCCGGTCGCCCTCCTCGCGGCTCACCAGCACGTCCCGGCACGCGCGCAGCGCCTTGCCGATCGACGTCCCGCCGAACCACGGTGGCAGTCGGCCCCGCTTCGGGTCCATGAACGGCGGCGCGCAGCGGAAGGCGGTCGTGTCGTTCGTCAGCGGGCACCAGTGCAGGACGTTGTTGCCGAAGAACGTGAGCCCGAACGCGTCCCCGGTCCGGTAGTCGAGGAAGTCGTTGATCGCCGCCATCGCGGCGTCGTAACGGGATCCCTCGCCGAACTCCGCCGTCATCGAGCCTGAGACGTCCACGCAGAACTGGATGTTCGTGAGCTTGCGCTTGGTCGAGGGCGCGCCGACCTTCTGCGGGCCGGCGAGGATGAAGATCGCGACGGCAAGAACGATCGCGGGGACCGACTCGGCGAGCTGGAGCAGGACGCGCAGGCCCGTCCCGCGCTTGCGCGTGCCGTCCGAGAACGTCCCGTCGAAGGGCAGCGCCACGCGCCCGCCGCGGCGCGTCCAGACCCAGAAGAGGACCGCCAGGGGCGCGGCGAGGAACACGAGCACCCAGGGGTGGCCGAAGCTGAAGCTCATCCGAGGGCTCCTGCGCGGACCGGGTCGGGCGCGTTGCGGTAGGGCTCCAGGAGCGCGGCGACGTCGACGGCCGCGTCGCCGTCCGTCGCGGGCCGGTGCAGCCATTCCTCCAGCTGGAGGAAGAGCGGCCCCGCCTCCTCGTCACGCCGCAGGCGCGACACGGCCTCCGCCACGTGCACACCCGTCAGGTCCCGGCGCTCTCGCCAGTGGGCGAGGAGCAGGCGCTCCAGCTCGGCGCGCCGGCCGGTCGTCAGCTCACCCGAGCGGGCCTCCTCGACGAGCGGCCGCAGGCGATCGGCGAGCGTGACGGGCTCCGCCTCGTCCCCGTCGGCCGAATCGCCGCGCGACGCGCGTCCCAGGAAGATCAGCCCGAGCAGCACCGCGACCCACAGCGCGCCGAGCGCGATCATGCGGGAGCTGTACCCGCCGACGTTCGAGGCGTCCGGCACCTCGATCGCGTTGGGCTCCATGACGCCTCCGGGCAGCACCGCGCGCGCCTCGACGTAGAGCGGCGGAGACTCGATCGGCGGCTCCTCGTCGAGCGTCTGCAGGTGATCGCGCAGGTCGAAGCGCCCCTCGACGAACGGCGTGATCTCCAGGTTGTAGCGCCACCCGTCCCCGTGCTGGAACACGTTGACGACGCGCACGATCACGTCCGCGCGGCCGGGATCGGCGACGGGGCGGGCGCGGAGCTGCGGGCCCGGGATGACGATCTCCTCGACCCGCACGCGCATGCCCACGGTGGTCGCGGCGATGGGCGGCGCGTCGGACTCGTCGAGGACGAGCCCGTCGGGGATCGAGTCGTCGGGGATCGCGTCCTCGTCGACGAGGGGCGTCGTGTACTGGTCCTCGTACCGCTTGCGATGTGACGCGGGCACGAAGTTGCTCGGTTCGCTGCCTGCGTTCTGCGGCGGCGCGGCGAACGCCGCGACGGTGAGCGTGACGACGGCGATCATCGACGGCCCCCCGCGAGCGCGGCGCGGTCCTTCAGGAACATGCGCAGGTTCTGGGCGAACGGCCGGTCCGTGCGGACGAGCAGGTGGTCGATCCCACCGCGCCGCAGCTCGGATCCGATCGCCTCCGGGTCGGAGAACGTTCGGCGGCCGTGCGTGACGAAGGCCTCGCCGGTCTCGGCCTCCTCCGCGCGCAGGAAGCCCACGCCGCGCAGATCGATCTCGGCCGGATCGACGAGCTGGATCGCGATCACGTCGTGCACCTGGGCCATCAGCTTGAGCGCGTCGACCGCGCCCTCCTCCCCCATGTCACTCAGGACGAACACGAGCGCGCGGTTCTGCATCCGCGCGTTCAGCTCGGTCACGCGCCGCGCGAGCGTCGTTTTCTCGCCGACGCGGTACGTGCGGAGCTTGACGAGCCACTGCATGACCTCGTCCTTGGAGAGGCTCGGGTTCACACGCAGCTCGCGCTCGCCCGTCCCGAGCAGCCCGACGGGGCTGACGCGGTCGAGGCACGCGAAGGCGAGCCCGCCGGCGATCTGCGCCGCGATCTGGTACTTGCTCGTGCCCGTCGACGCGTAGGTCATCGACGCCGACGTGTCGAACAGGATCCACGCCGGCATCCGCTTGGGCGCCTCGTACTCCTTGATGTGCACCTCGCCCGTGCGCGCGGTGACGCGCCAGTCGATCTGGCGCACGGGGTCGCCGGGCACGTACGGCCGCGACTGGACGTACTCCAGGCCCGATCCGAGGAAACGCGAGCGGTCGGTGCCGTGGCTCAGCGTGTCCGCCAGCCGGCGGATCGCGATCATGTACCGCCGCGTGTCGAGCGGGTCGACGGGCGGGAGGGTGTGCTCGGGCGGCTGGCGACTGGCGAGCGGCAGGGAGGCCATCGCGTCAGGACCCGAGCTCGCCCAGCATCTCCTGGAGGATCACGGACGTGTCCCGGCCCTCGGCGAGCGCCTCGTAGGACGCCCGGATCCGGTGCAGGATCACGTCCTCGGCGAGCGCGTAGAGGTCCTCGGGGATCACGTAGTCGCGGCCGTGGATGAGCGCGCGTGCGCGCGACGTCTTGACGAGCGCGATGCCGGCGCGCGGCGACGCGCCCAGGTCGAGGTCGGGGTGCTTGCGCGTCCGATCGACGATCTCCATGACGTGCTCCAGGAACGTCTCGGAGACGTGCACCTTCGCGACGTCCTCCATCGCGGCGGCGAGCTCCTTCCGCCCACCGGCGCGGCCCTGGTCGACCATGTCGAATTCGGTCTTGACCATCGCGCCGCCCGACTCGTCGCGCTGGATGCCGAGCTTGGCGTTGCGGCGCAGCACCTCCTTCTCGTCCTCCGGCTCGAGGTAGACGAGGCGGTGCAGCAGCATGAAGCGGTCGAGCTGGGCCTCGGGCAGCTCGAACGTGCCCGACTGCTCGACCGGGTTCTGGGTCGCGATCACGAGGAACGGGACGGGCAGCGCGTAGTTCTCGTTGCCGATCGTGATGCGTCGCTCCTGCATCGCCTCCAGGAGCGCGCTCTGCACCTTGGGCGCCGCGCGGTTGATCTCGTCGGCGAGGAGCAGGTTCGTGAAGATCGGCCCCTTGTGCGTTTTGAACGTCTGGTCGCGCTGATCGAGGATCTCCGAGCCGAGGATGTCCGACGGCAGGAGGTCGATCGTGAACTGGATCCGCGCGAAGTCGAGGTCGACGGTCTTGGACACCGCGGCGACCAGGAGCGTCTTCGCGAGCCCGGGGACGCCCTCCAGGAGCAGGTGACCGCCGGTCAGGAGCGCGATCAGGATCCGCTCGACGACGACGTCCTGACCGACCACGACGCGCCCGACGCGCTCACGGATGTCGGAGAGGAAGCGAGTCGTGTCTTCGAAGTGCGGCGCGGGGGGACGCTCGATCGTTGTCATCGGTGGGTCGGCAGAGGAGGAGAGTCGGACACCCTCTTATACGGGGGCGACGGAAGGTCACCCGGGATTCCAGGGACGCTGCGCGCGCGAAAGTGCGGGTAAGCGTTTCGTTCAGAGACGGGACGGAGGTGCACCCTGACCGGGCGTCGGACCGCGACCGGATGTGCGACACCGCATGCGTAGACTCCTGGGATGACGTCCTACCGCGCGCCGGGGTCGATCTCCGTGCTGATGCCGACGTGGCAGGGGATCGAGTTCCTCGATCGCGTCGTCGTGGCACTCCGGGCCCAGCGCTGCCCCGTTCCCTGGGACGTCCTCGTCATCGACTCCGGGTCGACGGACGGGACGGTCGAGCGGCTCCGCGAGCACGCCAGCGGCTTCCCGGTGCCGCTGCGCGTCGCGTCGATCCCCTCGTTCGAGTTCGACCACGGGGACACGCGCAATCTGCTCGCCGCCCGCTCGGACGGTGAGCTGCTCGTCTACCTGACCCAGGATGCGATCCCGTCCCGCTCCGACTGGCTCGAACGACTCCTCGCCAACTTCGACGACCCGAAGGTCGGCGCGGTGACCTGCGGGAACGTCCCGCGCGACGACGCGCTGCCCAGCACCCGCGTCCTCTACCGCGACGATCCTGGGTACTCCCGCGAGCGTCGCGTCGTACGCATGCCAGAGCGCGACGAGTACGACGCGATGCCGCCGATGGAGCGGCGCATGCTCTACGCGTTCCAGAACGTGGCCGCTGCCGTCCGACGCGACCTGTGGGAGCGCTCTCCGTTCCCGCGCACGATGATGGGCGAGGACGTGCTGATGGCCCGCGGGCTCCTGGAGGCGGGCTTCGACCTGGTGCTCGATCCCCAGGCGAGCGTCGACCACAGCCACGACTACCCGCCGGAGAAGCTGCGCTGGCGCGGTGAGGTCGACGGCCGCTTCAACGCGGAGTGGCTCGACTGGGTGAGCGTCGGGGAGCGCGCCGACGTTCCCGTCCTCGCGGAGCGGCTCGTCCAGGCGGACCTGGCGTCGATCGCGGATCCGGAGGAGCGCGCCGCGCTGGAGCCGGAGCTCCGCGAGCTGCGCGTCGCGCTCGTCGAGGGCCTGTACGAGGGAGGCACGTCTCCGAGGCGCTACGCCCGCTCGCAGGGTCTTCCGAAGGAGCACCTCACGATCATCGATCTGCTCCCGGAGCTGCCGGCCGACGACGCGGCTCCGATGCGGCTTCGGCATGCGCTCGCGACGGCGGCCGGCCTCCTCGATCGCGGGCACACCGTCACCGTCGCCGCGCCCGCCGCGGGCGTCCCCGCAGGGAGCGTCGACGCCGGCCAGGCCGGCGGGGTCCGGACCGCACTCCTGGGCGACATCGACGGCTGGCGCCGCCTCCTCGCCGACACGGGCGTCCAGATCGTTCGCGTTCCCGTGCTCTGGGCGGATGCCGCGCCGTGGATCGCCTCGGCGATCGACGCGCGCGCCGGCGTCGTCGTGACCGTCGACGATCCGGCCGAGCTGGGCGACGAGGAGTCGGAGCTCTCCGTCGCCGTCGCGGCCGCGGACCGCATCGTCGCGACGAGCCCGGCCGCGCACGCGGCGCTGAAGGCGCGGCGGCTCGTCGACCCCGACTGGCTCGTGCACGCACGGCGCGGCGTCGACGTGGCCGGCGACGGCCCTCTGCCGCGCGTCGGGGCACCGGACGGCGCCGATGCGCCCGTCGCGACGGTCGGAGGGGATCCCGCCGCTCTCGAACTCGAAGCGACGCGCCGCGGCACGCCCGTGCGCTCGCTGGACGGACTCGCAGCCAGCGAGCGCGCGGAGGTTCTGGCGCGCAGCGCTGCCCTCGCCGTCCTGTCGACCTCTCCGGGTGAACGGCAGCTCTGGGAGGATGAGGCCCGATTCCACGGTGCTCGCCCTGTCGATCGTGCGACCCTCGCGGCGAACGGAGTCGACCCCGACGATGCGCGCACGGTCGTCGATGCGATGGCCTCGAACGCGATCCCCGCGGTCGATGACATCGGATCGAACCCCATCACCCTCCGCGAGGAGGTGCGCGAGCTCGAGTTCCGGCTGCGAGGTGTCGCGGCGCGCGACCGCGACGACGCGCTCGAGCGCGGACCGCTCCTCGCGATGAGCGGAGAGTCGCTTCCCTTCGACGGGGAGGACGTCGTCCAGGCGAACGGGATGCGCGTCGTCCAGCCGGGTGCCGGCGCGTTCGTGCCCTTCCACGGCGTGCCGCCGGGTCCCGCCTGGCTGATCGTCCGTCAGCTGCAGCTCCACGTCGAGAAGGGGATCGCGCTCGGCGGGACGGTCGTCATGGAGGGTCGAGAGGTCGGCGTGCTCGCACCGTCGCGCGCTGCGGACCGCGACGTGGAGCGCGTCGACGCGTTCCCGATCTGGATCCCCGCCGATGCGGACGGACTTCGCATCGAGGCGCGTACGCCGGACGGCGCGCCTCCCGAGAAACTCCACGTGCGGATCGTGAGGGCCTTGATCACGCGCCGCGGCCCCTCGTCATCGGGCATCGCGCTGAGCGGCAACACGGCTCCTGAGCGCCCCGACCTCCTGTCGACCTGCCGCGCGCTCGAAGTGCCGCGCGGCCGCGTGCTCGAGGCGAGCGAGCTGCCGCGGGTGACCGTCGTCGTGCCGACCTTCGACGGTCTGCACGACCTCCGGGAGTCGATCCCGAGCCTGCTCGACGTCGACTACCCGAAGAAGAACAGGTCCGTCCTCGTCGTCGACAACGGGTCGTCCGACGGGACGGCGGACTGGCTCGCGAAGCAGCACGGGAGTGTCACGACGGTGACGCTCGACAGGAACCACGGCTTCGCTGGCGCCTGCAACCGCGGCGTCGAGGCCGCGGCAGACGCCGACGTCGTCGTGTTCGTGAACAACGACATGCGCTTCGAGCCCGACTTCCTCAGCGAGCTAGTGTCGCCCATCGCTCGCGGCGAGTGCGACGCGACGACGGCGAAGCGACTCTCGTGGGACGGCACGACCCTCGACGGTGCGGGAGTGGGTTCGACGTTCCTGGGCATCGCCGTACAGCCCGACTTCGGCGAACCGGTCCCACCGGCGCACGAGATCCACCGACGGACTCTCTTCGCCTGCGGGGGAGCGATGGCGATCCGGCGCGACGTCTTCCTGGACTGCAGCGGGTTCGACGAGGACTTCTTCGCCTACTACGAGGACTTGGACCTCGGCTGGCGGATGAGGATCCTCGGCCACGACGTGCACTACGTGCCGTCCGCGACCTGTCATCACCACCACTCCGCCACGAGCCGTCGCTTCCCACCGGAGGTCGTCCGGCGGATGGTGATCCGCAACTCGATCGCCACGTGCGCGAAGAACTACGGCGACGCGCACTTTCGACGGGTCCTTCCCGCTGTCCTGGGCCTCGCGATCGAGCGCGCCTTCCTGAAGTCGGATCTCGAGACCGCGCCGTTCGATCCCGACCGGGTGTCGCTCGCCGGCCAGGAGGGGCCGCCGGACTGCGACCGCCACTCCATCGACGGGATCGGGGCGGCCGACCTCGTCGCGCTCCACGACGTGCTCGGCCGGTGGCCCGAGTGGATGGCGAAGCGCGACGAGATCCAGTCCCGACGCCGTCGCCCGGACTCCGAGGTCTTCCCGATGTTCCTCGATCCGCTCGCCTGCGTCGAAGGGGACCGGAGCTACGCGGAGCTACAGGCCGATCTCGTCCGACGATTCGGCATCGACCGCCTGTTCCGCTGAGCTCGACGCCGCGTCGAAGCGCGCGAATCGGAGGAGGCTCTCGAGCTGCGCACGGCTCGCCTGATCGTGCACGACGACGTCCTAGTTGACGAAATGGAGCACGAGGTTCCGCTCGATGGCTCGCCGGAGGATCCGGTCGCGGAAGGTCGGATCCGCCGGAAGCGCGTAGACGGAGTAGAGGATCACGTTGCAGTCGAGCGCGTCGACGGCGTGCGCGAGGGTCGGGAGGTGGTCCATCCCCTCGAGTTCGAAGTACTCGAAGTGGACCGAGAGATCCCTTCCGTCGCAGTAGTCGCGGACCATCAGCCGCTGGAGATGCACGGGGATCCCGTTCGTGTACGGGGTGCTGTTGTTCAGGTAGACGAGGTTCCTGAGCTCGTTGTGCGGCGGCGCGACGCGAGGCGCCGCCGCATCGGCTTCGATCGGTGCGAAGTAGCCGCCCGGGACCTTACGCGCGAGCAGGTCGCCGAAGCGCGACTCGGCGACGCGAAAGTCGATGCTGACCCGCGTCTTGCCCGTGCGGTTCGTGACGTTGCCGTGAATGTGCTCCTGCGTGAAGAGGAGGACGTCGCCCGGCCCTGCGGACACCGGGTGACTCGCGCTCCGGAACACGCTCGCCATCTCTTCGATGCTGGCCCGCTGCCGATGGGCGTCCGCGATGAGCCGACGCGAGACGTCGAGATCGATGATCTGGAGCGACGCCGTCCAGCTCTCGGGCGCCCGCACGTCCGTGAGCGGGAGCCACAGACTGCGCGACGCCGGGCCGTGCCCGTACAGGAGCCCCGTGTGGAACGGAAAGACCGCCTGCGGCTGGTCGGGCAGCATGATCCGCACGTTGAGGAAGCGCTGCACGGCGAGCGTGCCCTGGAGCCCGGACTCCGGCGCCAGGACGTCGACCACGAACCGCCGAACCATCTCCGCGAAGTCCGGTTCACGCGTCGCCCGGCACAGGTCCTTCGACAGCGCGTACGCGGCGTCGTCGGGGAGATCCTCGTGGATCGTCTCGAGCGAGCGCACGTCCGGTCGGAGGCGCTGCGCGACGGCCAGGATGCGGCCCGCGAAGTCGAAGCGCGTCGCGTCGTACGCGAGGACGCGCGCGTCCCACTGGGACAGGGACGCCTCCAGGGCATCGCGTCGCGCCGATCCCGTCGTCTCCGCCGATGAGGGTGCGTCCACCATGATCAGCCGTCGTAGAAGCGCTCGGGGTGGAGGCCGAGGAGCTGCCGGTCGCGCTCCGACGTCGCGCGCGCCCGCGCTTCGGCGGTCGTGTGGTTGACGGCCGACGTCGGCCGCACGCGCTGCGCCAGGTCACGTCGCGCGTAGTTGATCTGCAGGAAGTACCGCCCCGTTCCGCCCGGCCGCGGCGGGAGCCGCCGGTGCCACAGGTCCGATGCAAAGAACGCAACGTCGCCGGCCGACGCCAGGAGCGGCGTCGTGTCCTCGCCGTCGAAGGAGAGCTCCTCGTCCCACTGGCGTTCGACGGGCGGCGCGAGCCCCGAGCGATGGGACCCGGGGATCACGGCCGTCGGACCGTCCTCGAGCGCGCAGTCCGCCAGGAACACGTGCACGGCGATCGCGAAGATCGGGTACGGGATGTCGTCCGGCCAGGGCACGCCGGGCGGGCGCGGGACGTGCGGCCCGGCATCGGTGTGCCACTCCTGGCCGCGCGGCGCGTGCGACGGGTCGGGCGGGTTGCGCCAGGCGGTGCACGCGATGACGTGGCAGTCGTCGGAGATCAGCGGCTCGACGACGTCGAGGATGCGCCGATCCGCCATCACCCCCTGGGCAGCGGGGCTCCGGTTGAAGGCCTCGTAGCGGAACATCTCCGCGTTGTCGGCAGAGGGTCTGCCGCCGCGCAGGTCCGGTGGATAGCGGTCGAAGACGTCGTCCAGGTCCCGCCGCAACGCGTCGACCTCAGCGCGCTCGAACGCGCCGCGCACGTGCCCGTAGCCGACGGACTCGATCGCACGCGTCGCGTCCGGAACCGGCCAGTCGGCGACGACGTACCTGAAGTTCTTGCGACGGATCATCGGCGGAGCTGCAGGAAGACCGCTCGCTCGACCAAATCTAGCGCAACGCGCCACGCCCGGCGCGCGTCTCAATTCGCGATACGGCGGCGCGCATCGGCCTGCAAGTCAGTGACGCGACAGCGCCGGTCGAACGACGCTCGAAGGCCCCGACCGAGCGAGGCCGCGCGGCATCAGAACGTCACGCTGACCGCTTCGGTGAAGTTCGACGTCGCACCGCCGGGCGAGCTGTCCCGGTGCCACGCCTGGAAGTTCCACGTGCTCCCGGGGAGGATCGGGACGCGTCCGTTGGGCTGCGGGATCGAGTGGACGTCCACGACGAGCTGGATCGAACCGGTCGCGCCCGTGTTCTGGATCTCCGACGGACCCACGAAGCGTCCGATCGCTCCGCCCAGGCACAGCACGCCCTGGCTCCCGCCAGGCATGCTGACCATGCCCTGGCCCAGCGAGGCGAGGAAGTAGGCCGTTGCGCCCGTCGGGAGGTCGGAGCACCCCAGCGCCAGTCGCTCGAATGCGACGTTCGCGGCGCCGGTCGCGCGGAGCGACCCGACGGATCCCGTCGAGTTCGGGAGGCTGGTGCAGTAGACGGAGCCGATCGTCCTCTCGTTCAGGTTCACGACGACCTCGTTCAGGTTGCGTGCCGCGCACACGAGGTCGGGGTCCAGGTCTCCGTCGATGTCCGCGAACGTCAGCCCCCACGCGTAGAACTTCGGGCCATCTACGACGGTCTGCGGGCCGAAGGCGCCCCCCCCGAGGTTCTCGTAGAGGATCGCGAGGTTCCGTACCACGTCCGCCACGGCGACGTCAGGGTCTCCATCGGAGTCGTAGTCGCTCACCGCGAGCCCGAACGGACCCGGCGGCGTGTTGTCGATGACCTGGACCGGGCCGAACGCCCCGCCGGAGTTCAGGCTCACCCCGACGGTTCTGTCCGTTACGAACGTCGTGATCACATCTAACGTTCCGTCGCCGTCCACGTCCGCGAGCTCCACCTTCGCGGGGCCGTCGATCGTCGTGCTGATCGGAATCGGAGATCCGAACGCACCACCGCCCAGTCCGCGGTACCAGAGCAGTTCGTCGCCGTATTGATCGCACACGACGAGATCCGGAGTCCCGTCGGCATCGAGGTCTCCGACCGCAGTCCCGCGGGGGCCGGACAATCCGGGCGCCACGACGACGCTCGGCGCGAACGTGCCTCCGCCCAGATTGACGTACAGGCTGACGACGGCCGGGGAGAAGGACGAGACGAGCAGGTCGTCCGCGCCGTCGCCCGTCACGTCCGCGGCGAGAATGTCCGTAAACCCGTGCAAGGTGAAGAGTGACTGTTCGAGACCGAACGTCCTGTCACCGTTCGATCGCCACCATGAGAGACCGGTGGTGCCGACGGCAGCGAGGTCGATCAGGCCATCGCAGTCGACGTCGAGCGACGCGAGCTCCATCGGTCTTTGGAAGGTGCTTCCGACGGGATACTGCAGCGACGCGGCGGAGAGGAACGTGCCATCGCCCAGGTTCTCCTCGATGCGGACGGCGTCGCCGAAGTGCGAACACACGGCAAGATCGAGGTCCCCGTCGTCGTCCAGATCGACGAACTCCAAGTCCGTGGGGGAGAAGATCGGCGCGATCCGCTCCTGCGGTCCGAACTGGGCGAAGGAGCCCGGCGCGAGCGTGAGGAAGAGAACGAAGGAGGTGCACGTGGAGCGCATGGCGAGCCGACGGAAGAGAGGCGGGAAGGGGTCGATACGAGCGAGCAGGACTATTGAAGCACGCCGAGACGGAACCGCACACCCGTCTGCAGATCGACGACGCGAAAGAGCCAGGGTTGATCCCGTCGACCGGTACCGGAGGGGCGTGCGATCGCGTGCGCTCAGGCCGCGATCAGCGCGATCGGCAGCCCGAAGTACGCCACAACGAGGAAGAGCGGCCGAATGGCGACGAGGCCGACCCCGACCGCGTCCGTCCTGTAGGCGAGCGGCGCGGTCGTCCAGCCCAGCGCCTGGCGCACGATCGACGGACGCTCGAACTCGAGGGGTAGGCTCCCGACCTCGGTCCAGCGCTCCTCCGACTGGGACCACCGGTAGCCGACGAGTTCCCCGGCGCGCTCGTCGTGCCTCAGACCGACGGTCGACGTGAAGTAGCGGTCGTCGGGGGGTACCCCGCGTCGATCTCGCCGCCCTCCCCAGGACCGAGCACCTCCATCGGCCAGAACTCGCCCGGGCGCGGGGCGCGCGGTCCGTCGAGGTGGCTCCCGAGCATCGTCACCTGCCGCCCGATCGCGAGGTCGGACGGATCGCCCTCCAGCGCGACGACGAGTCTCTGGAGCACCATCGGCTCCCCGGGCGCCGCCGAAAAGATCACTTCGTACGCACCGGGAGGGCGCCCGCGAGGTCGTACGAGCTCGACGACCGTCCGCGGCGCCTCGTCCTCGTCGATGACCCGACCCGGCAGGACCCCAATGGAGAATGCGCGATGGTGGAACGCGACGCACGACGGCGCGACTGCGGCGAGTGCGGCCACAAGGAGAGCCCGGAGGAAACACGCCATGCGCCGGCTGCGCGCGCCTGCGGCCGTACTGCGCGGGCTCCCGATCGACCGGATCGTGGGTCCGGCGTTCATCGGCTACGGGACGCGAGAGAACATGGGTCCCTCCCTCTCGCTCGCCGACACCGCCACCCGGATGAAGCGCGAGCATGACGCGGCCGTCCACGCGCTACGTGAGGGATGCACCGAGGAAGAGTGGTCCCACGGCGGCAGCAATCAGCGCGCCGTCCCCGCCTTCGGGCGCTTCGACGACACCGGCGAGCTCGCGGCGCTCGCCGGGTACGCGACGTGGAGCGACGAGATCGCGCACATCGCAGTCGTCGCCGCACCGGGCCATCGCGGCGCCGGACACGCCACCGTCGTCGTCGCCGCCGCGGCGCGACACGCGCTCGACGCGGCACTCCTGCCGCAGTACCGGACGCTCCTCGCCAACGAACCCTCGATGGCGATCGCGCGGAGGCTCGGCTTCGAACGCTACGGCTCGTCGGTCTTCGTCCGGCTGGCCGACCGTTGATCGCCGGGCATTCGATCTTGAGTCATGTGCGTCGCGGATTCGGTCGCGAACGCACATCATGGGCGCATGTCGGCTCCTCCCACGTCGAAAGTCGTCACGGAGCGGCTGATCCAGGGTCTCCTCGAACGTCGGATCGCGGCCAGCACGCTCGCGCCGAATGACGTCGATTCGGCGACGGAGCTGCTCGACGGAAGCGCAACGACCTGGCGACTGGGCCCGGCCCTGGAGGCCGGCGACTTCCTCCTCATCTACTGGCCGAAGGGACTCGGCAAGATGAAGGGCCTCGAGGACGTGGCGTCGGGTCTTCGCTACCTCTACCGCGTGGAGAGCGAGACCGTCGAGCTCGGGGACGAGTCTTCCCGGCGACACGAGGTGGCGCTCGGTGAGCGGCTCGAGCTGGAGCCACCGATCGACCCCAAGCATCCGGAGCTCGCGAGCTGGGGCCTCGCGAAGCGGAACTTTCGAGGGGCGGGACGTCAGCGCGAATCGATCGGCCGCGACATCGCCCGGGTCCTCTGGCGTCTGGTCATCGAGTCGTCGCCTGGAGCTGCCGAGTTCCTCTCCGAGTCAGCGCCCTCCGCCGCAGGTGACGCCCGCTCGGTCGAGGAGATCCTCTCGGGGCGACCTGAGACGATGCGAGCGCAGGCCGCCAGAGCTCTGGCGAAAGGCAGCACATGGACGGCGCGGCGCCCCGACATTCCGATCGAGCTGGCGGTGGTCGCCTTCCTGCTTGAGGAAGCGCCGGACGACCAGCGCAACACCGCCGCCTTCATCCGCTCCAGCCTGCGCTCCGGTGAAAAGCGGCGCGCGCGCGCCAGAGCGCCGCTCGCGCTGGGTCTCGCCGATACGCCGGAATTCGATGAGATCGCGCGCTCGGAGGGCGCCGGCGAGATCGATGCGTCGCTCGTGTCGACCCTGGTGGGCGCGGCGGAGGAGATCCGCGTCCGCACGAGCCCGGACACCGTCCTGCATACGCGGCACCTCCTGGTCGCGGCGCTCGTCTCCGATCCTGTGCGGACGTCCCTGGAGGGTGTCGATCACGACGTGGCGTCCCTCCTTGCCGCGCTTCTCGACTTCCTGCGAGACCAGCATCCGGGCGATGTCATGGCGGAGTGGGAGAGGCTCCTCACAAACGGCCCGACGGACGACACGCTCGACTTCCGTCTGCGTACTGCCGCACTGCGCGATACGTGGACGGAGCACGACGAGCTCGGCTACGCCGTGTACGCGCAGGCGATCGCTGATTCGATCCGGCTCCGCACCACCAAGCCGCCGCTAGCGGTTGGGATCCAGGCGCCGTGGGGCCAGGGGAAGACCAGCCTGATGTGGATGATCCGGCGCCTGCTCGATCCGTATGCGCCGGGTGGAGAGCGTCGACCGGAGGAGTCGGTGACGAGCGCGGTCACCGAGACCGCGAAGGGCACGTACGGGCGGCTCCTGGATCTGCTCGACGGCAAGGCAAAGACGGTCGGCGATCGCGGGATGCTCGAACCAGCCGACGGGGTGATTCCGAGCGTCTGGTTCAACCCGCTCTACTACCGCGCGAGCGAGCAGGTCTGGGCGGGCCTCGCCCACGCGATCCTCCATCAGCTCTCCGAGCGACTGGAGCCCGACGGAAGTCGCGAGGAATTCTGGTTCCGCCTCCATGCCGCGCGCATCAACGTCTCGGCCGTCCGTGAGGACCTCACGAGGTCCCTCTTCACGCGCTTCCTACCGTGGGCCGTCGTCGAGCTGCTGATGGGCTTGATCGGCACAGTCGGCGGCATGCTGGTCAACCCGTGGTGGGTGACCCTCCTTCCCGGGTCGTGGGTCTTCGCGTATCTGCACTTCCGATACTTCCGCAAGAACCAGGGGAGGAACCTCGCCCTCGACGAGGCATTCGCGAAATACGTCCGCGAGCCCAACTACGACGATCGACTGGGACTGCTCCATCTCGTCGACCACGACATCGACAGGATGCTCGGCATCCTCACGGCCCACCGGCCAATCGCCGTGTTCATCGACGATCTCGACCGGTGCGATCCGGACACGGTCTCGGAGGTCATCCTCGCGGTGAACCAGTTCCTGAGCCTACCTGAGCGGAGCGTGTTCTTCTTCCTCGGGATGGACATGGAGATGGTCTCCAACGCGCTCGAGCGATCGCACTGGAGCAGCGAATCCGACAACGGTGACGACAGCGTGGAGCGGAGCATCGGCTGGCGCTTCATGGAGAAGTTCGTGCAGCTCCCCTTCGCGATCCCGCACCTCGATCCGGAGACGGCAAGGTCGTTTGCGCGACTCAGACTCCAAGACGCAGCGAACTCGAAAGGGGACGAATCGGTTCAGGAGGACGACGACTCGACCGAGTCGGAGGGCGTCGACGACGCGGTCGCTGGCATCGAGAGCGCGGAGAGTGCCGAGGAAGTCGCGGCTCGAACGAACGAGGCGCTCGCGTCGTTCGACTCTCGGCGCGCGCGCGCGAAGATCGAGGCCGCAGCGTCGACCCGGGTCACGGAAACGCTGGAGGATCCGAGCGGCGACGAGATGAAGAAGATCGTCGATCTCGCGCTCCGCGATCTGGAGCTGAACCCGCGCACGATCAAGCGCTACTTCGGGCTCGTCCGCATTCTGCGCAACATCCAGATCTCGACCGGTCACTCGAAGGACGCGGATACGGATCGCCTCCTCGTCCTGCGCGCCGCGCACCTCCTGATGAACTGGCCCGAGTTCATCCAGTGGATCGGGACCGCCCCGTACGTCGAGACCGCCGACGGCGAGCGGCGATCGAGCGTCGCGGAGCTTGGGAGGATGGCGGACAGCTGCGAGACTCCGTTGGAGTGGTCCGAGTCGATCGACACCCTTCATGCGCCGCCGGCGCACCGGGTGATGCACGACCCCGAGCTGTTCCGCTACCTCAAGCGCCTCGAGGCCGCCCCGCCGTCCCTCGAGCAGCTCTACGAACGACGGATGTTCTGAGAGCGTGGGCAGCAGTTGCCGACGCGAACAGTGCACCCGCGTTCGCGGGCGCGCCAGCAAGGTCGGCTCACCGCCTGGGCAGCAGAATCGAAGATTGCTGCCCAGGGTGTGAGCGGCGGCCGCCCGGCGTTCCCGACGCACGCGCCTTGGGCGGACGCGATCACCGCCAGCGACGTACGGTGGGCGGCATGGAATCGCTCGAACAGCTCCGCACGTTTCTGGGGTGGTGCGCCGCCCTCAACGTCGGCCTCTACGTCTTCGCCGCCCTCGCCATCGTCGTGGCGCGCAAGCGGGTCTCCCGCGTCCACGCCGGCATGTTCGGGCTCGAAGCGGACGAGATCGAGCGCCAGTACTTCGCCTACCTGGCGCAGTACAAGATCGTGGTGATCGTGTTCTCGGTCGTGCCCTATCTCGCGCTCGTCGCGATGACCTGAGCCGGCCCGCCGGGTCGACTCCGGGTCCCCTCCGGGCGTTTCACCCGTAAGCGTTCCGTTCAGCCGCGGAGCCGGCTCCGGCGCCGCCCCGCGTTTCGTTCCGAAAAACCGCGATCGGCCTGAAAGATCGCCTCCCCACATCCGACTACCTCGGTAGTAGACTCCAACGACCGGGGTAGTCCGCCGTACTCGCGGCGTCTCCAGGACCGCTCCTCTCCTCCTTTCCTCTGCCATGCCCAAGGAACACAGCCTCGGCGACCTCCAGCACGCGATCATGCGCGTGCTCTGGGATCGCGGCGAAGCTCCGGTCGCGGAAGTCCACCAGTGCCTGCTCACCGAGCGCGGCCTCGCCCTCACCACCATCGCGACGATGCTGTCGAAGATGGAGAAGAAGGGCGTCGTCCAGCGCCGGATGGAGGGCCGCGGCTTCGTCTACGAGCCCGCCGTCAGCGAGAGCGAGGTCAATCGCTCGATGGTCTCCGAGCTCACCGAGCAGCTCTTCGCCGGCGACGCGGTGGCCCTCGTCAATCACCTGCTCACCGAGCAGGAGATCGACCGGACCGAGCTCGATGAGATCAAGCGCCTGATCGAAGGCCACCGGAAGCAGCGCGGCGCTGCGGGCGGTGGATCGTGATGCGCCCCCTCGACCCCGAGATCGCGGCCCAGGTCGGCGCGTGGCTCGCCACCTACCTGGCCCACGGCGTCGCGATGTTCGTCGCCGCGTGGCTCGGCGCCCGCCTGGTGCGGAGCGCGAGGGTGCGCGAGCAGCTCTGGCGCGCGGCGCTCTTCGGACCGCTCGTCACCGCGAGCCTCCAGCTCGGCGCCGGGATCGCGCCGCTCGGCGGCCGTTGGGACATCGCCCTGGAGCGCAGCGCGGCCGCGGAGCCGCCCGCGCTGATCGCCGACCTGACCGTCGCCGCTCCATTCGAGCACGCGCCCGTCGCCGACGGGGCCATCCTCGTGCTCGTCGACGAGGCGAACGGCTTCCACGACGTCGAGGACAACGCCTGGTTCGGTATCGACGGCGACGTCCCGCTCGCCGCCACCCCCGTCGCCCCGGAGTCGCCCGGCGACCGTCCGTTCTCGCTCGTCGCGACGGCGCTCCTGGCGGCCGGCATCGGTGCTCTGATGCTCCGCGCGCTGCTGGAGGCGCTCCGCGTCCAGCGGCTCGGGCGCGGCGTCGTCCTGACGCGCGGGCCGATCGTCAGCGCGGCCGAGTCGTACTCGCGACGCGCCGGGCTCCTCCGCCGCGTGCGGATCGAGGTCACCGAGCGCGGTTCCTCGCCCTACGCGACCGGCGTCCTGCGGCCTCGGATCGTCGTGCCCGAGCGCGCGATGGCCGAGCTCGACGACGCCGCGATCCGCGCGATGGTCGCCCACGAACTCGGGCACATCGTCCGCTTCGACCCGCTCTGGACCGCGGCCGTCCGCTCGGTCGCCGCGCTGTTCTTCTTCCAGCCGCTCAACTGGGTCATCGCCCGGCGGCTCGACGAGTGCGCGGAGCTTTGCTGCGACGAGTTCGCCGTCGAGGTGACGGGGGACGAGGTCGCGCTCGCGCGCTGCCTCGCGTCGGTCGCCGACTGGATCGTCGGCGCGAACGGCGCGCGTCCCGCTTGCGCGATGGCCCACAAGGGCTCGCCGCTGCGGCACCGCGTCGAGCGCATCCTCGCCACGGGCGGACACGTCCGGCGGCGGCACGTCGGCGCGCGCCTCATGGGCGCAGCGGTCGTGTGCGCGACGACGCTGGCGGTTCCCGGCTTCGCGATCACGCTGCGACCGGCGACGCCGGACATCGACTTCGGGCACGAGGATCTCGATCACGACGAACTCCACCACGGGAGCCTCGTCCACGATCACGCGCATGCGATGACCGCGATGGGGACGATCGTCAGTGCGCCCGCACCGCCTCCGGTCGACCTCCCCGCGCTCGTTGCGACGCTCCGCGTCGCGCTGGAGGACGTCGACCGCGAGCTCGACGAGGTGGCCGCGCTGAGCGCGCGGCGCCGCGTGAGCAAGGACGCGGTCGCCGAGCTCGGTGCGCTGCGTGACGGTGCCGTCCGCATTCGTTCGCTGATCGACGCGGTCGATGCGCTCGTCGAGCGCCGGTCCGCCCTCGGGGCTGCTGCCGGGTCCGCCGCTGGTCCCGCTGCTGGGTCCATTCCTGGGCCCATCCCGACTCCTGCTCCCACTCCCTTCCAAGGCCGGTCGCGCTGACGGCGCGTCCCGTTCACCCCACGGCCACCAGGCCCTACCCCACGACCATGAAACTCATCCTGTCCACCCTCGCGCTCGGCGCCGCGGCGACCGCGCCCGCGGTCGACGCCCTCGGCGGCGACACCCAGGACGCGCCTCCGGTGCCCACCGTGCAGGCCGTTCCGGCGCCCGCGCCGACCCCGACGCCGCTGCCGACCCCGAACGCCGCGCCGAAGCCCGCTCCGATGCCGACGCCGGCCGTCCCGCTCCCGCAGGACGCCCCCGTCGCGGTCGCTCCGGCCGCACCCGTGGCATCGGTGTCCGTTCCGGTCGCGCCTCCGGCTCCCATCGCCGCCACTTCGGCCCCGGTCGCCCCGCCGGCGCCGGTCGCCGTGACTTCCGATCCGATCCGGCTGCCGACGGCCGTCGCGCCGAGCCCGCGCCCGACCCGCCCCGCCCGTCCCGCACGCCCGGGCCAGGACGACGAGCTGGAGAAGAGCGCCCGTCAGCTCGAGCGTGAGATCGCCGACCTCCGCCGTCAGCTCGCGCGCATGAAGCGCGAGCTCCAGGACGAGGAGGCCGACGAGGTCCGCACGATCGTGCGCGGCCGCTCCGCCGAGGCCCGCGAGCGCAGCGCGGAAGCGCGGAAGCGCGCCACGGAGCTGCGCCGCCGCAGCGTCGAGCGTCGCGCGGAGAACGAGGAGCGTCGCGCACGCCGGCGCGCCCCCGCGCGCGTCGAGAGCGTCGAGCGAGACGGCGACAAGAACGTCCAGCGCTGGGTCTTCCGCGGCAATGCGGCAGAGGCGGACCTCCAGGAGGCCAAGGACGCGCTCGCGACGGCGCGCAAGCGCTCGGAGAACAGCCGCAAGGCGGTCGAGCGGCGCGTCGCGCGACTGCGGCGAGTGGACGGTGACGACGAGAACGAGGACGTCTTCGTCCTGCGCGGCCAGCCCACCGAGGAGATCATCGTCCGCGGCTCGAAGAGCAAGCGCGTGGTGCCCGGCCAGTCCGTCATCGTCGAAGGGCACGCCCTCCACGGGGAGCATGGCCACCACGGCGAGCACGGCGAGCACGCCACGACGATCAACGTCCACGTCGACGAGGGCGACGTCCACATCCACGCGAACGGCGCCAAGATCCACACGACCAAGGGCGCGAAGGTCGAGTCGAAGGGCGGCGACATGCGCTTCGGTCTCTTCCACGACCACGGCGACCTGCACGAGCACGCCCACGAGCACGCCGAGGAGATCCACGAGTTCCTCGTCGGTGCCGCCGGCGGCGGATCGAACGACCAGCCCGGGATCTTCCGCTGGCGCACCAGCGACGGCGACGGAGAGGCCTTCAGCTTCGACATGGACGTCGACGTCGAGACGATCTTCGAGGACATCGAGGAGCTCGACGGCAACACGTTCTTCCTGAAGTCCGACGGCACCGACGGGAAGGTCCAGCGCTTCGACTTCCCCGGCGGCCAGGGCTGGATGATGATCGACACCGACGAGGACGAGGAGAACGGCAAGACGATCCGCCGCTACAAGGTCGAGGTGAAGGGCGACGGTGACGGCGCCTGGACGACCGACTTCGGGACCGACGGCGAGGGCCTCGTCATCGAGGGTCTGCCGGGCGGCATCGTCCTCGACGGCAGCACCGGCGCGATCCTGAAGGGCATCGGCGGCATCGAGTCGCTCGAGGGCCTGAAGGGGCTCGAGAAGCTGGAGGCCCTCGAGGGACTCGAGGCGCTCGAGGGCATCGAGACCATCGAGATCGAAGAACTGGAGGACCTCGGCGAGACCATCGAGCGAGCCATCGAGGGCGCGCTCGAGGGCATCGACCTCGAGGAGCTCGAGGGTGCCGGTGAGATCGAGGTTGACGGCGCGACGAAGGGCTACATCCTGCGCCGCGGCTCGAAGACCAAGTCGAAGTCCAAGGCGAAGAACGGCTCCAAGGAGGAGCACGCCGAAGGGCGCAGCTCCGAGACCGCCTTCGGCATCGGGATGGAGATCCCCGGCCACCAGCCGAACCCTCGCTTCCAGCCGGCCGGCATCACGTACGCCGGTGACTGGGCCCACCCCGCCGTCGCGCCGGCCGACGACGAGCTCCTGGACCTCGTCCGCCAGATCCACGCGGAGATCCTCGCCATGCGGGCGGACCTGAACCAGCTCCGCGCCGAGGTCGAGCGTGCCCCCAGCCAGGGCTCGGGCGACCAGGGCGGCGTCCGCCAGGGCTCGGTCGGCCAGGGCTCCAGCAGCTACGGCGGCGTCCGCCAGGGCTCCGCCGGCCAGGGCTCCAGCAGCTACGGCGGCGTCCGCCAGCTCTCCGTCCTGCGGCCGGGCCAGTCCCGCTGAGCCGAGAGCCGAACCCGAGCAGAGGGGGAGCGGCCCCGGGGTGCCCCCGGATCATTCAAACGAGGAAACTCGCTCACGGCTCCACCGGCGAGCCGTATCGGGTGTCCCAGATTCTCCCGTCGCCTGCTCGCGCCCTGCGCTTTCGAGCACTCGACTCAGTCGCTGGCCACGG
>JBCDGE010000091.1:0-32861 GCA_038757895.1 Planctomycetota bacterium | reverse complement strand
TCGTCGGAGACGCTCGCGCCCGCGCGCCGCGCCGCCCAGAGTCCGAGCAGCGCGTACTGGGTGTTGGAGAGATCGTCCCCGGCAGGGTAGCCCCACGTCCCGCCCTGCTGGTCACGCGCGATCCGGTCCGCGAGCCGCTGGATCATCCTCGCGTTCTCGTTCGCGTCGTAGGCCCCGAGGGCCATGATCGTGCACGCGCTCTCGTACGTCCGCGAGGGGTTGCTCCGCCGGATCCGCGCCATCGTCCCGCGCACCGCCGCGTTCTGGCGATCGACACCCGACTGGAGCAGCGCGTAGACCGCGAGCGGCGCCACGGACGGAGTGAGGCCACCACCGCGCCCCCGCGGGCCGCGCGACTGGTCGAGGAGGTACGCGACGCCGCGCTCGATCGCCCGGTCGATCTGCTTCTGCATCGCCGGCCGCGCCCGCTTGCGCTGGGCCGTCGCGACGTCCGGTGCGAGCACGCCGAGGACGGCGAGGAGGGGCAGCAGGCGAGCGAGCCGCATGCCCCGTTCTACCCCGCGCGCCGGGGAGGGGTACCTGGTTCCAGCGCGCAGACCAAGGACAGCGGTTTCGGGGTTGCTCGGGCGCGCGCGGGCGCCGACAGCTAGCGGGTGCCGACGTTCGAGGCCTCGATCGAGATCGACGCGCCGTCCGAGGCGATCTTCGACCTCACCCACGACTACGACCGCCGCCTGGAGTGGGATCCGCTCCTGCGGGAGGCGCGCCTCCTCGATGGCGCGCGGCGGGCGGACGTCGGCGTGAAGTCCCTCTGCGTCGGCCGGGGCGGGTTGGTGGGCGTGGGCGTCGAGACGGTCTACGTCTCCTTCGAACGCCCGACCGTCGCCGCGGTCACGATGACGAGCGGCCCATGGTTCTTCGAGCGCTTCGCAGCCTCGATCCGCCACGTGGCGCTGCCGGGCGGCGCGACGCGCGTCACGTACCGGGGAAACGTCACGACGCAGCCGAGATGGCTGCGCCGTGTGCTGGATCCGATCGTGTTACGCCGCTTCGGGCGGGAGACGGAGCAGCGTCTCGCCGCGCTCAAGCGCGCGTGTGAGTGCGCGCAGGGCTAGCGCCACCAGCCCCAGTCGTTCGCCGCGACCTCGATGCGGGCGCGCATCGCCTTCGCCTCCTTGTTCTTGGGATCGTCGGCGAGGATCGTGTTGACGCGCTCGAGCGAGGCGTTGAACTGGCCGCGCGTCAGGTAGAGGCTCGCGCTGGTGAGAAGGGCGTCGTAGCGGCCCGTGGTGGCCCGCTGAGCGAGCGCTGCGAGCTCGGACACGAGCGCCCGGTCGCCGGAGGACTCGGGGACCAGTTTCTCCAGGCCCTTGAGCGCCAGGTCGTACTTCTTGATCGCGCGGTCGCACTCGCGGAGCGCGTTCCCGCGCTTGCGCGATCCGAGGAGCGCCTTGTGGTGGGTCTTCTCGGCCTCGGTGATGTTCTTCAGGATCGGCTCGATCGCCTTGTCGATCTTGGCGCGCGACGCCTCGTCGAGCTCGGCCCGTCTCTGCTCCTGCGCCCGCTCCTTCTGCGCGCCCGTGGCCTTCTCCAGGTTCTCGACCATCGCGACCCGCTCCGCCTCGGTGAGGTCGCTTCCGTGGCGTGTGAGGAGCCGACTCACGGCGCTCTCCGCGCCGCGGACGTCGCCCTTGTCGACCATCGCGACGACGATCCGGTCGATCAGCGTGAGCGCACGCGGCTTGAAGTCCGGACCGGCGTTCTCCTCGTAGTCGTCGGCGAGCAGCGCCGCGCGGCGGAGCTGCTTCTTCGAATCCTCGATGAGCCCGTTGTCCATCGCGAACTCGGCCACGGCGAGCTGACCGGAGAGGTCGCTGTCCTCCGTGATCGCGCGGCGCAGATCGACCTGCGACTCGGGCGTGAATCGATCGATCGTGTACCAGGCGGTACCGGTGCCGCCGGCGACCGAGACCCGGATCCGCACGCGGTTCCCGTCGGTCTCGATGACGGTGCCGCGGATCGTGGAGCCGTTCTTCTGCTTGTAGCGACGCGAGGGAGAGTCCTTGACCTCGCGCGTCTCCTGCGCAGATCGAGAGGCGAATGCCGGTGCGATCTGGATCGCGCCAAGGGTTCCGAGAGCGAGGGCGAGGAGCCCGATCCCGACGGTGTTCTTCATGCCGGGGAGTATCGTCGAGAGCGCTCCAGGTCACCAGGCGGGCGCACGAAGCAGCGATGTCCGAGGCGCGTCCGTTCAGGAAGCGTGAAGACCCATTCGAACGGCGTCGCTCCGTCTTGAGAAGCGCTCGCAGCGGCATGGCCGATGTCCCGCGGGGTAGGCGCGAGATCCGCCCGGCGCTGCTATCTTCGGGTACTCCCTGCCCCGGGCAGACCTTCCCGATCCGCGAACCGAGATCCGATGAAATCGACACTTGCCACCTCTCTCCTCCCTGCATCGCTCCTGATCGGAGCCGCGGGAGCGCAGGTCAACGACGACTGTTCCGGGGCACTCCCCGCCTCCGTCGGAACGACCCCCTTCGACAACACGGGTGCGACGACGAGCTTGCCGCCGTTCAGCTGCGAGCCCGTCTTCGGCCAGGCCGACGTCTGGTTCGTCTTCAACGCGCCGACGAGCGACCTCTACGTCTTCGAGACCTGCGGGTCGGCTGTCAACGACACGGTCATCGAGGTGCTCGAGGGTGACTGCGTGTCCAACACGGTCCGCAACTGCAACGACGACGGCTGCTTCTTGAACAACAGCACCGCTGTCCTGACGACCGCCGGCAACGACTACCTGATCCGTATCGCGGGCTGGAACGGCGCCCAGGGGGTCGGCAGCCTCGAGATCCGACTCTCCCCGGTCCCCAACGACGAGTGCTTCCAGGCGCTCCCGGTCACCGTCGGGTCGACGAACTTCGACAACTCCGGCGCGTCGACGAGCTCGCCCCCGTTCACCTGCGAGCCGTTCGAAGGTGAGGCCGACATCTGGTACACGTTCACCGCTCCAAACTCGGCGAACTACGAGTTCGAGCTCTGCGGCTCGACGTACGACACGGTCCTCGAACTGTTCGACGGCGTCTGCACCCAGACCGTCCTTGCCTGCAGCGACGACGCGTGCGGCGTCCAGAGCGCCGTCACGGCGCCGCTCGTCTCCGGCCAGGACTACCAGGTCCGCATCGGCGGCTGGCGCGGCGACCAGGGTTTCGGCACGCTCGTCATCTCCGAGGTCCTGCCGGAGCCCCTCGACCTCATCGCGCACTACAAGCTCGACGAGACGTCCGGCTTCAACGCGGCCGACTCGTCGGGGAACCTCAACGACGGCACGTACAACAACGTCGTGCTCGGTGAGGCTGGTGCCGACCCGAACACCGGCAACTCCGCGCGCTTCGACGGTGCGACGGCGACGGTCGACATCCCCTCGACCGCGTCGCTCGACCAACTCCGCAACGACCTGAGCGCCTGCGCGTGGGTCAACGTGGACGGCCCGATCCCGAGCACGTACCGGATCTTCAGCAACTCCGGCCCGTCCGGAAGCTGGTCCTTCGCGATCACGCCGAATGGCCTCGCGTTCACCACGCACGCGATCCAGGACTACTCCGGGCCCGCGACGCTCACCCCCGGCACGTGGCACCACGTCTGCGTCGTCATGGACGAGGCGAACGGTGTGTCGTTCTACCTCGACGGCCAGTTCCTCAACCTCGACCCGGGGCAGAGCCAGTCCAACAGCCCGTCGACCGAATACCACATCGGCGCGTGGAACCCGAACTTCACGATCCCGCAGTTCTTCGACGGGCGGATCGACGACCTTCAGGTCTACTCCGGCCAGCTCACGGCGGGCGACGTGATGACGCTGTTCAGCAACCCCGGCATCACGCTCGGCGACCCGACGCTCGGGACGCGCTACTGCGATCCGAACAACCCGAACTCGACGGGCGTGCCCACGGACCTGACGGCGCTCGGGAACATCAACGTCGCGCTGAACGACGTGACGCTCGTCGCGAGCGACGTGCCCATCAACTCCTTCGGGTTCTTCCTGGTCTCGCGCACGCAGGGCTTCATCGCGAACCCGGCGGGCAGCGAGGGCAACCTCTGCCTCTCGGGTCAGATCGGCCGCTACGTCGGACCGGGCCAGATCCAGAACTCCGGACCGATGGGCGAGTTCTCGCTCGTTCTCGACCTGAACATGATCCCGGGCCCGATGGGCTTCCAGCAGGCGATGCCGGGTGACAACTGGAACTTCCAGGGCTGGCACCGCGACTCGGTCGGCGGCTCGGCGACGTCGAACTTCACGAACGGCGTCTCGATCACGTTCCAGTAACGACCCTCGGGATGCTCCCCCGGACGACGAACCGGGGGGCGCCCCACCGTTACGGGCCCCCGGGGGCTCCGCACGCGCCGGAAGCGCTGCGGGGACCCCGGGGGTTCTTCGCTGCCCCCCCGCAACAGACGACTCTCCCCCACGCTCGACATGAAGCCCGCCCTCGTAGCGCTCTCCCTGCGCGAGGCGATCTCCCGCACGCGAAAACCGTCCAGGCCGGCCGCGTCGTCGAGGTCGAGCTGGAGCTCGAGGACGACCGCCTCGTGTGGGAGGTCGATCTCGTCTCGGTCGACGGCCTGCACGAGATCGAGCTCGAGGGGCCGGACGAGGAAGACGACGACGGCGAGGACGACTGACGCCGTCCTCGCCGCGAACGGGCGATTCGCTCAGACGAGCCCGAGCCGGGTCACCCCGTGGCCCGGCAGCACCTCGCCCACGTCCTTGCATCCGATGAACGTCAGCATCTCCGCATAGACGTCGCGGAAGTCGGTCGTGTGCGCGAGGTCGCGCTCCTGGTTGAGCTGCTCGCGCTCCAGGCCCGGCCAGTCGCCGAGCACCGGCCCCTTGCGCTTCGCCCGCGTCCGCAGGACCGGTCCGCCCAGCGCGAGGACGCAGCTCCCCCACCCGTGGTCGGTGCCGAACGTGCCGTTCTGCGCCGCCGTCCGTCCGAACTCGGACACCGTGACGATCATCAGGTCGTCGAGGTCGTCCTCCAGATCGCGCACGAGCGCGGCGAGCGCGTCGGAGACCTGGCGCACGTTGTTCGCGTACGTCCCCTGGGCCGCGCCCTGGTTCTCGTGCGTGTCCCAGCCGCCGACGTCGAGCTCGACGATCTCCAGCCCGACGTCCGCGCGCACGAGCCGCGCGAGCTCGCGGGCCCGCCGGCCGAGGTCGGTGTTCGGGTACTCCACCTTCGACGCGGGCGGGTTGCGCGCCACGTCCTTGAGCTGCTCCAGCGCCTCCAGCGAAGCGCGCCCCTCGCGCCGCAGCAGCTCGCTGGAGCCCCCGCCCTTGCCGCCGCCATACGCGCGACCGAGCGCGGTGAGCGTGCGCTCCAGGTCGCCCTGCGACCCGCGCGGCACGAGGTCGTCGAGCCCGCGCAGCGCAAGCGTGGCCACGTCCCCGCGCATGCTGCGAGGCAGGCGCTCGCCGAGCGCGAGCGCGCGCACCGGCCCGCGGCCGCGGCTCCCGGAGAGGTAGCGGTTTAGCCACCCCGAGGTCTCCAGCTCCGCGCCGTCGACCGCCGTCTCCCAGCGGTCCTGCTCCTCGAAGTGCGAGCGCGTGTTCGCCGGCGTCCCGACGGCGTGCACGCACGCCGCGAGTCCGGACTGGAACATCGGCGCCAGCGACGCCGCGGCCGGGTGGAGCCCGAAGAAGCCGTCGAGGTCGATCGCGGTCCCGTCGGCGCTCCCTGGCCGGCGGATGCCGAGCTGGGGTCGAAGCCGGTAGTAGGCGTCCTCCCCGTACGGCACGATGAGGTTGAGCCCGTCGACGCCGCCGCGCAGGAAGACGACGACGAGCGTCGGCTTGCGCTTGCCGCCCGTCGGATCGTCCTCGAAGGTCGCCGCGCGCAGCGTCGAGAACGACAGGCCCGCGGCCGAGGCCGCCTGGAGGAAGGAGCGCCTGGTGAGCGGCGAGAACGAGTTCGGGGTGAGCGGAAGGTGTTTCATCGGAGTGGACTCCTGGGGTGGCTCACTTGAGGTTGGCCTCGGGGAGGCGGCACACGAGCTCGCAGGCGTTGTCGACCTGGCGCCAGACCTGGGCCTCGTCCTCCTGGAAGAAGGCGAGCGCCGCGGCATTCGACTCCTCGCCGAGCGTCCAGCCGGTCAGGCGCACGGCCGCGTGGTCGAGGATGCGCTGGCGCCACGCATCGGGGTCCCCGCCGGAGTAGCGGCGGTTGTCGTTCGGCACGATGTTCCGCACCGCCCAGGGGATCTGCTGCACCCAGCGCCACCGCTGCATCAGTCCGTTCGTGTCGGCCCAGGCGGTGTCTTCCTCGGGGTAGCCGTCGGGCGACACGCGATCGAAGAGCCCCATGCCGCTGTTCTGCAGGAACTGCCGCAGGGACCAGTCGACCGCGGGAATGCGGCAGATCCTGCCGATCCGCAGGCCGTAGTCGAGCGGGCTCGTCAGGCGCGGCGCGTCCGCCCCGTCCCAGAACTCCGGGTGTGCGACGAGCGCCGTGAGGACCGCGCGCGGGTCGCCGCCCGAAGTCTGGAAGACCCCTGCGAGGTCGTCGACGAGCGTGTCGGGCGCCGGAACGGAGACGTAGTGCTCTGCCAGCTTGCGCGACACGAAGCGAGCGGTCTCGGGGCGACGCTCCAGGAGCTCCAGCGTCTCGACGAACCGGTCGAAGCGCTGCGCCGGCGGCGTCCTCACGTACTCGCGGCCGAAGAGCGTGCAGGCGCGTCCGTCGGACAGCTCGGGGTCGAAGCGGAAGTGGCGGCGCTGGTAGACGCCGGACCCGTCGGCAGGCGCCTCCTGGCTGACGGTCAGACCCGCGAGCAGCCGCGCGAGCTCGGTGACGTCCTCCTGGTCGTAGCCGCCGTCCACTCCGACCGTGTGCAGCTCGAGCAGCTCGCGCGCGTAGTTCTCGTTGATCCGGCCCGCGTAGCTCTGGTCCTGGTCGAGGTAGACGAGCATCACGCCGCTCGTCGCCGACGCGCGCAGGAGCTCTCCGAACGGCGCCCAGCCCATCCGCGCGAACTCGCGGTGCTCGGCCCACTCGGACGGGGTTCCCGTCTTGCCGCCCCACGTCGAGAAGTGGTTGTCCACCCACAGCGTGAAGCGCGTCCGCACCGGGTTCGACGTGCGCAGCGCGTAGGTCAGGACCTGGCGGTCGGCGTCGTACACGATGCGGTCGCCCGCTCGCACGTCCGCCATCCCGCGCGCGGCGTCGTGGCCGGAACTCTCGTCCTGGAGCGCGTCCGCGAGCCAGGCCGACTCGCCCTTCGTCAGGATCTCGGCGATCGTCAGCGGATCCGGCCCGAGCCCGATGCGGTTCGCCAGGTGGACGGAGCGCGCGTACGGGCCGCGCTCGGCCGGCGCCTCGGCGACGACGTGCACGGTGATCGGCTCGGTCTGCGCGACGTTGCCCGCTCGGTCCTGGACGCGCAGCGCGAGGGCGTGCGCGCCGGCCGCGACGTCGCGCAGGAGGATCGGCGCGGTGATCGCACCCGAGCCGCCGGGGACGTGGCCGAAGGTGCCCTGGGCCCGCCCGTCGAGGAGCACGTCGACGCTCTCGATCGCGTCGTCGTCGAACGCCTCGACGACGGCCATGTCGACTCCGTGGAGCGTCGCGCCGTCCGCGGGGTACGCGAGGCGCGCGGAGGGCGGCGTCCGATCCGGCACGCCGGGCCGCTTGCGGAACACGAGGCTGCGCACGCGCAGCTCGGGGTTCTCGTCCTGCGGCGAGAGCCTCAGCGCGACGGACGCGCCGCCCTCGGGGACGGTGACCGTCCCGAACGAGCGCAGGCTCCACCAGTCGGTCACGCGGGTGGTCAGCTCCTCGCTCCGCTCGCCGTCCATGACGAGCGCGATCGCGGCGCGGCCGGGGCGGTCGCCGCCTCCGGCGCGGGCCTCCAGCGCGACCTCCCAGGTGCCCGCGAGGTCCGCCGGCACCTGCAGGATCGACTCGACCTCGCGCCGGGGGCGGACCACGCGCTGGCGCACCTCTTCGTTCTGACCGTCGAGGTACGGCACGAAGCCGCCGTCCCAGCGCTCGTCGAGAACGTCGAAGCGCACGAGATCGCGCGGCTCGACCTCGGCGACCGGGCCGACGACCGTCAAACGCTGCGCCGGAGTGGTGGCGGTCCGCCCATCGGGGAGCGATGCACGCAGCTCGATCCGGTGAACGCCCTCGCCGAGGTGGGCGCGATCGAGCGCGAACGCGGGCTTCGCGGTCTGCTGGGTCGCGCGGACCTCCCCGTTCACGACGAGCTCGACTGTCGGCGCCGCCGAATCGACGCCGCCGCTCCAGTTCGCGGCGCCGCGGATCCACATCCGCCCCGACATCTGATGGCGGTCGAACGGACGCTCCAGCCCGATCCACAGGCCGGCGCCGCGGGGGCCGCGCGGCCCGGCGCCGTCGTCCATCATCATCATGGACGCGCCGGCAGCGGCGTCGTCGTCCTCGACGTGGATCAGCTCCCACTCGTCGACGTACAGGTCGCGATCGGCTCGATCGCCCACGTCGAGGTCGTTCAGGAGCCGCAGCGCGAGGTGATGCTCGCCCTCGTAGAGATCGACCGGCGCGCCGACGGGCAGGCGCTGCCAGCGGTGATCGACGAGGCGGGTCGTCCCCGAGTACGGGGTCGGCGCGTCGAAGGACGCCGCGATCGAGGGGAACGCACCGCCGGCGAGGTCCCCGCGGGCGCGCACGTAGAGCTGGTAGCGCCCCGTCCGCACGACCTCGAACGGCGCGACGAACACGAAGTCATTGCGCGGGAGGACGACGAAGGCGCCTCCGGAGGCGTCGGTACCGCCGCCGACGCGCGGAGCGCGGCGGCCGAACTCTTCGGGCCGCTCCTCGTCGAGGCCGTCCTCGCACTCACCGCGGATCGAGGCGGCGCCCGCACGCGCGACCTCGATGGTCTCCTCGGACGAGCCGACCTCCTCGCCGTCGACGAGGACGACGGCGCGCAGCGTGTGCTCGCCCTCCTCCAGGAATTCGACGTCGAGGTCGAAGCGGCGGCGCAGGCACGGCCCGCCGCCCTGGGCGAACGGCTCCGTCGCGGCGATCGCGCGGCCGTCGGGCAGCCGGAGCTCGATCTGGACGTCGTCGCGCAGGTCGGCGCGCGTGACCTCGACTCCGACGCTGATCGTGCCGGAGCCCATCGCGCCGAGGACCGGCGTGACGATCGAGGGCTCCAGTCGCCACGGACGCGCCGACTCGGTGAGCGGGCGGACCTCGACGGGCAGCTCCGCGGCGCCGATGCGAAGAACGGCCGAGCCAGGGGCCACGCCCCGCACGCGGAAGGTGCCGGTCGACGCGCCGGGGAGCACCTCGGCGGCGCCGAGGACCTCGACGACGGCGGAGTCCGACGTGGTCACCTCGATCTCCCGGCGCTCCTGCGCCTCGTCGCAGCCGAAGCCGAGCACGGCGCCGCGCCCGACCCACAGGGTGGTGCGCTCGAGGTCGAGGCGGACGTCGCCCTCGACCGCGGACACGGCGGAGGGCGCGGCGCAGGGCAGCGCCGGGGGCGCGGTCGAGAGAACGAGCAGTCCGAGAGCGTGAGTGAGCATCTGTGGCCTCCAGGGACGGAGGACGCCGGGCGGGGGAGTCGCCGACATCGCGGGTCGGCAGCGTCGATGGTAGCGTGCGAGGGGGCGACTGCCGGACCGGCCGCTCCTCGGTCGAGCACGACCGCGCGTCGCGCTTACGGCCCCTGAACGGGAACCCGCCATGATCGTCGCAGCACTCGCACTCGCCCCCCTCTTCGCGTCGATCGCGGCGCAGACCGACAGAGTTTCTGCGAGGGATTCCGATCGCGACGGCCTGACCGACGTCCACGAGACGCACAAGTACGGGACGGATCCCCGAATGCGCGATTCGGACGGGGACGGCATCGACGACGGGGACTGGGCGGAGCGGCGCGAATACGCGTACACCGTGCGCTCGGTCGTCCACGTCATGCGGCCGGTGACGATCGAGTTCCTTTGCGACGACTACCAGGACGCGCGCGTGCTGGACGAAACCGACACGTACGTGGAGCTGGAGGTCGTCCACTACCCGTTCTGCACGATCGCGGAGGCGCCCGGCAGCAAGAAGCCGCGCGGCCTGAAGCACTGGCTCCGCGCCGGCCCGACGTCGAATGCGAGCCCCGAGCTCGGCAAGGAGATCCGCCGGGCGATGGCGAAGAGCGGAGCGGAGATCGGCGACCTCGAGACCGGCGAGGGCGTGGTCGCGGCCGCGCGCTGGCTCCTGGACCGCGCCGAGTACCGCGACGGGTTCACGACCTTCCTGACGGGCTTCACCGAGGAGGGTCTCCCGTTCGTTCCCGACGATCTGAGCGAGGTGTTCGAGCGCGAGTCGGACCGGGCGGGGCGATCGCTCACGGCGTCCTGGGACGAGGAGCTCTTCGCCGCCGGGATGTTCCAGACCGGACGTCGCGGGAGCTGCACGTCGTCCGCGATCTACCTCAGCGGCTGCCTCCGCGCGCTCGGCGTTCCGACGCGCACCGTCCTGTGCATCCCGATCATCGACGCGACCGACGAGTCCGAGTGGCGCTTCGTCGACGTCAACCTGGAGCACAACGGCGTGCGCGAGACGATCCGCGACGCGATGGGCGGCGGCCGCTCGGCGTGGACGTCGCACACGTTCAACGAGGTCTGGGTCGAAGGGCGGTGGCGGCGGCTCAACTACGACCGCCTCGACCAGGGCATCCTCGACGCGCGGTTCCTCGGTCTCATGACGCACGTCGCGACGTTCCACGACTGGGCGGACGCGCAGATGCACCGAACGGTCGGCCGGCGGCAGGAGCTCGGGCCCCGGGACGACGTCTTCGGGCACGTCAATCCGTACTCGACCGTGTCGCTGCGCGACGCGTTCGGTCCGCACTGCGACGTCCCAAATCCGCCCGCGGGCGACGGCGTGCTGGCGATCGAGGCGCTCCACTGGACGGACTCGGAGGCCCTGCCGGAGGACATCGTCGCGAACTGCGCGCGGCAGGGCCGCTTCGGGCTGATCGCGGAGATCCCCGTCCGGAGCGACGCGAGGCTGAAGAGCGCCTTCGACGACGCAGACCTGCGGCTGCACCTGACGGCCGAGGACGCACCGCGGCTCGATGTCGCGCTCGAGCCCGGGTGCTCGTGGTTCAAGAACGACCGCGCCTTCGTCTACGTGCCGTTCGGGCGCGCCGATCGAGAGCAGCTGCGCGGCGGCACGTCCTACCGCGCGACCGCGCGCAACCAGAGCGAGACGCACCTCTGGAGGCTCGACCTGACCGTGCGGCGCGAGGGCGACGGTCGGCGATAGAATCCGGGCCCGGATCGCCATGCCGAAGCTCCTCTCCCTCCTTGCCGCGGCCGCGTGCGCACCCTGTGCGCTCGGCCAGACGACGGACGTGCTGTTCATCGGCAACAGCTACACGGCGCGGAACGACCTCCCCGCGCTCTTCGAGGGACTGTGCGCGGCCGGCGGGCACGCCGTGTCCACGGACCGTTCGACCCCGGGAGGCAATTCGCTCGGTGCGCCCCAGTCGAACGGATCGAACCACGCGAGCAATCCGGTGACGCTCGGGCTCATCGCGAGCCGGAGCTGGGACGTCGTGGTGCTGCAGGAGCAGAGCACGATCCCGACGATCCCCTACGGCCTCGCGAACTGGATGACGCCGGGCGCGCAGACCCTCGCGAACGCGGCGATCGCGAGCAGCGCGGACGTCCGCGTCGTGATGTACGAGACCTGGGGACGTCGCGACGGCGGTCAGTTCACGTGGGCGGGTCGGACGTCGCCGTTCTTCCCCGACTTCGACGCGATGCAGACCGCGCTGACGGCCGGGTACGAGTCGTGCGGGAACGCGATCGGTGCTGAGATCGCCCCGGTCGGCCAGGCATGGCGGCGCGCGCGCCAGTCGTTCCCGTCCATCGAACTCTTCGCCGTGGACGGGAGCCATCCATCCCCGGCAGGGTCGTACCTCGCCGCCTGCGTCTTCTACGGACGGATCATCGGCGAGTCGCCGAGCGGACTCGGGTTCACGGGCTCGCTGACGGCGAGTGACGCGAACGTGCTCCAGGACGTCGCGAACCTGATCGTGTTCGGGCAGATCGGGACGCGCTACTGCGGACCCGCGGTCCCGAACTCCACCCTCGTCGCGGGCCGGATGGACGTGCTCGGCTCCGACCGGGCCCTGGACCGCAGCGTGCGCCTCCGCGCGACGCTGCTCCCGGCGTCGGCGTTCGGCTTCTTCCTGACGAGCCGCACGCAGGGTTTCGCCCCGATGGCCGGCGGCAGCGCGGGCAACCTCTGCCTCGGCGGGAACATCGGACGCTACGTCGGCCCGGGCCAGATCCTGGACTCGGGACCGACCGGCCGCTTCGAACTCGGCCTCGCGCTCGACGAGACTCCGACGCCGACCGGATTCGTGACGATCGCCGCGGGCGAGACCTGGAGCTTCCAAACGTGGCACCGCGACAGCGCCGGCGGCCAGGCGACGTCGAACTTCACGGACGCCGTCGGCGTGACGTTCGACTGAACGGAGGGGTCGAGCCGACTACCTCCCCGCGATCTCGCGCCAGGCGGCAGCCTCTTCCGACTCGCCCCACGCGGCGTAGAACTTCGAGATGTCGCTCGCGTAACGGCTGCGCGATTCGATGGAGGCCGTCGAGTCCTCGTCGATCAGCCTCCATGCCTCCATGAACTGCTCCTCGGCGTCCTCGAATCGCTCGAGCGCCTGGAGCGCACGGCCGAGATCGAGCCGGCAGTTCGCGAGCGTCGGATGGTCGGCGGGCAGGTGTTCGATGCAGCGCGCGAGAGCGTCCCGGAATCCCGCTTCCGCAGAGTCGGCGAGGCCACGTCGCAGGTCGATCTCCGCCGCGTAGACGACGGTGTCGATCGTCCGCGGATCGTCACCGCCAAAGACGGCCTCCATCCCGGGGACCGCGAGGGCAGCGGCGTCCGCGGCTCCTTCGAGGTCGCCCTGGTTCATCCGGATGCGAGAGAGGTAGAGAGCCGCCTGGGCGGTGTACGAGTGCTCGTCACCGAGGTCTCGCTGGAGGATCTCGTGCCCCGCCGCCATCGAATCGGCGGCGTCGTCGAGCCGCCCGCGCTGCTCCTGGAGCAGCGCGAGGCTCGTCAGCCTCACGCCGTGGTCGACGTCGGCGTCGAGCCCAAGGCGCTCGTGCATCTCGAACGACTCCTCGTAGTACCGCTCGGTCTCGTCGAGGCGGCCCATTGCCCGGTACAGCGCGCCGATGTTGGTCAACGTGGACACCAGATGCCGGTTGCCTTCTGGCGCGTTCGCCCGGTCGATGTCGAGCACTTCGAGGTAGACAGCCTCGGCCTCGCCGTAGCGCTTCTGCAGCTTGTAGAACCGCGCGAGGTTGAAGAGGACCGCCGAGAAGCTGGGGTGGGTCGGCTCGTAGAGCCGTCGAGCCATCTCGGCGCCGTCGAGCAACCACTGCTCTGCCGCTGCAACCTCGCCGAGGGCGAGGTGGGAGCGCCCGATCGAGGTCATCGAACTCGCGATGCCCGGGTGGTCTCCCTCGTACACGCTCCGCTTGATCTCGAGCGAGCGCTCGTGCCAGCGGAGGGCGTCCTCGCGCTCCTCCAGGTCTGCGTGGACCTTGGCGAGGTTCGCCGCCGCGCTCGACTCCATGACTCCCATCGAGTCGTTGCCGGCACAGATCGCCAGGGCCTCTCGGAAGGACCTCTTTGCCTCGTCGAATCGGCTGAGCTCGCGCTGGTGGTTGCCGAGGGTCACCCACGCCTTCGCCAGCACGACGTCGGATCGTCCATCCGGATCGGACTTCAGAGACTCGATCGCCGGCGGGAGTTCCTCCGTTCCGCGCACGAACTCGTCGAGCTCGTAGAGCACGTCGCCTCGCAGGACGACTGCGCTCGCGGCCTCGATGGAGGCGGGCCCGTAGAGCTCTGCGGCGAGATCGCAAGTCCGGTCAGCGTCCTCGAGCGCGATCCGGAACGCCCCGATCCCCTCGTACGCGTTCGCGAGGAATCGGCGGAGCGTCCACTCGACCTCCCGGTCCACCCGCGACGTCGCTTCGACGGACTGCTCGTCGACGCGCTCGCGGGTCCGGTCGACGATGTCGCGGAGTAGCTCGGTGTCGCGTCCCAACGCCACGGCAGGACGAACTCCGTCGAGCATGCCCTCCAGGAGCTCGGAAACGCGCGCATACCGCTGCGCCTCCAGTCCGGCGCGCTCGGCCTCATCGCTGGCACGGACCAGGCCGATCGCGGTCCCCGCGCTCCCGGCGACGAACAGCACGAAGAGCGCGACTGCCGCCGCGACTCCGCCGCGGTGGCGGCGGACGAGCTTGCGAAGGCGGTACCCGACGCTGGGCGGGGACGCCGAGACGGGCTCGTGCTCCAGGTGCCGCCTCACGTCGGCGGCGAGCTCGCCGACTCCGTCGTAACGGCGCTCCCGCTCCTTCTCGATCGCACGCATCACGATCCAGTCGAGGTCACCCCGCAGGTCGCGCGCGAGCGCCGCCGTGGACGAGGAGCGCGCGTGTGCCGAAGCGTCCGATGCCTCGCCCGGTTCGCCGACGCGAAGCGACGGTCGAGGCGGGTCGACATCGCGGATCACGCGAAGCACCTCCTCGTACCCTCGCTCCAGGAGCGTCTGAAGGGCGAATGGCTTCGTGCCCGTCGTGAGCTCGTACAGGAGGACGCCGAGCGCATACACGTCCGCGCGCGTGTCGACGTCGGCGGTCCGCCCGCTCGCCTGCTCGGGCGACATGTACTCGGGCGTCCCGAGCACCTGGAAGCTCTGCGTCGCGAACGTGACCTCTGTGAGGCGCGCCCCGAGAGCTTTCGCCACGCCGAAGTCGATGACGACCGGCCGCGCCTTCCCATCGATCTCCGTGACGAGGATGTTCGACGGCTTCAGATCTCGGTGGATCACGCCCTTCTGGTGCGCGTGCTGTACGACCTGGCAGACCTCCTCGAAGAGCCGCAGGCGCGCCTGGAGCGGGAGCTGCTTCCCGTCGCAGTACTCCGTGATCGACGAGCCGTCGACCAGCTCCATCGCGAACCAAGGCCGGCCGTCGCCCGCGACGCCAGCGTCGAGGACCTTGGCGATACCGGGGTGGTCCATGAGAGCCAGCGCCTGACGCTCGGCCTCGAAGCGCGTCACGATCTCGGGCGAGTCCATCCCGGGCCGGAGCACCTTGAGGGCCACCTGCCGCTGGACGCCCTCCGTCTGCTGCGCGCGATGGACGGTGCCGAAGCCCCCCTCCCCGAGCTTCGACAGGAGCCGATAGCGACCGATCTTTTCGGGCATGCCCAGGGAAGAGGGAGACGCTTCGTCAGCGAAGCGTTACCGCGAGCGCGCTGGAGAGGTTGGAGGTGCTCCCGACGTCGCGGTACCAGTACTGGAATACCTCGGTGCGTCCGGCGACCGGAGCTCCGCCGTTCGGCAGCGAGAAGAGGTCGACTTCGAATCGGATCGTCCCCGACGTCCCGCTGTTGAGCGGGAACAGCGAGTAGCGAGCCTGCGGCACGCCGATGCAGAGGAGGCCGCTGCCGACGGGTAGGAACCCGACGTTCGGGCCCACGAGGAAGTAGCCGAAGCTCTGAGGCGGGAGGTCGCGCGAGTAGAGCGTCAGGTCGTTGCGGGCGATCTCGGACGTGCCGAGCACCTCCAGGGTCGCGCCCAGGCCCGTCGAATTCGGAAGCGCATCGCAGACCGGGTGCACGCCTTCGCCGTCGACGGGCTCCTCGAACTGGAGGGCATACACGTTCGAGGTCGCGTTCGATCCGGGGATCGGGGTCAACGTGCCGGTGGCGAGGTCCTCGATCACGATCCCTGACACGGGAAGGAAACCGCCGTAGAAGAGACGGCCGTTCCCGTCCGACTCCAGCCCCATCGCGCGCGCCGACGTGTCCATCGGAGTCATCGTCCCGTCGAGGGGATCGACCGTGTATCGGTGCGGTCCCAGGCCGCTGATTCGATTGACGGTGATCATCCCGGTCTCGTCGATCGTCATTCCGAACAGGTCCTCCTGCGTGAGCGGTGAGGAGAGCGGTACGGACGAGAATGTGCCCTGAGCGAGGTCGATCCGGACGAGATCCCGGCCCGAGTCGATCGCGAAGAGCTCACCGTCGTAGCGCTGCTCGAACCCGTCGAGGTCGAACAGGGGCAGCGTCATGATCGAGAGGGTCTGGCCCGTCACTCGGTCGACGCGGAGGATCTGCGCTTCCTCGACCGCCAGTCCACCGGGGATCGGACTGAGCAGGATCAGAAAGTCACCGGTCGACCGGTCGATCTCGAGCCCGCGCGGGAACGCCTGTGAGCCGGGCGGAATGGAGTAGGTGACGGCCGTCTCGGTGGTCGGGTTCGGCCCGTCGTAGCCCGACACCTTCATGACTCGGTCAAGTCGGGCGAGGACGAAGAGGTCCGGCTCCTGCTGGGGAAGAGCGACCGGAGCCGCGGTCAGTGCGAACGGGGCGAGGGCGAGCATGCGAGGCCTCCATCGAGAGAATGGGGATGGCACGGGGAGGATTGCACCGTGCGGCATCGCCCGCAGATCCGCAAGGCGTCCCCCGCAGCACGGGCGCGAGAGGGGCGGGCAAGAAACCGGGTGACGCGGCGCTGACGGCGTGTACAAGCTTGTCTCCGAGGCCCTGCCATGCGATCGATCAAGAACTCCCCCCTCGCGCCGCTCCTCGTCACGCTGGTCGTCGGGCTGCTGCTCGGGCGGCGCTGGGCCAGTTCGGGGCGGCCGGATCTCGAGGCGCTCAGCGCGCCGCTCGTGCCCGTGCTCGCGGACGACGCGGGCCACGCGGAGCTGCGCGTCGCGGACGCCGCGGCGCTCCTGGAGTGGGCGCGCTCCGACGACCCCGTCACGGTCGTCAGGAACCGCACCGACGCGCTGCCCAACGGGCTCGCGCTGAAGGCGGTGCCTCTGCTCGTCGACTGGGTCGCGTCGGCGGACGAGGACCACTACGTGGTGCGCAACGTCAACGTCGCGTGCGACCCGCTCCTCGCGACGACGACGATCGCGACGGTCCACGTGCCGAAGGGCGGGATCCGCTCGGCCGAGTTCGTCTTCGTGCAGGACCGCGAGTACGGCAAGGCCATGTCCTCCGGGCACGGCCTGCTGCGCTTCGTCTTCGAGCCGGACGAGAGGCCCGAGGTCATCGTGCCGGACGAGACGACGTGGACCGGACCGGTGGCACTCGACGACCTGCTCGTGAGCTTCGAGGCCTGGCGCGATCCCGGCGAGGGCTTCGACTTCGTCGCTGGCCTCGACCCGGACTCGTACTCGATCACCGTGCGGGCATACGGGGGCTCCGCGTACTACCTGCAGACCGCGCTGAAGCAGTTCCAGTGGCAGTGCTATCCGCTCGACCTCTCGGGCTCGGGCGCGACGGAGGCCGGCCTCCTGGAGATGTGCCTGATGATCGGCGACGGGCTGATGCGCCGCGTGCTCGCAGAGATGTTCGAATCCGGCGAGCTCCAGGTCCCCACGCCCGACGCGCTGCGGGGCTGGACGGCCGAGGACGAGGCGCGCGTCGTCGCGCTCTTCCAGGACGACATGGTTCCGGACGACGCGATCCGCAGCGTCGTCGGGCAGGCGGACCTCAGCTATCACCTGATCGCGCGGTCGTGCATGAGCATGACCATGGCCGTGATCGACCTGACGCAGCGTCGCGCGGCCGATCGCGGAGGCGGCACCTATTCGCCCCTCGCGGTCGCGCCGAAGGAGGTCCCCGCCTGGGTCGGTGAGCTGCCGACGGCCGGCCGCGCGGACATGCTGGCGATGCTGCCCGGCGCGGTCGTCTGGCTCGCGAAGAACCAGAACGTCGTGCCCGCCAACGCATGGCGGATCCTGCGCGACGGCGGCCTGCTGCGGACCGTCGACGGAGACGTCCTCCGCCACGACTACGCACCCGAGGGCATCACGCCCTGGGGCCGCATCGCGGACAACCTCTAGCTCCGGAACTGCGCCGCGACCGCGTCGCCCGACGGCAGGTGCTCCTTCGGCACGATGTGCACGTCCGCGCCGTAGAGCAGGCTCACGCACGCGGCCTCGTCGACGAGGTCGCCCTCCATCGGCGTGTCGGGGTCCGTCCGCAGCACGGCGTTCGCGCCGACCGAGTAGTGGCCGGGCACCGAGACGTCGGACGCCGCGAAGATCGCGTGCACGAGGCCCTGGTGAGCGGCCGCGAGAACGCGCGGTAGCGAGTCGCTGCCCTTGTCGGACGCGATCGCCTGGAGCACGCGGTCCTTGGCCGCGCTCTGGTCCCGCTCCCAGCCGACCTGGCGATGCTCCCACGCCGCAGCGCGCAGCGCCTCCGGATCGGACCGGTCGTGGTTACCGGCGATCGTCGTCGGGTCGATCCGCGGATCGCGTGAGTGGTTGCGGTAGGCGGCGGCGTCGCGGTCGGTGGCGGCGAGGAACAGCGTCGGCGGCGCGTTCATCGACAGGCGACGCTGGTCGATCCGCTGGGCGACGGCGCGCGCGTAGCGCTTGAGGTCCTCGGTCCGGCGGTCGTCGACGCCGTCCTCCCGATGCTCGACGGCGCCCGGGTCCTCGTCGAGCTGCATGAACTCCGCGAGGCTGTCGGTGAGCCCGGGGACTTCCACGACGTCGACGTGGCTGGCGTCGCAGCTCATCAGGCGGACGCTTCCGCGGCTGAACGCGAGCACCTCGAACGACGGGCTGTTGGCCAGACGGATCGCGCTCTTGAGGTGAAAGCGCCGGTCGACGCGCGCCGCCTCGGGCACGACCATCGGGAGCTTCCACGCCTCGCGCACGTCCTCTCCCGCGAGCAGGAGGAGCCCCTCGCGCTGGTGCTGCCAGAAGTCGTGGTCGTCCTCGAACGCCTCCAGCCACTGGAGGATGTCGCGGTCGAGCGCGGAGTCCGCGTCGAGCACCTCGGCGACCTGGCGCACGAGGTTCTTGAGCCGGATCGGGCCCTCGCGAGTCTCCTTGCCGCGCACGGCGGTGGGCAGGGTGACGGTGACGCAGCGAGAGCCGCGGTGGGAGACGAGCGGACGGAGGGCGTCGTGGCGAACCATGGAGGATCGACCGCGGCGGTGGGGATCGTCGGCCGCGGGCGGACGGGGGGAAAGCGGAGCGGGTGCGGTGACGGCTCCACGGTAGCAGCCCGCGGCGCTCCGAAGGGTCGCGACCTTCAGACGACTCCCTCGCGTCGCTTCGCGAAGTAGAGCCCCCGGTCCTCCAGCTCCTCGACGAGGTCGAACACCGTGCGTCCATCGATCCGCTGACGCAGGCGTTCGCCGGGCGTGTCCGGCCCGAGCGTGTTCCACGCCGTACGCAGCGGCGAGCGTTCGGGGAGCCCGAGCGCACGCAGCCGCGTGACGTACTTGTCCGGGTCGACGCTCAGGACGGTGAACGTCTTGTAGCCGTCGACGAGCACCTCGTCGATCCCCTGGTGCGAGCCGAATCCGAAGGCGACGAAGCCGCACGCGGTCAGGAGGTCGGCGAACTCGTCGAACAGGATCCGGTGATCGATCGACTCCAGCCCGTCCAGGTAGTGGACGTCGACGTGGAACGGAGCGTCGTCCGAGGCGCGCAGTTCCTCCTCGACCGCCCGGTTCGACGGGGTCTCGACCACGAGGAAGCCGGGCGCGTCCACCGCCTCGGACAGCTCGCGGTACACCTCGGCCGTACGGTCCGCGCTGACGTTGACGCGGATCATCGTGTGCCCGGCGTCGACCCTCGGGACGACCTCGAAGCCCTCGCTCAGCCCGCCGCGGTCGGTCAGGGAGACGCCGCGCGGGAGCGCGAACGACGCGTCGACGGGCAGCTCGGAGACGAAGGGCTCGGACGGGTCCTCCCCCGACTCGGGGAAGACCGCGAGACCGGGGGTCTCCGCGGGGAAATCGTCCCGCGACTCCATCGCTTCGACCTCGGCAGCGCTGAACACGGGCGGGTCGAAGTCCTCGTTGAGGATGACGCCCTCCAGGTCGCTGCGGACCTGCGCCAGCGCGGCTTCGGCCGCCTCCGCCTCGCCCTCCGCTTCGACGTAGCGCGTGGTGAACAGCCCCCGCTTGCCGACCTCGTCGTCGACGTCGATGAGGAGGTTGCGCCCCTTGACGAACACTCTCCAGGGGTACATCGCCCCGAGGCTAGTCTTCGAACTCCGAAGTTGCGAGGCGCGGCTACCATGCTTGCCGCCCCGGAGCCCCCGGGGTGAAACGCCCATGACCGTCGTCCGTACCGCACTCCTACCCGCCGTTCTGCTCGTCGCTCTCGGCTGCGGGGCAAGGACCGAGGACGCCGCGCCGGACTGGGCGCAGGACGTGATCGAGGAAGGAGAGAAGGACATCGAGGACGACGGCGTCGGCAAGGCGCTCGCGCGCGCCTATCCCGACGACCTGGCGACCGGCTACACCGAGGGTGACGTCCGCGGCTGGTTCTGGGTCGAAGTACCTTCCGCCCGCTAGCCCGAATGCCTCTGCGGGACGCGGCCACGCCCCTGGCGGTGGCGCTGATCTGGGGGATCAACATCCCCCTGATGAAGGCGGGGCTGGCGCACCTCGACCCGTTCGTGTTCAACGCGCTCCGGCTGACGCTGAGCGCGATAGCCCTCGGCGTCGTCGACCGCCTGCAGACCGCGGACCGCCCGGCGCCGGCGGCGACGCCGTGGCGCTCGATCGTCTGGTTCGGCCTGCTCTCCAGCTTCTTCTACCAGGTGCTCTTCGTCGTCGGCATGGACGCGACGAGCGCGGGGAACGCGGCGATCCTCGTCGCCAGCGCGCCGATCTGGACCGCGGTGTTCGCCCGTCTGCGCGGCATGGAGCATCACCCGACGCGCGCCTGGATCGCGCTCGGTGTCGCCTTCCTCGGCACGATCCTCGTCACGACCACCGGGACCCGCGCGGGCGCCGACGCCGGCGGCGCAACCCTGGCGGGCAACCTGGCGGTGCTAGCCGCGATGCTCGCCTGGGCCTGGGCGACGGTCGTCAGTCGGCCGATGCTGGAGACCTTCCCCGCGACGCGGCTCGCGTTCCTGGCGACTCTGGTCTCGCTGCCAGGACACTGGATCCTGGCGCTGCCAAGGCTCCAGGCCCCGGAGCCCGAGCACGCCACGTTCCTCGTCCTCACGATCCTCTACTCGGGAGTGCTCTCGACGGGCATCGCGTACGCGCTCTGGAACAGGAGCGTGCTCCGCTTCGGCGCCGCGCGGACGGCGTCCCTGAACAACCTCGTGCCCGTGGTGGCGCTCCTCGTGGCGTGGGCCTTCCTCGGCGAGGTCCCGGGCGCGGTGCAGGTCGCAGGGGGCGCGCTCGTCGTCCTCGGCCTGCTCGCCTGGCACGGCTCACGCTGAAGGCGAACTGATCACTGCGAGAAGCGGGGCTGGAAAAGCGACTTGAGTTGTTGACCGACCAGTCTAGTATCCCGCCCCGCCGGCCATCGAGCCGGCTCGATTCCCGGACCCGACACCGCGCGGCCGCCCCTGCGGCCCCACCAAGCCCATGCACTCCGACCTCGCCCTGCTCCAGCCCTTCACGATGGGAGACCTGGAGCTCCCGAACCGCGTCGTCCTGGCGCCGATGACCCGCGCCCGGGCGGGCACCGAGCGGGTCCCGAACGACCTGATGGCCGAGTACTACGCCCAGCGCGCGGGCGCGGGGCTCCAGATCACCGAGGCCACGACCATCTCCGCCCAGGCCAACGGGTGGGTCGAGTCACCCGGCATCTACACCGACGAGATGGTCGAGGGCTGGCGGAAGGTGACCGACGCCGTCCACGCGAAGGGCACCAAGATCTTCCTCCAGCTCTGGCACTGCGGCCGGGCGTCGCACTCCGACTTCCACGGCGGCGAGCTGCCCGTCGCGCCGTCGGCCATCGCCATGCAGGGCGAGGGCGTCCACGTCCCGGGGGGCGGGAAGAAGCCCCACGAGACGCCGCGCGCGCTGGAGACCGAAGAGCTGCCCGGCATCGTCCAGGACTACGTCGAGGCGGCGAAGCGCGCCAAGGCCGCGGGCTTCGACGGCGTCGAGATCCACGCGGCGAACGGCTACCTGCTCGACCAGTTCCTGCAGTCGAAGACGAACCAGCGCACCGACGCCTACGGCGGGAGCATCGAGAACCGCTTCCGGCTGCTGCGGGAGGTCGTCGACGGAATCGTGCAGGTCTTCCCGGCGAACCGCGTCAGCGTCCGCCTCGCTCCGAACGGCGTCTTCAACGACATGGGTTCGGACGACTACCGCGAGACGTTCACGTACGTCGCGACCGAGATCGACGCGTACGGGCTCGCGTACCTGCACGTGATGGACGGCCTCGCGTTCGGCTTCCACGAGAAGGGCGAGCCCATGACGCTGGAGGAGTTCCGCGCCGTCTTCCGCGGCCCGGTGATGGGCAACTGCGGGTACGACCGCGACACCGCGAACGCTGCGATCGAGCGCGGCGCCGCGGACATGATCGCCATCGGGCGCCCGTTCATCGCGAACCCCGACCTCATCGAGCGCTACCGCAACGACTGGCCGCTCGCGGACTCGGACCCCGCGAAGTGGTACGCCGGCGGTGACGCCGAGGCGGGCTACTCGGACTACCCGGCCCACGAGCCCGCAGGCTCCGCGAGCTGACCAGCCGGGTTCTGGTTCAGCGCGGCCTGCGGCCGATCGACCGCAGGATCCGCACCCCGTGCACCATCGCGAGCCCCGTCGCCGCCACGCCGACGACGGGGATCCCGTAGATCACCGGCGGCGCCTTCAGCGACCAGAGGAGGGCGCCGCCGACCAGCAGCGACGCGCACAGGAGCCCCGAGACGAGCCGGTCGACCGTCGCCTCCAGGCCCGTGTGGACCATGTCGATCTTGAGCTTGCCCTGCTCGACGCGGCGCGCGACGTCGTCGAGGAGCGACGGCAGGCGATCGATGAGGCGGATCCAGTCGCGGCCGACCTCGAACGCGCGCTTCGCCTGGGCCTTCGGCGACGCGCGGCGCAGCAGCATCGTCTCGCAGTACGGCTTCACGACGCCCATGAGCGAGAAGCGCGGGTCGAGGTGACGCGCGGTGCCCTCGAGCATCACGAGCAGCTTGACCAGCATCGACACCGCCGGCGGCAGCAGGATGCGGTGCCGCCGCAGGATCGCGGTGAACTGTTCCAGGAGACCGCCGACGTCCATCTCGCCGATCGGGGTCCCCGCGAGCTCGCCCTGGAGGTCGGCGATGTCCCGGCGCAGCGCGCCCTCGTCGACCTCGGCGGGAAACGTGCCGAGCCGCCGGACGACGCGGCCGATCTCGCGCGAGTCCGCGCGTGAGAACCCGACGAGCAGGTCCAGCAGGTCGTCCCGCATCTCGTCGTCGATGCGGCCGACCATCCCGAAGTCGATCAGGCCGACGCGCCCGTCGAGCAGGACGAAGACGTTCCCCGGGTGCGGGTCCGCGTGGAAGGCGCCGTCGCGGAAGACCATGTCGAGGAAGACGTGCGCGCCGACCTCGGCGAGGTGCGTGCGATCGAACCCACTCGCCTGCAACCGCTCCTCGTCGGCGACCGAGAATCCCTCCAGCCGTTCCATCGTGAGGACGCGGCGCGAGCTTTGCTCGCGGAAGGCGTCGGGGAGGTGCACGTCGCGGTTGTCCGCGAACGCGCGGCCGAACTGCTCCAGGCTGCGCAGCTCGCGCCGGAAGTCGAGCTCGCCGTTGAGCGTCCGCCGCGCCTCCTCCATCACCGCGCGGATCTGGAGCGAGCGCGCCGTCTCGTCGTGCTCCTCGAGGAACCCGGCGAGCCCGGAGAGAATGTCGAAGTCGACGTTGACCTGGTCCTCGATCCCCGGGTGCTGGACCTTGACGACGACCGATCGACCGTCGGCGAGCCGCGCCGCGTGGACCTGGCCGATCGACGCGGACGCGAGCGCGTTCAGGTCGAACTCGGCGAACAGCTCCTCGATCGGCGCGCCGAGCTCCTCCTCGACGATCGCGCGGACGGTCTCGGGAGGATCGGCGGGCGTCCCGGACTGCAGCTTCTCCAGCTCATGGGCGACGTCGGGCGGGACGACGTCGGGGCGGGTGCTCAGGACCTGACCGAGCTTGACGAACGTCGGCCCGAGATCCTCGCAGAAGAGCCGCAGGCGCTCGCCCATCGAGCACTTCGCGACCTCCTCCAGCGACTCGTGCCCGAGCCACTTGCGCACGAACTCCGGCTCGATCCGGTGGAGCTGCGACGCGAAGCCGTACTTGACGAGCGCCGACGTGATCTCGACGAAGCGCTTGCCGTCGCGTCGGTACTGGGGCAGCGAGGTGATCTGCACGTGAGCACTCTACGCGCTGGGTAGAGCTGGAAAACGGCGCCCCCCTCCTTCGAAGCGAGGGAGAGGGGCGCCCGATCGAGACGCCGGAGAAGAGAGCGCCGATCAGCAGGAGGTCAGGGAGTCAGGAGATCGTGTTCGGTCACGCGGCGACGGAGCCGCTCTTCTTCTTGCGCGGGCGGCCGCCCTTGGGCTTCCGCGCCTCGAGCTGCTCCTGGAACTTCGCCCAGTCGGACTCGGACAGGAGTCGGACCTCTCCGCCGCAGTCGACGCAGTAGCTGCGGTCGATGCTCGACAGGTAGCGGACGTAGGTATCGCAGCTCGGGCAGAACTTGGTGTCGTCGTGGAAGGAGAGGCTCATGGTGATGACGGCGTGCGGCTTTGGTCTCGTGGGCGCCCCGGTGCGGCCGAGGCGAGGGACCAGGAGCACGTCGCTTGCCAACCAGCCCACGGAGCGGCGCTGAGTCCATAAGCAACTTCCTAGAAGTCACTTACGGCGACGCGTGAGCAGGGACGGCAACGTCGGCCGATCCGCGCGACGTCCAATTCGCGCAACGCGGACAGGTCGTCGACCGCCCCGAAGCACCCACGAACCGCGGCAGACCGTCCCCATCGCGAGGCGCAGGCCCACTCACCGCCCCGCGGCGGCGGCTCGGCTCGATCGGATGCACCCGTGTCGCTCCAGATGGACGCCGTCGCGGCATGTTGCGAGAACGCGACGCGGGGACTCTCATGCGGAGGTCAGAGCCGCCTCACCCTGGAACGGCTCGCTGATCTGGTGTCCCGCCCCTCGCCCTTCTCCTTCCCCGGGCCTTCCCTGGAACGGCCGCCATGCTCTCCCTCACGCTGACCGCGCTCGCGCTCGCGCCCCAGGTCCCCACGGGCCCCGCCGTCCTCCGCGATCCCCAGACCGCCGCCGCCGACGGCTTCGGGTCCGCGGTCGCGATCGACGCCGACCTCCTCGTCGTCGGCTCGCGCGAGGACGTCGGGAACGCGTTCGCGAGCTACGGGCCGGGCGCGGTGACGGTCTTCCGCCGCGCGGGTGGCGTGTGGAGCGTGGAGGCGCGCCTGACGGCCAGCGACGGCGAGGACCGCGACGCGTTCGGCGCCGCCGTCGACGTCGACGCGACGGCGGGGGTCGTCGTCGTCGGCGCACCGCGCGCGGACGGCGGCGGTGCGTCCGGCAAGGCCTACGTGTTCGAGCGTCAGCCGAACGGCTCGTGGCTGGAGCGCGCGCGCCTGGCCGGCGTGCCGGGGCGGGAGCGCTACGGCGCGGCGGTCGCTGTGCGCGGCGGCATCTGCGCGATCGGACAGCCCGACTTCACGGCCGACGTGCACCTCGTCGAGCGCGGGCCCGCGGGCGCGTGGTCGGCCGCCGGCGCGCTCACGCGCCCGGCGACGGTCTTCGACAGCAGCGAGTTCGGCGAAGCCCTCGCGATGGAGGGCGACCTCCTGGTCGTCGGCGCGCCGGGCGAGGACGCGCAGTCCTACGACTCGGGCGCGACCTACGTGTTCCGCCGTACCGGGGCCGGCGCGGCGTTCGCCGAGGAGGCGCGCCTCGAGCACCCGAGCGCGTTCGTCGTGACCTACCACGGGACTGACGTCGACGTCGACGTGACGGCGGGCACCGAGCGCGTCGCGGTCGGATCACAGGACGACCGGGCGTTCGTCTGGACCCGCCTGCCGGGTGGCTGGACCGACGTCGCGGAGCTCGCACCGTTCGACGGGGAGCTCGGCGGCTTCGGAGAGACGGTCGCGCTCGACGGGACAGTCGACGGAGCGCGCGTGGTCGTCGGGGCGACGCGGCGGTCGGGCTCGTCGGCCGACTCCGGCGCGGCGCTCGAATACGTCCTCGACGGAGGAGCGTGGACGCCGCGCAGCCTCGTGCACCCGACCGTCGTCGCGGACCGGGGCTTCGCCTCGTCGCTGGCGCTGAGCGGCGACACGCTGGTCGTCGGCTCACCGCGAACGGACGCCCTGGGCCTCGACGCGGGCACGGCGCTGCGCTACCGGATCGACCTGCGCCTCGGCACGTCCCACTGCGCCGGCCGCGCCAACTCCACGGGCGCGTCCGCCGCGCTCACGGCCCGAGGATCGACCGCCGTGGCCGCCAACGACCTCGCCTTCGACGTCGTCGGACTCCCCGCCGGATCGGTCGGATACCTGCTCATGGCCACCTCGCGCAACCAGGTGCCCGGCCTCGGCGGCGGCGACGGTGACCTGTGCCTCGGCGGGACGATCTCCCGCGTGCTCACGGCGCTCGGAACCGCGGACGCGCTCGGAACGCGCGCTGTGACGCTCGACAGCGGCGCGCTCCCCCCGAGCGCGGTCCTGATCCCGGGCTCGACGTGGAGCTTCCAGTGGTGGTACCGCGACGCGAACCCGTCACCCACGAGCAACACGACACACGCCGTCGAGCTGCTCTTCGAGTAGCGCGCGCCGCAGGCCGGAACGGCCGCCGAGCTCAGCGCCGCGCTTCGATCTCGATCGCGGTCGCGCCCTCGAGGTCGAACTCGTACTTGCCGTCGACGTTCGTATTCCCGAACGCGAGGGAGTAGTCGAGCGCGACGTGGACGTCGTTCTCGGAGCGCAGCGTGACGTTCAGCAGGCAGCCCCGGTCGACGTCCCAGAGGATCGAGGCGGTCCCCTCCATCCGGGCGTCGATCCTGGCGTCCCTCGCGCCCTGACCCATGAGGGCGAGCGCGTAGGGCTTCGACTGCTCCTGCATCCACGCCGTCGGGACGGCGCCGACCTCCAGGTCGAACGTGAGGTCGATGATCGCGTACGTCCGGCCGTCGTCCTGGACCGTCGAGCGCCACCTCGCGCGGGCGGTTCCGCCGACCTCCTCGGTCAGGCGCGCCGCGGACAGCGAGCCGTAGAGAGCGAGCAGGTCAGGATCCTCGGCGCCCTCCAGGGGCCCGTACAGCGCGGCCATCCGACCGCCGGGCGCGAGGAGCGCGGACAGCGCGCTCGCCTCGACTTCCCACTGGGACCCGGGCGCAACGTCATCCATGTCCGACGGCGGCAGGAACGCTCGGCCCGTCGTGTCGGCCTCGAGGCCCGCGAGCCAGACCGGACTCGGGTCCGCGGCGCCGTCCGCGTCCGCGAGCGTGCCCACGTAGTCGCCGGCGGCCTCGTTCCACTCGAAGCGGACGCGCGCACCCGCGACCTCGGACGTGCTGACGGTCCGGCCGGTCACGGTCTTGCCCCGCTCTTCGATCTCGAGGGTGAACTCCTCGGCGGCGCGGTGCACCTCGCGCACCAGCTCGTCGTCGCGGCCGTCGCCGGCGCGCACGACGCGGTCGGTCCAGCGGCGCGCGGTCTGCTGGCGATAGGTCGGCTGGAAGTCCGTCCGCTCGTGCTCTTGACCGTTCGTGACGCTCCGCAGGTAGGTCATGCGGAGGTCCGTGGTCTCGGTGAACGAATACCGGGTCTCCGCGTTCTCAGCGGGGAGGTACCTGAGCTCGTCACCCGTGGTGAGAGCGGGGGACAGCAGGAGGAGCGTGGCGAGCATCTGCTTGTCGGTTCGGGATGGGAGAGGCCGGGGCCGCCGATCTTAGCAGGGGTCGTACAGAACTGCTGAAAATCGCCCTCGCAGGGTCGTGAGGGAGGATCGGGACGCCCGGCGTGGTCACCATCCGTGGCACGCCGTCGCAGATCGCGGCCGCCGTCACGACGGCAGCGCGAGCCTCAGCATTCATCCGGCACGCCGTCGCCGTCGAGGTCGAGGCTCGTGCCGTTCAGGATGTCGAGGAAGTCCGCGACGCCGTTGCCGTTGCAGTCGATCTCGCAGGAGTCCGGGACCAGGTTCCCGTTCGCGTCGTCGAGCGTGCCCTCGAGGAACTCGCACAGATCGGCTCGGCCGGAGCCGTCGCAGTCCGGCAACAGCGCGTCGCAGTTCACCGTGACGACCGGGATCGGGTTGCCGCGCCCGCTCGGGCCGCTCCGGCCGTCGAAAGACATCGTGAACGCGAGCGGCCGGAACGACGGCGAAGCGGGGAGCAGCGGGATCCCCAGGCTCGCCTGGAGCCGACCGAGGGCGTCCGTCGTCCCGAGCGGGATCGGCTCGCCATCGGGGCGCAACTGCGGCGTGAGGTCCGTCAGCCCGCCCGCCGCTCCACGCGTGCGGAAGAAGAACGGCGCGCGCGGCGTGATCACGAGGCCGACGTTCGCGTTCGCCGGACCGGTCACGACGAAGTCGTAGATGCTCTGGCCGCGCACGAACACGTCGCCCTCGTGCAGCCGCGGGACACCCGGGAGCGAGAAGACCTGCCCGGGACCCGCGATCCCGCTCCCCGTGGCGCCGGGGGGACCGCCCATCGTCGGGCCGCCCGGCCCGCCGACGAGCACCGGCCCGCGCTCCACGAGCATCGAGCCGGTACCGACCGTGATGCCGTTCCCACCGTCGCCGCCCACCGGGAACGTGAACGTCGAGCCGCCGGCCCCGCCCGCACCGCCGCGGAACGTGCCGCCCGAGACGAATCCGGCCGCCGCGCGCAGGTCCAGTCCGTGCCCCCCGCGACCGCCGTCGAAGATGTCGAGCGGGAAGACGTCCTCGCCGTCGCCGCCGTTCGCGGTGCAGCCGAAGAGCTCCACGCGCGACGCGTCCGCGAACACGCCAGCGCCGCCCGCCCCGGCGCCCGAGGTGAAGGTCTGGGTGACGCCGTCGCCGCCCTCGAGCGTGCATCGGATCGCCGTGACGTACGGCGAGCGCACCGCGCCGAGCGCGGCCTGACCGGGGTCGCCCGCCATCCACGCGTCCGAGCCCAAGACGTGGCAGCTCTGGAGCGTCACGCGCCCTTCGCAGTCGCGCAGCTCGACGGCGGCGTCGAACTCGATGTAGCTCCCCTCGATCCGCAGCCCGTGCAGCAGCACGTCGCCGTCCGCGGGAAGACCTCGCACGTCGACGTCACCGAGGACCGTGACGGAGCCGGGGACGGGCGCGACGATCTGGAGCGGCTTCGAGCCGATCCGCACCGCCTCGGGATAGACGCCGGGCCGGACGATGATGAGCGAGCCGGGGGACGCGACCTGGATCGCATCCCGGATCGAGAGAAAGGGTGTGAAGCCGTCGGAACCCACGACGAGGACGTCCTGGGCGGCTGCGGGCGTGGCGACGAGTGCGAGCAGGGAGAGAGTGCGGGCGAGCATGGGAGACGCTGGGCCAGGGACGAGGGCAGTGGAGACGACGGGGCGTTCGCCGCCGACGCGACCATGGACCCGGCGATCCATCCCGAGTCACGCGTCTTTCGGTTCGAAACCTCCCCGGCGCCATTCCGGACACCTGGCTCCAGATGTCTCCTGGAAAGACCGATCCACGGGAGGTCGATCGCGGCACGGTTGGGTCAAACTCGGTCGCGACATCCCTTCCCGCGCAGGCCCACGGGCCGCCTCCACGATGAACCTCATCCGCACGTCGTTCGTCCTAGCCGCCGCCGTCTTCGCCGCCGCGTCCTGCTCGTCCACCGAGACCCACTCGGACCGTCCCGTGCCGGTCCGCGTGCTCGTCTACAACGTCCGGCACTGCGAGGGGCTCGACGGACGCGTCGACCTGGAGCGCGTCGCCGAGGTCATCCGCGAGGCGGACGCGAACGTCGTGCTGCTGCAGGAGGTCGACCAGTGCTGCGAGCGGTCCGGCGGCACCGACCAGGCGGCCAAGCTCGGCGAGCTCGTCGGCATGGACCATCGCTTCGGCACGTTCCGCTCGTACGACGGCGGGCACTACGGCATGGCCGCGCTGTCGATGTTCCCGATCGTGAGCACGCAGACGATCCAGCTCCCGCCCGACGCGAAGCGCGTCGCTGCGCTCGAAGTCGTCATCGAAGCGCAGGACACCGAGGTCGTCGTCACGGGGCTCCACCTCGTGCAGACCGAGGACGAGCGCCTCGCCCAGGCCCGCTACCTGCTCGAGCACTACGAGGACGAGAAGCGGCCGGTGATCTTCGGCGGCGACCTGAACTCCGAGCGCAACTCGTCCGTGCTCGCCGCCCTGTACACGGCGTTCGACGCGCCGGAGAAGCGCGGCGATGCGCTGACGTTCCCGTCGGACCAGCCGATCAAGGAGATCGACTACGTGCTGCTACGCCCTCGCAACCGCTGGGTCATCGACGAGCACCGCGTCATCGACGAGGCGCTCGCGTCCGACCACCGGCCGGTCATGCTCCAGGCGCACCTGCGCTACTGACCGCGCATCTTCGTCAGAAGATGCGCCAGAGACATGACCGCGCATCTTCGTCAGAGGATGCGCCAGAGACATCATCAGGGCCTCGGCAGATGACGCGTCAGCGATTCCTGCCCAGGCTCTGATCCCGCAGCGCCTCCAGCGTCAGCAGCGCCGCCGCGGTGCCGTAGGTCTGCCCGAGGATCGGCGTGTCCTGGAAGCTGCCGTCGGAGTGCCGCGCAGCGAGCACGAGGTCGACCATCCGCGCGCGCAGCGCGGCGACGTCGCGCGCGCCAAGGCGCTCGGCCGCCCTTGCCGCCATGAGGTAGTCGAAGAACGGGTAGTGGCATCCCTGCGTGTCGGCCCCCGCGTGCATGAGCGCCTTCCCGACCTCGGCCGCGAGCGCGCCGGAGTTCTCGGTGAAGAGCTCCAGCGATCCGCGCAAGCGCTCGTCGCCGCCGCGGCCGCCCGCGGAGAGCGCCAGCTCGCACGCGGGCCCGCGCCCGGCGGCTCCCGGTGCCGCGTTCCGGGTCTGGCCTCCGCTGGGGTACTGGAGCATGTACGCGAACAGGCCGTCGTCGCCGCGCATCTCCTCCAGGCAGTCGAGCGCGCCGTCCACGAGCCGGTCCGGCACGTCGATTCCCGCCTGGCGCGCGCGCACGAGCGACACGACCGCGGCGGCGGTCGTGAAGCTGATCGACTGCTCGACGGGATTCGCGCCCGCGGCGTCGGAGGAGATGTAGTAGCTCCACCCGCCGTTGCTGCGCACGCGTGACTCCAGGTCACTCACCAGGCGCCCCGCGAACGCGCGCAGCTCCGAGGGATCCCCGAGCTCGGCCTCCAGCGCGTCGACGGCGAGCTCCAGCTGGGCCCACGCCGCCCACGCGGTGTAGTCCATGTACACGACGGGCGGCGGATCCTCCCGGCGGCGCGCGTCCGACGCGAGCAGGAACGCGAGCCCTCGCTCGGCCACATCGCGGTACATCCACCCCCGCTGCAGGACCGCGCGCGTGGCCAGCGCGTCGACCGCGGTCATGATCAGGTCGGGCGGCTCGTCGTCCGGGCGCCGCAGCTCGGTCGGACCCGGCCACGACCCGTCGGCGCGCTGGTGTTCGACGAGCCAGGCCACCGCGTCGCGCGCGGCGCGCCCGAGCTCGTCCGGCTCGAGAGGCTCCGCGACCTCATCGGTCATCAGCGCCAGGACGTCCGCACGCGGCCAGCGGATCTCCATGTCCGAGCCAGCCATCTGCATGAGCGGCTCCAGCTTCACGTACGCCGCGGCCAGCCACGCCCAGCGCGAGTCCGGGAAGGACTGCATGAGCTGCATGCGCGCGGCGTCTGCGCCGCTCTCGCGCTGCTCCAGGTAGCTGGAGAGGAAGAGCGCCTCGGGGTGCGCGGGGGACGTCACGTCGTCCAGAACCGGCTGCAGCGCTCGACGCGCCTCGTCGTCGCGGCCCTCGCGGAACAGAATCTCGGCCCGATCGCACAGCAGGTCGTGCGCGGGCTCATCGGCGGCCGCGAGCGCCGCGTCGAGGGTGGCGAGCGCTCCGGCGATGTCGCCGCGACGGCGCAGGAGCCGCGCGCGTGCGCGGTGGGCTCCCAGCACGTCGAGCCCCTCCAGTGACTGCTCCGCGAGGTCGAGCTCCCCGCGGTCGAGCGCGAGCTCGGCCGCTTCGACCGGGTCCGTGGGTCGCTCGTCGATCGACGAGTCGGGGTGCCGCGCGAGCTCGAGCGAGAGCCAGCGCAGGAGCACCTCCGGCTCGGTGTGCGGCGTGTCGGCGAGGACGTTCCCGTCCGCATCGACGAGCAGGAACGCGACCCCGAACGTCGAGCGGCTCAGCCCGTAGACGGCGGGATCGCGCAGCGGGGACGGCGAGTCCTTGCTGAGTCGCACGGCGATGAGCCGCGAGCGCACGAGCGCGACGACCTCCTCGCTCATGAACGTGACGAGCTGCGTCGTGTCGGGGATGTCGAAGCCCGGGTACGAGCGCATCACGACGAGCACGTGGCGCCCCGACTCGCGCGCGCGCCGGGACGCGTCCTCCCAGCTCGAAGCCAGCTCGACCTCGCTGCCGCAGCGGGCCGCGAGGTCGCCGACCGACGCGACCGCGAGCTCGTCCGCGGTCGGCTCGATCACGGCGAACGAGGTGAAGAAGGCCTGGATCTCGTCGGCGTGCTGCTCCCAGCGGTCGACCGGCGCGTGCGCCTGGAGTAGGAACGTCCTGCCGTCCGCCACCAGGTAGCGCTGGCGGATGCAGAACGTCCCGCTCGCCTCGGTCTCCCACGTGATGTCGACGCCCGCGGCACCGCGACCGTCGATCTCGACATCGTCCTGGAGCTCGTGGCTGCGGTACTCGTCGCGACCGTCGAGGGTCGCGACGGCCGCGTCGCGGGCGCCCGTGGAGTCGACGCCGCCCCGCGGCGGCCCGGGGGGCACGAAGGCCGCGACCAGTCCCCCGGTGTGCGGACGCGGAACGGCGCCGCGGCACCCCCACCGCGTGTCCGCGCCCCCGCTCACCCACC
>JBCDGE010000090.1:0-33297 GCA_038757895.1 Planctomycetota bacterium | reverse complement strand
GCGCAGGCCCGCCGCGCACTCCTCGAGGGCGGGCACGCGCTCGGCCCAGCGCTCGAGCGCCTGCGCGCCGCGCCGGACGGCGTCGAGCGCGGCGCCCTCGGCCTCGACGAGCCCGTACTCGACCTCGCCCAGCTCGGCCGAGAGGTCGGCGGCGTGCCGCAGCACCGCGCGCTCGGACGTGAGCGCTTCGGCCTCGTCCGCGCGCGGGTCGGCCTCGGTCAGCTCGGACGCCTGGAAGCGCAGCATGTCGATGCGCTGCAGCCGCTCGGAGTCACCGGACTCGAGCGCTTCGAGGCGCTCCGCGAGCTCGAGCCAGCGCGAACGGCGCTCGCGGTAGCCCGCCAGCGTCGGCCCCAGCTCGCCGAAGGCGTCGACGAGGCGCAGCTGTTCGGACGGGTCGAACAGCCGCTGGTGGTCGTTCTGCCCGTGGATCTCGACGAGGCGGCCGGCGAGCTCGCGCAGGAGGCGCTGGGTGACCGGCCGGTGGTTGACGTGCGCGCGGCTCTTGCCGTCGCGGCCGATCGTGCGCGTCAGGATCAGCTCGAGCGTCGCCTCGTCCTCGCGCTCGTCGAGGGCCTCGGGCAGGTGCTCGCCCAGCCAGCTCGCGACGACCTCGCCGTAGCCGAGCAGCGGCAGGAGGAAGCGCCCCTCGACGCGGGCGCGCTCGGCCCCCTTGCGCACCATCGCGGCCTTCGCGCGCTTGCCGAGCAGGAGCTCCAGCGCGTCGATGACGAGCGACTTCCCTGCCCCCGTTTCGCCGGTGACGGCGTTGAGGCCCGCGCCGAACTCGAGCCCCGCGCGCTCGAAGAGCGCCAGGTCCGTGAGCGTCAGTTCCACCAGCATGGAGACACGATCGCACGCAGGGGCTCCGGGTTGCAATCATCCCGGGGAACGGGGTCCGAGTTCCCTGCAAGCGGGTCCGAGTTTCCCGGGAACGGGATCCGGCGCGGCGGCCCTGGCGGTCGCAGGGCCGCGGCGCAGCGGCCGATTCGGCCCCGCATACTCGGGGCGATGATTCGCCCCTCCCTCCTCCGTCCCGCGGTCCTCCTCGCCGCAGCGCTGAGCTGCGCCTCCCCGGACGCAGAACTCTACCCGGACGCAGAGCTCCCCCCGGACGCAGAGCTCCCCCCGGCGCCCGCGGCGACCGAACCCGACGCCGCCACGCACCTGGCGGCGATCGTCGAGGAGGAGTGGGAGGCCCGACTGGCGGACGACCCACTCTTCGCGTCCGCGGTCGGGCGCCGCGAGTGGGCGGATCGGCTCCCGGACGTCTCGCCCGCGGCTCAGGCGCGGCGCTCGGAGGCCGCCGGGCGCACGCTCGGCCGCCTCCTCGAGATCGACGCCGCCGACCTCGACGCCGAGGATCGCGTCACGCACTCGATGCTGACGCGGCAGCTGGAGGACCGCGTCCACTCGATCCGCTTCCACGAGTACGAGACGCCCCTCAACGCGGACTCCGGCTTCCACACGTCGCTCGCGCGCCTCGGCGCGGAGACGGAGCTCGGCTCCTCCGCGGACGCACGCGCGTACGTCGCGCGCATCGCGGCCATCCCGGCGTACGTCGACCAGCAGATCGACAACATGCGCGCGGGTCTTGCGGCGGGGCGGGTGCTGCCGAGGGTCGTGATGCTCGGGTTCGGGTCCGAGCTCGCGCCCGTGCTCGTCGAGGACACCGACGCGCATCCCTTCGTGCGGGCCGTCGACGGGCTCCCCGCGACCGTCGCCGAGGCCGAGCGCGACGCGCTGCGGGCCGCCGCCGCACGCGCCGTCGACGAGCACGCCCGCCCCGCGTTCGCCCGCTTCCGCGCGTTCCTCATGGAGGAGTACGTGCCGCGCGGGCGCGCCTCACTGGGCGCGTCGGCGCTGCCGGACGGGACGAGCTACTACGCCTGGCTCGTGCGGAAGTACACGACGCTCGACACCACCCCGGCCGACGTCCACGCGCGCGGACTCGGCGAGGTCGCGCGCATCCGCGCCGACATGGACGCCGTCATCGCAGAGCTCGGCTTCGAGGGCACCTTCGAGGACTTCCTCGCCTTCCTCCGCAGCGAGCCGCGCTTCTACGCCGCGTCGCCCGACGAACTCCTCACGCAGGCCGCTCGCATCTGCAAGACGGTCGACGGGCTGCTGCCGCGCTACTTCGGCCTCCTGCCCCGCCAGCCGTACGGCGTCGAGCCCGTGCCGCCCGAGATCGCGCCCAAGTACACGACCGGCCGCTACGTACGCGCGCCGCTGAAGAGCGACCGCGCGGGCACCTACTGGGTCAACACGTACGACCTGGCGTCGCGCCCGCTCTACGCGCTGCCGGCGCTGTCGCTCCACGAAGCGGTGCCCGGCCACCATCTGCAGATCGCGCTCACGGCGGAGCTCGAGGACCTGCCGCCGTTCCGCCGCCACTCGTACGTCACCGCGTTCGGCGAGGGCTGGGCGCTCTACACCGAGTGGCTCGGGAAGGAGATGGGCGTTTACGAGGACCCCTACGACGAGTTCGGGCGGCTGACCTACGAGATGTGGCGCGCGTGCAGGCTCGTCGTCGACACGGGCCTCCACGCGTACGGCTGGACGCGCGAGGAGGCGATCGACTACCTCGCGTCGAACACGGCGCTGTCGCTGCACGAGTGCACGACCGAGGTCGACCGGTACATCTCCTGGCCCGGCCAGGCGCTCGCGTACAAGACCGGCGAGCTGGAGATCCGCGCGCTGCGCAGTGAGGCCGAGGAGCGGCTCGGCGCGGCGTTCGACGTCCGCGCGTTCCACGACACGGTCCTGGAGAACGGCTCGGTACCGCTCAGCGTCCTGCGCGAGCACGTGCAGGCATGGATCGCGACCTCCGAGCGGGCCGCGACGCAGGAGGACTGATCGATGCACGCATTCATCCGACGTTCGCTCGCAGCGCCGCTGCTTCTCGCGCTGCTGACCGTCGCGCTGGGAGCCTGCGGGCCCTCGGACGCTCCCGACGCCAAGGACGACGCGTCCGCCCTGGCGACCGCCGCGTTCGACTCCGCGATCGCACGCTGGGACGCGGCGTTCGATGTCGCGCACGGCGCGCGCGCCGACCTGGTCGACGACGGCCTCGACCAGGCGATCGTCGTGGTGCGGAGCATCGTCCGGCAGACCGGCACCATGAAGAAGCAGCTGGAGGAAGCCGGCGACCCGCCGCTGGAGCCCGACGCCAGGTCGGCGAGGGCGCGACGGCAGGTCGAGACGATGTACGCGCACAACCTGGACCGCCTCAACGAGCTGCGCGCCCGACGCGCGGAGGCGGTGCAGGCGGATCGCGTCCTCGAGCAGGCCTGGGAGGCGCTCGCGGCGGCCGCGGACGGGCTCGATCCCGACACGCCGCTTCCGCCAGCCGAGGGGGACGTCGACGCGCTGGCCTCCGAGGCCAACAAGCGCGCGACCGAGCTGCACTCGACGCAGCAGAAGCGCGTCGTGTGGAGGGCGGACCTCGCGCTGATGGAGGAGCTGAAGGAGCGGCCGAACTCCGGGCTGGAGGCGAGCTGGGTCGAGAGTCAGATCGAGGAGGGCCAGGAGAAGCTGCGCACGTTCGACGAGCGTGAGATCAAGCAGCGCGGGGCGCTCGAGGAGGCGCGCGCCGCCTACGCGCGCGCGGTGCGCGCCGAGCGCGTCCGGTCGGCGATCGACGGCGCGGCGAGACGACGCGGAAAGGCCGACACGGAGGCGCAGTAGCGGGCGATCGCGAACCGTCCCGCCTGGGAGACTCGCGCGCGCACCCGGGAAAACTCGGCGATTGGACGGCAGGACCGTCGGTGCGTCCACGTTCAGACCGTAGGCGCGCCGGCGACGGGTCGGCGACGACCATCGTCTGCTTCCGATCTGCCATGAACCTCCCCCACTCCACTCCCGATCCCTCCGGCACCGAGCGGGCCGCCGCTGCCAAGGCGTACCGCGATCTCGCGACGGAGATCGAACGACTCCGGCCCCACGCGCTCAGTCGCGGCAACGGCGAGGAGAACGACTTCGGGCCGACCTACCCGACGAACTTCACCAAGGGCCTCCTCCACGACGACCTCGGACTCCTCAGCGACGAGGGCGACTACCGCGCGTTCGTCGAGGCGATCAACTCGACCGATCGCCACCTCTTCGACTCGGGCGTGCTGAACGCCGTGGAGCGATCGGGAGGGAGCCCCTTCCGGTGCCAGGTGCACGGGAAGCTCCCGGAATGGCGCGGGTGGGAGAGCCCGCGGTCGGGGCACGCGTTCGACCTGGAGGGGCCGGACGCCGGCGCCGTTGGAATGGCCCCCGCGCCGCGCGTCGGCAGCTCCGAGCTCGCGGCCGAGATGGCCGAGGTGTACGCGCTCGCGATCCTGCGCGACGTCCCGTTCACGACGATCCGCGACGGCGGCGACGACCAGCTCATCGGCTCCACCTTCGGTGCGAGCAAGGCGCAGCGTTCGGCGAATGACCTCGTCGCCGACCTGAACACGATGGAGTTCTTCAAAGGTACGGGGAGGACGTCCTCCGCCCCCGGCGTGTCGGATCTTGATTCGTTCGAACGCGGTCGACGCTGGGCCCGGACGCTCTCGGACAGCGGGCCGCTGACGGCCACGAGCGCGTTCCGCGGGTCCACGGCCGGCGCCCACGCGGGCCCCTACATCTCGCAGTTCATGCTGATCGGCGCGCAGTCGATCGCGGGGCCGGGCGCGGGGACAGCGAACTTCCCGAGGCGACGCGCGGCGTTCGATCTCCAGGACGGCTTCATCCCGTACGGAAGCCAGGTGATCGATCAGCGGACGATCACCCACAAGAACGGGCTCGATCACATGACGACCTGGGCGTCGTGGCTGGACGTCCAGAACGGCGCCGATGTCCGCAAGGCGAACGAGTACGAGCCGAAGCGCCGGTTCATCACGACGCCGCGCGACCTCGCGACCTACGTGCACTTCGACGCGCTGTACCAGGCCTACCTCAACGCGGTGCTCGTCCTCCTGGCGATGGAAGTGCCGGCGTCGAAGGGCTTCCCCGAGCCGAGTCCGACGAAGAACCGGACGCCGTTCGCGACGTTCGGCGGTCCGCACATCCTGTCGCTGGTCACGGAGGTCGCGACGCGCTGCCTGAAGGCCGTGCGGCGGCAGAAGTTCAACGTCCACCGTCGGGCGCGGCCCGAGGTGCTCGCCGGGCGACTGGTCCTGGCGGCGAACGGCGCGCAAGGGAAGATGGGAGCGGACGCATACGCGGCCTTCCAGTCGCTGCTCACTCAGATCCCGAAGAAGCTCAGGAAGGCCGTGCGCGCGCACAACGCGGCGCAGAACACGTCTTCCATGGCGGGCATGCGCGCGGTCAACTGCAGCGGGCACGGCCCGCCCTCGTCGATCACGGACGAGGGGCTGCTGCTTCCGATGGCGTTCCCCGAGGGCTCGCCGATGCACCCCGCCTACGGCGCGGGCCACGCGACGGTCGCGGGCGGCTGCGTGACGATGGTGAAGGCCTTCTTCGAGATGTACGAGAGCTCGAACTCGCGGGTCGAGCGAGAGCTCCGCAACGCAGCGGGCGCTCCGATCAAGCTCGTGCCGAACGACACCGGATCGATCCTCGTCAACGACACGAAGACGACCGGTGCTCTGACGATCCAGGGCGAGCTCGACAAGCTCGCGGCGAACATCTCGATCGGCCGGAACATGGCCGGCGTCCACTACTACTCGGACTACTACGACTCGCTCCGCATGGGCGAGCGGGTCGCGGTCGGGATCCTGATGGAGCAGGCGCCGTCCTACGGCGATGCGATCGAGATCACCTTCGAGAGCTTCGACGGGGACTTCCTCGTGCTCTCCGGTGACGCGGGCGCCGCGCCCACGCTGACCGTGATGGACCGCAACGGTGACCCGGTGTCGGCGCGCGACTGGTGGCTGCGTCACGTGCCGGGCGGCGAGGCGCCGCTCGATCTGGCGTGACCACGACGGCGACCTTCACTGGCCCGCAGCCATGAAGGTCGCCGTGATCCTGCCGCGGCGCTCCACGTCGATCAGGGCAGCGAACCCGCCCTGGCGGTGGTTCTCCGGGTACGCGACGTGGCCACCGCTCGCGAGGACGTATCGACCGCAGGAACTGACGGATACCGAGGTGCCGACCCTGTGCAGGAACGAGATCGAGTCGAAGCGGCGGATACTCCTGGAACGAGCCGATGAAACGAGGTCGACGTGCTCGGACGCCGTCCCGTACGACGCACCGACGACGACGTCGGGTCGACCGTCCCCATCGGCGTCGGCCGTGACTCCGACGGACTGCCCGAACCAGCAGTCCCATCCGATCCTGTGCCTTTCAACCGTTGGCTTGCCGTAGGGCGAACACGTGGAGACCGTCGGTGGACCGAGCGCCACCAGCACGACCTGCCCCCACTGATCGGCGTGCCTCGGCAGCCCGACGACGGCGAGTACGTCGTCACCGTCCTCTCGAGCGGCGACGCGGAGTGCGGTCCTGTCGCTCTGCTCGATCTCGGTCGCGACGCGGCGGACGTCGCCGTGCTCGAGGTCGACGCCGAGAATCACGAGAGCCCTGCCGTCGTACGTCGCGACGACCGCCGTCTGCGGCGGGGCGCCTGCGCCGGAGGAGCCGGTGACGAACGTGGCTCCCGCCCGCGTGGACCCCGCATCGAGGAGCTCCTCCGTCTCGACCTCTCCGGCGGCTGCGGCGTCGATCTCCCCGAGCACGATCGACTCGTCCCGGCGGAAGAGAATCTCGATCCCGGCGGCACCGAGTCGCGCGTCCTCCAGGGCGCTGACGTCCGGAATCCGCGCGACCTGATCGCCGGAAGGGAAGCTCTGAACGACGATCTCGCGTGCCTCCGCGTTCCTCGCGACGAGCCAGGCGTCCTTTCCCCTCTCCACGAGCCGCCACGGAACCCGCCTGTGCCACGTCCACATGGGCAGGACTGGGAACTCCGTTGCGAGGAAGGCCGCGGGCTCTCTCAGCAGGACCTCCTTGCCCAGGTCGCGCTCGTGGAGCGCGATCCCTCCCAGCGTCGACGTCGCGAAGCGCACCTTCCCGTCGGCGACGCCGAGGAGCTGCACGTGCCGGAGCGCGCCAGCGAGACGCTCGACGTCCTCGCGAGCGACTTCGGTGGCCTGGATCGCGGCGACGGCGGGCGCAAGGGTCGCGATGGCGGCGAGAGCGACCGAGTGGTGAGGGCGGAAGTGCATGGCGTGGGCGAGCGAGCGGTTCCCGATTGTGCACCGAGCGCCGAGGTCGCGGGCCAGCTCTGCTCTCGGCGCCAGTACCCTCCGCGCATGGCGTCCGCTTCCCTGCCTCCCCGCTCTCGGCTCTGGCTCGTCCCCGCGGGACTCCTGACCGCGGCGCTCGTGATGGCGGTCGGTCCCTACCAGGAGCTGATGGAGCTCTCGGAGGCGACGGGCGGGCCGCTGGACGAGTCCCCCCGCGGCACGCCCGCCGAGGTCACCGAGCACTTCACGTCGATCGGCGCGCGCGGCCTCGACCTCTACCGTGCCCACTTCTGGTGGGACCTGCCCTTCGGCCTGACGAACGCGCTCGCCCTGTGGGCGATGGTGACGGTCGGGCTCGGTCGGACGAGGCTCGCGATCCCGCGTGCCGTGCGCGCCGTGGCGGCGGGGCTACCGGTCCTCGCGGCAGTGCTCGACGTCGCCGAGAACGTCGCGGTCTCGGTCCTCGTCCGCCAGGCCGACGCGCCGGGCGAGACGATCACGCTGGCCACGCACGTGGTGACGTCGGCGAAGTTCCTCGCGTTCGGGGCGGCCGGACTCGCCGCGATCGGTTCGATCGCGCTGTGGCTGCTCTTCCGTCGGCGGCCCGGTCAGACGGGGACGTCCCAGACGACGAGCTCGGCCTCTTCCACGCCGCGCACGACGAAGTGATCGCCGTCCGTCAGCGCAGCGGCGTCGCCCGGCCCGAACACCTGACCGTTGACCTCGACGGACCCGGTCGCGACGTGCAGCCAGGCGCCGCGGCCCGCGCCGAGGGCCTGGCGGGTCTCCTCACCGGCGGCGAAGAGGCCCGCGTAGAGCCGCGCGTCCTGACCGATCGTCAGCGACCCGTCCGCGCCGTCCGGTGACACGACGAGCCGCAGCGCACCGCTGCGCTCCTCGCGCGTGAACGGCTTCTGCTCGTAGCGCGGCTCGGTGTCCCTCTCCGCGGGCAGCACCCACATCTGGAGGAAGTGCAGCGACGCGTCGCGGGAAGCGTTGAACTCACTGTGCAGGACGCCGTCACCGGCGGACATGAGCTGCACGTCGCCCGGACGCATCTGGGAGCCGTTCCCCATGCTGTCCTTGTGCTCCATGACGCCGTCGAGGACGTAGGAGACGATCTCCATGTCCTTGTGGCCGTGCTTCGGGAAGCCGTTCCCACCGGTCACCCGGTCCTGGTTGAGCACGCGGAGCGGCCCGAAGCCCATGTGGTTCGGGTCGTGGTAGTTCGCGAACGAGAACGTGTGGTAGGTGTCGAGCCAGCCGTGGTCGGCGTGCCCGCGCTCACCGCTGCGGCGCGCGAGGATCTTCGCCGCGACTCCAGGCGAAGCGGGCGGCTCGACCGCGTCGGTCGAGCCGCTCTCGGCGTCCCGGATCGGGCTCGCCGGCCGGCAGCCGGCGGCCCCCAGCGCGGCTGCAGCGGCGGCAGCGCGGCACACGTCGCGGCGAGAGGGGGTCGGGGTCTCGTCCTCGGGGCGGTCGATGTCGCTCATGGTGTCTGGTTCCTCGCAAGGACGCAGCAACATCGGACACGCCGGCAGCGATCCAACGGGAGTTTCGGGCGGACCGGCGCGCTCGACCGCGTGACATCCCCGCGGAGCCCCGGATGCTCGAGAGGGACGACCCCGGTTCCTTGCCCCCGACCCCATGAGATCGACAGCGCTCCTCGCACTCCCGCTCCTCGCGTGCACCGCGTCCGGGCCGACGCCGCCGCCGGAGGCGGCAGCCATCGGCAGCGCCGTCGACGACTGGAACCGCGCCTGGAAGATCGAGGATCCGGCCCTTGCGGCGTCCGGCTACTCCGCGGACGCGGAGTTCACGAATGCGTTCGGCTTCCACCGGACCGGGCGCACGGCGATCGAGGAGTACCTCGGCGAGGTGTTCGCGCTGGACTTCGTCATGACGGGCGACAGCAGTGAGGTCGAGCGGAGCATCACGTTCCTGCGTCCCGACGTGGCGCTCGTGCACTCACGGATCGAGCGCAACGGACAGACGGCGAGCGATGGCTCGGACCTGGGCGTCCGGCGCACGTCGCACCTGCGCGTCTTCGCTGTCGTCGACGGCTCGTGGCGCATCGTCAGCCACCTGATCTCGGACGCGCGCGCGACGTCGCGGCCGGATCACTGACGCGCTTCCTCACCGGAAATGCACGGTGATCGCGTCCGTGAAGTTCGACGACGTACCCTGCCGGAACCACGCCTGGAAGTTCATCGACAGGCCGGCGGTGATCGCGAAGGAACCGATCGGCCCCGGTGTATTGGGGAGATCGAGGTCGAGCGCGAACATCCGCTCGCTGCCCGAGTTCAGGACCTGGCCCGGCGCGCTGTAGCGCCCGACGTTCCCGCCGAGGCACAGCGTCCCGAGGCTCCCGCCTGCCTGGGGCACGTGACCCTGAAAGCGCGACACGAGGAAGTAGCCGAACGTGTTGCTCGGCAGGAGCCGCGCGCTCAGCTCGAGCGCGTTGTCCGATGCGCGCACGCTGCCGCTGGCTTCGATGCGTGCGCCGTACCCTGCGGACGATGACGGTGCGTTCGGACTGCAGTACCGCGTCGAGCCGCTCGTTGCGCCGCTGTAGACGATCACGCGCTCGGCCGAACCTGACGGACAGTTGATGCAGCGTTCGCCGATCAGGTGGTCCAGGAGTCCGTCGCCGTTCACATCGCCCGCCACGTCGAGCTCGAACGTGTTGCTGGACGTGGTCAGCGGCTCGTCCTCCGGGAACTGCGTGATGACGCCTCCCGTGCGGCCTGAGACGATCCGCGCGCGGCCGCGCGGGGCCTGCGTCAAGAAGTCGTGCGCGCCAGCGATGAAGAGGTCCGCGTGTCCGTCCGCGTCGACGTCACCCGCCGCGCTGACCACGCGGCCGAGCCCCTCGAACTCACTGCTACCGACGAACTCGTACAGGACGGACCAGTCGGCGCCGGAGTAGACGACCGCGCGGCCCGCTGTCGACCCGGTGGCGACTTGCTGACGGTTCACGCCGACGATCACGTCGTCGAAGCCGTCCGCATCGACGTCCCCGGCACCGCTCACGGACGAGCCGAACTTCTCCTCCTCGGAGCCGCCGTACAGGGTGACGAGGACGCTCCCGTCCGCACCCGACCACACTCTGGCGCTCCCCGAATTCGACCCGGCGTCGTCGTCGAACGGCGCGCCAGCGATGACGTCGGCGAACCCGTCGCCGTCGACATCCCCCGCGGCGGCCACGACCCTCCCGAACCCATCCCCGTCGTCGTCCCCAACGGCGGTGAAGTGGACGCTCCCGCTCTGACCGGACACGACCGTGATCTGCCCGCGCGGCGACCCGGCGACGTCGCTCCCCGCGCTGACGACGTAGTCGGGAACGCCGTCCCCCGTCGAGTCGCCGATGCCCGCGATCGCCATGCCGGCCCCCGGGCCGGCGACGTCACCGTGGACCACCTGGAGCGTGCTCCCATCCGCCCCCGAGAGGACACGCGCGCTCCCCAGATCCTGTCCACCCGCGTCGTCGCCCGTGGTCCCGACGAGCACGTCCGCGAACCCGTCCCCGTTCAGATCGGCGAACCCGTCGACGGAGCGGCCGAGGAAGTCCCTCGTCGTGGCGCCCTCGACGGTCCAGAGCACGGACCCGTCACGGCCGGAGAAGACGATCACCGAACCGCAGTCCTCGCACGCGAGGTCGCTCCGAGGAGCCCCGACGATGAGATCGTCGAATCCGTCGCCGTTGACGTCGCCCGCACCCTTCGCGGCCTTGCCGAACTCGTCGAAGAACCCGGGCCCCTGGAAGGAGTGGAGCGGCGTCTGCGCGGCCGTCTCCCCGACGAGGCCGAGGACGAGGAGCGCCGCCAGGCAGCGCCTGGTCCGAGGGCGAGAACGGGGGCGAGCAGTCGTGTCCATCGGTCGGTCCTTCGCGCGCGTCGAACGGTATGCGGTCGCCGTGGCAGCGCGGCGACACCGCCGGTAGGAAGGGGGCCGTGTCCGTCGTGTGACTCTCGATCGGTCGAATCCGCCGCGGGTCAGCGCGATCCGACTTCCTGGAACCGCAGCCGATCGAAGTCCCCGCTCTCCACGACCTCGGCGCCGTGCAGCGCGAGCGGCGTCCGGAAGCCCGGCGCGTTCAGGACGCACGTGTGGTACTCGCCGTTCTCGCCGCAGGCGTCGAAGCCGTCCTCGCCGTGGCGCGCGATCAGACGCTCGACGACCTCGGGCGTCAGGCGCGCCCCCGCGAAGGGTGCGTCGAAGCGATCCCTGCGGCTGAGCGTGCAGACAGCGTCGACCCCGAGCAGAGCCAGCCGCCGGAGGGACGCGGCGCGGTCGGCCTGCCAGAGCGGCCGCTCGACTCGTACCTGCCCCCGCGCGCGTTCGACGATCCAGTTCTCGTGACCGTCGACGCGGTCCATGTCGCCGGTCACGAGCGCGTCGATGCCGTCCGCCGCGAGGGCGTCGATCGCGTCCTCGTATGCGCGGTCGAGCGGCGGTACGACGGGCAGCGCGCGATGCTCCAGCCCGAGCGCCTCCGCCTGGGCACGGATCAACTCCAGGGGATGCGCGAGGAACGGCCGCGGCGGGTCGGGGACGAACGTGACCAGGCGGGAGACGGACTGCCGCTCACGTGCCTCCAGGAGCGCGAGCATGCAGTCCTTCCCGCCGGTCCACAGGACGGCAGCGCCGATGGGCTCGCCTCAGGCGCCGAAGCGGTCGGTGATCACGACCTCGTCCAGGGCGAGCTGGCCGGGCTTCGGCCACGGGTCCTTGGTCCCCTTGCCGATCGCGACCATCGGGCCCATCACGTGGTCCTTCGGCAGGTTGATCAGCTCGGCGACCTTCTCGTGGTCGAAGCCGATCATCGGGCACGACTGGTAGCCCTTGGCCGTCGCGGCGAGCATGAGCGTCTGCATCGCCATCCCGATCGAGCGCTGGGCCTCGTCCTGCTGGAGGCGTTCCTTGCCCTCGTGGAACGGCCCCATCCAGTTCACGAGCAGCTCCGCGACCTCCGTCGGCGCGTTCTTCCAGTAGCGCTGCGGCTCCTTCTTCCAGGCGTCGACGTCGGCCGTCATGACGACCAGAACGGACGCGTCGGTCATCTGCGCCTGGTCGTTGCCGTTGGCACGGATCTCCTTCCGGAGCTCCGGGTCCTTCACGACGACGAAGCGCCAGTGCTGGATGTTGAAGCTCGTCGGGCTCTGGATCGCGAGGTCGAGGAGCTCGTGCAGCTCGTCGTCGCTGATGCGGTGCTCGGGGTCGTACTGCTTGACGGCACGACGTGTGCGGATGGCGTCGAAGGTGTCCATGGGCGGGAGGGTATCCGCTCCGGCTCACGCCGGGGGGCCTCAGCGCCCGCCCTCGGTCCGAACTCTCAGCGAGTCGGCCAGCGACCTCGCGATGTGCTCCGTCGCTTCGGCCGACGGGTGCGGGTCGCGCGGAAGCGTCCAGCGCGTCGGGTGCATGGGCTCCTCGGGCATCATCTCGGAGGTCCGCAGGACCCGACAGTCGATCGAGGCGAGTCGCTCGAGCATCTCCGGCGCGAAGCCGCCGCGCCGATCCTCCATCAGGACGACGAGTTCGCAGCCCGGGAAGCGCTGCCCGACCTCGTCGGCGATCGTCGCGACGATCCCCGCCCACCGGTCGACGTCATCGATCGTCGCGGGGGTGCGACGGCGCCGCTCCGCTCGCTCGCGGAGGCGACGGAGGATCAACGAGCGCTTGCGGACGCCGTGGACGGCATTGGCCGCGGAATCGGCGTCGGTCGCGCGGTCCGCGAAGCTCCCGCGCCGCGCAACGCGCCCATCTCCCTGCAGGACGAACAGCGGACCGTCGCGATCGAACGCGGCCTTGCCGGCGCCGCGAGACACGTGATCGGGGATCGCCCAGTAGACGCAGAACATCGGCGGCACCGCGGCGATCTCGGCGACCCGGCCGGACTGGACCTGTGCCAGCGCCTGGTGCGCGCCCCACCCCGGGTTCGCCAGGTTGACGACGCGCGCGTCCTCGCCGAGCCCCGCCTGGAGGCGCGACGGGAGATCGTCCCCCGCCGCGAGCCCCAGGCCGAACATGCACGACCCGCCGAGGCAGACGACGGTCGGGCCGCCGGCCTCCGGAGCGACGTCGGGCGTCGCGCGGTGACGCTGGGGCGTGATCGTGTACTCGACGTCGAAGGAGACGACGTCTCCGACGACGATCGACCCGCGCGTGACTCCCGGTGCCGGGAGGTAGCCGAGGTCATCGTCCGGGACGTAGAGGTCCGCGAACGTGCGGTCCGGCACGACGGGTGCGGTCAGCCAGAGGCCGAGCTCGAGCGCGCCGAGCGCGATCAGCGCCGAGCCCGCCGCCCAGAGGAGGCGCCCGGCCCGCTCCCCGGCCAGCTTCCCGGCCCTTGGCCCGAGCACGAGCGCGGCGATCCCGCCGCCGAGGGCGATCCAGCCCAGCGGCGCCGCGGCGCGGTCCCACAGAAACGCGCCGGCGCCGACCGCACAGGCGAGGGCAACGGCAGACCGTACGCGTCGTCCCATCGGTTCGGTCCTCGAAGGGGCGCGCGCGGCGTCGTCAGTCGAGCTGGCCCGGCCGACCGCCGTCGACGAGGGCACGCAGGACGTCGTCCGCCTCGACCCGCGCGCCGTCGACGGTCACCTCGATCCGGGCCTCGTTCGGGACCGCGCGGAGCGCGACGAACCCCGTCAACGACGAGCAGATCCGCTCCAGGTCGGCGACGCAGTTCGCGCAGTGCGGCGCCGTGTCCAGCACTACGGCGACCTGCACCGCGTCGTCGGGCGCCGGCAGCGCAGCGCACGGCGGCGTCACGACGCCGACAGCGAGCGCTCGCGGATCGGCCGCCGTCGCGTCGACGATCGGCTCGGGCGCCGGCGCCTGCTCGACGCCGTCCCCGCGCACGGGAAGGGCGAGGAGCCGCGGCAGCTCGTCGAGCAGGAACTCGACGTCCATGAACGGAAGGTGACTGATGTCGATCCAGCGCACGCGACCCGCGCCGTCGACGAGGTACGTGCCGTGGAGAGCGATGTCCTCGAAGTCGTCGTAGGCCCGCCACTCCTTGAAGTGCTCCAGGCCCGGATCGGCGAGGACCGGGAACGGGAACCCGGAGTCCGCGGGGTCGTCGCCCATCGACTTCCGCATCTCCTCGGGCGTCTGCAGGCCGATCGTCACGATGTCGATGCCCGCCTCGCGGAAGCGGGCGACCTCGGGCGCGATCGCCTGGAGCTGCTCGACGCAGTGCACGCAGCCGAACCCGAGGAAGTACACGACGAGCACGGGACGGCCGCGGTAGTCGGCGAGGGAGACCTCACGCCCCCACGCATCGGACAGCGTCCAGTCGGGCGCGGTGGGCGGCGCCCAGTGGCGCGGGCCGAGCGCGTCGACGTCGACCGTATGGTCGACATCGTCGGCCACGACGAGCGACGGGCGCCAGTCGGCGGGGAGGCCGCGCTCGGCCGCCAGCGGCGCGAGGCGCGCGAAGGGCGGGAGGTCGATCTGGGCGAGCGCCGCGCCCTCGCGCAGCTCGTCGAACGTCTCGAGGGCGTCCTCCTTCTCGCCGGCGACCCAGAGCACGTGGGCGAGGCTCGCGAGCTCCAGGAGCTGTCCGTCCCGGCCCTTCGCGGCCTTCCGGGCGACCTCGATCGCGTTCTTGACGAGGTCCTCGTCGTCCTGCTCGACGCCGCGCTCGACCATCATCCGGGCCAGGAACGACGGCTCGAAGCGGTGCTCCTTCAGCGCCGCGAGCCCCTCGTCGGGATCGCCGCCGGCGACCAGGTCGGCGAGCGCCTCCAGCGAACCCATGCGGTCGCGCATCGTCCGGACGTCGCGCTCGAACGAGCGCAGCGCGCCGTCCATCGCCTTGCGGACCTCGTCGGGCTTCTTCTCGCGGGCGATCGCCACGTCCTCGGCCTCGTCGACGGCCTCCGCCCGACGCGCGCGCAGCGCGTCGAACATCTCGCCGAGGTCGACGATGCAGGCCTCGATCGCGTCGAGATCACCGCGCACGAAGGCCGCCTGCCCCATCGCGTACGCGCGCAGCGCCGCCTCCGGGTCCTTCTTGTGCGGCTCCAGGTACATCGTCCCGCCGAGCGCGACGAGCTCCTCCCACTGCTCGAAGAGCGCGAGCGCCTCGATCAGCCGCGTGCGGCCGTAGACCGAGCTCGTCCGCGGCGTCTCCAGCACGTTGTAGGAGGGGTGCCGCGGCAGCTCGATCATGTTCTTCGCGAGCTCGACGGACTCGTCGATCCGCCCCTGGTGGCGGAGGCTGCGGGTCAGCCACTCGTTGTTGTGCGCGAAGTTGTGGATCTCGTCGGGGAGGATCCAGGCGCGCGCCATGTGCGCGTGGTCGACGCGCGCCGACGCCTCCTGCTGCCACGCCGCGTCGTAGTGCCGGCCGAGGCGCGCGAAGATGTGCCCGCCCATGTGCCAGTGGTGCGCGATGTTCGGCCACGCGTAGCCCGCCTTGACCGCGGAGTCGACGACGTGCGCCGCCGTCTCCTTGGAGTCCCACAGGTGGATCCGGTAGTGGTGCGCGGGGTGCATCGGCTGGACGGCGAAGACCTCCCCGAGCAGCGCCTCGACGGCCATCCGGCTCGTCGTCTGGATGCCCATGTACTTGTTCATCCAGATCTGGTTGACGAGGAACGCCTTGGCCTCGATGTCCTCCGGGTACTCCCAGATCAGGTCCTCGTAGTCGCGCACGAGGCGCTCGGCCGCGGGCTTCTTGGGCCGCTCGCGCTCCGGCGGGACCTCGGTCGGATCGACCTCCTCGCCCGGCGCGGGGTTGCGGACCTCGACGAGCCCCTCCGGCTCCTCCGGTCCCTCGACCGCGTAGAAGCGCGCGAGCATGTCGATGTACATGCGCTCGCGCTTCGTGACGAGGCCGCGCTTGAGCCACGCGGAGCGCGCGAACCAGGCGGCGCGGAGGGGCCGCTCGCCGTTCGCCATCGCCATTCCCCAGTACGCCATCGCACAGTCGGGGTCTTCTGCGAGGACCTGGCGGAACGTGCGCTCCGCCTCCAGGTACCAGAACCCGTGGAGCTGCCCGATGCCCTGGTGGAACAGGTCCGCGAGGTCGTCGCGTCCCGGCGCGAGAGACACGGGGAATTCGATGCAGTCCGGGTTGTCCATCAGGACCGCGCCCTGGCGCGGCCCGACGTCGAACGCGGACCCGTGCATCGAGTGGGCGTCGATCGGATCGACGCCGTCCCCGGAGAGAGCCGGCGGGAGGGCCTGCGGAACGGCCTGCGGGAGACACGCAGCGGTGAGTGCGAGGGCCTGGAGCATGAATTCGGTCAGCGGGTCGCGGGGACGGCGGGGAAGAGAGCGATGCCGCCGGCCTGCAGGCCGACGTCGACGGAGGAGGCGCGCTCCAGCGTCTCGAGGTCGATCGCGTCGACCGCGCCCGGGGCGGAGCCGACGTCCTCGCAGGTGACGAACGCGTAGCGGCCATCGGGGGTCAGCACCACGCCGTGCGGGATGCGGCGGCTCGTCGGGATCCGGGCGAGCTCCTCGCCCGACTCCAGGTCGATGACGCCGACCGCCTGGGCGCCCTTGTAGGTGACGACCAGGCGCTTGCCGTCCGACGTCACGTCGAGGTTGTACGGCGCGCGGCCGGTCGGGAACCGGCGCACGATCTTCCAGTCCTTCAGGTCGACCTCGACGACCTGGTGGACACCGTTGAGCGCGACGTAGGCAAGGTCCTTCTTCGGATGCGGCTGCACCCACGTCGGCTTCGCGACGGCGGAGTGCGCGGGCGCCCCCTCCTCGGACTCCTCGCCGTCGGAGCTCCCGTGGCCGGCCCCGCCCGCGCGCCGGCCGGTGCCGTCCGTCAGCGCGAGCCGCCGCACGACCTCCAGCTCGACCGCGTCGACCTCGATCAGCTCGTCGCTCATCATCGCGCACGAGAAGTGGCGCGAGCCGTCGGGCGACAGGCGCGAGCCGTGCGGCATCGAGCCCGTCACGATCCGATCGATCTCGACCATCCCCTCGACGTCGACGACCGACACCGAGCTCGGGGTCATGTCCCCGTGGAGGTCGAAGTTCACGCAGTACAGGAGGCCCGTGTCGAGCGACACCTGCATCGTCGCGGGGAAGAGTCCGAGCTCGGTCTCGCCGACCTTGCGGTTCGTCCCGGCCTCGTACTTGTAGAGGATCCCGTTCGGCTTGCCGTGCGCCATCGACACGAACCAGTGCCGGCCGTCCGGGGACACGGTGAGCCCGTGCGGCCCCTCGATCTCGGTCGCCTGGTAGCCGACCTCGACGACGTCGACGATCTTCAGCTCGGAGCCGTCGAACGCGATCTCGTACACCTCGTCGGCGGACTCGGCCGCGACCAGGATCCGGTGCTCCGCGGCCGGCTTCGCCGGCGCTTGGTACCAGTGAAGAGGCTGCGCGGCCGTGAGGAGTAGCGCGGCTGCGATCATCGCTCGAGCTTCACGGCCCAAAGGCCGGAGTTCCAGTCCGAGAAGAAGATGTGCCCCTTGTGGGGCTGCGGTCCCCAGGCCATCGGCGCGTTCGCGACGAAGCCCTCGGGGTCGTCCGGGATGTAGAACGCGATCTCGCGTCCCTGGTGGTACAGGTCCCCCATGAGCTCACCCGACACGTCGACCGCCCGCAGGCCCGCGTTGTAGTAGGCGACGTACATGACGTCGTCCTCGATCCACAGGTTGTGCGTGCCGGCCTCGGGGACCTGGTAGCGAGCGATCTCGCGGGGGTCCTCCAGGTTCGAGAAGTCGATGAAGTGGATCCACCCACGGGGGTACGTCGGCTTGCCCGTGACGTTGAGACCGAACGGGAAAGCTTCGTCGCCGGCGGCGACGTAGAAGCGTCCGGTCTCTTCCTGGCGGAAGGGGAACGCGGCGTGGTTCCAGCCGCTCGGATAGGCGTAGCTCGACACCTTGACCGGGTTCTGCGGAGTGCCGCCGCGCATCCCGTTGCCGACGTCGACGATGTGGACGCCGTCGGACCAGTTCGACGAGTACGCGAGGCCGTCCTCGACCCACACGTCGTGGATCGAGGGGTTCGGCCGGTCGACCTTGTACGTCCCGACGCGCTGCGGGGCGCCCGGATCGGACACGTCGATCGCGTCGTAGCGCGCGCCGGCGGACAGGGCGTAGACCTTGTTGCCGTCGATGAACACGTTGTGCACGCCGCCGGTGAGCTCCTCGTCGAAGCCGGAGAGGATCTTGGGGTCGCGCGGGTTCGACACGTCGACGAGCACGATCCCGTTCTTGCGGTTCGACGCGCCCTCGCGCGACAGGACGCAGATCCGCCCGTCGGCCGAGACCTTGACGTCGTTCACCGTCCGCGCGTCGATCGTCACCGTCGAGACGCGCTCCATGTTCGCGGGGTCGGTCACGTCCCAGAAGTGCGCGTCGCCGTTCGCACCCCAGGTGCCGGTGACCGCGTAGTCGCGCCCGTCGAGGCCCTCCCAGACCCAGAGGTCGGAGGTGTGCGAGTCGCGGACGGGGCCGTGGCCGACGAAGCGGAACTTGCCGCCGACGTCGCGATCCGTCGCGCCGAGCGTCGTCCGCGCCGCCGCGGAGCCGCTTGTGGCGACGAACGTGTACCGTCCGGTCGCCTGGGCGACGAAGCGCCAGGCGCGGGACGTCCCGGCGATCGGCTCGATCTGCCCCGTCGCGGCGGGTCCGAGGTCGTCGTCCGGCCGCGCGCTGAACGTCATCTCGACGGGCACGTCGGTGATGATGGTCCCGCCGTCATCGAACGCGTCCACGCGCAGGTGCACGACGTCCCCGGTGCGCGGGTTCGGAAGGTCGGACTCGATGACGAGCCGCGCGATCGGGTTCGCGATTGTCGTCATCGCGCTCTCGGTCGACTTGCCCTCGACCTCGACGCTCGCCACGAAGGTGCCCGACGCGTGGACCGTCAGCTCGCCGTGCGCGTCGAAGGACGCCACGTCGGTGTCGCTGGAGGTCCAGCTCGCCTGCGGGTCGTCGCGCTCGTCCCCGTTGATGTCGATCGCGCGGACGCCGAACTGGGCGGCCGTGCCGGAGTAGAGGCGCCCCTCGGGCGCGACCATCTCGACCCGCTCGAGCGCGGGCGGGCGGACCGTGACGGTCACCGTCCCGCTGAGCCGCGTGCCAACGCTCGCGCGCCCCTCCTGGTTCTCGCCGGCGCGACGCCGCCGCTCGCGGACGACGATGTCGACGGTGCCCGGCTTGACGGCCGTGATGAGGCCCTCGCGGGTGACGCTCACGCGGCGGCGCGAGCGCGAGAAGTACATGAGCTTCGACTCCTCCGCCTTGCCGTCGGCGCCGAGGACCTCGGCGACGATCTGCGCCGTCTCGCCGACGTCGAGGGTCACCTCGATCGGCTCGATCCGCAGGGTGCGGGCGGGCTCGGCGGACGCGTCCTCCTGGGGCGTCGCGGCGGCCGGCACCGCGAGGCCGACGAACGCGGCGAGAGCGAGGAGGGACGGACGTAGAGAGGGCGTGGAGAGGGTTCGATGCATGATCTGGGGGTCCGGGGGCGCCCTATCATAGGGGGCCTGCCGAAGCCGCCCGGCCACGGCGCCGCGCGCCTCCGGTTCGATCTGCGTAGGCGCGCCCGCGCGAACGAGTCTCAGAGCCTGGGCAGAAATCTCCGATTCTGCTGCCCAGGCTCTGAGCCGACCTTGCCTGCGCACCCGCGAACGCGGGCGCGCTGTTCGCGTGGGCAATTCCTGCCCACGCTCTCAGCCGCGGAGCGCCTCGATCGGCCGCGACCGCAGGGCGCGCGCGCTGGCCGACAGGCCGGCGATCGCCGCGAGGACCGCGGTCCCGAGGGCCGCCAAGGGCACCGCGACCACGCTGGGCGCGCCGTCCAGCTCCAGGCCGTAGTGCAGGAACGCCCACGCGAGCGCCAGCGCGCCGAGGCCACCGACGAGGCCCGCGACGAGACCGAGCAGCCCGTACTCGACCGCGAAGAGCAGCGCGACGCCGCGACGCGTCACACCGAGCGTCTTCAGCAGCGCCGCTTCCGCGCCTCGCTTCAGCGACGACGCCGCGATCGCGCCCGCGAGGATCGCGATCCCGACGAGCACCGTGAACGCGCCCAGCAGTCGCACCGCCGTGGCGATCCGCCCGAGCGTCGCCGCGACGCGCTCCATCAGCGGCCGGATACGCAGGACGCTGACGTTCGGGTACGCCTCGACGACGCGCGACTGCAGCGAGTCCTCGCGCGACGGGTCGACCTTCGCCGCGGCCAGGCGCCACCCGGGCGCGCCGCGGAGCGCACCGGGCTCGGCGAGCAGGAAGAAGTTGATCCGGAAGCTCGCCCAGTCGACGTCGCGCAGGCTCGTGACGCGCAGCTCGATCGGCACGCCCTGGACGTCGAACGTCAGCGTCGATCCGAGGCCCACGCCGAGGCGCTTCGCGAAGTCCGTCTCGACGCTGACCTCGTCGACGTCGGGGTCGGACCACAGTGTGCCCTCGGCGAGCGTGCTGCCGCCGGGCAGCTCGTCGGACCACGTGATCCGCTGCTCGCGCGTCAGCGTCCAGCGCGTCCGCCCGGTGCCGTCGCCGAGCAGCTCGGACACGGGCGTGCCGTCGATCGCGGCGAGGCGGGTCATCACCACGGGCGTCGAGTCGAGCCCCTCCGCGCCCTCGTCCTCCATCATCTCCCGCACGCCGTCCCACTGGTCGGGCTGGACGTCGACGAGGAAGAGCGTCGGCGCGTCGGGCGGCGCGCCCGCGACCAGCTCGTCCTCCAGCCGCGCGCCGACGATCCCGAGAGCGACCACGACGAGAGTGCCGAGCCCGAGCGCCACCGCAGCGCCGATCACGCCGGCGCCGGGGCGCGCGAGCGCGGCGACGCCGTGGCGCAGCGTGGGCCCGAGCGCGAGGCGCGGCACGCGCGCGGCGAAGCGCGACACGAGCGCGGCGGCCGCGGTCAGCAGCCCGATCAGCACCGCGAGCCCCGCGGTGAAGATGAGCGCCGGCACGACCTCGCCCGATTGCACGAGGGCGAACGAGAGAACCCCACCGACGACGGCGAGCCCGGCACCGATCCGCACGGCGCGCGGCGCGGCGAGCGGCGCGGCCTCGGCCCGCAGCGCGCGGGCGGGCGAGACGCGCCAGACGGCGGTGAGGGGCGGCACGCTGAAGACGATCGCGGTGCCGAGCCCGAGCAGCAGCCCGCGCCCCGCCGCGGCCCAGCGCACGGGCCCGGCGCCGCTCTCCATGAGCTCTGGCGCGACCGCCTGGACGACGTACGGCGACGCGAGCCCGACGGCGATCCCGATCGCACAGCCGATGAGCGCGAGCGCGACGACGTGCCCGAGGTACGCGATGAAGACCTCGCGCGGGCGGAACCCGATGCTGCGCAGCGTCGCGATCGCCGCCGTGCGGCTGCCGAGCCACGCGCGCACGACCTGGGCCACGCCGATGCCGCCGAGCAGCAGCGACAGGAGCGCCACGAGGCCGAGGTACGAGCCGACATTGTCGAGGGCGCGGTCGACGCTCGGATTCGGCCGGTCGAACGACTTGACCCGGTAGAACTTCGACGCGTCGAGCCGCTTCTTGACGCGGCGCGCGGCGCGGCGCGCGTCGTCGCTCGTGGCCTCGGGTGCGAGGCCGACCAGTCGGCGGTACTTGATGCGGCTGCCGAACATCATCAGCCCGGTCCGCTTCAGCCCGTCGAGGCTCACGAAGACGCGTGGACCGAGAGTCATCGCGAAGTCGACGCGGTCCGGCTCGTCCACGAGCACCGCCGCGATCCGGAAGGCGCCCTTGCCGACGCGCAGGGATTCGCCGACCGACACGCCGAGCTGCGCCGCGATCTCGGACGCGATCACGCACTCGTCGTCGGCGAGCGCGGCCGGCTGGACGCCGGCGGGCTCCGTGACGACCTCGCCGTGGAGCGGGTAGAGCGGGCCGGCGGCCTTGAGCTCGGCGAGGATCGAGCGCGGCGCGGCATCGTCTCCTTCCGCGCTCGTCTCCGGCCGGACCATCGAGGCCATCTCGACGACGTCGGTCCGCCGGACCGCGCCGACGGCGTCCAGGATCTCGTCGACCTCGTCCCCGAGCGGCTGGCGCGCCTCGACCGTCAGGTCGGCGGCGAGCAGCGAGCGCGCGTCGCGCTCGACCGCGCCCGCGATCGAGCCGACGAGCGCCGCGACGCCGGTCACCGCCGCGACCCCGAGCGCGAGGCACGCGGTCATGAACACGAGGCGCCCGCGGGCGCCGCGCGACTCGCGGCGCATGAGCGCGAGGAGCGGCCCGGAGCCCATCAGGCCCTCGTCCGCGCCTCGGTCGAGGTCCCCTCGTCGGACGTCACCCCGTCGTCCCGCTCGACGCGCCCGGCGCGCAGGTGGATCTCGCGCGGGGCGCGCGCCGCGATCTCGGAGTCGTGCGTCACGAGTACGAGGGCCGTGCCGAGGTCCTCGCGCAGCCGCAGCAGCAGCTCCAGCACCCGCGCGCCCGTCGCGCTGTCGAGGTTGCCGGTCGGCTCGTCCGCGAAGAGCAGCTCGGGCCGCGGGCCGAACGCTCGCGCGAGCGCGACGCGCTGCTGCTCTCCACCGGACAGCTGGGAGGGATAGTGGTGCCCGCGGTCGGCGAGCCCGACGTCCTCCAGGAGCGCGTCGGCGCGCGCCGACGCGTCCTCGACGCCCGTCAGCTCCATGGGCAGGAGCACGTTCTCCCGCGCGGTCAGGTTCCCGAGCAGCTGGAACGACTGGAAGACGAACCCCACCCGGCCGCGGCGGAGCAGCGAGAGGCGATCCTCGTCCATGGCCTCCAGCGCCTCGCCGCGGATCTTCACGGTCCCGCCGGTCGGACGGTCGAGGCCCGCGAGCAGGCCGAGGAGGGTCGACTTGCCGCTGCCCGAGGGCCCGAGGATCGCGACCAGCTCGCCCGCTCCGACCGTCAGGTCGACGCCGTCGAGGACGGTGATCTCGCGTTCGCCGGAGCGGAGGCGCTTCGTGAGCCCTTCACACTGGAGGAGGGGCGCGCTGGGTTCGGATTGCATGGGCTGAGGCTCGGCCTTGACGTTCGACGCTTCCGTCCGATGAGACGCGGTCGCACCCTGTAGACCATCGACCGCATGAAGACGTCCCCCGCCCTCATCTCCTCGATCTCCGTGCTCGCTCTGAGCGCGCTCGCGGCCGGCTGCTTGCCCGCCGCGGAGGAGCCCGCGCCAGTGCCCGCGCCCGCCGAGATGGGCGACGGCTACGCCGAGGTCGACGTCCCCGCCCCTGACCCTGTCGTCGTGCCCGAAGGAAGCCCCAAGGTCGCCGTCCTGGGCGACTCCCTCGCCGCCGGCCTGCACCTGCCGCCGGATCTCGCCTGGCCCGCCGAGCTCCAGCGCCTGCTGGCCGCCGAGGGACTCCCCTTCGAGCTCGTGAATGCGGGCGTGAGCGGCGACACCTCGCGCGGCGGCCTCGCGCGTCTCCCGTGGCTGCTGGAGAAGGGCGCCCCCGACGTCGTCATCGTCGAGCTCGGCGCCAACGACGGACTCCGCGGCGTCGACCTCGCGGCGACCGAGCAGAACCTGCGCGAGATCCTGACCCTCGTCCGCGAGAGCGGCGCGAGCGCGCTGCTGCTCGGGATGAACGTGCCGACGAACCTGGGCGAGTACGCGGAGGACTTCGCCGCGCTCTACCCGCGCCTCGCCGAGGAGCTGGAGGTGCCGCTCGTTTCCTTCTTCCTGAAGGACGTCGGCGGTGTCCCGGAGATGAACCTCGCCGACGGCATGCACCCGAACGTCGAGGGACACCGGGTGCTGGCGGGCAACGTCCAGGAAGCGCTCCGCTCGCTGCTCTGACGTTGCACAATCCGGGCTGCCTGCCGGGCAGCCCATGGCCGACGGACAAGAGGAAGACCAAGAGGAAGACAGGGAGAGCGTCCTCCGCAAGCTCGCCGCCAGCGACCCATTCGATCGTCACGCCGCGATCGAGTCGCTGCGGGCGCTCGACGTGGAGACGCTCGTCGGGCTCGCGAAGCACCCCGTCATCGCGGTGCGCGCGGGCGTGGCGCGGGCGATCGAGGGGCGCACCGAGGACGCGCTCGTCGAGGTGGCGAGGAAGCTCGCGGGCGACGGCCAGGAGGACGTGCGCGAGGCGCTGGCCGAGACCATCGCGACCGCGCCGGACTGGGCGCTCCCCGACGCGGTGCTCGTCCGCCTCGCGCGGGACCAGGATTCGGACGTCGCGAGCCGCGTGATCGACGCGCTCGCGCGGCGGCCGTCGTGCATCGGGACCCTCGGAGACCTCGTCCGCGAGGAGGACGTCGAGTGGGACGTCCGCCGCGAGGTCCTGCGCGCGCTGGAGAATTATCCGGACCACGGCGCGGCGGTCCGTGCGCTGCTCGACGCGATCGCGATCCAGCCGAACGACTGGGTGGCGCGCGAGAGCCTGCGCATCGCAGAGCTGCACGTCGAGGCCCTGGACGGCGCGATGCCGGAGGACCTCGGGACCCGGTCGTCGCTCGCCTCGCTCGCGAAGCGCGTCCGCGGCTGGCAGGACGTGCACGCGCCCGGGATGCGCGCGTTCCTGGACCGGAACGTCCCGGCCGAGCCCGACCTGTCCGGACTCGCCGACTACGGCCGCGAGCTGACCCACGACGCCCGCCGCGGCCTCCTCCCCCACGCGTTCCGCGCCGAGGCGACCCTCGAGGCCATCGAGCGCGTCCTCATGGGAGACGGACCGCGTTCCGTCGTTCTCTCCGGACCGAGCGGCTGCGGGAAGTCCGCGATCGTGCACGAGCTCGCCCACCGGCTCGCGGCGCTCGACGAGCCCTGGCACGTCGTCCGCGTGACGCCGTCCGAGATGCTGGTCGGCACGAAGTACCTCGGCGAGTGGCAGACGCGGGTGCGCAACCTCGTCGAGCTGGTCGCGGCGCCGCAGCGGGTGCTGCTCTACATCCCACACATCGCGGAGCTGAGCGACGTCGGCGCCTCCGAGCAGAACGAGCAGGCGACCGTTGCGACGCTGCTGGCGCCCGAGATCGAGTCGGGGCGGATCGCGGTGCTCGGCGAGACGACGGCCGAGTCGTGGTCGCGCGGGATGGGCTCGAAGGAGCACCTCAAGCGCCTCTTCGCGCGAGTCGACGTCCTGCCGCTGTCGCGCGCGGCGACGCGCGAGGTGCTCGACCTCGTCGTGCTCGACGCGGGCGCCGACGTCGACCCCGAGGCGCTCGACGCGACGCTGGACGTCGCCGACGTGTACCTGTCCGACATCGAGCTGCCCGGCCGCGCCGTCGGCCTCCTTCGCCGGATGATCGCGGACCGCGACCGCGATTCGTTCGGGCGCGCAGACGTGCTGCGGACGCTCCAGGAGGCGACAGGCGTCCCGCCCGACTTCATCGACGACTCGATCCCGCTGCGGCTCGACCTGATCCGCGACTTCCTCGGCCTGCGGGTCATGGGCCAGGGCCGCGCGGTCGAGCAGGTCCTCGACCTCGTGACGCTCATCAAGGCGGGGCTCGACGATCCGAACAAGCCGAGCGGTGTGCTGCTGTTCGTCGGCCCGACCGGGGTCGGCAAGACCGAGCTGTCGCGCGCGCTCGCCGAGCTCCTGTTCGGCTCGCCGTCGCGGCTCCTGCGCTTCGACATGAGCGAGTACGCGTCCTACGAGAGCTACGAGCGGCTCATCGGGACGCCGACGCGCGAGGGCACGCTGACCGCCGCCGTGCGCCGCCAGCCGTTCAGCGTCGTGCTGCTGGACGAGATCGAGAAGGCGCACATGAACGTCTTCGACCTGTGCCTCGGGCTGTTCGACGCCGGGCGGCTGACCGACGGCAAGGGCCGGACGGTGAGCTTCCGCAAGACGATCATGGTGATGACGTCGAACCTCGGCGCGAAGGTCGAGACGGAGGCCGGGATCGGCTTCGGGGACGAGGCGCCGCCGCCGCCATCGACCGAGGAGATCCAGAAGGCGCTGCGAGAGTTCTTCCGCCCCGAGTTCCTCGGCCGCGTCGACCACGTCGTTCCCTTCGACGCCCTGTCGACCGAGACCGCGGACCGGATCGCTCGTCGGGAGGTCGAGAAGGTGCTCGCGCGCGGTGGCCTCACGCGCCGCCGCGTGTCGGTCGACGTCGACGACGGCGTCGTCGCGCTGCTCCTGCGCCGCGGCTACTCCCCGGCGCTCGGCGCGCGGCCCCTGAAGCGCGCCGTCGAGTCGCTGCTGCTCATGCCGATCGCGCGCGTCCTCGCGTCCGGCGAGGCGCGGCCGGGGGCGTGCGTGCAGGTGCGCGTCGAGGGCGATCGACTGACGGCGCGTCTCGTCCCGCCGGACGACGACGAGGGCGCCGTGGGTCCCGAGCCGGCGGCGCTCCCGGCGCTGGAGCAGGAGGTCGAGCACCTCGAGCGCCTGCGCGGACGCGCCGACGAGGTCGAGGCGCAGCGCGCCGACCTCCTGGAGCGCACGACCGAGCCCGGCTTCTGGGACGACGCGCGCGCGGCCGCAGACGCGCTCGACGCGGTCCACCGGCTGGAGCGTGTCCTGGAGGAGTTCACGCGGCTGGAGTCCGACCTGGAGGTCACCGGTCGCAACCCGAGCGCTCGGCACGCCGCGCGGTTCGTCGAGCGCCACGCGTACGACCTGCGCCGCCTGGAGCGCCTCCTCGACGCCGACGACCTCGGCGACGCGTACCTGCGGCTGACCGCCGTCCGGTCAAGCGAGGGCGACCTCGACGGCGTCGAGCGGCTCGCGCGGATGTACACCGCGTGGACGCGGCGGCGCGGGATGGAGGCCACGGTGCTCGACGATCGCCGGGCGACGCACGACTCCGAGGACTCGATCACGCTCGCGATCGAGGGCGCCGGGGCCCACGCCCTGCTCGCCCGGGAGGCGGGCCTCCACAAGCTGCGCCGCGACCTCGGCGGCGGGCGCCATGCGAGCGAGCTGGTGCGCGTCGAGGTCTTCCCGGCGCCCCACGACGGCGGGGTCGGGATCGCGTCCGAGGTGCGCGCAGAGGCGCGCCCGCTGCGCGACGCTGCGGGGCGTCTCGTCACGACGCTGAGCTCCGACGTGCACCTCCTCCACCGCCCGACGATGACGTCGCTGCGCGCGTGGTCGCCGAAGGCGGGGACCGACGCGATCGAGCCGCTGACTGGCTTCCTCGCAGCCGTGCTCGCGGCGAGCGCGGCGCCGCACTCGGACGTCGTGCGCGCGTACGGCTTCGGCCCGTCCTCCGTCATCCGCGATCGACGGAGCGGTCGCAGCACGGGACGCGTCGACCGCGTCCTGGGCGGCGAGCTTCACCTCGTCGCCGACCTCTGACCCCGCATCTGCGGCGCGGCGATCTCACCGCGAGAGCCTGCGATCTCGCGCCGAGCAACGTCGCCCCGATCGAGGACTGCGACGCGGAATCGATCAACCCGCACGTCGCGGGAGGCCGACATCGTCCCCATGTGCGACGTGACTCTCCTGATCGTCTCACTGGGGGCACTCTCCGTCGGCCAGTCCACGCCCGACGAATCCGCGCGACCCGGTGAGAAGGCATACGCCCACTTCCGAACCCGCTACGAGCTCTACGCGACGATCGGCGACCTGAACGCAGAGGAGTTCTCCGAGCTCCGCGAAATGACGGTGGCCGGGACCGAGTTCAACGACGAGGACGTACCGTTCCTCGCCGACCTCCTGTCCCTCCGCTCACTCGACCTCTCCGGCACGCAGGTCACGAACAAGGGGCTCAAGGAGCTCGGCCGCCTTCAGCTCCCGCTGGAGAGACTCGTCCTCGCGGACACCCGGATCAGCGACGCGGGCGTCGAGCACCTCGCAAGCCTCCCGCGGCTCGACTCGCTCGACCTGTCCGGCACGTTCGTGAGCGGGCGCGGGATCGCCCAGGTGCTGAACTTCGAGGGGCCGCTGACGAGCCTCATGCTCGGCCAGGGCGTGACGGACGACGACCTGAAGGTCGTCCCGGCGCTGCAGTCGCTGGAGACGCTCCATCTGCCCGTCGACGAGGTGACGCCGGTCGGCATGAAGCGGATCGCGCGGTCCGAGTCGCTCCGCGAGCTGCGCCTGCACGGCGAGGGGCTGTCGCCGAAGATGCTCGCCGAGGTCGCGACCATGTCGCGGCTGGAGCGGCTCGACGTGAGCGGCTTCGCCCGGCTCAACGACCGCGCGCTGCAGATCCTCGCGCCGATGCAGGCGCTGACGCACCTCGACCTGTCGGGGACCGGCGTGACGGACCGCGGCATGCGGCTGCTCGCGAAGCTCCGCAACATCTCCCACCTCGACATCTCCGAGACCGCGGTGACGGACGCGGGGATGAAGCCCCTGGGCGAGATGGTCTGGAGCGAGGAGGGCGAGAACTTCGCGCTGGAGCCGTCCACCAAGATCACGCACCTGGACATCGGTTCGACGGCCATCGGCGACCGCGGGCTCGAGCACATCCGCCTGCTGGCCCTCGAGCACCTCGACATCGCAGGGACGCAGGTCACGAACCGCAGCGACGACGAGCTCGCCGGCTGGAAGCTCAAGTCGCTCGACATCAGCGGGGAGTCCGGGCTCACGGACCTGTCGTTCCTGCAGAGCATGCCGGAGCTCCAGCGACTCAACCTCGCCGGCCGTCCGCGCCTGATGTCGCAGATGAACAAGCTCGAGGACCACCCGAGCCTGGAGGTCCTCGACATCAGCGGGACCGACTTCAAGGACTTCGCGACCATGAAGCTCATGACGCTGGAGAACCTGCGCCGGCTGAACGCGGGCGGGACGCAGGTGTCGCTCGACAGCCTCGTATCGCTCGCCGCGAAGACGAAGCTCGAGTACGTCAACCTCGCCGGGACGCGGATCATGGTGCACGGGGACCAGCGCCGGGAGTCGCTGCCGGGCGTGCGCCTGTCGCGGAGCGAGTCCTTCTCGATCCTCGACTGAGAGCCCCGCTCGGGCTCAGGTGCTCCGTGGACGGAGCTCGCCGAGGGCCTCGGCGAGCGCCGTCTGGACTCCGCTCGGCACCTTGCCCCGCAGCGCCCAGGTGACGCCGTCCGCCAGCGTCTCGCGCGCGGCGGCCGACGTCTCGCGGCGCTCGGCGAGGCGCTGCGTCGATCGCGCGGCACGGTAGACGACGCGCTGCGACCCATCGCGGAGCAGGCGATCGAGCAGGCCCGCCGCCGCGTCGCCCTCGCCGCGCGATGCCCGGCCGAGCGCGACCGCCGTCGCCATCTTCGTCTCCCGGTCGTCCGGGTTCGCGTCGAGCAGCGCCTCCAGCCGCGCGGCCGGCAGCCGGAACGAGCTGGAGAGCAGCATGCGGTCCGCGTTGACGCGCTGCCGCCACTCGCTCGACCGCGCGTTGCTGCGGTAGCGATCGACGACCTCGTAGAACGTCGCGACGGATGCGTCGTCCGCGCCCGGTTCGCTGACCTCCGCGCGAGTCTCGAGGGCCCCGTCGCCGAGTGCCATCGATGCCCTGAGGTCCTCGAGGTCGGCGCGGAGTTCCTCGACCTTCAAGACCAGGTCGGACTCGGTCCGACGCTCCAGTCGAGCGACCTGCGTCTTCAGCCCGAAGAGCTCGAAGCTCCCGCCGCGCACGCCGACCTGCCGGACGATCGGCCACACCAGCACGAGGACGGCGAGCGCGGCGAGCGTCGCACCGCCGCTGATCTCCAGCCCTTCCTGGCGGTAGCTGACCGTGCTCAGGAGACCGAGCACGGCCGCAGGCAACAGCGAGCGCCAGCCGACGAACGGCTGCGGCTCGGGGTCGTGCCCCGGCTCGAATCCTGCCCCCCCGGGATCCGCCTCCACGCCGTCCGGGACCTCATCCTCGTCGTCCATCGCTCCCTCTCTTGCGGGCCTCTTCGGCCCTCTGCGGCGCCCCCGCGCCGCCCGTCAGTCGGCCTCGCGCGCCTCGATCTCGGCGCGGCAGTGCGCGAGGTGCTCCTCCAAGGCCTCGCGGACGTGCGCGGGCACGTCGGGCCGCAGCGCGCGCTCCAGCTCGCTGGCGGCGATCGTCCAGCCCTCGCGCTCGATCATGTCGAGCGCGCGAATCGCGTGGAGCACGGTGCCCTCGGGGGTCTGCTGCTCGGTCCAGCGCGCGCCGACGACCTCGATCCACGCGCGGCCCGCGGAGAACTCACGCACGACGACGATCAGCTCGAGGCGGTCGTGCGGCTTCGCGCGGTCGAGCGCGAGGTCGACCGGCGAGCCCTCCAGCGCGAAGACGCGCGCGATGGGCGCGTCGTACTCCTCCTGGAGCCACAGGAGCTGCTCGTCGCCCCACACGTCGAAGCCTCGGAACGCGCCGGGGTCGAAGCGGGTCAGGAACGGGTTCCAGTCGAGGACCTCGTCCTTGAACTGAACGACGACGGAGCGACGCTCGCCGAGGGCGAGTTCGGGCTTCTTCAGAAGCGCGGCAGCCGGGACCGCCAGCGGGGCGGCGGTCGCGGGCGCGATCGCCTCGACGGCGAGGCCCTGCTGCGGGTGTCCGGTCGCCAGGAGCGACGCGGCGAGGGGTGCGCAAAGGAGCGAGAGCATGGCGGGATCCTCCGACGGCCGCCCGGGGCCGGGTGACGGTTTCGGACCCGGGGCGACGCCTCGGTGCGATCGGCAGGATCGCCCGATCCCTTGAATCGACCCCCGCGACGGGTGCCCTACGACCGACCCGGGCCGCGCCGACTGCGAGCGGGGCGCGACCCGGGGAGACGTGGAGAGCGGCGAGGGTGTCGCATGAGAGTGACCGAGGGGACGGGACGTCCGGAGGACCGCGCTCCACCCTCAACGGCGTCGCGGTCGGGCCGGAGGATCGGAGAAACACGGATTTCATCGCGATTCCCTCGCAGCCTGGAGACTCGGCGCGGCTCGGGCACCTCCGCGACCGCGAGACCTCCGTTACGCGGTAGCGTGGGCGGGGTCCGTCCTCCCCGCCATGAGACGCTCCTTCCCCCTGGCCTTCCCCCTGGCCCGCTCGCTGGCCCGCCGCCGTGACCGGGCGGCGTGGGCCGACCCCCGTCGCCGGCTCCTGACCCTGGAGAGCTTCGCGGCGACCGAAGAGGACGGCGGCCAGGACCTCGTCGCTGCGGCGCGGAGGGTGACCGACCCGGACCTGCGCGCGCACGTCGAGCGCCACGCGGCCGACGAGCTGCGCCACGCGCGGATGTTCCGCGACCGGGCGCGCGAGGTCGCGGCCGAGCTGGCGCTGTCGGAGGACGCGGGCGAGCGACCCGATCGCCCCTACGACCTGTCGCGCGGGCGGCCGGGGCTGGAGCAGGACGCGCACGGCTTCTTCTCGGGCGGCCTCTACGACGAGCTCGGCGAGGTCGAGTACGTCGCGATGCTGCACGTCGCCGAGTCGCGCGCGGCCGACCTCTTCGCCCACCACCTGGACCTCGTCCGCGGGGACGACCCGGCGACCGCCGAGGTCTTCGAGGCGATCCTGCGCGACGAGAAGTACCACATGGCCTACACCGCCCGCTTCCTGGAGCGCTGGGAGGGTGAGGGGCGTGCCGGCGAGGTCGCGCGCGCGCTCCGGTCGGCGCGCTCGTCGCGCGCGATGGCGAACTGGCGCGCGCTCGGGTTGCGGTCGGGCGCGGGCTTCGGCAAGGCGATGCTGTGGGTCGCGTACTGGGTGCTCGTCACGCCGTTCGCGCTCGTCGGGCGGCTGCAGCAGCCGGCGTCCGGGTGGCAGGCTCCGGCGGAGCGCGACGCGGGTCTCGAGAGCCAGGCGTGACCGCGTTCCTCGGCCTCTCCGCGTTCCACCGCGACGCGGCCGTCGACGACGAGCGCCGCCGCCGCGTCGCGGTGCAGGAGGAGCGCTTCAGCGGCAAGCCGGGCGACGCATCGTTCCCGCGGCGCTCGGTGCGCTGGTGCCTCGACGAGGCCGGGCTGCGCGCGGGTGACCTCGACGGCGTCGTGGTGTCCCAGAAGCCGCTGCGGACGTTCGAGCGACTGCTCGCGTCGCACCTGGAGGAGTTCCCGCGCTCGGCGCGCGGCTTCGCGCGCGCGATGTTCCTGTGGCTCGGCGATCGACTGTGGATGCGATCGCGCGTCGCGCAGGAGCTGGAGGTCGAGGCGAAGCGTGTGCTGTTCTGCGAGCACGCCCGCGCGCACGCGGCGTCGGCGGCGTTCGCGGCGGGGCTCGACGACGCGGCGGTGCTCGTGCTCGACGACGTCGGCGAGTGGACGACGACCGCGCAGTGCCGCGTACGTGCGGGCGCGGTCGAGGTGCTGGCGGAGATGCGCTTCCCCGACTCGCTGGGGCTCGTCGCGTCGGCGATCACGCAGTACCTCGGCTTCGTGCCGGGTCAGGACGAGGAGGTGCTGGGCGCGCTCGGGGCGCACGGAGCGCCGCGCATGCTGGAGCACCTACGCGAACTCGTCGTTCCACTCGACAGGGGCGCGTTCCGCGTCGACCGCCGGGCGTTCCCGTTTCGTCGCGGGGGCGATCTCGCGTACGGCGACGCACTCGTGGAGGCGCTCGGACCGGCGCGCGCATCGGGGCAGCCGCTGCTGGCGAGCGGCGACGACACGCGGCACGCGGACGTCGCGGCGAGCGCGCACGCGCTGCTGGCCGAGCGCGCCGTCGACGCGGCGCGGGCGCTGCGCGAGAGGGTGGCGGACGTGCCGGACCTCGCGCTGACGGGTTTCCTTGCGCAGGACGCGCGCATCGTCGCGCGGGTGGCCGAGCAATCGGGCTTCGAGCGCGTGCACGCGGCGCCGTACGCGGACGACGCGGGCGCGGCGCTCGGCGCGGCGCTGGTCGGCGCGCAGGGCGCGGCGTTCGTCGGTCCGCTGCTGGGCCCGCGCGCGGAGGACGACCTCGGCGAACACGAGGGCGCCAAGGAACTCGACGGAGCGGACGAGGTGCCTCGCCGGATCGCGGAGCGGCTGGAGCGCGGCGAGCTCGTCGGCTGGGCGCGCGGGCGGCTCGCGCTCGGCCGCGGCGCGCTCGGCGGGCGGATCGCGCTGGCGTCCGCGAGCGAGGAGGGAGCGCGCGCGAGGCTGCTCGACGCGCTGCAGCTCGGCGAGAGCTGGCGGGAGTGCTTCGTTCTCGCGCCGGCCGAGCGCGCGGACGAGTGGTTCGACGTGCCGCCCGCGGCGCGACCGGCGGCGGCGCGCGGCGGGGCGGTCGTCCGCCCGCGCGATTCGATCGCGCGCGCGCTGAACGCGGCATCCCCAGCTCCAGTCCGTCGCAATCCCAGTCGCGCTGCCAGGCACCAAGGCATCTCTCGCCTCACTCCTGATCCGTCGTCCAAGAGCTACGATCCAATTGCCAAG
>JBCDGE010000089.1:0-33403 GCA_038757895.1 Planctomycetota bacterium | reverse complement strand
GGGTCGACTCACCGGCCGCGCCGCCGCCGCTCGACCTCGCCGCCGCGCGGTGGGGCCTCGGTCGGCTGGCGCACCGCGCCGCCCGAGTCGTCGATCGCGAGGACAGCGCCGAGGCGGTCGAGGTCGAGCTCGTCGGCGCGCGCGCGCTCGCGATGCCCGATCGCGAGAACGCAGCCCACGTCTGGTCGGTCGACCTCTGTCTGCGGCACCTGGAGTCGCTCGAGCGCCAGGCGCGCGGCCTGCGCGGCGACGATCCGGTCGTGTCGGAGATCCGCCGGCTCGCTCGCGACTGGCCGCTCTCCGCGGTCGCGCTCCCCGCGCTCGGGCCGACCGAGCTCGCCGCGCCCGACCTCCCCGGGTGCGTCCGCGAGCACCCCGCGCTGCGCCGCCTCTACCTCGATCGCGTCACGCGCCGCCGCAGCCCGGTCCGCGCGCGCGAACCCTGGGTCGCCGACGCGCTGCGCGCGGACCACGGCCGCGACCTCGACTGGCTCCCCGACTGAATTCATGGACGACTCGATCCTCGACATCTCGCGCCGGCTCGTGCGCGACGTGCTGGAGCCGATGAAGCGCGCCTTCGTCGACAAGGACGAGGTCGTCGACCTCCTCGGCGTCGCGCTCGTCGGTCGCGAGCACCTGTTCCTGCACGGTCCGCCCGGCACGGCGAAGAGCGCGCTCGTCCACGACCTCGGCCGGCGGCTCGACGGGACGACGTTCGACTACCTGCTGACGCGCTTCACCGAGCCGAGCGAGCTGTTCGGCCCGTTCGACATCCGCCGGCTGCGCGAGGGCGACCTCGTCACGAACACCGAGGGCATGCTGCCCGAGGCCGAGATCGTGTTCCTCGACGAGCTGCTGAACGCGAACAGCGCGATCCTCAACAGCCTGCTCGGCGTGCTGAACGAGCGCGTCCTGCGCCGCGGGCGCGAGCAGCGGCGACTGCCGCTCCTGATGGCGGTCGGGGCGAGCAACCACCTGCCCGAGGACGACGCGCTCGGCGCGCTGTTCGATCGCTTCCTGCTGCGCGTCGGGTGCGAGAACGTCGAGGGCGACCGGCTCGGCGAGGTCCTCGACGCGGGTTGGCGGCTGGAAGCGCCTGCGCACGAGGGTTCGGCGGCGCTCGGCATCGCGGACGTCGCGCGGCTCGCGGCGGCGATCCCCGACATCGACCTCGCGCCGTCGCGCGAGGCGTTCGTCGAACTCGTGCGCGCGATCCGTACGGCAGGGATCGAGCTGTCCGACCGGCGCGCCGTGAAGATGCAGCGCGTGGTCGCGTCGTCGGCGCTGCTCGCAGGTCGGTCCGGCGCGCTCCCGAGCGACCTGTGGGTCTTCCGGCACGCCTGGGAGACCGAGGAGCAGCGCGAGGTGCTCGCCGCGCTCGTCGAGACCGCGCTGAAGGACGTCGACAAGTCCCGCGCGCACCCGCGGGCGCGTGAGGACGTCCGCCCCGATCCCGAGGCGATCGCGCGCGACCTCGACGAGATCGAGTCGTCGCTCCAGGACGCCGACGCGTCGGCCAGAACGCGCGCGCTCGACGCGCTCCAGCTCCTCGCCGGTCGCGCCGAATGGGTGGGCGAGCCCGCGGCGCGCGACCACCTCGTCGTCCGCATCCGTGCGCTCCGCGAGCGCGCGGCGAGCTGAACCGCGCTCGCGATGGACGAGAGACCCGACGAGACCTGGGCCTGGTACGCCCGCGCCGGCGGCCTCGGGCCGAGCGGCGTCGGTAACCTGCGGATCGCGCCGGACGTCGAGGCGGCGTCGGTCGACGGGCGCCTGTGGCTGCGGGGACGCGCAGCCGAGCCGGACGTGCTGCGCGCGGTGGCGTCGATCGGGGCCGAGGTGTTCTCGCCGGGCGGTGACGGCGAGCTCATCGCCGCGCACCCGCCGGGGCGGCGCGTTCCCACGGCGCTCGTTCCGGACGCGGCGTGGCGCGCGATCGCCGACGTGCTGCCGGTGCACGTCGAGGCCGCCGCGCTCGCCGGCACGCTCCCGCCGCCGGTGGAGCTTTCCGTCGTGCGTGGGGGGCCGCCGCGTGAACCGGCCGCGCTGCGCGTCTCGCTCGCGCGCCTCGTCGACTGGATCGACCTCGCGCCCGCGGCCCGCTTCGAGTCGCTCGTGTTCGCGGCCGATGCGTCCGGGGAAGCGCTCGTCCTCGGCACGCCGCTCCCTCCGCTGGAGGGGACGCTCTACTGGGAGGCGGCGGGCGTGCTCGTGCCGTGCGGTCATCGGATCGATCCCGACGTGGACGGTGCGACCGCTCGCGCGGTCCTCGCTGGGGAAGACGACGACGATCCCGACGACCGCTACCTCGTCGATCCCGAGGGGATGGCGCGCGTTCCCGCGTCCGCCTGGGTGCGGGCCAGCCGTAGCGCGGTGCGCGCCACGGCGGCCGGGACGGAGGCGTCGTGAGCGACGCGCGGCTGGAGCTGAGGCGCTACCTCGCGCTTCCGAGCGACGAGGCGTTCGTGTGGGACGACAGCGGCGAGGTCGTTTCCCAGAGCAACTCGGGACAGACGATCGCGTTCCGGGGTGAGGTCCACCTCGCCCTCGACCTGCTCACGAATCAGGACCTCGTGCCCCCGTTCCTGGTCGTGCTCATCGGATTCGAGCAAGTGCGCGACTTCGTCCGTGGGGACCCTCCGGAAGGTTCGGAAGCGCTGCGTGGGGTCCGTTCGCAAGCCTGGGAGAGGCCCAACGCCATCGCGCTCGCGGTCGTCCACCTGATCGAGCGGTCCGGTATCGCGTCCATGCCCGAGCGTGCCGCGATCCTCCGGGAGGGGCTGGCGGGGGGCGTTCCTCGCGACGGCCTCGCGAGCGATGGACTCGGCCAGGACGTGGTGTCTGCGCTGAGGGAAGCGGTCCTGATCGTGCAGGAGAGCATGGACCGCGCCGACCCGGAGGCCCTGGAGCGACGCATCCGGGCCGGCTTCGAGGACGAGGTCCAGCCGGCCCCGGTCGAGATCGACAGTGATGTCGACGACGCGACGAGAGTTCGTCGGCTGCTCGACGAGCTGGAGGACGACGTCGCGCTCGGCGGCGTGGCGCGTCTCGCGCGGGACCTGATGGCCGCGCTCCGCGTGCCGGCTCCCGGCGCGCAGCCCCAGGACCTCCCGATCGGCGGCTACGCGGACGTCGCGAACCGCGGCGAGATCGACCGCCTCCTGCTGTCGGAGCTCGCCCAGGACGACGAGGTGCTCGCGTCCCGCATCGTCCTGGGCGAGGCGCTCTACCTGCAGCGCGAGGTGCCGCGCGAGCGTCCGCGTCTCGATCGGACGCTTCTGATCGACAGCGGGATCCGGACGTGGGGGGTCACGCGCCTGTTCGCGACCGCGGCGGCTCTCGCGGTCGGTGCGCAGACCGACCGGGGAGCGAGCCTGCGTGCGCTTCGCGCCGACGGCGCGGCGCGGCATCCCGTCGACCTCACCGGGAGCGCGGGAGTCCAGGAGCACATGGGCGCGCTCACGGCCGACCCGCACCCCGCGCGCGCGCTCGCGGAGCTCACCGCCGATCTCACGGAGGAGGAGGGACAGCACGTCCTCGTCACGACCCGCGCCGCGTTCCGCGATCCGGCGCTCCAGGGCGTCCTCGAACGCTGCGCGGGCTGGACCGTGGTCGCGGTGGACGCGGAAGGAACGATCGAGCTGGTCGAGCTCACTCCGCGCGGGGCGAAGCTGCTCTCGTCGGCGCGCTTCGACCTCGACCAGGTCCTCGCGCCCCCGAGGACGACGCCGCCTCGCCGAAAGGGCGCGCGCCCGCCGTCGCAGCTGCCCGCGTACGTCAGGCACATGCCGTCGCCGCTGCGGCCTGCGTTCGCGGCCGAACGCGTCCGCGTCCTCGACCACGAACGCGGGAAGTTCGTGCTGACGCGTGACCGACGCGTGATGCACTGGCGGCGCGCGGACGAGAAACCGCAGTGGGCGAAGGGGATGAACGCGTACGAGCTCGCGGTGCTCCCCCGCGGCCAGGTGCTCGCGTTCCAGATCGACGGAGAAGGGGTCTTCGTCGCGATCTACAGCTCGTCACGTCGGCGGCTGACCGTCGCGCGCGTCAGCGACGAGCGCATGCCCGAGCTGCGTTCCTACGACCTCGACGAGGTTCCGGCGATCGGGCTGCGCGCCGATGGATGCGTCGTGGAGACGAGCAAGGGCGTGTTCCTCGCCGGCGATGACGGGCTCCACCCGGACGAGCGGGGCGGCGCGAAGACCTGTCGCGTTCCGTCCGTCGTCACCCTGACGTCGACGCATCGCTGGGGCACCTCGCGCCTCTGCAACGTCCGTGCGATCGGCTTCGCGCCGGAGCGGAAGGCGGAGGACGGACAGATGCTCGTCGTCGGGCGCTGTGAGTGGCTCCTCTCGGCGAGGGACGAACGCCTCCACGCGGCGCTGCTCAACGCGGCGGCCCTCCCGTCGGACTCGCAGCCCTTGTCCATCGCGCCGGCTTCGATCGCCACTTTCCGCCCCGTGGTGTCGGACCACCCGTCGGCGCGTTTCCTCTCGGTCGTGACCTGGGACGACGGGAGCCACGCCTGGATGGACCGGCGAGGTCTCCTGCATCTCCGCTCGGGCGATCCCGCGGAGGGTGACGTCTCGATCCTCCTCGAACTCGACACGCAGGTCAGCGCCTGGTCGACGCTCGGCTGGCAGGACGGGCCGATGCACGCACACCTTCAAACGACCCTGAAGTCGAGCGGCCTCCACTTCGGCCATGTCGGCGCTTGGGTCGACCGCTTCGCCCAGCGGGTCGCGGAGGCGACCGTCCTCGAATGAGCGACTCGACGATCTCGCTCCAGAGGTCCCGGGCGGCCGCCGCGCGCGCGGACGCGTGGCTCGTCGCGGGTCGCGATCCGCGTGCCTGGCTCGCCGCGCTCGCGGAGCTGCACGTGCCGCTCGATCGGCTGGAGCTCTACGTCGTACCGGATACGAACGGCGAGCGCGCGCCAGCCGCGCTCCTCGTCGTCGCGCCCGAGGACGCCGCGCCCCCTTCCGCGCGTCACGGGGCGCAGCCACTCGCGCGCTCCGGTGCGGTGCTCCTGCCCGTCGACGGGACGATGGAGCCCCCCCCGACGAACACCGAGCGTGATCGCCTGTTCGCGCTCCCCCTGCACCTTCTCCATCCACGATTCGGGCACGTCGGCTTCGAGTCGTCCGATCGGATCCGGGCGCGGGACCTCCTCGTGCCCCCTCCGCTCGTGTCCTCGACCTGGTCGAGCGGACGGCCGGGGATCTCACTCCCGCGCTCGATCGGTCCCTTCGGGGCGATCGTTTCCGAGACCGACCTGGAGCGGTTCATCGCCGAGGGGCGGGAGGAGATCGGCGTCGATCCGATCGAGCGCCTCGACGACCGGGGGCCGCTGCGTGCTGCATCCGATCTCGCCGGTGCAGCGTTCCTGCGTCTGCCGAACCGCCTGCTCGCGCGCGCCGCCCTCTGGTACGCGAAGCGCGTCCCCGAGACGGCGGAGCGACCGACGTTCGTCGACCGCCTCGCGCGCTGGGCGGGGAACGTCCTCGCGTCGGACGGGGACGGTCGGCGTGCGCGGGAGGTCCGGCGGTTGATCGAGCTCCTGCGCGACGACCCCGACCGCGGGCTGCGGCACGCGATCCCGATGGGCGGCAATCCGTTCGACCGCGGTCGCGGGTTCGGCAGCGACAGGCTCGGCGACCGGACGCCCGACTTCGACCTGGACCAGCTCGGGGGCGGGCGAGGCGTCGACGCGTGGGCGATCGGCGCCGCCCAGCGCCGCGTGCTGGAGCGGCTGTATCGCGAGCGCGCGCTCGCCGACGCAGCCGCGGGGCGCCATCGCCGCGCGGCGTACGTCTACGCGCGGCTGCTGGGCGACCTGCGCTCGGCCGCGCGCGTGCTGGAGGACGGCGGGCACTATCGCGAGGCGGCGAGGCTGTGGCGCGATCACCTCGACGAGCCAGCCGAGGCCGCGCGCTGCCTGGAGAAGGGCGGGCTCTTCGAGGACGCGCTCTCGATCCATCGTGATCGGAAGGACCACGAGGCGGAGGCGCGCCTGCTCCATCGGATCGGACGACGGGCCGAAGCGCGAGAGGCCTGGCGCCGCGTCGTCGACGACTGCCTCCAGCGAGCCGACGTGCTGTCGGCGGCGAAGGTCCTCGAGCGGTCGCTGAACGAACCGGACGAGGCGGCTCGCGTGCTGCGGGCCGCGTGGCCGGCCGGTCGCCGGCCCGAAGCGAGCCTGGATGCCTGGTTCGAGCTCTGCGACCGGCGCGGGCGCTCGGGCGACCTCCGCGCGTGGATCGCCGAGGAGCGCGGGCGTGCGCTGGTCGACGGACGCTCGCTCCAGCTCTTGCGGCAGCTCGGCCGGCGGTGCGGCTCTCTGTCGGACGAGGCGACTCGGGCGGAGCTCGCCGACGCGCTGCGGTGTGCCGTGGGGAGCACGCTGACCGGGGAGGTGCGGCTCCCGATGGACGAGGTGCGCGAGCGTCTCCAGGCGCTCGGTCCGATCGCACCGGCCGATCGCGTGTTCGCCTCGGACCTGCAGCGCTTCCAGGGCGCTGCGGCGCGCCGTGACGCGAAGCGGCCCGATCGGCCGCGGACCGCGGCCCGTGGCACGATCCGCACGCTCGCGACGTTCACGTTCACGCTCGCGAGGGCGGACGAGGAACAGTCGTTCTTCCTCGGCACACCGCACGGACTGTGGGTGGGACTCCGGTCCGTTCGAAAGCGCAGGATCCGGATCGAGGAGCACGACTGGACGGGCCGCAGGATCGACCACGCGGAGGTCTCGGGCGTGGCGGCCTCGGTCGAGCGGTGCTTCGTGCCTCGCTGGTCGCCGAAGGGAGCATCGCCGCTCGTCCTCACGCGTGCCGGCGATCGGCTGGGCGGCCGGGTGCGCTCGGTCTCCGGGGCCGGGAGACTGTCCGTCGCGACGCCGTCGACCCTGCCCGACGGGACCGTGGACGCCGTCGACGACGGGAACGGAGAGCTCTGGGTGCTGCAGGTGACGCCCGAGCGGCGCCTTCGCCTGACCCGCTTCGATCGCGACGGACGGACTCTGGAGGACGAGGACGTCGGTCCACGGCCGGGCGGCGGGCCGCTGCGCGTCGCACGGGTGGGGAGGGGGCCGGCCGTCGTCCACCTCGATGGCGTTCTCCGTCTTGGCGTGGCGGGACCGCCCTTCACCGTGCGTCTCGCGCGCGAGTGGTTCGAGGTCGCCTCGAGCCCGCCCGGCTCGACGGGCCGCGCGCTCGTGGTCTCCGACTCGGGCGCGCGACTGCTCACGGATGACCGCGGGATCCTGCGGGAGGTGCTGCTCTCGAAGGAGAGGGACGCGCGCGCGGCGTTCACGCGCGACGGGGCGATCGTGATCGCCGACGGGACCAGCGTGCGCCTGCTCAGAACGCGCGATCGAGAGGCGCACCTCGTTGCGCGCGCGCCGGCCGGTGGGGGCGGCGCGCGTTCGGATGTCCTCGCCGTCGTCCCCGCGCGTCAGCCGGATCACTTCGCCGTCGTTCGAAGCGACGGGACCGTGACCGTGTACACGTTCGATTGACTGACAGCGTGGGCAGTTGCTTCTCACGCTCTCCGTCCGTGCCGGGAAGCGGTGGACCGCGACGGCGGCCCACCGCTCGGGCTCACCAGCCGATCACGCTCTCGGTCGCGTTCGAGAGGGCGACCGCGCCGCCCGGCAGTCCGACGCCGGCCTGGTGCGCGATGCTCAGCCCGACGAGGTTCGGGTCGAGGGGCAGCGAGAGCGGGAGCGACGTCCAGTTCCCGGCGGCGTTCGTCGCGCCCGACGCGCGCAGGAACGGGCCGAAGCTCGGGTCCATCCAGATCGTGCCGCCGCCGAACGGGACTCCCGTCGTGCTCGAGAGGCCCCAGTACAGGACGACCGGACGGGCGATCGCGCCCGGTGCGGCGACCGACGCGGTCATGGACGCGCCCGGCACGAGCGCCGCACTCTGCGTGAGCATCGGGACCGCTCCGCCGGTCGGGTGGAACCCGGGGCCGAAGGCCTGGTCGACGGACGCCGAGGGACCGCCGTAGAAGGCGTCGGCCTGGCCGCCCGCCGCCGTGCCGGGATCTCCGACGACGAACTCGTCGAACGAGTTCGGGACGATCTGTCCGATCCATGCGACCGATGCTCCGAACGCCGAGCCGCCGGGCTGGGCGACGTCGCGGATCGTCGTACCGCCGAGGTCGAGGAGGCGCACGTAGTTCCCGGAGCGCGCGCCGACCAGCGCGTCGTCCGCGAGTCCGTCCGCGTCGGCGTTCCCGCCGAACGCGATCGCGTTCCCGAGGCCGTCACCGAGCGAGCCGGTGCTGATCACGCCCACCGTTCCGCCCGTGGGGAGGAAGTGGACGGCACCCGCGCCGCTGCCCTGCTGGGGCGCGCCGATGAGGACGCCCTCCGCTCCGGTCGGCCCCACCGCCGGCGCGTACTCGAGCTCGGCGCCGAAGAAACTGGACGCGGGCCCCGAGATCGTCGTCGTCGTCGGGAAGTTGAGGTCGACGATCCGCACCTGGTTGCTCGTGGGGTTTCCGATCGCGATCTCGGTGGCGAAGCCGTTCCCGTCCACGTCGCCGGCGGTCGTGGCGACGGCCTCACCGACGTTGAGCGTGACGGTGAGGAAGCTCGACGGGCTGCTGCCGTCGAACACGTACGCGCGCCGGGCCGACATCACGACGAACTCGTCGATGCCGTCGAAGTTGGTGTCGGTTCCGCGCTTGATGCGGGCCCCGAAGAAGTCACGCGGCGCGAGGCTGGCGGTCGACTCCGTGATCTCCAGGATCGTCAGGCCGGTCGTCGCGTCGAGGATGTAGAGCCGGCCGTAGCCCGCGACCCGGCAGGATCCGCTTCCGACGCTGAAGTTCGGGGCTCCGACCGCCAGGTCGTCGAGACCGTCGCCGTTCACGTCGGGGATTCGTACGATCGCCGCGCCGAAGTTGTCGCCGGTCGTGCCCGAGCCGCCGCATGGGATCCACCCGCCAGAGCCCGACGCGCCCCAGAGGGCGGCTCCGGTCGCGCCGGAGTACGCCAGGACCGCGCCCGCCCCGTTCCCGGAACCGGGGAGCGCGAGCGTGGTGCCGCCGACCGCGTAGTCAGGGACGCCGTCGAAATCGACGTCTCCGATCCCGGCGACCGAGGCGCCGAAGTTGCCGAGGGGCGCCGGGCTCGACTGGGTCTGGAACTGCGCGGTCGCGATCTCCGTGGCGAGCAGGCCGACGAGCGCTGGAGCGAGGAGTTGCAAGGAGTGTTGCATGAGAAGAACCGTGAGCGAGCTCGAGTGGAAAAGCGCGGATCGGGGAGCCCGCGTGGCCTGACCCGCGCCGGAAGAGGCGCGGTGTGTCGAGCTCAGTTGCGTCGCAACTCACGAATCCCGCGGCGCATATCGCGAGTCGCGACGCAGTCGGCGCATCGCGGCTATCCTCCCGGCCCGCCTGCCCACAGGGTCCCCACGCCGAACGAATCGAGTCCCTCCATGACCGCAACTCGCCTCCGGCCGTTCTCTCGCGTCGCCGCCGTCTCGCTCGCCGTGCTCGCACTCGTGACCGCGTGCGCCAGCACGAACGTCTCGGAGGACGCGCAGGAGCAGGCGCGCCGCAGCGAGGACGTGACGCTCGTCGCGTTCGGCTCTTGCGCTCGCGAGGATCGCACGCAGGAGATCTGGGATTCGATCGTCGCGACGCGGCCGGACGCCTTCCTCTTCATCGGCGACAACGTCTACGTCGACATCCCCGACGTGCCCGACCGCCGGGAGCAGTTCACGGACGCCTACGCGGAGCTCGCCGCCAAGCCCGGGTGGCAGGAGCTGAACCGGACGACGCCCGTGCTCGCGACCTGGGACGACCACGACTTCGGCAAGAACGATGCGGGCGCGGAGTGGGAGCTGAAGGAAGTCGCCCAGGAGGAGTTCCTCGACTTCTTCGGCGTGCCCGCGGACTCGCCGCGACGCGCTCGCAAGGGCGTCTACCACGCCGAGACGATGGGGGACGCGGGCCGCCGCGTGCAGGTGATCCTGCTCGACACGCGGTACCACCGCACTCCGCTGCGCGAGGCGGACCCGCGCCCGGAGGGGCTCGGACCGTACGCGCCGGACCGCAGCGAGGGTGCGACGCTGCTCGGTGAGGAGCAGTGGGTCTGGCTGGAGCAGAAGCTCAAGGAGCCCGCCGAGCTGCGCATCGTCGCGTCGTCGATCCAGGTCGTCGCGGACGAGCACGGCTGGGAGTGCTGGGGCAACCTGCCGGCGGAGCGCGAGCGGCTCTACGACCTGATCGAGTCGACGGGCGCGCGCGGCGTGATGTTCATCTCGGGCGACCGGCACCTGATCGAGATCTCGCGCGACCAAGGCGGGCCGTACCCGCTGTGGGACTTCACGTCGTCGGGGTTCAACTGGGGCGAGTCGGAGGTCGAGGAGCCCAACCGTCACCGCCTCGGCCCCGTGCTGCGCGAGCCGAACTTCGGGACGATCGCGGTGGACTGGTCGACGCCCGACCCGACGGTGACGCTGACCGGGCACGGTCTCGACGGACGCGCGCTGATGCGGGAGACGTTCGGGCTCGGGGATCTGGCGCCCTAGCCTCGGGGCGTTCGGGCGGCGGACGTGTCGTCTCGCCCTACGAATCGGCGCAATTCGAGCACGGAGCGAAAACCGTGTGCTCGTGGGAGCGTAGAGGACTGCTGCCCCTGCCCATCCCTTCCCGGAGACCACGATCCATGTCGAGCACCCCGCTTCGACCCCTGCACTGCCAGCGCACCCTCGCTGCCTTCGTCGCCACCGTCTTCGCGGCAGCTGCGCTCGCCAGCTGCCGCAGCTCACCCGACCAGACGATCTCGCCCACCCTCCGCGTCGCCGGAACGGTCTGGGACGACTTCGACGCCAAGGTGTCGAGCGGTCCCGTCAGCATCGAGGGCGAGACCGACTATCAGAACTTCGAGGTTGGCGGCGGTGCCACGTTCTTCGAGCCGGCGGACTCGGGCGGGCAGCGCAAGGTCGCGCGCGCCGACGTCTCCGTCGGCGCTGCCGAGTTCGGCGACATCGATGCGATCGAGATCGCAGGCGGCGGCCGCGTGTACTTCGGTCAGCACCCGACGTTCCAGCCGTTCCTCTCGGCGTACCTCGTCGGCACGCTCTTCGACGACGTCGCGAACGTCGAGGTCGGCAATCAGCTCGGTGGCCGCGCAGGCGGCGGCCTCGAGGTCGCGCTCACGGAGCAGGTCTTCGTCGACGTGACGGTCGACTACACGGTGCCATTCGTCGCGGCGGAGACCGACACGACGCCGACGATCGACACCGAGGTGGAGGGCTTCGCGCTCCGGATCGGCCTCGGGTTCATCTTCTAGCGGTCCAATGCCGTGCTCTTCCCGGAGCTGCTCGCTTCTCGTGCATTTCGGGAGGAACTGTCGCTTCGTTGGCACGAGATGTGGTGTTGAACAAGCACCATGCACACGATCACGCTCGCACTCCTGCTCGCCTGCCCACAGGATTTCGGCAACCTCGGAGGTGACGCCGCCCGAAGCGGTTCTTCCCCCGAGGTGGGACCGCGCGCTGCCACTCCGCTATGGACATCGGGCGCGGGGGCTGCCGGTTCAGGTGCGTTTCCGCACATTTTCGATGGTGCCGTCTACACAGCGCGGCGATTCGGGACCCCGACGTCCACAGATCCGATGGACCAGATCGAAGCGCGCGACCTGGAGACTGGCGCGTTGCTCTGGACCGCGCAGGTCCCCTGGGGCGGTGTTCCGCAATTCGAGTCCGCCGCCTGGATCGCAGGCGTTCGAGACGGGAGAGTCTTCGCGTTGCGCACCGACCAGACCTTCGCTGGCCAGGCGATCCACGCGTTCGACGCGACGACAGGGGCTGCGCTGTGGACGTCGCCCATCATCGACTACGTGCGCGACTGGAACGGTGCGGTGTTCGCTCCAGACGGTGACCTCGTGATCTCGGGAGGGGGATCGATCGCGCGCATCGACGCCCCTACGGGTGCGCTCGTCTGGTCCACCGCTGTGATCGGCAGCAGCATCGGCGATGCGGGTGCCGCCATCTTCGGGGATGCGGTCTACGCCACGGAGGCAACCTTCCCTTCCAGTTCGAGCATTCTTCGCCTGGACCTCGCGACAGGCGCGCTTCAATACGTCGGCGCAGAGGCGCCGTCGGTCACGGCAGGTCCGAACCCTCCCTTCTGCGGCCCCGACGGAACGGTCTACTGGCCACGTGTCTCAGGCAGTACGCCGCCGGTCCTGCTCGCGCTGGAGGACGATGGAACGAGCTTTCGCGAGCTGTGGTCCTTCCCGATGCTCAATACACGGATCCATCAACACGGGATCGGGCCGGACGGGTCGATCTACACGTTCGACGTCGATGGGCACATCGTGCGGCTCGACCCGGCGACGGGATCGGTCCTGCATCGAGGCCCAGCGCTGTTTGTACCGAACGTTCCCAACCAACCGATCACACTCGTCGACCGAGCCGGGACCGTGTACGTCTCGAACGCCCTGTTCGCCGACACCGGGAGCAGCAGCGGGCGACTCTGGAGCCTGTCTCCCGATCTCGCAGAGGTCTATTTCGAGCTCGTCACCGATGCACCCGACCGCGGCGGCCCCGCCCTTGGTGGCGACGGCGTTCTCGCCATCATGGACCGCAACGGCGTACGCGCGTACCGCGAGCTAGACGTCGGTACCGCGCTGTGCACGATGATCCGACCCAACTCCACGGGACAGTTCGGCGAGACCGTGGCCCGTGGGTCCGTCGTCGCGGCGGACGACCGCTTGCACTTGACGGCGAGGAATCTACCGCTCGATACGTTCGGCTACTTCATCGTCTCGCAGGGCTTCGACACGCTCGCCACCGCTGGGGGCAGCCCCAACTTCTGCCTCGACGGTTCGATCGGTCGATACGTCACGAGCGTGCTGAGCTCGGGTACCTTCGGGCGCTTCTCCCAGGTCGTCGACTTGAACGCGATTCCACAGCCCACGGGAGCAGTTCCTGGACTCGCCGGCCAGACGTGGTACTTCCAGGGGTGGCACCGCGACGCGGTGGGCGGCGTTGCGGCGTCCGACTTCTCGCACGTGGTAGCGATCACGCTGCAGTAGCTCGCGCGTCGCGCGGGGCTCAGAGCCGCGCGATCCAGACCGGAGTCGGCCTCATCTTCTCGAGGAGTCGTCGCCGGCGGCTGCCACGAACTCGACGAGGTAGTCGAACGCGATCGTCTTGCCTCCGTCGAGGCTTACCTTCGCGCCGTACCGAGCTCCCGGCCGAACCTGCAGGTCGACCGGGCGGAAGATGACGCACGGGCCACCGCCGAAGCCGCCGCCGCCCTTCGCGCGGTAGTCGAGCTCCAGCGGCTCGCCGCGCGGCTGGTAGTACTCGTCGAGGCGTACGATCTCGACCTGCAGGTCGTCGTCGCTGTTCGGCGCCTTGCCGCGGAGGAGCTGGATGCTCCACGCGTGTCGTGGGCCGAACAGATCCACGGGGACGAAGCCGGCGGGCGGGTAGAGCACCGCGTCGCGCCCGGGCGTCCCCGGGCCGCTGCTGTCCAGCGACCACATCGCCGCCCACTTGCCGGACGCGCCGAACCCGGTCTTGCCCATCGACGGGTTCAGGCACCACCGCCTGTGCCCGACGCGGTCGATGTTGCTCGAGTCGGAGTCGTCCATGTACATGTCGACCGACCGCGCGAGGCCGCCGCTCGCCAGGTTGCTGTGGCTGGCGCCCTCGTAGCCCTGGCGGAAGCGCTCGTCGTCGAAGCCGTCGGGCTGCTCGGGCGTGTGGCTGAGCTCGCCGTTGGCCTCGCAGACCTCGCTCGCCGCGTCGCACAGGTCGTTCCATTCAGGCACGAGGAACATGTCGCGCCACGGGAGGCGGCAGAGCGCGCGGTAGGTCTTGAGCCGCATCAGCGCGAACTCGCGGTCCTTCGAGAGCGGGTCGTCCGCGTCTGGTTCGGCGACGACGCGCGCCTCGGCGAGCTCCGCGCGCAGGGCGTCGAGCTGCATGGGGTAGGGCACCCGGCCGTCGAGTTCGACGAGCAGTCCCTTCGACCACCTGCGCGTGCTGACGGTCTTGCGCGCGACGGTGATCTTCGCCTTGCCCTCCAGGAGCCCCTTCTTGTACGCGGCGCTGCGCTGCCACTTCTCCTCCGGGCGCTCCTCCTCGAACTTGCCGTCGAGCACACCGCGGACGTACTTGGCGCGGACGACGTGCGTCTCGTCCGGCGAGACGCTCTCCCACCGGCCGTGCAGGAGGTCGTTCTTGTACGTCGCGTTCAGCGTGCGCACGCCGTCCTCGAACGTACGCCAGTAGCCGTTCCGCTCGCCGCCGCCGTAGAGCGCCTCGACGACGAGGGCGCCGTCCTCGTCGAACTCGGCATAGCGCCCGTGGAGGCGGTCCTTCTTGTAGGCCGCGGTCACTTCGACGGAGCCGTCGTCCCGGAAGCGCTCGTACGTGCCCTGCTTGCGGCCCGCGTCGTCGACCTCGTACCGCTCGTGGACGGTGCCGTCGGGGTGGGTGGTCTCGACGACGCCCTCGTCCTGGGACGGGGAGGCGTTCAGCAGGAAGAGGAGGAGGAGGGGCGCGAGCTTCACGCGAGGCAGGATAAGCGGGGCGTCGCCCTCGCGGGCCCGTTCGGCGTACGGGCGGTAGACTGTGGGAGCCGCCTGCCCGTTCCCCTGCCATGACCGACGCCCGACCGAAATCGAAGCGCGCCGATCGCCGGATCTTCGCGCTGACGCTCCTCCTGCTCCTGCCGCTGGAGGTGATCTGCGCCCAGTCGGCGTTCCACACCCTCGGCGAGATCGACCACATGGTCGTCTGGTCCGGCGTCGTCGCCGGAAACCTGTTCGCGCTGGCGCTCGCGGCGTTCCGCCCGAGAGCGGGGGCGATCGCCGCGGTCCTCGTCGGCCTTGCGATCATTCCGCAGCACCTCGGTCTCATCCGCCGGCACTCGCTCGTGCGGCACGAGGCGACGAGGATCGTGGCATTCGCCTATGAGGCGAAGGCGCGGTCGGGCGCGTTCCCCGAGGACCTCGCCGAGTTCGAGTACGAGCGCCCGAGCGTCGCCCGCTACGTCCAGCACTACGGCGCTGACGAAGAGGCGGGCGGATTCATGGTCACGTACTGCGTCGGCACGCCGACGACGTCGCACTGGTACACGCCGAAGGGCGGCTGGCAGTACTACCCGGACTGAGGGCAGCCTGGACCGCAGGAGTGCCGTCGAAGTCGACCCACCGGTCGGCCTCGAAGTCGTAGAGCTTGCACGCCCGGACTCCTCGCAGGAATCGCCGAAGAGTCCAGTGCTCGATCGTGACGTCGGCGCCTCGCTGCTGCTCGATCTCCTCCTGCGCGTCGCGCAGCGCGTAGCAGGGCGTCGCCGGGCTTTGGTGGTGCGCCGTGTGCTCCATGATCCGGTGCAGCACGAGGTTGATCGGGCCCGGGAATACGACGTGGACGGTCGAGCGCGTCTGGTCGGTCTCCTTGCTCCACCGCGCGGGATCGTCGTACCACCTGACCTGCGGGTGGGTGTGGTGCAGCCAGATGAGGAAGGACGCGAGGGCCTTCCAGATCAGGAACGGGATCACGACGACGACGGCCACGTCGAGCGCGAGCTCGGTCACGCCGGAGGGACGGCCGACGAGGGCGAGGACCGCGACCTGGGCCGCCGCGAACGCGAGCACGATCGCGCGGTCCTTCCGGTACTCGGGTCGACGCCGGTCCGCCTCGACCGTCAGCTCGTACGCGAGCATGCGCTTCCACCAGATCTCGACGAGGAAGTAGAGCGGGATGCCGGCGAGCGAGCGGTAGAAGCGGTACTCCCACTGCCGTGAGCGCGGGAGGGCTGCGTACTCCGTCGGGGACAGCGGCGCGAAGACGTAGTCCTTTCCCTTCAGGTTCGTGAACCCGTGGTGCGTCTGGTTGTGACCGAGCCGCCACAGGCTGAACGGGTGATAGGAGGGGAGGAACGCGAGCGTGCCGAGGATCCGATTGAGCCGCGTCGACGGCGTCAGCGCGTTGTGGCAAGCGTCGTGGCCGACGAGGAACAGGAAGCTCACCGCGAAGCCGAGACCGACCGATAGCGCGGCCCGGATCATCGCGTCCTCGGCCGTCGTCGCGAGGGCGAACAGGCAGGCGTAGAGCGCCGCGTCGACGGCGAAGAGGCCGACGCCCCTCGCCGTGGATCGAGCGTCCGCCTTGACCGGCGCCGCGGCGGTGCAGGCGAGATCGGTCATCGCTTCGTGACCTCGAGGTAGACGAGCTGGCCCTCGGTGTCGTGGTACACGGACGCGCGGTCGACGTCGGTGGAGGGAATCTCGTCGAGCAGCCCTCGCATGTCGTCCGCGTCGCGGTAGATGAGGCTCCACCGCATGCAGGCCTCCATGAAGCCGGCGTCGGAGATCCCGCGCAGGAAGTTCGCGAGGAGCAGCGTGCCGCCCGGCCGCAGGCTCTCGAAGAGGCAAGCGGTGAGGCGCTGCGCGAGCCGCTCGTTCAGGTAGTCGTAGAGACCGGCGGAGTACACGCAGTCGAGACCGGAGAAGCTGGCCTTGCCCTTCAGGATGTCGTCGATCGAGCCGGGCCAGGTCGTGACGCCGAGGTGCCCGTACTGCTGCTGCACGAGGCGAAGGCTCTCCTCGTCCTGGTCGAGCGCGATCCACTCGGCGAGTTCGCCCGCTCGCGCGGCCTGCGACAGCTCCGCCTCGCGCAGGTGGCCGGCGGCGACGGACAGCACGCGCGGCCGATCGACGCGTTCAGCGATGCGGTCCACGAGCGCGGCGATCCGGCTCCGGCGGTCTCGCACGGCGGCTGCGGCGCCGCGCGTCGCGACGATCTCGCTGACCGAGAGATCTCGCGCGGAGCAGTCCCGGTAGTGGTGCGGGTTCGCCAGCCCGTAGAAGAGATCCAGGAGCTCCGCGTCGCCGGCGTAGCCGCGGGGTTGCTCGAAGGCGCGTCGCGTGATCGGGTCGCCGAGTACGACGTCCATGATCGGGTGTTCCCGTATCAGCGTCTGACTCAGCTCCGACCACACGTCGGAAGGCGAGTTCGCTCGCCAGTGTTCGAGCACCTCGAAGAGGCGCAGGGTTCCGTCGTCGACCCCTCCGTTGCGCATGCGCGCCTCGATCTGATCGAGGGTCGAGCGGTGGGTCGTGAGGTGTGCGGGCCAGTCGGTCGACGGGACGATTCGGACGGTCGTGGGCATGGCTTCGTTCGCTTGCTGGCGAGCGCGAGTCGCTCGTACGGCGTTCTGGAACTGGAAGCCATCCCGGCAAGTGACCAGGAGTTGGTGAGAAACTTGCGCGAGAGCAAGAGGCGCGAGAATCTCGTGGAGGCGCGTCACGGACCGCGACGGAGTCCTTTGAGTGTGTTGCGATCCACCCGTGGTTCAGAGCCGCGACCGGACGACGTGCCGGCGAGCCAGTGTCGGCGAACAGTGCGGGTGATCCGCTTGTGCCTCTGACCGCTCGCCTAGGGCGCCCACCGGATCGCCAGCGCGCTCGTCAGGTTCGATCCGCCGCCGCACGGGTCCTGCGTGTCCCGGTACCAACCCTGGAAGTACGTCGTCGTGCCGGCGGAGATCTGGAGCTGCTCCGGCAGGCCGGGCCCGATCCGGACCGTCGGCGGCGTGATTCCGTAGAAGACCGGCGTCGTCCGCGTCAGCGTGCCGCCGAGGCACAGTACGCCGTTGCCCACCGGAGTCTGCCCCGATCCGGTGCCCATCACGAGCATCAGGAACCCGAGCGGGTCGAGGTCGACGGCGTGGAAGGTGACGTCGTCCGTCGCGAGGCTCGTGCTGCCGTGGGCGAACAGCTTGGCCGACTCGCCGTCGCTGTTGCGGCACCCGCCCTCGTCGGACGGAGTGCCGCAGGGGCAGCCGAGCGCGGCGGTCGCGTGGCAGAACGTGCGCGCGGTCGAGAACGCGCCCGAGGCCAGGTGGACGCGGTGTGGAGTCGGTGCGCCCGAGGTGCTCGCGAGCGCTCCGATCAGGACGTCGTCGACCCCGTCGCCGTTCGCGTCGCCCAGCACGGCCACGTCGGTCCCGTACTCGCTCCCGGGCCGCCCGATCCACATGCGCAGGCGTGCGCCGTCGACGCTGGAGAAGACCGAGACGTAGCCCGTCCTCGCGTCGCCGAGGTCCGCGCGGCGGGCAGAGACCACGAAGTCGCGCCGCCCGTCCCCGTCGACGTCCGCCACGCTGCCGAGCGAGCTGCCGAGCGCGTCTTCGAGCGTCAATCCCTGCCACTCGAGCAGAGTGCCGCCGGTCGCGCCCGACACGAGCCGCACGAGCCCCGCGAGGTGAGCGGAGGTGGAGTCGCTGGGCGCGCCGACCAGGAGGTCGTCGATGCCGTCGCCGTCCTGATCGCCGACATTCTCGATCGTCGAGCCGAAGCGACTCGACTCCGAGAGGTCGTTCGCCTGGATCCGGAGCAGGGTCGATCCGGTCGCTGCCGAGAGCACGTGCACCTCTCCGGGGGTATCCGCGGTATCGCCGACCAGGAGGTCGCGCAGTCCGTCCCCGTCCAGGTCGTCGCCCAGCGCGAGGGTGACACCGAAGAGGTCGTTCGCGGTGTCCCCCTCGACGCGGTACAGCTCCGCTCCGGTCGCGCCCGAGTAGGCCCGGACCGCCCCGACGTTGAACGTCGCGCCGTCCTCGCGCAGCGTCGTCACCGCGACGTCCGGAACGCCGTCGCCGTCGACGTCGTCCATCGCGACGATCGCGGCGCCGTGCCGATCCTCCAGGCCCGGCGAGCCGAGCTCGCGGATCAGGGCGCCGTCGACGCCAGAGTGGATCGACGCGCGACCCGCGGTGGGGAGCGTGCGGCTGTCGTACTCCGAGCCGACGGCGAGGTCCGGGACCCCGTCGCCGTTCAGGTCGCCGACGCCGACGACATCGACGCCGAACATCTCGTCAACGTCCCCGACGATCTCGAACCGCATCGCACCCGTGGCGCCGGAGTGGACGCGGACGCGTCCGCGGGTGAGTGCGTACCTGGGCTCGCCACTGGCCCACTCGGCGATCCCGTCCCCGTCGAGGTCGGGGAGGGCGACGAGCGAGCGCCCCAGGATCGAGACCTGGATCCCGTCGACGGTGTAGACGTCCTGTGCAGCGGCAGTGGCGCCGATCGCGAACGCGACGGCGGACAGAGGAGCGAGCTTCATGGGGACCGGCGTGGAAGGAACGAAGCGCCGCCATGCGAGGGCGGTGCGCTGCTCCCGATCATGCGCGGAATCCGGGAATCCGGCAGGGGTCTTCCGGGGCTGGGGCGGGTTACGTCACCCGCTGACCCCCAGGGGGCGCCTGACGTCACCCTCGGCTCGCGATCCACACGAAGAGCGCGAAGAGCACCGCCAGCGCGATCCAAGTGCGGGACCGGCCGCTCGCGGCAACTGCGTCACCGCGCGATCCGTCCTGTCGTGCCGCGCCGGGCCCACGCTTGGACGTGCCCCTGGGCGACGGATCCTGCGTGACGGTGAACGTCACCCCGAGGCCCTTCATCGACTTGCGGAACTCGTCGTCCCGACGCTTCTTCATCTTCGCGTCGTGCTTCCGGATCGCCTCCGTCTCTCTCCGCCGCAGGTCCCCGTGGAACTCGGACGGCGCGCGGTGCTGCGCAGGTTCGCCCCACGCTTCGACGAGCCACTTTCGGTCCGTCTTGCCGAGGCCTTCGATCCGCTCGTATCCGATCTCGGAGTACGGGTATTCGATGCGATCGAGGACCTCGCGATCGATCTTCTCGAACGTCGACATGCCGTAGTCGTCATCGGCGCGGTACGGCACGTCCCACAAGAACTCGGCCTCGGCCTGTACGGCGTAGAGGAACGCGAGCTCCGTCGTCCAGTCCTCTTTGGCCTTGCGCTTCTCGCGGATCATCGCGCGCAGGGCGACGGACGCACTGCGGTACACCGCCGGTACGTTCGAGCCTGTGAGCGCGCTGGCCAGTCGGTCCCGCGACACCTCTGACAGCGAGTCCAGGTCGTCCTTGCGCGGCATTCGGGCGATCGGGCTCTGCCCGACGGGCGTTGCTGGCCGCGCCTTGGGGCCCGCGGTCGATCCCGCGGTCGACTTCGGTGCCGGCGCTTCGTCTCCGGCCAGCCGCTTCTTCAGGTTCGAGATCTTGCGCGTGCCCCACCCGATCACGAGCACCTCGGTCGGGATCCCGCAGTCCTGCGCGAGGTAGCGCAGCCAGGCGGCCTGCTCCTCCGAGAGTCGCTCCTTCGGGCTCTTCACCTCGATCAGGGTCGGCGACGGATCGAGCACGAGGAGGTCCGGAAGGCCGCGGCGGTGCTCGCCGTAGTCACTCCACAGGCGGTCCAGGATCGGCAGCAGCGATCCGCCAGGTAGCGCAGTGAGCACGCGTTCCAGCGTTCGGTCGTCATGACGGTCGGAGTCCTCCAGGAGGCGCGTCCAGCGACCACGGCTGCGTTTCCGCCCGCCCCGCAGCGCCTTGATCAGATCCGCTCGCTCGAGGGCGGCCCGCCTCGCCTCGTAGAGGTCGCGATGCGATTCGAAGAAACCTCCCCGGAACAGGTCCTGTGGAATGTCGTTCCCCTGCACCGGGAACTCCTTGCTGAGCAGCGGCTCGTACGACCCCGGGAGGCGCGCGAAGATCTCGTCCCAGTAGAGAAGGACCCAGAGCGTCGTCCAGAGGTGGTTCTCGGCGAAGATCGACGAGCAGCCGCGCGCGTTGAGTCCCTCGAGGATCACCGCGTCCGCGCGCTCTCGGTCCGCGGGTGCGCGCTCGGGGAAGGCGGAGAGCGATCGGATCCGAATGCCTGCGACGGTCCCTTCGTCGCTGACTTCCCAGGTGGTTTGCGTGAACCAGGACATCGTGACGTCGCGACTGCGGCTGCGGATTCGACCAGAGCGCCAGGTTCCACCATCGACACCGTGCCGGCAACGCTTCACGGATTCGACGGGCTTCTCGTCGCTCCGCCCCGCGCTCGAGACAGCGTCCTGCTCCGTCCGTCCGATACGATCGACGGACGATGTCGGAATTGCGCTCGATCCTCTGCACCCTCGCGGCATGCGCGCTCGTCGCACTCGGATGCTCCTCGCAGGAGCAGGGCTCCGGTGATGGGCGCGATGCGCCGCCGCTGGCGCGCCCGAACGTCCTCCTCGTCCTCGTCGACGACCTCGGTTGGTCGGACCTCGGCTGCTACGGCAACCCGGCCGTCGACACGCCGCGCATCGATGCGTTCTGCGCCGAGTCTCTGCGGTTCACCGACGCCTACTCCGCGGCTCCCGTCTGCTCGCCGACGCGCGCGGCCATCATGACCGGGCTCGCGCCGGCGCGCGTCCGCATCACCAACCACATGCCGGATCGGCCGTCGTTCTCGCCCGACGACGCGCCGCTCCAGCCGGCCGAGTGCCGCGACCGCCTCGCCCTGGAGTACGACACGCTGGCGGAGCGTCTCTCCCGCGCCGGCTACCGCACGGCGTTCATGGGCAAGTGGCACCTCGCGCCGGCCGACCAGCCGGACGAGGCGGAGTACTTCCCCGACCGTCAGGGCTTCGACCTCAACCTGGGCGGCAACGGCTGGGGCGGGCCGGGGCGGTCGTTCTTCGCGCCGTACTCGTTCCCGAACCTGGAGTCGAAGACGGAGGACGAGTACCTGCCGTACCGCATCGGCGACGAGGCGGTGGCGTGGCTCGACGAGCGAGCGGGTGACGAGGAGCCGTTCTTCCTCGCTCTCTGGCACTACACCGTGCACTGGCCGATGGACTCACCGGCCGACCTGCTCGCCAAGTACGAGGCGCGCGGCGTCCAGCCGGGGATCGTCGACCCCCGCTACGCCGGGATGACGGAAGCGCTGGATCGAGTCTTCGGGCGGGTGATGGACGCCCTCGAACGCTCGGGGCACGCGGACGACACTCTCGTGATCTTCAGCTCTGACAACGGCGCGCTCGGCAGCGTCGCCGACAACCGCCCGCTCCGTGCGGCGAAGGGCTTCCTCTACGAGGGCGGCATCCGCGTCCCGACGATGATGAGGTGGCCCGGTGTCGTCGCGCCGGGATCGTCAGCGACGCCGATCGTCAGCACCGACTTCTTCGCCACGATCCTCGACGCGGCCGGCGTCGCGGTGGCCCCCGACGAGCCCATGGACGGCGAGAGCCTCGTCCCCCTCTTGCGCGGCCACGCGTTCGAGCGGGGGCCGCTGTACTTCCACTATCCGAACTACGCCTTCCATCGCGCGAACCGGCTGGGCGGCGCGATCCGCGCGGGGGATTTCAAGCTGATCGAGCGGTTCGACGACGGCTCGCTGGAGCTCTATGACGTGGTCAACGACCTCGGAGAGACCGCGAACCTCGCGTCGGAACGAGCCGAGCTGGCCGAGGAGCTGCGCGCGAAGCTCGCCGCGTGGCGCGAGAGCGTGGACGCCGCGATGCCGACGCGCAACCGGTAGAACGGCGCGTCACGCCGCCTCTACTCGCTGCCCACCCGCGACAGCAGCCACGCCCGCGCGATTCGCCACTCGCGCTCGACCGTCGTCAGCGACAGGTCCATCACGTCGGCGATCTCCTGCATCGAGAGGCCGCCGAAGAAGCGGAACTCGACGATCCGGGCCTGACGCTCCGATCGCTCGGCCAGCGCGTTCAGCGCGTCGTCGACCTCGACGAGATCGAGCGTCCCCGCTTCACCCTCGGCCGCCCACTCGACGTCGAGGTCCACGCGCGCCTTCGGGTCGCCGCGCTTGAGGCGGCCGCGGCCGCGCGCGTGGTCGACGAGGATGCGGCGCATCGCCTGGCTCGCGACGGCGAGGAAGTGGCTGCGACCGTGCCCGGCCGTCGCGTCCTGGGCGGAGAGCTTGATCCACGCCTCGTGCACGAGGGCGGTGGCCTGGAGCGTGTGGTCGGCGCGCTCGCGGCGCAGGTGATTCTCTGCGAGATGGCGCAGCTCGCCGTAGAGGTGGTCGAAGAGCGGGTCGTTCGGCATCGAAGGGGTCGAGCGTACCTCCCGCGGTCGGCGCGGTACCCTCCGGATCGTCATGACGTCTCGAATCGCTCCGCTCGTCGGTCTCCTGGCCCTCCTCGCCGCGTGCGGCTCGCCGCGCCAGACCGTGCGGACGCCGGTCCCCGAGACGATCAACGACAGCTTCCTCGCGGACGACGTCGACGTGGAGAAGTTCGCGGCGCGATGGGAGCTGGAGAGCCGCGAGGTCTACGCGGGACGCAAGGAGATCCTCGCCGCGCTCGACGTCCAGCCCGGCGAGACGGTCGCCGATATCGGGACGGGCACCGGGCTCTTCGTCGAGCCGCTCGCGGCCGCGGCCGGTCCCGGGGGCAAGGTCTACGCCGTCGACATCGCGCCGGCGTTCGTCTTCCACGTGCGCGAGCGGGCCGCCGAGAAGGGCCTCGACCAGGTCGAGGTGGTGCTCTCGAACGCGCGGTCGACGGAGCTACCGGCCGCCACGGTGGACGTCGCGTTCCTGTGCGACACGTACCACCACTTCGAGTACCACGAGGACATGCTGCGCTCGATCCGGAGCGCGCTGAAGCCCGGCGGCCGCCTCGTCATGGTCGAGTTCGACCGCGTGCCCCGGGGTCACGCGCAAGTGGCTGCTGGGCCACGTGCGCGCCGGGCGTGACGTCTTCCTGGCCGAGGTCGAGGCCGCCGGGTTCCGCCTCCTGGACGAGGTCGAGATCCCGGCGTTCGAGGAGAACTACTGCGTGCGCTTCGCGCGCGACTGAGCCCGCGAGGGGTCAGCGCGACTTGACGGTGCCGACGCGGCCCCGCGCCGGCGCGACGCGGTACACGTCGACGAAGCTCGCCTCGGTCCCGACGTTCGCGCCGTGCAGGCTCTCGCCGACGATGGCGAATCCGCTGCCGAGGTCCATGGCCGAGTTGTTCAGCACGTGCGCGCCCGGCGGCACCGCCTGGGGCAGCGCCTGGCGGATCTCGACGCCCGATCGCGTGAAGGCGTAGACGTACACCGCGGTCGTGAGCGCGCCGTCGCCCAGTCGCGCAGAGACCAGCGCGCGCCCGTCCTCCAGCGCGAGGCTCTCGCCGAAGAAGTCGAACGCCAGCGGCGTCGGAGCCTGGAAGCGGTCGACCTCGACCCACCGGCGGAGAGACGTGCGCTCGAATGCGTGCACGGTGCCCGCCATCGAAAGCGCCGTCGGGACGCCGGAGCTGACGATCATCCGATCGCCGTCGAGTGCGACCGCCCGTCCGAACGACGCGCCGTAGCCGAGGTCCGGCGTCACGACGCGCGCGTCGAGCTCCCAGCCCGCCGCGGTGTGCTCGTAGACGTACACCGCGCCCGCGTTGTCGCCGAACTCGTTGTCCTTGGCCGACACGCCGACCGCGAACCGGTCGCCGTCCAGGCTGATCTGCGTCCCGAACGCGTCGCCGATGTCGATGTCCGGGAGCGTCAGGCGATCGGCGAGCGTCCAGCCCGACGCGGTCTCCTCGAACACGTAGACCGCGCCCGCGGCGAAGTAGAACGGGTCCTCGTCGACGCCGCGCGCGCCCACGACGACCACGCCGTCGCCGACCGCGACGGAGCTGCCGAAGCCGTCGCTCTCCGCCGCGTCCGGTGCGAACAGCTTGGCGCGCTCTGTCCAGCCCGCCGCGTCGCGGCCGAAGACGTAGACGGCGCCCGCGCCGTTGCCGAACGTGTTGTCACCGAGGGCCGAGAGAACGACCAGGTCGCCCTCCTCGTTGACGTGGGCCGAGGTGCCGCACATCGACCCCTGGAAGCCGTCGGAGGGCCTCAGCGTCGCCTCGTGCACGAGCGCGCCGGCCTCCCAGCGGTACACGTCGGCGCCGCCGGTGTTCCCGTCACGCCGCCACGCGCTCACGACGGCCCGGTCTCCGCCGGCAGCGACGGAGCGTCCGAACTGGTCCCCGATCTGGGCGTCGGGAGCCTCGAAGGCGGCGGTCCACTGGAGGTCCTGATCGGCGCCGATCGCGCCGGGGACCTGGGCGAGAGCGAGGAGCAGGGGTGTCGTGACCATGGGGAGCGGGGAGGTGGTACGACCGTGGAGAACCGGTGGGCATTCGGCACATCGCGCGGACTCGATGCGAGCCGGGCAGGCGCCTGTTGGTCAGCCAGGACCGATCGTACGCAACTTCTGGCTAACCTTGGGGTTCGCCCGCCGAGGCGCGCGGCACGGATTCCGGGAATCCGGCGAGTCGTCCGCAGCCGCCGCGCAAGGGGAGGGCGTGGACTCGATGGACCAGCTCCTCACGCACGGCGATGCTCTGCGACGAACTGCCCGGGCGGTGCTCGGCAGCGACGCCGACGGCGTCGACGACGTCGTGCAGGAGGTGTGGCTCCGCGTGGCGAGCCGGCCGCGGCTCGCGAAACTCGCGCCGGCGTTCCTGCACGGCATCGCACGCAACGTGGCCCGGATGCGACGACGGTCGCGGACGGTCGAGAGCGACGCTCTCGCCGCACGCGCACGCGACGATCACGAGATCGGCGAGCTGGATCCGGCAGCGGCCAGCGAGACCGCGGTCGCGCTGGCGAGCGCGGTCGACGGGCTGCCGGAGCATTACCGCGAGGTCGTGGTCCGGCGCTACTGGCGCGGTGAGCGCGTCGCGTCGATCGCCGCCGACCTGGGAGTCCCGCCCAAGACCGTCAGCAACCGCCTGGCCCGCGCGCTTGCGTCGCTGCGCGTTGCGCTCGAGTCCGGGCCCGGTGCCAAGACCGACCATCGGCTCGGTCTCGCCTGGCTCGCAGCGCCCGCGCTGCGCGACGTCGCGCTCCCCGCACTCGCCATGAAGTCGATCGCCCCGCCCGCCCTCGCCGCTGCGCTCGCCTGCGCGCTCGTCCTCACGTTCCTCGGCCTCGGGCGCCGCGACGCGCAGCTCGCTGGCCGCAGCGCCGAGCGAGACACGGCCGACCTCGCGAGCGTCGAGCCCGACGCCGCCGCGCCGGACGTCGAGCTCGCGAGCGTCGAGGACGTACCGACCGAGCGGTCCGCCGAGGTCGCGACCGAGGAGTCGGCCGAGAGCGTTGCGCTCGCGCCGGCTGCTGTCCCGCGCATCGACCCCGGTACTGTCGAGCTCCGTTTCGTCGAAGCGGTCACGCGCGAGCCGGTCGACGGCGTCGAGCTGCGCGGAGCGACCGAAGAGCGCTACGTCACGTTCGAAGCGGAGGCGAACCACTCGATGACGCTCACGCCGGGGACGTGGACCTTCGTCGCTCGCCGCGCGCCGTACGAGTACGTCGAGCTCGATCCGATCGTCGTGACCGAGGGCGGCTCGGTCGACGCCGGCGTCATCGAGCTGCGCGGCGGCTGGGGCTCGATCACGGGACAGGTCGACGTGCCGGCGCGCGTCGCTGCGACCGGCCCGTTCGAGGTGCGTCTGTTCGGCAAAGGGCGTCGTCCCTGTGACGACAGGGCCGTGGGCGAGAGCGATCGCTGCCTGCACTGCGGGCACGGCGAGAAGAACACGATCCGGACCGTCGAGGCCATGGAGCTCTTCCAGATCGACGGCCTCGCCGCGGGCCAATACAGCGCGCTCGTGTACGACGCGAAGGGGCGCATCCTGTTCAACCTCCAGGTCGAGCTGGAGACTGGAGAGGCGGCGCGGCTCGACCTTCGCATGGAATTCGTCGACGTCGACTTCCGCATCGCGGACGCGAGCGGCCAGCCGTTCACGCGCGTCTGGGAGGAGGACGGGACCACCTACGAGGGGCCGATCGAGTTCTACTTCGGCGCCGACGGCACTGCCTGCGCGACGGCGAGCACCCAGGCGCGCAGCGCGGTCGGGATCCTCCTCGACGAGAACGGCGAGGCGAGCTTCGAGGAGCGTAAGGATCGCGTCTTCCTGCGCGATCCTGCAGTGATCGCTCGCGAGCGTGCGGCGCGGAAGTCCATGCAGCGCGTCATGCGCAACGCTCCGCCCCCGGCGCTCGCGCTGGAGTCCGTTCAGCTGGAGGAGATGATCCGCAAGGCCCATTCGGATGCGCTGCTCCGCGCCCAGGGCGGTGCGCCGGAGCCGCTGGCGCCGCTGCGCCCCGAGGCGCAGGACTGGCCGAAGACGGAGCACGAGGACGCAGCGTTCGCTCCCTGGTCGGTCGAGCCGCAGGTCGAGACGCGGCCGCTGAAGGCGAAGCAGATCGCCGTGGGGCTGTTCCGCGTCGAGCAGGTCCCGGTGCAGGCCGATGGTGTGCTGGTCACCTGCGGTCCGTTCTACGAGAACGTGGATATCGATCTGCGGACCCAGGGCGGCGTCCCGATCGACGTGACGCTCGGTCTGCGCTGCAACGCGCCCTCGAAGATGTTCGTCGGCGCCCGCAGCTGCTTCGAGTGCCACACCGCCGACGCAGTCGCGGCGATGACCTGGTGACGCCCGGGATCGTCGCTCAGTCGTCGAAGCTCACGTAGGGGATCGACATCCCGCGGACGCTCTCGGGCAGCCGCTCGCGGTTCTTCGCCCACCAGTCGACCCAGAACGCGCCGTCGTGGCCCTCGTCGTAGGAGACGCCCGTGAGCGGACGGAGCCCGAAGTATCCGACGCCGTAGATCGACGGGTATGAGTCGTCCGCGCGAATCACCGCGATCATCGTCGGGATGACGCGCGGGTCGCCGATCTCCGCGAGCATGCGCGCGGGTTCGAAGAATCGGGCGACGCCCTCGCCGGGGTTCAGGAGGAGGCCGAGCAGGGCGTCGGTCGCGAAGTCGTTGCCCTCGCGCCCGAGGAGCTGCGCCGCCTCGTAGACGAGGACGATGTCGTGCTCGTCACGGTGTTCCACGATCGGAAGGACGTGGGCGCGCAGGAACGCCTCGCTCGACTCGAAGGTGTAGAGCAGCTCCAGGGCCTTGTTCATGTGGGCCGGATCGCGCCCCGCGACCCAGTCCTCCAGGACGGTCTGCAGCGCGAGCTCCACGCCGAGGAGCCGCGCGGCCTTCAGCGCGGCGCGGTGCGCGTCGTCGTCCTCCAGGGCGATCATGCGCTCCAGCGCGCCGGTGACACCCGCGTCGACGAGCGCCGCGCGCAGGTCGACGCCGGCGGCGTCCGCGAGCTTCACCGACAGCGAGTCGAGGCGCTCGAACACGCCGATCAGCTCCTCGTCCGCCGCGAGCGCCGCGCGGGTGCCGAAGTCGCGCGCGGCGAGGCGTAGCACCTCGTCGTAGTCGAGACCCTCGCACCCGGCGAACCAGGACGTGAGTGCGCCGACGTCGAGCGCGAAGTCGACGAGCGCTGCCGAGGAGAGCCGGCGGAGCGCGGCGGTCTGGACCGCCACGCGCTCGTCGGTCGTGCCGAGGTGCAGCACGCAGTGGGCGCGCGCGTGCCCGGCCCCGGTGAACACGTCGAGCGCGAGCTTGCGCACCTCGACGTCGGGGACGCGGCGCCAGATCGCACGCATGACGTCGAGGCCCTCGTCGGGATCGAGCGCGGCGATCTCCTCCAGCACGCCACGCGACTCGTCGAGGGTCGCGCACGCGAGCAGGCGCGCGAGCCACTCGTCGGCGGTGGTGGGCCGGGGCGCGTCGGGCTCCGAGCGGTCCGCTGACCGAGCGGGTACGGCGGCGCGTGCCGCGCTCGCGGGCGACGGCAGCTCGACCTCGTCGCGTTCCACGTTCGGTTCGACGGTGGCGAGTCGCTCGACCGGCGTTCCTGGGTCGACGGGAGAGCCGCGCTCGATCAGCGTCTCGATGGCTCGAGTGGCGCCGGAGCCCAGGAGCGCGCCGCCGGCGACGAGGAGGATCGACTTCTTCATGGTGAGGACTCCGGCCGCGGCCGAAGTGGCGGTCGCCGTGGCGCCGGCCGCGATAGAAGGGGCCGGAAGGGAAGCGAGCACTTTCTCGCGCACGAGAGCGAGGTCGGGCATGGCGACCGCGACGGCGGGCGCCGCGGTCCTCGGGAGGCGTCGACGGAGGAGCTCCAGGCCTCGGTGCACCCGGACGCTCGCCGCGTTCGCGGTGATCCCGAGCGCGCGGCCGATCTCCATCGGACGCATGCCCTCGACGAGGTATGGACGCACCGCCGACGCGTAGCTCTCGGGCAGGTCGTCGATGCGCTCGTCGATCAGCGAGCCGAGCTCGGCGTTCGCCGCGTCGTCGGCGGGATCGGGGACGGACGCGCGGTCGATGCGCCCCGGGTCCGGCGTACGCGAGGTGGCGACGCGGGCGCGCGCCGCGTGGCGCGCGAGGATCCCGATGAGCCACGGCATGACGCGCTGGCGCCCGTCGAACACGTGGGCCTTCTCGATCGCGGTCAGGTACGTCGCCTGGACGATGTCCTCGGCGGTCTCCGGATCGCGGACGAGCTGGCGGGCGATCGTCGCCAGCTCGCCCGCGGAAAGGTCGAACACCCGCCCGAGCGAGCGAGGGTCGCCGCGGCGCCGGAAGCGCCGGAAGTGGTGTTCGAGCCGTCGATCCATGCTCGGTCCCTCCCCGCGGGGGGCGAGAGCCTTGCATGGATTCTCCGCAATCTCGGCGCCCGCGCAGAAACGGCTCAGCGCGGCGCCCAGTCCAGCCCCATGGTCGTCCCGTCCTGGGTGACCTCGAACGTGGCGGGCTCGAAGGCGAGCTCGTCCGGGAACACGGCGAGGGAGTACCTGCCCGGCGCCAGGCCGGTGAGCGTGGCGGTTCTGTCGTCCTCGAAGTCGACGAGCCGATGGAGCAGGCCGGGGCTGCCGATCCACATGTTCACGCCGTTGATCCGCTGGTTCGACGGACCTCCCTGTTGGGGGAACGGGCCGCGAAGCGCTCCCTCTTCGTCCTCGTGCAGGGCGAAGACGAGGCGTCCCGTTCGCTGCTCCAGGGTGAGCGGCTCCTCTCCGACGAGCTTCAGCTTGCACGACAGCCCCCGCTGGAGCTCGATGTCCAGCACCCGCGGCGATTCGTCGGCGCGGGCGATCGAGATCCCGTGGGCGCGGTACGGCGCGTAGCCCTCCTCGGTCATCGTGACCTCCAGGTCGGCGGTCTCCGCCTCCTCGCGCAGCGGTACGACGAGCCGGATCACGCCCTCCACGACGTCGGTGTCGCGGAAGTCCTTGAACGCGTCCTCGCCGGTCGGGCGCCAGGCGATCCGCCAGAGCTGCGAGCCCGTCGGCAGGATCAGCTCTCCGGTCGCGGCGTCCACGAGCCTCACGTGGATCGCGCCGGCCGCGGGCAGGACGAGCTCGACGTCCTCCGTCCCCGGAGCGATCTCCTCGCTGACGGAGAGCCCGCGATCGCGGAACGCGCGCACGGTGTAGGGGTCGCCAGGTGCCGTCGAGAGCTCGAATCGACCGGCGGCGTCCGTCTTCGACTGGGCGTGTACGAACCCCGATGCGCTGTACTGCGTCGCGCTGAGGAAGACATCGGCGGCGGGCTGACCGTTCGCCTCCACGACCACGCCGCGGATCGGTTCGAGCTCGGAGTTCAGGATGAAGTCGTGGAGGACCTCGGCGCCGACACCCACCGTGATCTGGAGCGGCTCGGGCACGTCCGTCGCGAGGCGCATGTCGTCGCGCAGGGTGAGCTCAGCGTCCCCGACCGGCACGCTGTCGATCCGGTAGCTCCCGTCCGCGTCCACGCGGGACGCGGTCACCTCGCCCGAGGCAGACTTGCAGAGCACTCGTGCGTACGAGAGCGCCTCGCCGTTGTAGAGCACGCGGCCGCGCACCGTGCCTCCGGCGCGCTGCGCGAGGTCGACGAGCACGCGCTGCCCGCCCTCGCGGACGGCGACGGGTCCGTGGTCGATCGAGACGTACTCCTGGCTCCCGCCGCGGACGGTGAACGGAGCGTCGGACGGCAGCACGTGGATCATGAAGCGCCCGTCGTCGTCGGTCGGCCCGTTGATCCCGCGCTCGATGCGGTCGAACGCGGAACCGGGGAGGTCGTCCTCCACGCGGTGACGCCCGAAGCCGCGGTCCTCGTCGTTCGACGCGTACAGGTACGCGCCCGCGAGCGCATCGCCGTCCGGCCCCGTCAAGGTGCCGTGGATGACGCCGTATCGGACGAGTCGCACGACGGGCTCGGACGGCGCGGATTCATCCAGCTCGTCGAAGTGCCACGTCCAGTGCGCATACCCGGCCAGAGTGATCTGGAGGTCGAGCTTCGAGCTCGGCTCGATCCGCACTTCGACGACGCCGTCCGTGTCCGCTTCGCCCAGCTGCGGTCCGTGGTAGTGGCTCAGCACGGCGCCAGGGAGCGGCGCGTCCGTGTCGCGATCCACGACGGTGATCCGAAGGAGCTTGCCGGGCGACAGGCCGAACGTCCGCTCGACCGGCGCGCGGGTCGGCGCCGTCAGCTCGATCTCGGTCGTCGCGTACCCGTCCCCCATAATCTGGAGCCTCGTGGTCGAGCCCACGCGCAGGCCGGACAGCCGGAAGGTGCCGTCCAGTCCGCTGACGGCTTCCTCTCCCTCCTTGCTGATCCGCACGCCCGCGAGGGGAGCGTCGGTCTCGGAGTCGACGACGCGTCCGATCAGGTCCGTCCTCCACTCGAGCGTGACGTTCACGGCGCGCTCCGGGACGAGCGGATCGAGGCTGAGCGAGCCGTGCCCGGGCGCCGAAGCTTCGAGGAGCAGGACCCTGTCCGAGGTCAGCTCGGGCGGTACCGGGATCTCGAAGCGGCCGTCGGAGCCGGTGGTCGCGACCGCGAGTGGCTCCAGCTCGTGCCAGTTCCCGCGTTCCTTCGGAAAGACGCGGAGCCGTGCCCCGGAAACGGGCGCGCCGGCTGGGTCCGAGACGGTCCCCAGGTATCGGCCGGTGAGCGCGGCGAGCGCGGGCTCCTCGGTCTCGTCCTCGCCGTCGACCGCGACCGACGTACGCACGACCTCGGGCTCGACGTCCTCGAACGTGACCTCCGCCAGGTCCTCGTCGCCATCGGCCATGGGGACGGGCGCGATCTCGGCGGGCACGGGAGACCGCGGCGGCGCCGCGGTGACCCCGATCCACGCGACCAGCGCGACCACTGCTGCCGTCGAGGCCAGCTTCACCTTCACGCCGAGCGCGGCGACCGCGCTGACGCGTGCGAGGGGGACGAGGAGCGCGCTCCACGCGGCGCGGTCGCCGTCGTGCTTCCGGTCGAGCTCCTCCCTCAGCATCCCGAGCGCGCGCCGGAGTCGGCTGCGGACCGTCGCCGCGGGGACTCCCTGGTGGGCAGCGATCTCCTTCGGAGTGAGGTCGCGGTAGAAGCGCAGCAGGACCGTCGAGCGGTACGGCTCGTCGAGCTCCAGGATCGCCGACACGATCGTGCGCTGCAGCTCGGCCTCGACCGCGAGCTCCTCGGCCGACGGGAGCGCCTCGTCCTCGTGCCGCGCGTGTTCGCGCCGCTCGCGTCGCAGATCGGTCCGGCCCATCTGGCGGGCGCGGTTCGTGACGACCCGGCCGAGCCAGCCGCGGACGTTCTCCGCGTGCCGGGGCGGTCGCTCCAGGGCGGCCACGAAGCTCTGCTGGACCACGTCGTCCGCGCGGTCGGGGTCCCGGACGAGCCGGACGGCGAGCGCACGCATCCAGTCGGCGTGCGCGAGAAGCGCGTCGGCGGTCGTCCCCATTCCCTGGCTCATTTCGTTCATCGACGCTACCAGCGCCGCCCGACCCGGTTGCGTTGCAGCGAAATGGGGATTGGCCAGGATTTTCGAGATCTGCCGGGACGCGATCCGGGGCACGAGAACGAGCCTCTTGGAGATTCGATCCATGACCCCGTTCGACCTCGACGACCTCAAGCTCCAGCACGACCAGCTGCGACGCATCGCCCGCGCCATCGTGGGGGACGCGTACGCGGACGACGTGGTGCAGGACACCTGGGCCGCCGCCCTCGCGCGGCACGACAGCCCGCCCGGGCACTGGGGCCGCTGGCTGAATCGCGTGGCGCACAACCTCGCGTGGAAGCGGCGGCTGAAGGACGAGCGCGGGGCCGCAAGGGCGCGCGAGCGCGCCGTGGAGAATTCGACCGCGGAGGCGGCGTCGGACGACGTCGTCGCCGAGATCGAGACGAAGCACGTCGTCGAGCGCGCGATCCTGGAGCTGGACGAGCCCTACCGCTCGGTCCTTCTGTGGCGCTACTACGAGGGCCTTTCGATCGAAGAGGTCTCCCGCCGGGCCGGCACGATCCCGTCGACGACGCGCACGCAACTGCAGCGCGGGCTGGATCGGCTGCGAGCCCGGTTGAAGTCGGAGCGTGGACCCGAGTGGCGCCTGGCTCTCGTCCCGTTCCTCCGTCACGAGCCGGTCGCCGTCCAAGGGGCGGCCGCGACGGTGCTCGCGGGAGTCTGGACGATGACGTGGATCAAGTGGAGCGTCGCCTCGGTGCTCGTGGCGACCGTGGGCCTGCTGTGGAGCGCTCTCTCGAACGGACCGCTCGCGCCGCCGACGCTCGAAGCCGGGATCGTCGAGCCCGAGACGCCCGACCTCGCCGCGGTCGATCCGCCGCGGGAGGAGCCGAGCTTCGTCGCTCGCGTCGAGGCGCGCGACGCGATCGAGACCGAGCCGCCGCGCGAAGAGCCAGTGGCGGCCGCTGCGGCACCTACGACGACGATCGAGATCGTCGAGGCGAAGAGCGG
>JBCDGE010000088.1:0-33786 GCA_038757895.1 Planctomycetota bacterium | reverse complement strand
GTGTACAGCCCCATCGTCGGCAACCGGCCGGACGCGAGCGTCCGCCTGTCGCTCCATAGCGTGACCCGCGGCGGGACCGCGCTGCCGCTCGACCCGGACGTCGCGCTCCGCGACGTGAATGGGCGGCTCGAGGTGGACCGCGGCAGCCTCGTCGAGGCGTACGACTACGACCTCCAGAGCGTCGAGCAGCTCTTCCGCTTCGACGCGTTGTCGGGCTCCGGCGACCTCGTCGTCACGATGGACGTCGACACCGACCTGGCGATGCGCGGCGGCCCCGACGGGATCGTCTTCTGGAACGACATCGCCCAGGTGAACTACAGCAACGCGTTCGTGTACGACGCGAACGGCGTCAAGGTCCCGATCGAGACGACCTGGGACCAGCGGTCGATCTCGCTCACCGTCCCCGCGAGCTTCCTCGCCGGCGCCACGCACCCCATCACGATCGATCCGGTCATCAACTCGTTCGCGTTCGGCGGCGGGACGGTCGACGACTCCGAGCCGGACATCGCGTTCGACCGGGACGAGAACCGCTACCTCGTCGTGTTCGAGGACTTCGCGACCGCGACGGACACCGACCTCTACTACTTCGCGGTCGACGAGAACGGGAACGTCGACTCGGCGAGCTTCTCCGCCCTCGCGATCGGGTCCGCCGTCGCCTACACGAAGCCCGCGGTCGCCGTGAACGACGCAGCAGACCAGTTCCTCGTCGTCGCCGCGGGGCTCCCGAGCGGCGGGACGAACCGGCAGATCGACGGCTTCCTGATCGACGTGACGCCCGCCACGGCGACTGGCTACACGGACGGCTCGGCCTTCACGATCAGCGACAACCCCGGGGGCTTCGACTGCTTCAACGCGGACGTCGCCGGCGACACGTTCTTCGCCGTGACCCCGAACAGCTACCTCGTGACCTGGACGCGCACGTTCAGCGCGACGGACAACGACGTGCACGGACGGATGGTTGCGTCCGACGGGACGCTGACGACGGGTCGGATCAACATCGAGAACTCCGGCGCCAACAACGACATCCAGTGCTCGGTCTCGGCGTCGATCGGCGACGCGACGGGGGGAGGCGACTACTACAACGTCGTCTGGATCCGCGACGCGTCGGGGAACGCGCGCGGTGAGGTCTGGGCGCGCCGCGTCTTCTTCGACGGCACGTTCGATGGCCCGAGCCCCACGCTCCCGTTCCAGGTGACCTCGGAGACGAACTGCGTGAACCCCGTGACGACCTCCGGCTCGGCCGTCGACCTTGAGATCACGGGCGAGCGGTACTTCTACGTCGCGTACCCGCGGGTCTTCGCCGCCGGCGGCGGCGGCCTCCAGTCGAGCATCTACAGCTCGGTCACGACCTTCGAGGACGTCGCCGGCCCCTCGGTCAGCATCACGGCCATGGAGGACATCGTGATCGGAGAGGACCAGACCGAGTGCGCGATCGCCACCGACGGCGAGGGATTCATGCTCGTCTACTCCGAGCGCTTCAACGGCAACGACAACGACTACGACCAGTACATGGTCTCCGGCGCTGTCCTCGACGCGCCCGGCAACGCCTTCACGCCGACTCTCTCCGAGCGGCACCAGAACATGGCGTTCAGCGGCGCGACCGAGCGCGGCCCGGCGATCGCGTGCCAGTACGACGGCAACGAGCGCGGCACCGCCCGTGAGGACGACGCGTGCGTCGTGTGGACCGAGGGAGGCGATCCCGCGAGCTCGCGGATCGAGGGCGTCACGCTCGACCTCTTCAACAACTTCCCGGTGGGTGGAGACCGCGCGATCGGTCGCCAGTACTGCTCGGCCGAACTCAACGCCAGCGGGCGCAAGGGATGGATCCGGGCGATGGGCAGCAGCCAGAGCGTCAACAGCAACAAGCGCTTCGTCGCGATCGATCTGACGGAGAACGCGTTCGGCTACCTGCTCGCGGCCCAGAACCCGACCTTCGTCGCGAACCCGGCCGGTTCGGCGGGCAACCTCTGCGTCGCCGGCGCGGGCCGGTACGTCAGCGCGCTCGCCAATTCGGGCCCGGACGGCATCATCACGACGACCGTCGACCCGTCGAACGTGCCGCAGCCGACCGGCTTCGTCAGCATCGCCCCGGGCGAGAGCTGGTACTTCCAGCTGTGGAGCCGCGACGTCCAGGGTGGCTCCGCGACCTCGAACTTCACGAACGCCGTCGTCGTGACGTTCACGAACTGAGCACGGAAGGGTGAGAGATGCGGCGGTCGTGCTCTTCGGAGCGCGGCCGCCGTTCTTTCGTGGGAACCGACGGCCGTCAGCGCAGCGTGACGCCGACCGCCGACGTGAAGTTCGACGTCGGGGCGCCGCCGACGGCGTCGCGGTGCCAGAGCTGGAAGATCCAGGTCTGACCGGCGGTCGCCGCCACCGGACCCGACGGGCGCGGGATGGCGCCGAGATCGACCGTCGTCGTGGTCGCGCCCTCGCCGTCACTCTGCACGATGGACGAGGTGTAGCGCCCGATCATGCCGCCGAGGCAGAGGTTGCCGCTGCTCCCGCCGGGCTGGACCACGAGGTCGGTCTGGTCGCTCACCAGGCCGTACCCGAACGCGTTCCCCGGAAGCCCTGTCGCGACGAAGCGCAGGTCGTTCTCGTTCGCGACGTCCGATCCCACCAGATCGAGCCGAGCGCCGAAGCCGGTGGAGTTGGGCACGCCGGCGCAGATCTCGTCGCCGACCCGGCGGGCGTGACGTGATCGAGGCCGCCGAGGAGACGTCCGTTCCGCACCGTCTGCCAGCGAAGCTGTCCAGACGGGGTGTAGAGCATGGCGACCGCCGACCAGCTCCCGTCGTCGAGGACCTCGGGGTAGGTGACGCCCTCGAGGGAGAGGGGATCTTCCGCGAGCGCGATGACCTCGGGCGCGACGGGCTGGCGCCGCGCGAAGTACTCGCCGTAGATCGACGCGGGGACGCCGTCGACGAGCAGCCAGGTGTTCCCGGAACCCGCGGTGTCGCGGACGATCGTGGCGTGGTGCGCTCCGTTCGAGCTGAGCGCGAATCCCGCGATCGAACCGATCGTGTACGGGGTACCGGGGATCGGATTCCCACTCCCCAGGAGGGGCGCCGTCCCGCCGACCTCGGCCAGCACGCCGCGCAGTGAGCCGCTCGCGCCGCGGATCAGCGCGGACACGACGAAGCCGCCTCCCACCTTGCGGCGCGCGATCGGCAGGTCCCACCACGTCGTGTTCGGGAGCGGTCCCGGGCCGTTCATGTCGAGCACGAGCTGACCGTCGACCCACGTCCCGTTGCCGGTCGTCGCGGCGACGGGGCCGCCCTCGTTCATGTTCCACACGACGTGCCCCTCGTGCACGTCGAGGAGGTGGACGTTGACCGCGAAGTTGCCCGGGCTCCGCGGGAGCGAGTAGAGCTTCTGCGGCGACGTCGTTCCGTCGTCGACGAAGTCGGCCCAGATCTCGCGCCGTCCGCCCGGATCGACCTTCAGAAGCGCGGCGTACCCGGCTCCGTCGCGGTTCGGGATCCAGCGGTCGATCCGGTCGATGACGTCGCCGTTCGGGAGCGTTGCGTCGTCCGTCAGGACCGGAGTGATGCGCGCCTGCGCGAATCCTGGTGACGAGTGCGGGCTCGCAGAGCTGCCAGATCCGGCCCTGACGGCGCCCGTGGCGGACCCGGCGCAGCGGCTGGTCGCCGCTCGCCGGACGGCTTCGTCGATCTGGGATCTTCCCCGTCACGCGCCGGCAGCCCTTGCCGTTCCACGCAGGTGCCGCCCGACGTCCGGGCGCCGGCCCGTGCGTCGTTCGCGCGCACGGTCGCACCTCCACGGTCCATCGACCTGCCATGAAGTACGTCTCCTTCCGTTCGACCGCCGCGCTGACCGCCGCGACGGCCCTCTGCTCCGCGTCCCTCGCTCACGACGTCGTCGGCGTGCTCGCCGACCGGGGCGCCCCCGGCGACCCCGGCCGGGCGCCGTTCGTCCACGTCTTCGATCCAGCGACCCTCGAGATCGAGGCGTCGATCGCGCTCCCGATCCCCTCGTTCTCGCCCGTCTTCGACGTCGAGATCGCGCCCGACCTCGGCGAGGCGTACGTGAGCGACTTCAACGGCGCCGCCGTGTGGGTCATCGACCTCGACGCGAATCCGCCCGCCCTTGCTGCCGGCGTGAATCCGATCGACCTCGCCGCCGCGACCACCGCGCCCAACGGGGAATCCGCGATCCAGGACCTCGCCGTCACGCGCGACGGTCGTTTCCTCGTCGCCGGGACGGGCAACGGACTCCTGGACGGGGGCAGCGGCTTCGCCGTCGTCGACCTCGCCACGCGCGCGGTGACGGACTCCGTCGACCTTGCCCCGGGGAGCCCGATCGCGGTCGAGACCGCGCCGGACGGCAGCGTGATCGTCTCCGAGCTCGTCGAATCGTCCGCCACGGAGGCCGTGACGAACATCCGGCGCTATCGGCTCACGCACGACGGCCAGCTCATCGACACCGGTGACGTCGCGGGCGCGGACGTGCTCCCCGGCGCTCACAACGTGCTCGTCCCGAGCTTCCCGTACCTGCCGCGGTTCGTCGACGCCTTCGTCTCGCGCAGCGTCGTCCACGTGTCGCGCCCGGCCGGCCAGACCGTCGGCTCGCTCGACCTCCACGGCCTCGCGGCCTCCGACGAGCAGACGCTCGTGTTCCCGACGGGCATCGACCTGAACTTCGACCCGTTCCGCCGCCTGCTCTACGTGCGCTCGAACGAGCAGGGCACGCCCGGCCCGGCCGGCGCCGGCAACAGCCGGATCGACGTCTACGGCTTCCGGCCCTTCCGCGGCCGCTTCCAGGACCCGATCCTCTCGATCCCGCTCGACCGCAAGGCGGGCACGGCGTTCGGCTCCGAGCAGACGGCGATCGACCCGCTCCTGTGCCGTGTCTACGTCTCCGGGCTCGGGAACAACGAGGTGCGGGTCTTCGACTCCGTGACCGGCGAGGCCGTCGGCACGATCACGAACCCCGACTTCCTCTTCGGTCTCGGAATCCGCGTCCGGCGGGCGTGGAACTAAGCGTGTAGCGAGACCGTCGCGGCGCTCAACGTCTCCGCCTCCGGCGATCTGTCGGACGGGGGCCCGAGCGCCGCGTCCAGGTCCGCGATCAGGTCCGCAGCTGACTCCAGCCCGATCGACAGCCGGACGAGCTCCGGCTCGGGCGGGGGCGCCGCGCCCGGCGGCACGGAGGCGTGGGACATGTGGTGGGGGATCGAGATCGACGACGCGACGCCGCCGAAGCTGACCGCTGTCGTGAAACGCCGCGTGTCCTCGCACGCGCGGCGCGCCCGCTCGGCGCTCTCCGCGCGGAACGACACCAGCACGCCCGCGCCGTCCGCCTGGCTCGCGTGCACGGCGTGTCCCGGGTGGCTCGCGAGGCCGGGGTAGTGCACCGCCGTCACGCCCTCGCGGGACTCCAGCCACCGCGCGATCTCCAGCGCCGTCTCCTGCGCGCGCTCCACGCGCACGCCCAGCGTCCGGACGCCGCGGAGCAGCAGCCACGCCTCGAACGGCGCGAGCGCGTTGCCCTCGGCGTTGCGGCGCGCCGCGAGCTCGGTGAAGAGCGCCGCGTCGCGCGTCGCGACGATGCCAGCGGTCACGTCGCCGTGTCCCGACAGGCCCTTCGTCGCCGAGTGCAGCACGACGTCGACGCCGTGCTCCAGCGGACGCTGCAGCCACGGTGTCGCCGCGGTCCCGTCGACGACGACGAGCGCGCCGGCGGCGTGCGCCGAGCGGCACACCGACCGCAGGCACGTCACGTCGAGCCTCGGGTTCGACGGCGTCTCGACCAGCACGAGCCGCGCGCCGCCCTCGGCCAGCGCGGCCTCCAGCGCCGGGCACCGACCGTCCTCGCTGCGCGCGAGGTCCACGTGCTCCGCCTCGACCCCCTCCAGGTACCGGTGGAGGAAGCGCTGCGTCCCGCCGTACAGGTCCCGGCCACAGAGCACGCGCTCGCCCGGGCGCGCGAGCCTCAGCACCGACGCGATCGCCGCCATGCCGCTCGCGTAAGTGAGCGCGTGGGGGGCTCCCTCCAGGTCCGCGAGGAGCGACTCGAGCGCCGCGCGCGTCGGGTTGTCGGTCCGCGTGTAGTCGAACGCGTCGAACCCGTCCGCCCGCGACTGGCCGAACGTGGCCGTCTGGTAGAGCGGCGGCGACGTGGCCGCATGCGGGTCGTCCTCGATGGCACCGTGCCGCGCCAGGATCGTCTCCAGGTCCGCGCTCGTCATCGCACCTCGCCTCCGTGGACGCCGCTGGGATCCTCGCCGCTGTCGACGCCCTCGCGCCGCGCCACGGCGACGCGGCGCGCCACTGCGAACACGTCGCCCATCACCGCGGTCGCGGTCGGCCACGCGCCCGCGCCCGTGCCACGGACGACGTCGACGCGGCCGGAGGCCCGCTCCAGCGAGAGCGCGTTCTCCGGCCCGGAGAGCGCGTGGAACGGCGACGAGACGCTCACCGAGCGCAGCGTCACCGACGCGACGGGCCCGACGTCGGAGAGGTGCACCGAGCCGACGAGCCTCAGGCGCGGCTCCGCGTTGCCGTCGGGGTCGCCGTCCGGAGCGCCAGCGGGGCGCGCCTGGCGCAGCGTGTCCTTGTCGATGCCGCGGCGGTGGAGCCAGCGCAGGCGCGTCTCACCGGCGCGCGTCCAGCCCGCGGCGCGCGCGAGCAGCTCTAGCTTGTGCGCGACGTCCGTCCCGTCGAGGTCGTCCTGCGGGTCGGACTCCGCGAGACCGAGGGCCTGCGCGGTGGCCACGGCTTCGGCCAGCGTTGCGCCGCGCTCGATCTCATCGAGCACCGCGTTCGTCGTCCCGTTCAGGACGCCCTCGAATCCGACGATCGGATCGTGCGCGTCGGCGTGGGCCGCGCGTCGCACGGCCTCCAGCGCGGGCAGCGCGCCACCGACCGCAGCCGAGCCCAGCAGCACCGTCCCGGCGTACGCGGCCGCGTTCTCCAGCGGCGGGCTCGCCTTCGCGAGCGCCGCCTTGTTCGCGGTGACGACGTGGACGCCAGCGCCGAGCGCCTCGCGCAGCCACGCGGCGGCGGGCTCGACGCCGCCGGTCGCCTCGACCACGAGGTCGGGCCGGGCGGGCAGGACATCGGACCAGTCGTCGGTGAGCAGCGGACGCGCCGCCTCGGGTCGCCCGCTGCGCTCGAGATCGCGCACCAGCACGTGCGTGACCTCGAACAGGTCGGGCCGCGCCTGGAGCTCGGCGAAGACGCGCGATCCAACCGTGCCGAGGCCGAGCAGCGCGACGCGCAGCGGTCGCGGCCGCGCGGGCTCCGAGCGCTCGATCGTCGGGCGCGGGCCGACGCGCGTGCCGCGCACGCCCGCGACGTGCCGCGGACCGACGACGTCGACGTCCTGGCGGTGGGCCTCGGCGAACCGTATCGCGCGCGGCTGCAGGATCTCACCGCCCAGGCCGAGCGCGTCGCGGAACGACACGCACGCGAGGCGCCGCGGCACGCGGCGTGTGACCGCCCGCGCCGCGGGGTCGGCGGTGTAGAGCCCGTCGACGTCCTTGACGAGCGTGCATCGCGCGCCGAGCGCATGGGCGACGAAGACGGCCGTGAGGTCGGAGCCGCCCCGCCCGAGGAGCGCCGGCGCGCGCTCGGGCGTGTCCTCGACCGCGGCGAAGCCTGGCAGGACGACCACGGACGCCTCGTCGAGCAGGCCGAGGAGCTCCGCGCGATCGAGGCGCGTGGGCTCCTCCGACGCGACGCCGTCCGCGCCGGGCGCCACGAACGGACCGACCCGCCGCACTTCCGCGAGCCGAGCGTGAACGCCCGAGCGCTCCAGCGCGGCGACGAGCAGAGACGCGGTCTCGGCCTCGCCGGTCGCCAGCAGCGCCGCGCGCACCCGCCTGAGCGAAGCGTCGCCGCCCGGTCCGGCGAGCGCGCCGAGGCTCGCCTCCAGCGCGTCCGTCCGGCCGTGGAACGCCGACGTGACGGCGACGACGCGTTCACCGCGCCGCACGTGCGCGTAGATCGCGTGGACCGCGCCGACGAGATCGGCGGGGCCACGCAGGAACGACCCGCCGAACTTCAGGACGACCGTGGACGTCACGCCGTCACCTCCGTCGCGCTCTGCGCTTTGCTTTCCGCCGGGGAGTTCGACGTCGCGGCGGCGCCCGCTGCGTCCAGCGCGCGGGTGAGGTCGCGGATCACCTCGTCCACGTCCTCCAGGCCGATCGACAGGCGTACGAGTCCCGGCGTGATGCCGGCTGCGGCGCGCTGCTCGGGCGGTACGTCGCCGTGGGTCATCGACGCGGGGTGCGTCGCGAGCGTCTCGGGCGCGCCGAGGTTCTCTGCGACGAGGCAGAGATTCAGCGCGCCGAGGAAGCGCACCGCCGCGTCGTATCCGCCGGCGGCCTCGAACGTGACGATGCCGCCGTGGAGCTGGATGCGGCGGCCACGCTCGTGCTGGCGCTCGGCGAGGTCGCGCTGGGGGAAGGACTCCAGGCCCGGGTGGCGGACCGCCGTCGCGGCGTCGTGCGCCTCCAGCGCCTCGGCGACGCGCAGCGCGTTCTCGCAGTGCTGCTCGAAGCGCAGCGGCAGCGTCGTGAGACCGCGCAGGGTCAGCCACGCCTCGAACGGCGCCTGGGTCGCGCCGATGGACTTCGTGATGCGGCGGAAGCGCTCGATCAGGCCCTGGTCGCGCGTGACGAGCGCGCCGCCGAGCGTCGCGTCGTGGCCCTCGATGAACTTCGTGGTCGAGTAGACCGACACGTCCGCGCCGAGCTCCAGCGGACGGAGCCCGATCGGCGTCTGGAACGTGTTGTCGACCGCGACGAGCGCCCCGGCGTCGCGCGCCGCGCCCGCGATCCGCGCGACGTCGACGAGGTCGAGCGTCGGGTTGGCCGGCGTTTCCAGGAACACGAGCCGCGGCTGCCACGCGAGCGTCTCGGCGACGTCCTCGGGGTCGTTCGGGTCGAAGAAGCGCGGCTCGACGCCGAGGGGGTCGAGGATCTCGCGGGCGAGCCGGACGGTGCCGCCGTAGACGGCGCGCGCGATCGCGACCCGGTCGCCGCCCTCCAGGACGCTGAGGAAGAGCGTCGTGATCGCTGCCATCCCCGTCCGGTGGCAGACGGCGGGCGGGGCGTCCTCCAGCGCGCCGAGGGCCTCCTCCAGGGCCGCGACCGTCGGGTTGCCGGCGCGGCTGTACGTGAAGCCGCGGTCGCCGCCGAGCCCGTCCTGGGCGTAGGTCGTCGTCTGGTGGAGGGGCGGCACGACCGAGCCCGTGGTCGGATCGGGGGCCTTGCCGGCCCGGACGCAGCGGGTGAGGAGCGAGGTGGACGCGGAGGGCGAGGGGGCGGTCATGGCGGGAGGAGGCGCGTGAGGTCGAGCGGGGTGCGGGTCGAGGGTCGAATCCCGGACGTGCTTGGGACCATCGGCCCGGCCCGAAACCCCGTCAACGGCCCCGGGAACGGTGCTCGGGCCTTTATGTTCTCTTGATATCGAAGAATCTAGATATCTCGGTCTTCGGATGGGTCCGCGGGGGAGCCCCAGGCGGCGGGAAGGCGATCCGGGCCGCTGCGGAGCGCGTCGGGCAGCGGATCGGCCTCGGATCCCGGCCGCCGTATATCGGCAGAGATCGATACGAGACCGATCGGACGCTCCTCGCCCCAGGAGTGGCGCGGCGGCCGCGGCTGGCGCCGGCCCGCTACCCTTCCGCGATGGAGCGACGCGTCGAGAAGGACGGCTGGAGCCTCGCCGTGCCCGAGGGCTGGGAGGTGCACGAGGAGCCGGACTCGACGTCCCTCGTTCCGCCGTCGGGCCGAGGGGCGCTCCAGCTCAGCGGACACCGCAAGTCCGGCGGCGCGGTGTCGGACGGTGATCTCCTGGAGCTGGCGTCGGATCACATCCAGGCCGGCGCGCCCCGGCGGGACGTGCGGCTCGGCGAGTTCATGGGCTTCGAGATCGCCTACGAGGCCGACGGGTACGCGCGCCGCGAGTGGTACCTGCGCAAGAAGAGCACGCTGCTCTTCGCGAGCTGGTCGTGCGAGGTCCGGCACGAGGGTGCGGAGGACGAGACCGTCGAGCTCGCGCTCGTGACGCTGCGGCAGCTGAGCTGAGCGGCGCTCTCTCCGCGATTCGACCCTCGACCTACGGCACTCTCTCCGTGATTCGACCCTCGACCTACGGTCGAGGGTCGATCCCGCACTGATTCTCGAGCGTGTTGCGGGTCGTGATGCCGAGCTGCGAGCGCGTGGCGAGCATCTTGTCGACGAGCTCCTTGGGGAGCGGGTCGAGGCCGCCACGCGCGACGTGCGCGAGCCACAGGATCTTGGCCGTGTGCTCCAGCATGTCGAGCTTCTTGTACGCGTCCATCAGGTTGGTGCCGAGCGTCACCGACCCGTGGTTCTGCATCATCATCACGTCGCTGCAGCGCACGAGTTCGCGGATCGTCTCCGGTAGCTCGTCGGTGCCCGGCGTCCCGAAGGGCGCGGTCGGGATGCCGCCGATCGTCACGATGATCTCGGGAATGATCGGCGTCTGCAGGTCGATCCCCGCGATCGTCATCGCCACCGCGTGGGGCGGGTGCGCGTGGCAGATCGCCTTGACGTCGGGGCGCTCCTGGTAGCTGACGAGGTGGATGCCGACCTCGCTCGACGGCCGAGGGCCGTCGTCGAGCGCCTGGCCGGTCGTGTCGACGTGCGCGACCTGCGGCGGCTCCAGGAATCCCTTCATCGCGCCCGTCGGCGTGATCAGGATCGTGCCGTCGCTCATCCGCGCGCTGATGTTGCCGTCCGCGCCGACGATGTAGTTGCGGTCGTACGAGAGCTTGCCGACGCGGCAGATCGCGGTCCGCAGGCGCGACTCCTCTTCGCTCCAGCGCGCGCTCACGGCGTCCCTCTGTGGTCGTACACGCGCTCGCCGCCGACCTCGATCTCGTCGACGAACCCGACGACGAGCGTCTTCACCGGCGCGTCCGGCGCGCCGAGGATCTGGCGACCGGAGTTGCCCTCGTCGATCACGAGGACGCGGTCCCCGACGCCGGCGCCGATCGTGTCGATCGCCACGCGCGGCTTCGACGCCGCGCGCTCGCCGGCGGGCGTCAGCGGCAGCACGACGAGCAGCTTGCGCCCGTCGAGGGCCGGGACCTGCTCGGTGGGGGAGACCACCGTGCCGAGGACCTCGCCGAGGATCACCGCGGCGCCTCCGCATCCAGCGAGAGCGTCTTGCCCGCGACGTGCGCCTGCTCGACGAAGCCCGTGATCGTCACGTCGATCGGCACGAACGTCTCGTCCGGCAGCGCGAGCGCCGCCTCGCGGCCGTCGATGAAGTGCACGAGGTCGCCGGGACCGACGTCGAGCGCGCACGCGGCGACGAGTTGGTCGCCGGTGGGCGCGCCGCCCTCGTCGAGGGGCTCCAGGAGCTGGTACTTCACTCCGTCGAGTCCCTCGTAGTGAACGGTGGCGACGAGGCGCCCGGTGACGCGGCCGAGGTACATGGCGCGCTCAGTCGCTCCACTTCTCGTAGACGTTCGACCCACCGACGTCCCACGAGTCGACGATCGCCATCACGACCGCGTCGCAGGGCTTGTCCTTGGTCTGGACGGTCTGGCGCGCGGACGAGCCGGTCGCGTAGAGCACGACGTCACCGGGGCCTGCGCCGACCGCGTCGACGGCGACGACGTACTGGTCCTTCGCCTCGTTCGCGTGGCTCCTTACCTGGACCACCAGCAGCTTGAAGCTCTCGAGCTGCTCGTCCTTGCGGGTCGAGACCACGCTTCCGACGACTTCACCGATCAGCATCCGCGTTCGTTCCTCGGGCCGACGGGCCCATCAGAGTCTCCGTCCTGGGGGTCTTCAGTTCCGGTCGAGGTAGGTCAGCACCGACGTGCGGGGGAGCGTCGCCTCCAGGAAGCGGCGCCGCATGTCGCGGTGCACGTTGCCGCGCATCTCGTCCCACGTCGGGGCGGGCTGGCGATTGGTGAGCATCGCGAGGATCGCTCCGTTCTCCAGCCGCACCGGGCCGACGATCTTGCCCTCGACCGATCCGTTCTCGGCCTTGGCCGCGCCGTCGAGGGCGCGGAACACGGCGTCGCGGATCGGCTTGGGGATGCCGGGCATCCCGCTCGTGATCCGGCCGATCAGGCCGCCGTTCTCGCGCGTCGCGCGGTCCTCGCTGTGGATCTCGACGGCGCGCGCGAAGTCCTCGGGGCTCTCGATCGCCCCGATCATCGCGCGCATCTCCTCCTCGACCTTCTCGAACGAGGGGCGCAGCGGGTCGTCGTCGCGATCGATGGCGTTCTTGAAGAGCAGCCGCACCTCGACCGATTCACCGAACAGGCCGTCGAAGTACTCGCGCTCGGCGTCGTAGATGGCGCGCAGCGCGTCGTCGTCGTTCTCACGGTCCACGGCCTCGTGCGCGAGCGCCGCCGCGCGGATCGCCGGGTCGCGCCGGAGCGCCTCGACGGACAGCCCGCGCGCGTCGAGGAGCTGCTCGTAGGTGACGCCCTGGTACCTCGGGTCGGAGGTCGCCTCGGTGCGCCGGCGCTCCATCTCGCGGTCGAGGGCCGCCGAGACGCCCTCGCCGGACACCTCCGGCATGCGCGCGCGCACGGCGCGTTCCAGGAGGATGAGGTACAGCGCTTCCTTCTTGTCCTGGTCCGACACCTGCCGGCGCAGGTACTCCCCGAACTCGCCGCGCTCGATGACGAGGTCGCCGGACGAGCAGACGATGCCCTCGGCCCAGGGGTGCGGCTTCTCCTCGTACGGGCGCTCCTTGAGCGTGTCCTCCAGCCAGAGCTGCTGCTGGTCGGCGGTGACCTCCTTGTCGGCGGCGAGGCCCAGCGCGCGGCGCGTGAGCTCCTCGTGGATCATCGAGAGCTCCAGGTAGCGGCGGAACTCGTCCGGCGCGACGCCCTGGCTCTCGATGAACGCGGCGAGGCCGCCCTGCACGCCGCCGGCGCGGGCCTCGGCGTCGAGCTCCTCGTAGCGGGCGAGCAGCGCCTCCTCCGAGATCTTCACGCCCCGCTGCTCGGCGAGGTGGCGGAGCGTGCGCAGCTCCAGGTACTGGCGCAGCGCCGCCTGGCCCTGGGGGCTGCGGCCGTCGCGCCAGATGAGGACCTCGTCGAGCTGCTCGTAGGTGACGATGCCCGCGTCGCCCGACAGCGGACCGTCGGCGCCCGCGAGGGGGCCGACTGCGCGGGCGGCGAAGCCCTGGACCGTCCCGTCGGTCTGATCCTTCTCTGGCGCTTCCTTCTCCGCTGCGGCCTCTTGGGCCACGGGCGGGACGGGAGGAGGGACCGGAACGGCGACCTCCGAAGGGCCCGCGGAGGGGGCCACGGGCGGGGGCGAGGAACATGCGAGCGCGAGCGCGGCGGAAGCGGAGAGGAGCCACATCGTGCCCGAGAGCATACGGCCGGGCCCCCCCGCGCGCCGCCGCGCGGTACCGCTCAGTCCGAGGCGAGCTCCGCCCCGCCCGTCAGCCGCGCGCCCGCGGCGCCCTTGTCCCTCAGGAAGGGGCCGAACCGCGCGTCCATGTGCAGCAGGAGCACCGTGTTCGCGTCCTCGACGAAGCGGCGCTGGGGGCGGAACCGGTCGCCCGCGTAGCGCGCTCCGGTCGACAGGCGCACCTCGTCGATGTCCCCGTCGAGGGTCGAGGTCGGCCGGCCGTCGCCGCGGACGTCGCCGCCGACGACGAGCGGCAGCGCGTTCGGCGTCCGCGAGCCGGCGCCGGCCTGCCGCGCGACGAGCGCGCCGTCGAGGTACACCCGCAGCTCGGCGCCGTCGAACACACCCGCGACGTGGTGCCACCGGCCCGGCGTCATGCGGACGTCCTCGGCCGTCGGTTCGACGTAGGCGCCGTCGAGGTGAGCCAGGAAGGAGAGCTGGCCGTCGTTCGCGAACAGCCCGTACTCCGAGCTCTCGGTCTTGCAGACGAGGCCCTGTCGCGCCTGGAATGCGTTCGCGCGGACCCACGCCTCAAGCGTGAAGGGGCCGTCCTCCAGGTCGATCGCGCTGGCGTCCACGCGGACGTGCGACGCGCCGCCCGCCAGGCGGGCGAAGCGCTCACGCTCCGGGACCGGCGGCGGCGGGAGCGCGCCCAGATCGAACGGCAGCGGCACGCTGCGCTGCGGGATGGCGAAGCGCGCCGAGTCGGTGAGGTAGTCGAAGCCGAGCTGCAGCGCCGGGACCTGCAGCATGTCGTCGAGCGAGTCCGCCGGGCGCGTGACGCTCACCTCGAAAAGGAGCTCGCCGTTCGGCGTCATGCGTCCGTGCAGGTGCTCGGGCGTGAAGCTCCAGCGGGGGTCGGGGCTCGTGAGGCGCACCTCGGCGTCGACGGAGCGGCGCACCGGGTTCGCGAGCGTGAACGACACGGTCTGCGCGACCGCGCCGGTTTCGCCGACGGCGACGGGCGCGGACCAGCTCGGCTGGAGTGAGACGAGCTTCGGCGCCTCGGTGCTGACCTCGCCCGTGATCTCGCGTGGGTCGAACGCCGAGCCGACGGGTAGCGTCGCGCGCTCGATCCGGTCCGGCCGCACGGTGACGATGTCGTAGCAGTGCAGGAAGCCCGCCTCGGGCACGGTCCCGTTCTGGTGGCCGCCGACCGTCGCGAGCGCGAAGTACTCGATCCCGTCGCGCGGGTCGTAGCGCATGCGGTGGATGTGGCCGCCGAAGACGCCCTTGACGTTGCCCGCCTCGACGAGCCGGCGGTGCACCTTCTCCCAGTCGTCTCCGTAGCGGCCGCCGATCCAGCGCGGGTGGTGGCAGAAGACGAAGACGTGCGGCGCGTCCTTCGCGACGGTCAGCGTCTCGTCGAGCCACGCGAACTGCTCGGGGCTCATCTGCTGGCACTCGGCCTTGCCGAAGTTCCGCTCGCCCGTCTCGGGGTTCGGCTCGTCCGTGTAGAGGACGATGAACCACGCGGTCTTGTGGCGGAACGCGTACCAGAGCGGGCCGAAGTGCATCTCGTAGCGCCCTTCGTGCTCCTCGGGCGGCCGGGGCTCGCCGCGCGGCCCGCGGTAGTACACGTCGTGGTTGCCGGCGACCGGGAACCACGGCATGCGGAGGCCGCTCATCGCCGTCTTGTACTCGTCCATCTGGACGAGCCACTCGGCGGGCTCGTTGTAGCCCTGGATCAGGTCACCGACCGTCATGACGAGGTCGGGGCCGAGCAGGTTGGTCTCGCCGACGGCCTCGCGCAGGATCGCGACGCCCTCGTCCGGGCCGCCCGTGCGGTCGCCGTAGACGACGAAGAAGAACGAGTCCTCCTCCTCTGGCAGCGGGAGCTGGACGTTGCTCTTGCGGCTCGTGAGGAAGCGGGCGGTGTCGATCCGCGGCCGCGCGTCGGGCGCGGTCTCGACGTCCGCGGCTGCGGCCGAGGGCGGGTCGACCGGCGCGGCGGGCGCGATCGCGGCCAGAATCAGGGAGAGAAAGGGAAGGCTGGGCATGCTCGGATGCTAGTCCGAACTGCCGAGCGCGACCCCGCGCCTGGATTCTCTTGATGGGATCTCGATCGAACGAAGGACGACGGCGGCTCGCAGCCGCGGCTCTCGCTGCGTTCGCGGGGGGCGTCCTGTTCGTCACGAGCGTCGGGCGCGGCGATTCGGGCGCCGCGGAGCCCGAGCGGACGGTCGTGCGTCGGGCGCAGTCCGCCCCGGGGACCGGCCCCTCGCTCCCGGCGATCGACGCGCGGCTCGCGGACGTCAAGCCGCGCGAGGCCGTCGACGTCCTGGTGAGACCCGAGTTCACCGACGTGCGCGAGCCCTTCCCACCCGTCGAGGACGTCGTCCTGCGGGTCCGGGCGACGCTGACGTCCGGGGGGGCGCCACCGACCCTCGTCGCGACGCTGCGGTGGGACGGGAGCGACGCTGCGTCCCGGCTCGAACCGGCCGCCCCGGACGACCAGGGCGTCACCACCTTCGCCGCATGGCGGGTCCCGTCGACGGACCGGCCGTGCGTCGTCGTCCTCGCGACGTCCCGCACAGCGCTCTCGAACGAAGCGAACCTGCGCGTGCTGTTCGAAGGCACGACCGACCAGCTCGTTCGCGTGGACGCGCCGGCTCCGGAGCCGGTGGACGGCGTTCCGACGATCGACCTTGGACACGTCGTCCTGTCGCCGCCCTCTCACCTCGGCACGCTGCGGTTCGTCGAGCCGCAGACGAAGAGCTTCCGGGTGACGATCCGTCTCGACCACGGCGTGCTCGCGCTGCTCCCGGAGGCCGGACTCCGTCGCCGATCGCAGAGTACGGGGGTCCGGGCCTCCGCGCACCAGCTCGTGATGAGCACGTTCCACGAGCCGACGGACTGGTCGGTCGTCGTCGAGGGGCCCGAAGGACACGTACCGTTCCACGGGAACGGGCGTGCCGGCGGCGTGCTGGACGTCCGGTATCCAAGGCCGCCCGGTATGGACGTGGTGGTCGATCTCGTCCAGCACCCGCTCGCCGCGCGCGCCGTCGTCTTCGATGCCAGCACTCCGCAACCCGGTCCGCGCCTCGACGAGACCGCCTACGACGAGCGCGAGTTGGGGGCGGTCAGGATCGCGGCGCTGCCCCTGCCGCATCGGCGGCCGGGGCTGATGGAGTATCCGGTGGGCCCGCTCGTGCTCGAGGACGGCCGGACCTACCGCATCGAGCTCTGGAGCACGCTCGACGCGAAAGGCGGACGGAGGCAGCTCGCATCCTTCACGTCGCCCATCGCCGGAGACATGGTCGACGTGCGGCTCTGATCGATCGGCCGTGCTGATCGACGCGCGTCGCGCGAGTCGTGCCGCAGAACACGGAGCGAGCGGTACACCGGGAGGATGAGCTCAAGGCTGCTCCTGCTGTTCGTCGGCCTCGTCGCCGCGTCCTCGACCCTGGCCCTGTCGTCGCTGCGCGAGGAGGTCGAGCTCGTCGCCCGTCCCGCCGAGGGCGACGCGGTCGAGGGGCGGACGCGGCTCCGCCTGGCGGTCGAGGAGCGCGACGTGACCTTCCACGTCGATGGGGCGCCGGGGACCGAGGCCGACCGGCGCCGCGCCTTCCTCGTGACGCGTGACCTGCAGTGGCAGGACTCGCTCGCCGAGATCGATGGCGGTCGCGTTCTCACGCTCGACCGGACGTTCGGGGACCTCGTCGGAGGCTCGACGCTCGCCGGTCTCGACGAGACCTTCCGCGAGCCGACGGGGACGAGTCCGCTCGACGGTGCCACGGTGAGGTTCGGGTGGAACGACCGAGAGGGCTCGTACGACGTCGAGCTCGATCAGGGGCCGGACGTCGATGCGGACGAGGAGGAGCGTGTCCTCGCAACGCTGGCGCCGATCGTGGACTTCGCGGGACTCCTGCCGGAGGGGCCCGTCGAGGTCGATGCGACGTGGGAGGCCGAGCCCGCGGCGCTCGGCGCTGCGCTCGCGCCGCTCGGGTTCGTCGAGATCGACTTCGAGGGCCAGCGGCTCGTCGCCCTCGGCTCGTACACCGGCTTCACCGCACCCGGTCTGCCGCCGATCCCCGAGCGCTGGTGGGGCGCTCCGGCCTTCGACGCGTGGGACGAGGGCGGCCGCGTCGACGTCACGGTCGGCGCGATCGAGACGCGGGACGGCCGCCGCGTCGCGCGCCTCGACGTCGAGGCGAACGTCCGCGCGAGGGGCGACGTCGGCCCCTGGCTGGAGCGCTTCCGCGGACCGCGGGTCGAGATCGAGGTCGAACGGCTCGCCGTGGAGACGCGGCTGGAGGGGGAGGGGACCCTGGAGTGGGACGTCGATGCGGGCCGCGCGATCGCCTGGACGTTCGAGGGCAGGATCGAGCTGGACCTCGACGCGAAGTGGGCGCTGCAGGAGCGGAACCGCTACGAGCTCGACGCGCTGCGGAGCATGGAGGGGAGGCTGGAAACGAGCACGACGCTCACCGCGGGGCGCGGCGAGCGTCGTGATCGGTAGCGCCTGGTGCCGGGGCTACGCTTCCGCGGCCTCGGCCTTCGCCTCCTCGACGACCTTCTCGGCGAGCTTCCCGTTGAGCCGCTCGTAGTGCGAGAAGCTCATGTGGAACTCGCCCTTGCCGCCGGTGATGCTCGACAGCGTCGGCGCGTACTCCAGCATCTCGGACATCGGTACGGTCGCCTTCACGACCGCGGAGTGCCCGAGCACCTCGGTCGTCTGTACGACGCCGCGGCGCGAGGCGATGTCGCCCATCACGTCGCCCATCGCCTCGTCGGGCGCGACGATCTCGACGTCCATGTAGGGCTCCAGGAGCACCGCGCCGGCCTTCTCCATCGCGTTCCGCAGAGCGGAGCGACCCGCGAGCTTGAACGCCATCTCGTTCGAGTCGACCGAGTGGTACTTGCCGTCGATGCACTCGACCTTGAGGTCGACGACCGGGTAGCCCGCGAGCGGACCGGCGACGCACCCCTCCATGATGCCCTTCTCCACGGCCGGGATCAGGTTCCGCGGGATCGCGCCGCCGACGATCTTGTCGTCGAACTGCACGCCCTCGCCGGTGCTGAGCGGCTCCATGTTGATGTAGCAGACGCCGAACATGCCCGAGCCGCCGGTCTGCTTCTTGAGCTTGCCCTCGACGTTCTCGACGCGCCTCGTGATGGTCTCGCGGTACGGGACCTTCGGCGTGCTGAGCTTCATCTTGATGTTGAACATCCGCTCCAGCTTGTGCGCCGTCGTGCGGATGTGCAGCTCGCCCATGCCGGTGACGAGGTACTGACCCGTCGTGGGCTCACGGCCGATGTGGAGCGAGGGATCCTCGTCCGCGAGGCGGCCGAGCGCCGTGAAGAGCTTCTCCTCGTCCTTCTTGTCCTCGGCCTCGACGGCGTACGAGATGACGCCCTCGGGCTTCTTCGGCTCGGGCAGGTGGACGCCGTCCTTCTCGCACGTCAGCACGTCGCCGGTGTGCACGTCCTTGAGCTTCGCCACCGCGACGATGTCGCCCGGACCCGCGCTGTCGACGTCGACGTGCTCCTCGCCTCTCAGGAGGAACATCTTGCCGACGCGCGTCTTGCGCGAGTTGGACGCGTTCAGGACGCCGGAGTCGTGCTCCAGCGTGCCGGACACGATGCGCAGGACCGAGAGCGCACCCGCGTAGCGGTCGATCACGGTCTTGAAGATGACGGCCGCGAACTCGGCGTCCTCCTTGGGCTCGACGGCCATCTCGTGGTCGTCGTCGACGGCGCGGGCCTCCCAGGAGCCGCGGTCCTCGGGGGACGGGAGCAGCTCGGTGACCTCCTGGAGCACGACGTCCACGCCGACCTCGCCGATCGCGGAGCCGCACAGGACGGGCAGGAGCGCGCCGGTGCGCGTGCCGACCGCCAGGGCCTCGCGGACCTCCTCCTCGGACAGCTCGCCGGTCTCCAGGTACTTCTCGATCAGCTCGTCGTCCGACTCGGCGACGGCCTCGACGAGCGCCTCGCGGCGGGCCTGGTACTCGTCCTGCAGCTCCGGCGGAATCTCGGACTCCGTGCCGTCCGCGGAGATGACCTTTCCATGCAGTACATCAAGAACGCCGACCGGTGAATCACCACCGATCGGCGTATCGAGGAGCACCGGCCTGGTGTCCAGCTCCTTCAAGCTGGCCACAGCACGGTCGAGGTCCGCGCGCTCGCGATCGAGCCCGTTCACGAAGGCCAGAACCGGGAGGGCGTACTCGCGCGCCGTGTTGAGCATGCGCTGGGTGCCCGACTTGACGCCCTCGACCCCGTCGACGACGAGGATCACCGCGTCGAGGGCCTGGATGGCGACCTCGCCGTCCCCGGCGAAGTTCGGGTCGCCCGGCGTGTCGACCATGGTCAGGTGATGACCGTGCCAGTCGAACGCGTAGACGTGAGAGGTGATCGATGCGGTGTGGTGCCCGTCCCGCTCCTCGGGCATGTAGTTGAGGACGGAGCTACCGTCGTCGACCTTTCCTAGCTCTGCCGTGGCGCCTGCGCGGTGCAGGATGGCCTCGCCGAGCGAGGTCTTGCCGTCACCGGCGTGCCCGATGATCGCGAAGTTCCGCGTGTGATCGACTGTCACGTTCTGCATAGGGGCGTGTCTGAGTCCCGGGTGCGGGTGGAGGACTGCTCGAGACGAGTCCGGACTTGGGAAGGAGATCGCTCTGCGCGGGGCCGTGACCTTGGTCGCGCGCTCCGCGCCGAGCGAGGGTTTGCACCCTACCCCGACTCCTGAATTCCTGCTCGTGGATCGTCTCGACCCGCGACGGCGCCCCGGCCGGCCCGTTCAGCGCCCTTGGAGCGGCACGATGTCAGCGCGCAGCGGGACGTCCTCGATGGGGTGTCGCAGGACCAGGACGAGGTCTTCGACACAGGCGCTCCCGTCACCCGTCATGATGAAGCCGCCGACGGAGAGGGGGAAGTTCATGATCGGCGCCATCAGGATCCGGTCTCCAACCGCGAACGCCACGCGGCGCGACTCGTATCGGGTGGTGAACGCGCGGAAGTCCTCCCGTCGGTCCTCTCGGATCACGAAGCCAAGTTCGGTGTTCGCCGAATAGACCCTGGAGAGGTCGGCGACACCGAACGTCATCTTCGGGTCCGGATCGACGAACACCGCCACTGGGCCAGGGGGCGCGCCCGTGTCTCCCGGCGGGGGCTGCAGCCAGCGCACGTTCGGATGCGGACCTCCGTCCTCGCGGCGGACGGCCGCGAAGGCCCCGACGGGCGGGCCCTTCTCACGCGAGTCCCAGACCTCGAACCGCTCCCGCTCCTTGCCGAGCGTCGCGCCGACGCCCTCGAGGTCGTCCGCCGTCGCGACCGGCGCGATCGTGAGCGCGCCGGACGTGACCGTTCGGGCGATCACGCTCCGACGCCTCAGACCGGCCGAGACCGGCGCTTCCACCAACAGTCGCGGCGTGCCGGGCGCTTCCGGCGACTCGATCTGCGTGATCGCGGCGTCCGGCATCCGCGCGTTGAGCGCGGGCAGGACGCTCGCCAGCATCGCCCGCTGGGCGGCGGCGTCGGGTGGATCCGCGAAGAACGCGGGGTCGACGGAGACCTCCAGAGCCACCGCCTCGCCGATCGGGGGCACGGAGCCGCCCTCTCCGCCGTCGGGGAAGATGTCGCCGACGATGGCGAAGAGAGCGACCAGCGCGGTGACGGACAGCGCGACCATCGAGATCGCGGCGAGGCTGATCTTGATTCGTGGCATGTTGCGAGCTTCGGCGGGTGGACCCGGATCGTACGCGCGAGCGCGCGTCGTGAGGACCGCCGACGCGCTTCTGGACCGCAGGGTGGGGCGTCAGTCCACGCGCTGCAGCCGCGTCGGTTGGATCCCCATGGCGAAGGCGGCGACGCTCTTCGCCCTGCGACGGTCGCCGTCGAAGGTCAGCGTCTTGTTGACGGGTGTCCCCCAGTCGAAGCACGAGAACTTGTGCTCGTCGGTCTTCGTGTAGCGGCCCGCGAGCGGCTCCAGGGGAGCGGAGAGATCGAAGAGCTGCAGCTTCCCCTGCACGAGGCCGATCTCGAGCGGTCGCGTCGCGGACTCGTGCTCCAATCGGAGCATCGTGGAGAACACGCCGTTGCCCTTGTCCAGGACGCGCACGGCGGTCGCGGACTTCAGCTCGCCGTACTTCTCGACATGGCTCGGCCAGATCGAGCCGATGAGCTGGGACGCCCACGCCACCCGGACGCGTTCGCTCAACCGGAGTGCGATCGCGTCCGTATCGCCGGCCTGTATGAGATCGAGGATCTGCTCCGCCGCGCGCGCGTGCTCGGCCAGCCGCTCCGGTATCGCATCGCCGGCGAGCTGCGACGGGTCGTACTCCTCCGCGGTCACGACGAGCGACGACCCCTCGACCGCGACGACGATCCGGTTGCCCGCTTCGTCGGCGTAGGTGCCAGCGGCCGCCTTCAGCTCGCCCTTCGAGACCTTCGCCGTCGGAGGCGGGAGCGGGAACGGCGGTCTCTCGCCGAGCGCGAGCGCCGTGAGGTTGCCCGAGATGGAGTGCATCGGGATGCCGTCGACGTTCGCGAGTGCGACGACATGCAGGTCCTTCGCGGGGATCCGGGCCCACTGGGTGTGGAAGCCCGCGACGTCGCCGCCGTGTCCGTACTGGCGGTCGCCCGCCCTCGTCCGACGCAGCGACCAGCCCAGCCCGTAGAACTCCGTCTCACCGGCGAGCATCGCGTCGACGGAGTCCTTCGTGAGGATCTCGCCGTCCTCGAGCGCTTCCATGAACTGCACGAGATCGCCCGCGCATGTCACGATCCCGCCCATGCCGATGTACTGGTATCCGTAGTCCCGGTACGGATGGCCCGTGGCGAGCCGTAGCGCGTTGCCTTCCTCGTCGTACCCCGTGGCGAGCCGCTTCTTCGGCAGGTCCGTGTCGCCGGTGAAGCCGGTCGCCTCCAGCCCGACGCGCTCGAACAGCCGCGTCCGGCAGTAGTCCTGGTACGTCTGGCCGCTGACCTCGGCGACGATTCCGGCGAGGAGCGCGAAGCCGCCATTCCAGTACTCGTACTCCCGGCCCGGCGGCCGCGCTGGATCGGGCGCGAGGTAGGCCTTCACCGCGACCTCCAGGTCCGGCCCGTAGCCTGCGGCGGCGCTGCGAGGCATCCCCGACATGTGGGAGAGCAGGTGGCGGACCGTGATCCCGCTGCGATCCTCCGGCACGCCGGGGAGGTGCTCCGAGATCGGGTCGTCGAGCGCGAGCTTGCCGTCCTCGGCGAGCGCCAGGATCGCGCAGGCGGTGAACGGCTTGGTCGCGGACGCGATCTCGAAGAGCGTGTCGTCCGCGTTCTTCCGCTTCTTCTTGCGATCGGCGAGACCGAGTCCGCCCGAGAACAGGACCTTCTTCCCGACCTGGACGTGGACCGACCCGGACAGGCCGAGGGCCTCGCAACCCTCCAGGTAGTCCGCGATCGCCTTCTTCGGCGATGTCTTCTGTGCCCTGGACGCGGGGTGGGGGACGGACGGGGCGTGGGGGACGGGCGGCGCGCCGGGGGAAGGAATCAGCGTCGCGATGAGGCAGAGCGAGCGGAGCATGGCGCGAGCCTACCACCGGTCGCCGCGGCAGTAGACTCCGCGGCCCGATGTCGCCGATACGCGAACCGCTCGCCGAGGACGAGGTCCACGTCTGGCTCACCCGACCAGCCGAGGTCGCGGAGGAGGCGCACCGCGAGACGCTCGCCGCGCTCCTGACGCCGGAGGAACACGCGCGGCGCCGGCGCTTCCTCCAGGAGAAGGACCGGCACGCGTTCCTGGTCACGCGCGCGCTCGCGCGGCTGACCCTGTCCCGGTACGCCGACGTCCCGCCCGGGGACTGGCGCTTCGAGATCGGTGAGCACGGCAAGCCCGAGATCGCGACGGAGCACGGGAGCCGCCTGCGCTTCAATCTCTCGCACACGCGCGGGATGGTGGCGTGTGCGGTGACGCTCGACCGAGACGTCGGGGTCGATGTCGAGACGAAGGACCGCCGAACCGAGACGACGGCGATCGCCGATCGGTTCTTCTCGGCGTTCGAGGTCGACGCGCTGCGTGCCTTGCCCGCGGAAGAGCAGCGCGCGCGGTTCTTCACGTACTGGGCGCTGAAGGAGTCCTACATCAAGGCGCGCGGTCTCGGTCTGTCGATACCGCTCGGCTCGTTCTCGTTCCACGTCGACGACGGACCGCCGATCCGGATCTCCTTCGATCCGAGCCTGGGCGACGATCCCGAGCGCTGGCAGTTCATGCAGACGTGGGCGAGTGACGTGCACAGCCTTGCCGTGGGCGTCGTGCGCACGGGAGTCGACCTGTCGATCCGCGTGCGTGACGTCGTACCCGGCGCGGACCCACTACCCGGCTGAGGCGAGCGCGGCGCGATCTTGTCGCCTTTGGGGCACCGGAAAAGGTTTCCCATCCGGTTCGGCGTTCGGTGCCGCTCCACTCGTGCCGTTCACCAGACTGTCCGAGGTCTCTGGTCGATCGGTGTTCGGAACGGGCCTTTCGCCGGCCCGCGTTCGAACTCGCCGCGCGGCGTTCGCACCGTCCGCGAGCCAGCACGTCGCTGTCCACCTTCCTTCGCCGGACTTCCCGTCCGGAGACACCATGACCTGCCCGAAAGACTCCTCTCCCAGGAGGGTTCTCTCACCGTCGCCGACGCGCGGCGCCGCGCTCTTCGCGCTGGTGCCCGTCGCGATGCTCATGCTCTCGCTCATGATCGCGTTCGTGGGGACGACGATCGATTCGAGCCGAGCGGGAACCTCCAAGCTCGACTCGTTCCGAGCGCGCGCCGCTGCCCAGAGCACGGCGTCGCTCGTCGTCGCCGACCTGTGGGGCGCCTTCGAGGCGATCTCGACCGGCGACGAGCAGATCTGGACGTTCCGCGCGTGGCTCGACGGCCTCGGGCTGCCGGACCAGGGCGGCGTCGCGAACCCGGTCAAGATGGACTACCTGCCGACCCTTGCGCTCGCCACCGACATGGACGGTGACGAGACGATGGACGGCGTCGAGATCGAGCGGGTCGACGTCTACCGCATCGACGAGTGGGACTCGACGAGCCTCGTCGTCGAGGTCGTCGCCGTGATGCAGGTCGGCGACGACGGCTCCAGCCGGTCGCGAAGGAGCTCGGTGCGCGAGGTGTTCTCGGTCGCGCCCCCGGAGTGGGACGGCCTCGACTTCGCGCTCCTCGCGAGCAACGTCAACTGCCTCCTGTGCCACACGGACATCGACAACGTCCAGCGGATCTACAACCAGAACCAGATCAACTACGGCTCCTACGACGAGGTGCGCGTCGGATCGATCGATTCGATCCACTTCCGGTCCGACCCGGACTCGTCGATCGCGGGCATCGCGCTGATCGGCGGCGACGCGATCCAGGGCAATGGCGAGAACATCACCGACTGGAGCCAGTTCAACCTGAACTCCGTCGGGCGGACCGACGGCAAGCTGGACGAGAACATGTTCGGCGACCTCACGACCGAGGCGCTCAACATCTTCGACCACGTCAACCCGGACCCGACCGCGAACCTCTTCCTCGACTACTTCTCGTACGGGAAGGACGCGGCGTTCGGGCAGGAGCTTCCCTCGAGGTTCCCGACGCCGTTCACCGACAACGGCGGGTTCGACTTCGCGCTGCAGGCGCCGCGCCCCGACCTGGCCGCCAACCGGATCATCGACGACACCGAGTTCGACGCGACCGTCTACGGGATGAACGGGAGCATGAGCGGGGGGGCGATCTCCGTCATGGCCAAGGGGACCCAGATCAACGACTCGTCGACCCTGGCCTCGATGATGAGCGGTAACGCGACGTCGATCACGGGCGTCACCGACGCGAACGTCTACCTGCGGGGCACGGTCGCGAACCCGATCATCCTGGACGGCGACGTCGCGATTGACGGCGACGTGATCATCAGCGGCGTGGTCAAGGGGCAGGGGACGCTCCGCGCGCGCGGGAACGTGTACGTCACCGGCGACCTCGTCTACGACGACGCCGGGGGCGCGAGCAGCCCGACGCGCACGTACGGCTACGCGGCCGACGGCACCGAGAACAACCTCGCGATCGCGGCCGGCGGCAACATCGTCATGGGCGACTTCTACCGCCCGGCGTGGGGCAGCGGCACGGTGACCGACGGAACGCAGGCGACGAGCTACAACTTCACGATGGAGGAGCTCGGGATCTTCAACCGCCAGGAGTGGTTCAAGACCCAGCCAACGCTGCCCGGCAAGACCAAGAAGGTCAAGACGGGCACGAAAACCGTCTACAGCGACGAGAAGGTCAAGGAGACCTACTACGTGCAGGAGCCGGTCTACGCCAACAAACCGTACACGGTCGTCGAGCCGGTCTACAGCTGGGTGCCCACCGGGAACAAGATCAAGAAGACGGCCTACAAGAAGGTCACGAAGACCAACGGGCTCCCGGCGCCGTACACGGAGACGTGGCAGGAGACGGTGTTCAGCCATCACTACTACGTCGACGAGAAGAAGAAAGTCCAGACCGGGACCCAGAACGTCACCAAGTACAACAAGGTGCAGACCGGCACCAAGACTGTTGCGAAGACCAAGTGGGTGGTGACCGGGGACAAGATCGCGTCCGTCGAGGACGTCTACGGCTGGGTCACGCCCCAGCACCCGAACCCGTACTTCGTCGCCGGCCACACGCCTCGTTACTACGCGTTCTCCGAGGGCCAGGAGCTGCCGATCTTCAACAAGGACGGCTACTTCGACCCGGCGACCGACCACTGGATGAGCGACGAGATCGTCGAGGACTGGGACAGCTCGAAGCTCTCGTACGCCGACCCGACCGACTCCGGCGACCCGTACCTCTACAACCCGGACGGAACGCCGAAGGCCGTGATCTCGACGGTCACGCCGACGAACGACTGGATCGACGGTGACGAGATGCGGACGCTGATCCAGGACCACATGGCCAACGACCAGGAGGGCACGAAGACGTTCGAGGTCGACGCGACCCTCTACAGCGGCAACAGCGTCCTGGGGACGATGCCGGGCCGTAACAGCTCGGCCACGGACGGCACGCTGCGCGTCAACGGCGGCCTCGTCGCGTCGGACGTCGGCATCCTGGCGCCGATCGGCACCGACGTGAACTATGACGTGCGGGGCGCCATCGCGCTCTCGATCACGGCCGACGTCGGCCTGGAGATCAAGCGCCGCTACAGCGCGCCGGCCGTCGAGTATTGATCTCGATGCTTCGGTCCCGGTCGGACCGTGCGGAGCTACGCCTTGCTAGGGTGGACCCATGTCGCCCCTCAGCTTCAAGGACGCGGGCCGCGAAGTGCTTCTAGAGGCCGGCGAGCCGCTCCACTACCGGGAGATGGCTCGCCGCGCTCTCTCTCGCGGGCTCGTCATGACGGACGGGAAGACGCCCGAAGCCACTCTGAACGCGCAGATCTCGGTCGACATCTCACGACAAGGAGACTCCTCGAAGTTCATTCGCACGGCGCCTGGCGTCTTCGGGTTGAGGGAGTGGATCGGGAGCAACGGGCTCGAGTCGTATGACGCCGACAGCGAGCGACGGATGCGAATTCGTGTCGCGCACTATCCGACCTACTCCGAGACGGTGGCGCTGCTTCCCATCCTCGATGGTCGGCCAGTCACGGAGCTCATGACCATGCGGTCCGAGGTCGCCCAGCAGAGGGGGACGCCGCAGGAGCAGGCGAACTGGTCGGATCCGGACTCCTGGATCGACGAACGCCTCGAAGGGAGGAGCGCCGACCTCGCCCGTCGGATCTGGACCGAGTCGCAGCGTGTCGTCAACCCTCGGTACGTCGATAGCGACTGGTCGCTCGCCAGCAAGTACGAGCTGCTGGAGAGTGACGCGAGTGGTGTGCTGCAGTTGACCGCCAAGGGAAGGAGCTTCATCGAGGACCAGGCCGGACCGACGGTGCAGGAGATCGACGTGCACGAGGGCCTCGACCGGATCCTCCGGTTCGTGGCGGAGCTCGGGCCGATCGGACAGGCGAAGCTCTTCCCTCCGTTCGCGGAGTTCGCACGTGAGGTCAGCACGCTCAACGCGGACGCGACCATCAAGTCGTTCCTCTACACCCGATTGCGCAACCTGGTGAGGCGTGGACTCATCGAGCGTGCCGGCCGCTCGTACTCCGCGACCGATGCAGGACTCGACTGGCTTGCGAGCATCGGAGACGGCGACGCGACGGAAGAGAAGCAGGAGCAAGACCTGCTCCAGCTCGCGCGTGCTCGAAGCCGCGAGGTGCGCGATGAGATCGCAGATCGACTGTCGGTCATGGACCCATTCGGATTCGAACACCTGGTCAAGGCCATCCTCGAGGCGATGGATTACGAGGACGTCGAGGTGACGTCGAAGTCGGGTGACGGCGGTGTTGACGTCCTCGCGCGGATTCAGCTGGGCATCACCGAGGTGGTCGAGGTCGTCCAGGTGAAGCGGCATGCGAAGAACATCCAGCGCAAGGACCTTGACGCTCTGCGAGGTTCGCTCCACCGATTCAGTGCCGTTCGTGGGACCATCATCACGACGGGCGGATTCGCGCGCGGGACCAAGGAGGCAGCGTTCGAGCCCGGCGCCGCGCCGATCACGCTCATCGATGGTCAGCGACTCATCGACCTGATGCTCGATCACGAGATCGGAGTCACCAAGCGTCGGATCGAGCTTCTCGAGATCGAGCCCTCTGCGTTCACGCTCATCGGCGACGACGACGACTGACGACGGCCGGGGCTTCGGCACGCGCTCACCAGCGCATCATCGGCAGAGGCGACCACGGCTTCGTCAGCAGCCGCCCGACGGTGCGCCGCGTGAGCATCGCGTGGAAGCCCGCGTTGGGGTAGCGCCCTCGCCCCTCGCGGAGCGCCGCGCGGGGCAGGCGGCCCTGTAGCCCGAACGTGAAGTCGCCCATGTCGCCGCGGCGCACCGGCTCCACGTACTCGACGTGCGGGCCAGAGTAGCGACGCTGCTTGTGGTGCCACAGGATCATCGCCTCGACGGGCCCCTGCCAGTCGGGGCGATCGATCCGTTCCAGGTGCGCCCGCGCGACCTCGGCGGACGGCTCCAGGTAGTCGACCGTCCGGTGCGTCCACAGCGCGATGTCGTGGAACGCGAGCGCCGGGACGACGGGCGCGAGGTCGAGCGCGGGGTCCGTGAGCGCGCGGACGTTGATCATCACGCGCAGGCAGTGGTTGCGATAGCCGGGGAGGTCGGGGCCGATGAGCTCGGCGAATGGGTCGAGGTGCGCGGCGAACGCGCCATCGCGGTCGTCCACCGACCACGCCGACGGATCCGGCATGGCGTCCAGGGCCTTCGCGATCGCGTCGTTCACGGCATTCCTCGCGAGAGGAGTCGCGGTCGCTACTGGCCCTCGTCACCGCCCGGAGCGCGCGGACCGTACTCCTCCCGCAGCGCGTCGATCCGGCGGACAGTGGCGTCGTAGTCCACGAGGTCGGACACGCGGACGATCTTCCCGTCGCGCACGGTGACCGAGGTCACCTGGCGGCCGGCGAGCTGCAGGCTCTCCCTGTCCACGTTCCAGTACCGCCCGCCGACCTCGATCGTCAGCCACATCGTGAAGACGGTGACGCCGCCGCTCTCGAAGCGCTCGTCGATGCGGTAGCGGATGTTCTGCGCCTCGCTGTCCTCGGACGAGCTCTGCCAGAACGCGACGATGGCGTCCGGCCCCTCGTGCCGCAGCGGAACGCCGCGCTCGTCCGCGGCGGTCGGGTCCTCGTAGACGGCGTCTTCGGCGAGCAGGTCGCGCATCGCCTGCCAGTCCTGGGACTGGATGGCGACGAGCCACGCGTCGGCCGGGCCCGCGACGCCGGAGGGCGCTCTTGGCGTCGACGGTGTGGACGCGCACTCTCCGAGGAGGAGCGAGCCAAGGAGCGCGGCGAGGGCGGCGGCGCGCGGGCGCCGAGGGGAGGTCGGGATCGGGGTCACGGTTCCTGGGTGGGGCGGCGGCGTCGCACGACCGCGAGGACCACCAGCGCACCGATGATGAGCACGCCGACCGGGAGGGGGTTGCTGGCGAGCGGAAACAGCCAGTCGAGGAGGCCGCTGGACGAGTCCGACGCGGCGTTCGTTCCGTACGACGTCGTCACCCCGACGACGTTGTCGTTCGAGATCTGGGTCTGCAGGAGCATGGTGAGGAGGGGGCAGGTGCCGCGGGGAGGTTCGCAGGCAGGACCCCCGGCGGGAACGTCCGGCGGTCGGAAAACGCGGATTCCCGCCGAGGGGATCAGGAGCCCGGCCTCGGGCCTCAGGGAACGAGGTCGCGAGCCGCTCGGAGGCCGATCGTGCCGTCGCGCGAGGTCTGCACGATCCAGTACCGGTACTCGCTCGTCGTCAGCTCGCCCGCCACCGAGAAGTTCCCACCGCGGCAGACGCCGTACTCGTCGTTGTACTCGTTCTCGCACCACTCCCAGACGTTGCCGATCATGTCGTAGAGGCCCCAGGGGTTCGGCGCGAGGCTGCCGACCGGCGCGTGGATCACGAAGCCGTCCTCGAAGGGCATCGTGCGGCCCTGCCACTCCCAGACCGCCGCCGCGGTCGCATCGGCGACGTTGGCGTGGTACGCGAGGCTCTCGGCGTCGTTCCCGGTGAACCAGCGCGTCGTCGTCCCGGCGCGGCAGCCGTGCTCCCAGCGCGGCTCGTCCGGCAGCCGCAGGCCGTGCTGGCGCAGGAGCCGGTCGCTCTGGAACCAGTCGACGTTCTCCACCGGATGGCGTCCGTCGACGGGCTCTGTCATCCCCTCGCCCTCGAAGCCATTCCCGTAGTAGTTCGGCGCGTCGGCCCGCGCGAGCCGCACCCACTGGGCCTGCGTGACCTCGTGCTTGCCGAGGAAGAAGGGCGCCACATCCGACGTCTTGCCGGCGATGGTGACCCTCCCGGGCGGGAGTAGCACGAAGACGATCCCGGTGCCCTCGTCGAACTCGACCTCGCCGTCGTCGCCGCGCGTCGGAAGCGCGCCGGGGTCCTCGGCCGAGCGCAGGTGATGGAACTCCCAAAGCCCGGTGTTCGGGTTCATGCCGATCGGGACGAGGCCGAGCTGGGGCGTCAGGTCGATCCCGGCGCCGGCGTAGAGCGCGCTCGCGGTCTCGCCGTCGCCCGCGCCGACCGCCGTGCGCGCCGCGGCCCACGCCTCCGTGGGCGCCACGATCGAACGCTGCTCGAGGCCGTCGGCCCACTCCAGGCGCTCCTGGATTGCGGCGAGCGTTCCGGTCTTCGGCGCGACGAAGGCCTCGAGGTCTCCGACGAGCGCGTCGAGCGTCTCGCGCAGGAACTGCTCGTCCTTGGCCTCGCCGAACTCCGTTGCCGCGGCGGCCGTCATCGCGTCGCGCGTGCCGCGGAGCCCGGGCAGCGCGCGGGCTAGTGGGTCGCCGCGCTCATCGAGCCAGCGCCGCAGTGCCGCCGCGCGCTCCGGCCACGCCGGGAACAGCTCGTCCGCGGCGATGAGCGCGTCGTCGTGCTCGACCACGTGCGCGAGCAGCTCGAAGCGGTCGAGGTTCGCCTGCGCCTCGGCGGCGCGCGCGTCGACCTCGAAGAGCAGCGAGGTCGTGCTGACGATCCCCGCAAGAAGCGTGAAGGCGACGATCGCCGCGGACGCGACGAGACCGCGCCGGCGCCGCAGGAACTTGCGCAGCCGGTAGCCGGTCGTCGGCGGTCCGGCCAGGACCGGCTCGAAGCGCTGGAACCGGCGCACGTCGGCCGCGAGCTCGGCGGCGGACTCGTAGCGGCGCTCGGGCTCCTTCGCGAGGGCCTTCGTCACGATCCAGTCGAGGTCGCCGCGCAGGAGGCGGTGCAGGCCGCGCGTGGTCGCGCCCTGCTCCCCGGGCTCGGCGCGCGCGTGCCGAGTGACGGCCGAACTCGGGAGCGGCGGATCGTCGTGCAGCAGGCGACGCTGGAAGTCGAGCCACTTGCCGCTCGACTCCGACACCGCGAACGGGACGCGTCCGGTGAGCAGCTCGAACAGGATCACGCCGAGCGAGTAGACGTCCGACCGCGTGTCGACCGCGCCGCCGTCGAGCGACGCCTGTTCGGGCGACATGTACTCGGGCGTGCCGAGGATCTGCGGCTCGATCGTCAGCGCCTCGTCGCCCGGAGTCGTCCCGGTCGCCTTCGCGACACCAAAGTCGAGGATCTTCGGCACCGCGCGGCCGCCCTCGCGCACGATCAGGATGTTGCCCGGCTTCAGGTCGCGGTGGATGACGCCCTTCTGGTGCGCGTGGTGCACGCCGTCGCAGATCACGCGGAAGAGGTCGAGCCGCGCCCGCAGGTCGGGGTGCGCGTCGGCGCAGTACTCGCCGAGCGTCGGCCCCTCGACCCACTCCATGACGAAGTACGGCTCGCCGCCCTCCATCGTGCCGGCATCGAGCACCTTGGCGATCGACGAGTGGTTCATCGCGGCCAGCGCCTGGCGCTCGAACTCGAAGCGCGCCAGCAGCTCGTGTCCGCCGAGCCCGGACCGAACGACCTTGACGGCGACCCTGCGCTCGACCGGCTCCGACTGCTCGGCGAGGTACACGACGCCCATCCCGCCCTCGCCGAGCACGCGGACGACGCGGTACGGGCCGACGTGGTCCGGCGTGGCAGGCGCGGCGGTCGACGCCGGCTCGGTGGGGGACTCGCCGCGATCGCTCACGGACCGATCGTAGCTCCCGGCCGGCGAATCGAGCAGGACGGGACGGGCGTCCCGCTCAGCGCCTTCCGCTCGCGATGTTCTTCCACATGATCGTGGAGTGCGGACCGCCGTCCACGCGCTCCAGGCCGAACACGTCACCCTCGACGTCGTCGAGCTGCGCGAGAGCCGCGTCGATCTCGGCGCGGTCCTCGTCCGTGAGGGACAGCGTCAGGGCGAAGAGGTTCGCGAAGAGATACTGGCCGTCGAAGGTCCCGACCATCGCCGCGGTGACCGCGGGGCGATCGAGGACCCAGCGCAGCGCGACGTCCGAGAACGGGCGGCTGTGCCGCAGCCCCACGCGCTTCATGGTCCGGAGCAGGGCCTGGTAACGCTTCCAGCCGCCGACCTCGTCGACGATGAGGCGGTACTTGACCAGCGAGCGGTTCGCGAACGGCTCCTGGAGCGGCGGCGCGCCGAGGTGCCTGCCGGTCAGCAGCCCGCCCGCGAGCGCGCCGTAGCAGATGAGCCCCACGCCCCTCTCCTCGGCGAGCGCCACGAGCTCGCGCTCCGGCCGCCGGTCGAGGAGCGAGTACTGCACCTGGTTGCTGACCAGCGGAACGCCCGCGTCGAGCATCTCGCGCATGCGCGGCGTGTCGAAGTTCGTCGCGCCGACGTGGCGGATCTTGCCGGCGTCGCGGAGCTCGGTGAGCCACTGCGCCACCTCGACGTAGCCGGGCACCGCGTAGTCCCACCAGGAGAACTGGACGAGGTCGAGGCGCTCGACGCCGAGCCGCGTGAGCGAGCGGTCGATCACCGCCACCACCGCGGCGCGATCGAGCGAGCCGAGCGCGTCGAGGTCGGGGACGTACTTGGTGTGGAAGCCGAGCTCGATCCCGTCGGCGTGGAGATCCGCGGCGTGCGCGGCGCGGAAGCGGCCGAACAGCTCCTCGACGCCGGTGTAGATATCGGCGCAGTCGAACGTCGTCCATCCGGCGCGCGCGGCCGAGGCGAGGCCTGCGAAGAGGTCGGCCTCTTCGACCGTGTCCTCGCGGTGTCCCGCGGAGAGCTGCCAGCCGCCGACGATCAATCGCGCGGTGGTGTACCCGTCGTCGCCGAGGGGGAGGCGCTCCATCTCAGCCGTCGAGCTCCTCGTCCTGCGACTCCGTCCACGGCACGAGCGTCGTCTCGTGGTGGCGGAACGTCGACGTCCCGATGCGCGTGATGCGGAACCGCGCGCCGCAGTGCGGGTCCGGGCACGCGATGTCCGTGTCGGTCGTCATCCAGTCGTTCTCGTGCGTCTTGCGCTGCTTCGCGGGGAGCAGCGGCAGCAGCGCCGCGAGCGGGTAGATCGGGAACGTCTGTCCGGGCGGGAACTCCAGGTTCTCGCCGCGCAGGGTGAACGAGTCGCCGGCCTTGTGGTTACACACCATCGGCCCGGGGCCCTCGACGACCTCGACGCGCAGGTCGTACAGCTCGAACTCGCGGACTTCGGTCATCGTTCCTGCACCATGGCTTCGGCCTCGATCTCGACGAGCGCTTCGCCCGACACGAGCTTCGCCTCGACGAGCGTGTTCGCCGGCAACACGCCCGCGAAGCGCTCGCCGTGCGCGCGCGCGACGGGCTCCCACTGGTCGATGTCGCGCACCAGCACCCGCGTGCGGACGATGTCCTCCCAGCGGCCGCCGAGCGACTCGACCGCCGCGGCGATCTTGTCGAGCACGAAGTGCGTCTGGGCGGCGGGGTCGTCGCCGCCGACGGCGAGCGCGCCGTGCGACGCGGTCGTGCCGGAGACGAAGATGCGGCGCCCGTCGCGCACGGCGCGCGAGTAGCCGGCGAGGCGCTCCCACTCGGTG
>JBCDGE010000087.1:0-35011 GCA_038757895.1 Planctomycetota bacterium | reverse complement strand
GAGCCACGCGGTCGCGACGCGCGCCTGGTTCGCGACGCGCGGCAGCCGCGGCGAGGACGAGTGGAAGCCGGTGGGCCAGGCCGCCGTCGACGCCATCCTCCGCGCGCGGAATCCGTACAAGGGGTGGCGCTTCAACCACCTGCCCGACGGGGACAACGACACCTTCACGACCGGGCTGATGCTCTTCGCGCTCGACGAGGCGCGCGGGGCAGGGGTGAAGGTCGCGCCGCACGTGTTCGCGCACGCGATGGAGTTCGTGGACGAGATGACCGATCCGCACACGTGGCGGACGGGCTACAACACGACGGGCAGCGCCGACCCGCGGCTGTGGGGCAAGAACAAGGCCTTCCCCGCGACGCGTACGGAGCTCTGCACGGCGATGGGCGTTCTGCTGCGGACGTCGTTCCGCGCCGAGGACCAGAACGAGGTGATCGTGCGCAGCGCGGCGCTCCTCTCGGCGAGCCCGCCGGTCTGGGACCTCGAGGCGGGCAAGATCGACTACTACTACTGGGCGTTCGGCACCGAGGCGCTCTCTGCCGTCGGCGGCATGACGTTCGAACACTGGCGGGACCGCGTCTTGGCCGCGCTGGTCCCCCATCAGAAGCAGGACGGCGACGGCGGCTGGTGGCCGGCGATCGACGCCTGGTCGGTCGACGACACGACCGTCCATGCGACGGCGTGCTGCGCCCTCGCTCTGCGGGCGGCGATCGACTGAATCACGGTCGGGGCTGGCACGCGGTGCACAGGTACAGGCGCCGCGAGCCCACCTCGACCTTGTCGATCCTCGTCCCGCACTCGGGGCACGGCTTGCCGGCACGTGCGAACGCGGCGTGCCGGTAGTCGCGGCGCTGCACGCCGGCGGCCTTCGCCTCGCCGGCGCGCCAGAGGCAGTCCGTGATGCCGCCCGTGTCGTAGGACTGGCGCGTGACGTCGAGGATCCAGCGCGCGAGGTCGCGCTGCTCCTCGGCGTCGAGGTCCTTCGGCCGATGGCTCGGGTGCAGGCCCGCCCACCACAGGATCTCGCTGCGCAGGTAGTTGCCGAGGCCGCTCACGAACGCCTGATCCAGGAGGAGCCCACCGAGGTTCCGACCCGCGAACCGGCGGTCCTCCATCTGGCGCAGGACCTCGTCGACGGTCGTGTCGGGATCCACCGCATCCGGGCCGAGCTTGCCGAGGTACGGGTGGTCCGGCTCCTCCTCGGGGCGCAGGATCTCGATCTCCGACGCGCTGTAGAGGAGCGCCGCCCGCTTCGGGCCGCGCACCTCCATCCGCAGCGACCGGCCCGTGCGGGGGTACGTGCCCGCGCGCTGGACGTACCACTTCCCGTAGAGCTGGTTGTGGCTGTAGACGGCGACGCCGCAGTCGAAGCGCGTCAGGATCGCCTTCCCGCGTGCCTCGATATCGGTGACCGTGGCGCCGGTGAGCTGGGCCTCCCACGGGCGCAGGCAGTCGAGGCCGAACTCGACGAGCTCGGCGCGTTCGCCCACGACCGCGTCGGCGATGCGGTCCGCGGCGCGGTGGATCTCGGGTCCTTCGGGCACGTCAGTGGCTCCTCGCGAGGGCCGTTCCGGGGGTCAGCCTGCGCCACTTCCGCTCGGGCGCGATCGAGCGCACCTTGGGGTCGCGCCAGTCCACGGGGCGACCGGCAGCGTGCACCTCGCGCTCGGCGGTCCGGCGGATGCCGCGGAGCATCCCGCGGAACACGAAGCCGTGCAGCGGGAGGACCGCGTACCAGTACGCCAGCCCGAAGAGGCCGCGCGGGATGTACGAGGCGGTCTGCACGATCCGGACGAGGTCGCGGTCCGCGCCCTCCTCGGGCTCGACCGGCTCGACGTGGAACTCCAGGAGCGCCTCGCCGGGCAGCTTCATCTCGGCGCGCAGCGCGAGCAGTCGGCCCTGCTCGATGCCGGTCACGCGCCAGAAGTCGAGCGCCTCACCGAAGCGCACGTTCTCGGGATCGCGGCGACCGCGCCGCAGGCCGGGCCCGCCCACGATCTGGTCCATCCAGCCGCGCACGACCCAGAGCCAGTCGAGCGCGTACCAGCCGTGCCCGCCGCCGACGCGGCACACCGACCGGAACGCGACGTCGGCGGGCGCCGCGACGACGCACGTCCACGCGTCGCGGAAGACCTCGCCGCCGGCCCAGCCGGGGTCGCCGGGGATCGGACCGGCCGCGCTCCACGACGTCTCGACGTCCTGGGTGTCGATCCGGACGAGCGCCGCGTCGATCGCCTCCTCGACGGTCAGGAGCGCCTGGGGCATGAGCCGCGCCGCGTCGTCGGTGCGGCACACGACCTCGTTGCGCAGCCCCTCCGCGAGCGGCCGCGCGATGCGGTGGCTGACCGGCGTGACGAGGTGGATCCAGAGCGAGCTGAGCCGCGGCGTGAGCAGCGGCACCGTCAGGACGCGGCGTCGCGGCAGACCGCGCGCACGCGCCATCGCGTTCATCAGGTCCTTGTACGTGACGATGTCGGGCCCGCCGATGTCGAGCGTCGCCCCGACCGTCTCGGGGACGTCGAGCGCGTCCATCAGGTACGCGAGGACGTTGCGAACGGCAATCGGCTGCGAGCGCGTCACGACCCATTTGGGCGTCACCATCACCGGGAGCCGCTCGACGAGGTAGCGCAGGATCTCGAACGACGCCGAGCCCGAGCCGATGATCATCGCCGCCCGGAAGATCGTGACGGGGACGGTGCCGGCGCGCAGGACCTGCTCGACCTCGCGGCGCGACGTCAGGTGGTCGGAGAGGTCGGGCCCGGTCTCGCCGAGCCCGCCGAGGTAGAGGATCCGCCCGACCCCGCTCCGCGCGCAGGCCTCGGCGAAGTTCGACGCGAGCCGGCGGTCCACCGCCGCGTAGCGCGCGCCCGCGGCCTGCATCGAGTGGACGAGGTAGTACGCCGCACCGCAGCCCTCCGCCGCGGCCTCCAGCGCGCCGAGGTCCTCCGCGTCGGCCTCGACGACCTCCACGTTCGGGTGATCGATCCACGCGCGGGACTCCAGCTTGCGGGGCGACCGGACCGCACAGCGCACCCGGTACCCGCGCTCCAGGAGCCGCGGCACGAGGCGGCCGCCGATGTACCCGGTGGCACCGGTGACGAGGATCGGGCGCTGGTCCGCTCCCATGGCTCCCTGTTCGAACGGGGACGCCTACCGGATGAGTCCGACGGGGAGCCCCGGGTGCCCCACCAAGGTGCAATGCCGCTGTCCCCCGGCCGGACCTAGAGTCGGTCACCTGGCCGGGGCTCGTGTGGCCCTGGCCCCATCGACGCGCCCCCATGCGCCTCCACCACGCTCTCCTCGCCCTTCCCCTCGCCGTCGCCTGCGCGGCTCCGCCCCCCGCAAACACCGGCTTCACGCCGCCGCCGCCGTCGAGCCCGCCGTTCGAGGTCCCGACCGACGTCACGGTGCCCGCGGGCACCCCGATGATGGTCCGGATGCACGACAGCGTGAACACGCGCCAGCACAAGGCCGGACACCGCTTCTACATGATCCTGGAGGGCGACCTTGTCAGCGGCGGGCAGACCGTCGCCCCGCGGGGCAGCGTGATCTACGGCTCGATCACGGGCGCGAATTCGTCCGGGCGCGTCGTCGGACGCTCGTCGCTGACGCTCACGCCGACGCACCTCCTGATCGGGTCGCGGCTCGTCCCGATCACGACGTCGCAGATCCAGGCGGTCGGCGCGCAGAGCGCGACGGGGAACACGGCGCGACGTACGGCGCGGGCGGCCGCGATCGGCGGCCTCGCGAACGGCTCGTCGGGCGCGCGGACGGGCGCGAAGGTCGGTGTCGGCGCGTCGCTCCTGACGGACGACGGCCAGATCCAGGTGCCGAGCGGGACCCTGCTGGAGTTCCAGCTCGCCGGCGACCTGACGCTCTGATCAACCCTCGAGCCCGAGGACGCGCGCGATCTCCTGGAGGAGGACGACCGTGTCGAGCGGCTTGTGCAGGAACGCGCTCGCGCCGTCGGCGAGCGCGTTCCGGCGCGCGTCCTCCGCGTCGTACGCGGTGATGAAGATCACGGGCACCGAGCTGCCCTCCGCGCGGAGCTGCGCCTGGAGCTCGACCCCGTCGAGGCCCGGCAGGTGCACGTCGAGGACGAGGCAGTCGTGACCCGAGTCGTCCGGGCGGCCGAGGAACTCCTCGGCGCTCTCGAAGGTCTCGACGTCGTAGTCCCACGAGCGGAGGAGCCGCGCGAGCGCGCGCGCAACGGACGCGTCGTCCTCGATGACCGCGAGGCGCGGAGGGGTCGCTCGGTCCGGGTGTGAGTCCACGGCGTTCACCCACCTATCGGACGGAATCCCGCGCGCCGGCGCAGTTCCACCTTGGGGGTAGGCGGATCAGGTCGGGGCACCGGGATCGGGCGCAGCACCGTTCCACCCCGCCCGCTCGCACAGCCGGACGAGCTCGGCCAGGGACTCGACGCCTGCCTTCCGCATCACACGCCCGCGATGGACCTTGACGGTGTCGAGGGCGATGCCGAGCTCCAGCGCGATCTGCTTGTTGAGCCGACCCGCGACGACTAGCGCCAGTACCTGGCGCTCGCGCGCCGTGAGTCCCGGCAGGCGCTCCTGGAACGCCACCACCTCGGCGTCCCGCGACCGTCGGCCCGCGTACCCCTCCATCGCCGACCGGACCGAACGGACGAGGGCGTCCGCGTCCATCGGCTTGACGAGGAAGTCCACCGCGCCGCCGCGCATCGCGCTGACGGACATCGGGATGTCGCCGTGGCCCGTGAGGAAGACGATCGGGGCGTCGACGCCACGCTCCGAGAGCTCGCGCTGCAGGTCGAGGCCGTCGATCCCCGGCATGGAGACGTCGAGCACCAGACAGCCGACCTCGGACGGGACGCCGTGGTCGAGCAGCTCCTGCGCCGACTCGAAGGCCGTCACCTCGATCTCCTGCGCCCGCAGGAGACGCTGGATCGCCCGCCGGACGGACGGGTCGTCGTCGACGACGTAGACGTGCGTGCCGCTCATGCGTCCGGGCCGGCGACCGCGCCGAGCTCGATGGTGAAGGTCGACCCCACGCCGGGCGACGAGTCGACGGAGATCGTGCCACGATGCCGCTCGACGATCGCGCGGTTGACGGCGAGCCCCATCCCGGTCCCCTGGGGCTTGGTGGTGAAGAAGGGCTCGAACATGCGCTTCGCGCGGTCGGCGTCGATCCCGACGCCGTGGTCCTTCACGTCGACCCGCACGGACCCGTTCGAGCTGGACGTCCGGAGGAGGACCTCTGCGGCGCCGTTGCGCCGTTCGTCCATCGCCTGGATCCCGTTGAGGACGAGGTTGATCAGGACCTGCTGGAGCTCGACGGGATCCCCCTCGACGGCGGGGAGCGCCGGGGCCAGGTCGTGATGGAGCGCGACGCCGCGGCGGTCCGCCTCGGGGCCGACGAGGCGCGTGACCTCGCCAATGATCTCGTTCAGGTCGAGCCGCTCCAGGGGCTGGTGCTCCTTCTGCACGAGGCCCCGGATGTGGTCGATGATCGCCGCCGCGCGCTGACCGTCGCTGGCGATGTCCTCCAGGGCCTCGCGCACCTCGTCCTCGTCGCGCGGCTCGCGGCCGAGGAGCTCCCGCGCGGTCTGCGCGTTGCTGACGATCGCGAACAGCGGCTGCTTGACCTCGTGCGCGATCGACGTCGTGAGCTCACCGAGGCTCGCCGCGCGCGACACGCGCACGAGCTCCTCCCAGCGCTGACCGGCGACCTCCTGGGCGCGACGGCGCTCGGCGACCTCGCGCTCGAGAGCGGCGTTGTGCCGACGGATGCGACGGGAGCGGCGGTCGAGGGAGAACGCGAGGAGGAGGAGGATCAGCGTCGGGACGGCGATCTGGACCCCTGGACGCTCCCAGAGGCGCGGCACGACCTCGATCTCCATTGCGAAGGGAGGCGCGGGATCGTCGTCGCCCCCGCGGGCGGCCTGGATCTCGAGCGTGTAGCGACCGGGGCGGAGTCCCGTGTAGACCGCCGTTCGCCCCAGGCCGGCCAGCGTCCATCCGGAGTCGTAGCCAGCGAGGCGGTAGCGAGCTGAGACGTCCTCGGGCGCGTCGAACGTCGGAGCCGAGAAGCGGATCGAGAGGCGACGCGGGCCGGACGGGAGGCGGAGCACGTCCGCCCACTCGACCGGCTCCCCGTCGACGAAGGCACCCTCGACGCGAACGAGCGGTTCGACCCGGCGGACGGGCCGCGGCCCTGGTGGGACGGTCAGGACCCCCTTGGGGCCGCAGACGTAGAGGACACCATCTGCGGCGCGCCAGGCCTTCGGGCCGGAGTAGCCGCCCCAGCCGAGCGTCATCTCCAGATGCCCACCGAGCTCGTACGGCGCGAGCGCTGTCGGGGTTCCGGCGAGAACAGACTCGATCCGGTCCGGAGCGTAGGCGCAGACTCCGTGCGGGCCACCGACCCAGAGGCGACCGGACGCGTCGCGCCCGAGGCGCTCGGAGTAGTCCGAGCGCAGACCGTCGAGGCTCGTCATTGCCCGGAGGACACCGTCGCGTCGCCGCACGATTCCGTAGCGCGTCCCGAACCAGAGGTCGGCGCCGTCCCGGAACGCGGCGAAGCAACGGGTCGAGAGCTCGGGGACCGCGGGATCCTCGACCTTCTCCATCCGCTCCGCCGTTCCGCGATAGACGCCATCGATGCTCCCGGCCCAGACGATCCCCTCGTCGTCCTCCAGGAACCACTCGACCGGAAAGGTGCCGAGCTCGTCGAGCGGGCGAAGGACCTCCCCGTCGAGGACGAACGAGGACATGCTCCGCCGTCCCACCCAGAGGGCGCCGCGCGAGTCTTCGAGGAAGGACTGCACGCTCACGTCCTCGAAGATCGGGTGAGGCACGAGCGGGGTACAGGTCCCGTCGGCATCGACGTGAACGACGCCCCGGCCTCCGGCGGCCCAGACTCCGCCGGTGCTGGCGCGAGCGAGGGAACGGATGCTGGGCTCGTCGCGCGAGGTGATCGCATCGACCGGTTCCCAGGCGCCGTCGACCTGGCGGAAGAGGCCCTCGTTCGCTCCGATCCAGACCCTGCCGTCCTCGTCGTCGATGACGCAGGTCGTGTTCCGGTCCGTGACGACGGCTCCGGTCCAGGTCGGGGCGTACCGGCGGAGTCCGCCCTGGTTCATGCGCCCGACCCACAGGCTTCCCTCACGGTCAGGGTGGATGCAGTCCACGAATCCGCCGGCATGGTGGACGACCCAGTCCCCGTCGACGCGCACACCGACGTGCGTCGTCCAGGCGGCGAAGAGCGTGCCGTCCGGACCGACCGCGATGTCGTGAACGCGCTGGCTCGGGGTGCCCTGCAGGCGGACGCCTCCGCTTTCGTCGCCGTGCCGGTGGAGCCCCCACGCGGTCCCGACCACCAGGCCGTCCGATCCGTCGAGTAGCGCCGGGACCGGGTACCAGCCGTCGCCCAGCTCGCGTTCGAATCGACCGGAGCGGTACGCGAAGAGACCGTAGTCCGTCCCGACCCACAGCACGCCGCCCTGGTCGCAGCAGATCGCCTGCACGTCCTCGGGAGCTCCGGCGACGGGCTCCAACGTGCCGTCCGGCCGAGCCCGCCAGATGCCCTGGCGAGCGCCGACCCAGACATCTCCGATGGGTCCCTCGCACAGCGCGCGGACCTCCAGGCCCCGTGAATCCGGGAAGCCACGGAAGCCAGGTGGCGTCGCTCTCTCACGCACGGCGACGCCCGACTCGGTCCCCACCCAGAGGGTGCCGTCCGACGTCGAGAGGAGCGCGGTGACGTCGTTGGAGGGCAGCCCTCCCTCGGCGTCGCGGACGAAGGTCTCGAACCGAAGGCCGTCGAACCGAGTCAGTCCGTTGCACGTGGCGACCCAGAGGTAGCCGTCGACGTCCTCGCAGACGTCGACGATCCACTCGGACGGGAGACCGTGCTCCCGTCCGTACACACGGACGACGTGGTGCTCCAGCGGCACGTCGGCCTGTGCGAGCGGCGGTCGGGCCTCCTGCGCCAGCCCGATACCGGCGAGTGCCAGAAGGTGGACCAGCTGGAAGACCGGGAACGACAGGGAGCGGGGGAGCACAGGGCGTGGCGGGAAACTCCCAGTGTCACACGGCTCGCACGAGAGGGCCAGCGGGCACCCGCGAGCCGACGAATGGCACCAAAGTGCCATTCCCGAGTGGCGCCGTACCTGTTGCACTCAGGACGAGTCTCGATCGGCACGCCGGGAATGGTCCCCGGTCGCCGCCGCGGGGCTCGGGACGGTCGCGCTGCCGGCCTCCTCCCCTCGCCACTCCACCGACCCATCCGAACGAATGCTCTCGAGAACGACCCTCCCTCTCCTCCTGGTCGCGACCACTGCCGTCGCCAGCCACGCGGGGGACGCCGATCCGGCGCCGCAGGCGTCCAAGCCGAACATCCTCGTCATCTGGGGTGACGACGTCGGCATCCACAACATCAGCGCCTACAACCACGGGATCATGGGGTACCAGACCCCGAACATCGATCGCCTGGCCAAGGAGGGCGCGATGTTCACGGACGCGTACGCCCAGCAGAGCTGCACGGCGGGCCGCTCGTCGTTCATCCTCGGCCAGCACCCGTTCCGGACCGGTCTCCTGACGATCGGCATGCCGGGCTCGGACCACGGGATCCCGGACTGGTCGCCGACGATCGCCGACCTGCTCAAGAAGGAAGGCTACGCCACGGGCCAGTTCGGCAAGAACCACCTCGGCGACCAGGACAAGCACCTGCCGACGAACCACGGGTTCGACGAGTTCTACGGCAACCTCTACCACCTCAACGCGGAGGAGGAGCCGGAGACCTACTACTACCCGAAGGACCCGGCCTTCCGTGAGAAGTACGGGCCGCGCGGCGTCATCAAGAGCTACGCCGACGGCCGGATCGAGGACACGGGCCCGATGACGCGCAAGCGCATGGAGACCGCCGACGACGACTTCGTCGGAACCGCGATCGACTTCATGGAGCGCTCGCACGCGTCGGGCAAGCCGTTCTTCTGCTGGGCGAGCACGACGCGCATGCACGTGTGGACCCGCCTCAAGGAAGAGGCGATCGGGCGCACGGGCGTCGGCCTCTACCCCGACGGCGTCGTCGAGCACGACGATCACGTCGGCCTGATGCTGGACAAGCTCGACGAGCTCGGGATCGCCGACAACACGATCGTCGTCTACAGCACCGACAACGGGGCCGAGTCCTTCACCTGGCCCGACGGCGGCATCACGCCGTTCCACGGTGAGAAGGGAACGACCTGGGAAGGCGGCTTCCGCGTCCCGCAGTTCATCCGCTGGCCCGGCGTCGTGAAGCCGGACACGATCATCAACGACATGATGTCCCACGAGGACTGGCTGCCGACGTTCCTCGCGGCGGCGGGCGACCCGGACATCGTCGAGAAGTGCAAGGCAGGCCACGAGGCGAACGGCAAGCAGTGGAAGGTCCACCTCGACGGACACAACTACATGCCGTTCTTCAAGGGCGAGGCAGAGAAGGCCCCGCGGGACTCGATCTACTACTTCGGCCAGGGCGGCGAGCTGAACGCGATCCGCTGGAACGACTGGAAGGTCCACTTCGCGGTCGTCGAAGGCAACATCGCCACGGGCGAGCGGATCGTCCCGAACTGGCCGCTCATCATCAACCTCCGCGCCGACCCCTACGAGGAGATGCATGAAGAGGGCGAGATGGGCTACCTGCGCTGGTACGGCGACCAGATGTGGCTGTTCGTTCCCATCCAGGCCAAGATCCGCGAGTTCTTCACGACGATCCCGAACTACCCGTTCCAGGAGGGTTCAGCGCTGAGCGCGGGCAACATCAACTACAACTCGCTGAAGGCGATGAAGGCGCTCAAGATGCTCGACGAGCTCGAGGAGCGCTTCCCGGCGGGACGCTGACGCCAATTCGGTTCGTTCCCACGGCTCGATGAGTCGTGCTCGTCGCGCCCGCGGCCGGTCCTCCGGCCGCGGGCGCGTCGCATTCCTGCGCCGGCGGCAGATGCGGGGTCACCGACGCGCAAGTCGCCCGAGGAGCAGGCCGTGCCCGTACGCGATGACGCTCAGGACGAGCGCGAGTCCCGCCCAGCGGTGCAGCTCGATCGTCAGCTCCATGGAGGCTCCGCCGAGCCAGGGCAGCGTCGCGACCATCATCGAACCACCGACGGCGAGGCCGGAGACGAGGAGGAGCCAGAAGCCGGTGCGCGCGAGCCTCCCGTAGACCTCGGCGCGGCCCGGCCGGCTCGCGCCGGCGCGCACGAGCGCCAGCAGCGCGAACCCGACGAGGAAGGCGCCGCCGAGTCCGACGTGGACGAACAGCGGCCATCCGTGCAGCTTGCCTTCGCCGGTCCAGAGGCCGAGCAGTGCCGTGGTCCCAAGACCGAGCGCGACGGCGACGACGAAGAGCGCGAGCGCGGTCGACAGCCGGCCCGGTCTGCGGGTGGGCGTCCAGCGCGGCCGTCGCGCGGCGCTGATCGCGAGGTGCAGCGCGGCGAGCACCGCACACGCGGCGATCAGGGCGGTGGCGACGTCGCGATAGCGGTCCATCCAGGCCGCCAGGTCCCAGGAGAACGTCGGCATCAGCCCTCCGATTCGCCGCGCTGACGACGATCGCCTCGGAGCCAGCGGAGGATCGCGTCGAGCCCGACGAGCAGGTGGACGAGCAGCACGAGCGCCACGAGCCCGAGGGCGCCGAACCCGACCCACTTGAACGCATCGCGGCCGGTGAAGGACGCCTCCCAGGCGCGGAGGAGGTCGGCGTCGTAGCCGAGGCGCTCGTGCGCGACCTGCTCCAGGGGCTCCGCGATGGTGAGCACGTCCGGCGCGACGACGCGCTGGTACAGGAACGGCGCGTCCGCCGCGTGGCAGTCCGTGCAGCCGCCCGAGCCGATCGAGTCCCGGGCGGGCCGGACGTCGTGCGCGACGGGCCAAAGGACCGGAGCCGCGGCGGGGTGCTCGGTGCTCGTCAGGGACGCACCGTCCGCGGCGACCTCCCAGACGCGACCGCCGCCGACCCGCACCGGGGTGCCGGTGCCGTCGTCGAGCCCGGTCAGCGCGCTGATGACGCGCGCCTCCAGCTCGTCGGGTTCCAGCTCACCGAGCTCCGCCGCGAGGTCGCGTCGCACGCGGAGCGCCTTGCGCAGCGGCCGCTGCGCGTCCGCGGGGGCGATCGGTGTCAGGGTCTCTCCGTCGCGCCGCGCCCAGAACGACGGCCACATCGCGCGGTAGGGGCGCACCTTGCCGTCCCCGTCGCGCTGGAGCACGGGCTCGACGATGTGCGGCAGGTCGCCGTCCGAGCGGCTCTGCAGCCCGAGCCCGAGCGCGTGCGCCATCGAGGTCTGCACGGGCGCTGGCGCCGACGCGGGCGCGGAGCCGGAGTGGCACGCCGTGCAGGAGATCTTGTCCAGGTGCACCGGCGGCAGCCCGCGATGGAGCGCGAGGGGCGCGCCCAGGCGGCCGCCGCGATCCAGCACGCGGCCGTGCCCGTCGGTCGGGTCCATGTGGCAGCCAGCGCAGGTCAGGGAGCTGATGTCGGACTCGCTCGGATGGACCTCGCCGGGGAAGCCGCGCACCGTGTGGTGCTCGATCCCGTTCCGGTGGCAGTCGGCGCACTTCAGCCCCGCGCGCGTGTGGACGTCCCCGTCGTGCTGCCAGCGCGGCGCGGCCGTCTCGCCCACCGGGTGCACCGTGTGGCAGGCGAGGCACGCGCCGTCGGGCGGCGTCCGCACGACGTCGAACGACACCTTGCCCTCGACGTCGAAGGCAGACTCCGACCACCGCACCGTCGGCCTTTTCTCGGCGGGATCCGCTCCGTCCGCGAGCCGCGAGACGTCCCCGTCGACGGCGATGAGCCCCATGGCAGCGGCGGGCGCCCAGGCGAAGTTCTGCTTCTCGACCTGCGCGTTCCAGCGCTCGACGCTCCAGGTCCGCGACGCGTCGTGGCACGCCATGCAGTCGATCTCGAGCCCGCCGGTGAGCGCTCTCCGCGGATCCTCGAGCGCTCCGTCCGCGTAGGTGTCGAGCCCGCCGGGCAGGTGCCGGCCGAAGAGCTGGGCGAACCCCGTCGGCGTCAGCCCGACCTCGTCCGGCGAGACGACCCCCGGCCACTCGCGGTAGGACAGCGGGATCTGCGTCCCGGTGCGCGCATCGGCGAGCACCCAGGGCTCACCCCCTCGGCCGTCCTCGCCGTCACCGGCGGCGTTGAAGTGCCAGCCGTGGGCGATGCCCTTGACGTCGTGGCACTTCTTGCACGTCTCCGACGGCGAGTACGGCTCCCCGGGCGACGCCGCATCGATGCGCCGACCGCTGGCGTCGTAGACATCGATGTCGTGGACGTAGGGCCCCCGACCGTTCGAGCGCGTGAAGTTCTGCGCGGCCGCGATCTCGGACAGCATCGATGCACTGGTCAGCAGCAGCACGCCCAGCGCCACGCAGCGCGGCCCGATCCGGCCTGCCTGGCGCCTGTTCGGTTCGTCGTCCAAGTCGATTTCCTTCCTGTTCTCCGGAGCACAAGCGAACAGGAGGTCGAGCGTGGAGGCAACCGGCGATCCGCGCAAAGGTGCTCGGGCCTCGACGGTCCACACGGCGACAGGTACGCCGACTCGCTCCGGATCAGAGGAAGAAGTGCAGCTTCACCGTCCCGATCGCGAGGGTGCTCACGTCGGGGTTCAGCGCGGGGTCGAAGACGAGCTGGATGCCCGGCGTGATCCACACGTCCGGCGTGAGCAGGAGCTTCCAGTACGTCTCGATGCCGTACTGGTCCTTCAGCCCCTGGAAGACCGGCGCGGCGCCTGCGAAGCTGCTGAATGGCTGGCCCCAGTTCGCCCCGATCGAGATCTCACCGCGGATGTCGAGCGGGCGGAGGTACGCGACGCCTGCCGTTGCGGCGTTCTCCAGCAGCGTGATCCCGAACGGACCGCCCTGGGCGTTGTTGTTCGTGTAGCTGGCGAAGCCGACGACCCGGTCCCACTGCTTCGATCCGCGGATCTTGAAGCCCGCCCCTGACTTGCTCGGTAGCCCCGCAGGCAGCGTCGATGCCTCGTCCGCGTAGAAGATCTGCGCGTGCAGGTGATCGAAGTTCGTCGGGAACGTGCCCCAGTTGTAGCCCACCTCGAGCCCGTAGAAGAATTCGCCGCGCCGGAACGCCTCGTCCCACGCGAAGCTCTTCCCCACCTCGAAGTTCAGGTCATTGACGGTGCCGACGACGTACAGCGGCGAGTCCTTCTTCGGCCACAGCTCGAACGACGCGCCGAGGCCCGGTCCAGGAAGCGGCGTCGACGCGATCGGGAACCAGAACTCGGAGTTCGAGAACGAACTCCTCCCGTCCTTGAAGCGGAAGAAGTCGAAGATCTGGACGGCGGCCTGCGTGCCCACCCGCGCCACGAAGCGGTTCTTCGTGAACCACTGCTCCCAGTAGAACGTCGACAGCCACGGATCCCACTCGATGACGGTGAGGTCGGTCGTCCAGATGGAGCCCGTGTCCTGCAGGAAGAACGCGGGGACCGAGGTCCCACCGAACGCCTGCCGCCAATCGACGGCAGCGGTCAAGCTCCCCTGGTAGTCCTCCCCGCGGTTGATCGCCTCCCACTTGCCTTCGAGCACGAGACCGATGCCCGACGCGGCACGATTGGTGTCCCCGCCGGTCAGCCAGTCCTGCGGGAGCACGTCCGACGCGAGCTGACCGATGAGCGTCAGGTTGAAGGCGAGCTTGATGCCATAGTCGGCATAGAGCTTCTCCTTCCACTGGAAGTAGGACTTGGGGATCTCGCCGGTGAGGACCGAGTTCTTCTTCGGGAAGCCGCGAGCGAAGTCGGCCTCGGGGTCGACGGGCGTTCCGATGATCCGATCGCCGCGCGGATAGCCCTCGATCGGCTCCTGGAACGGTGAACCGTCGTAGATGTCCGGCTCCTCCAGGTCCTCCGCGTCGCCGACCTCTTGGACGAGCGTCGACGGAGCTCCGGTGAGCGCACCCGCGCGAGCGGGCGACGGAACGCCTGGTCGTGCCGTGGAGGCACACCCCGTCGAGAGGAGGGTCAGGATCGACAGCGCGCAGCCGGTCTCGAGCGAGGCCAGGGGCGACCGGGAAGGCAGGTTCATGGATCCGGGCGTCGAGGTTGCGGAGGGAGGCGGGGAGCGAGCAGTACGCATCCTCCGCCACCCCCGGTTCTAACGACTCAGAGCCCGGGCAGAAGTCGCTGAAGCGTGCTCTGCCCAGGCCCTGATGACATCTCTGGCGCATCCCCTGACGTGGATGCGCGCTCGCGCGGGCATGACTGCCCACGCCAGCCCCGTGAGTCCATCATGGGCGTGAAGCTCCCATTGCACTTGGCTCGACCGAGCCGCACCATTCCACCTTGGTCGTACCGCCGCCGTCGCCGCCGCCGCCGCGGCGGGGAGGGGCCGGCGCCGCTACTTCGGCTCGTGCCGCTCCAGCGCGGCGAAGGACCGGTCCAGGTCGACCGACAGGGCGTCGAAGCCGTCCACGGCGTCGAGCCGCTCCCGCAGCGCCGCCACGAGCTTGCGCGCGTTCTCGATCGTCTGCGCGGGCCCGCGGCTGAAAGGGCGCCAGACCTCGTCCGAGTCGTCGACCGCGTCGAGCCGCGCCGCCATCGACCGCATGTTGTGCAGCTTGTCCGCCGCCTTCACGACGAGCGCGCGCAGGCTCATGGTCGCGACCTTGTCGAGCGCGCCCTGCTTGCGGACCTCCCAGGTCTCGCCCTTCGGCTCGGTCAGCTCGGCGACGACGCTCGCGACGTCCACGCCGAACTCGTCCGCTACGCGCTGCTCGGTCCAGTCGTCGCAGTCCTCGACGACGTCGTGCAGCAGCGCCGCCTGGATCGTCACGTCGTCGGCGCCGGCTCGCGCGAGCAAGAGCGCCACGTGGTACGGGTGCGTCACGTACGGGATCGGCTCTCCCTTGCGCTGCTGTCCGGCGTGCGCGTCGTGCGACGCGCGGAGCGCCTGCTCGACGCCCTGGGAGAAGAGTCCGACCACGCTCCCTTCTAGATCTGCACGCCCAGGGGTTTCAAGGCGGCGAAGCCCACGATCATCGACGCGAGCACGAAGACGAGCAGCACGCCGACCGGGCCGGAGAACGGCAGCCAGCCGAGGTCGCTCTCGGGGTACTGGAACTGGATGCGGGTCAGGCCCGTGCCGCCGAGCGTGTCCTCGGCGGGCCACAGCAGCGCCAGGAACGCACCGGTCACCCGCTCGGGCTGCATCGCGCGCACGTCGGACTCGCCGCCCGCGACGAACGACTTCACGATCTCCTGGCCGCCGGTCTTCAGCGTGATCTCGTACTCGCCCGGAGCCTCGGCGACGAACTCGACGAACGCCTTCCCCTGCCTGGGGATCCGCGAGAACGGCGAGGTCGCCGTCAGCCCCTCGGGCAGGACGAGCTCCAGGTCGTCGATCGCCTCGCGCGTCCCCTGGATCTCCATCGTCAGCCCGTCGCCCTCGAGCTGGCCGACGTCGACGTGCTGGACGGGCGCGGGCTCGAACCCGTACCGGACGACCATCTGCGCGGCGACGAGCGCGAATGGGATCGCGAGCGGAACGAACGGACCGAAGTTCAGACCGAGGTACTGGAAGTTGCGGTACAGCACCTTCCCGATCGCCTTGCTCACGACGACGAGGTCGTCCTGGTAGAGGCGGATCTCGATCAGGTGGCCCTTGATGCGGTCCTTGGTCGCCTTGATCCCCTTCTGCCAGGAGATGTGCTTGAAGATCCAGAGCGCGAGCACGCCGAACACCCCGCTCACGAAGAGCAGGGCGAACTCGTCACTGATCGCTTCGAGCGGGACGAGGACGACGTCGAAGATCGCCGTCACGACGCGGTTGAGCGCGTTCATCTGGATCGGTCGGGCCGGGCCGGCGCAGCCGCGTCAGCTGATGTAGCCGAGGCCCTTGAGCTTCTCGGTGATGTCCTCGTCGGAGCCGGCGTCGTCGAACTGCGCGAGCTCCCGCTCCAGGACGTGGTGGATGAACTCCTCGTGGGAGGCGTAGCCGGCGACCTCGGCGATCTGCTTGATGCGCTCGAGGAGCTCGGGGTCGATCTTGACCTTGTTGGCGGATCCGAACATGGCGGGAGGGTGTGGAAGCGGGAAGGTTGTCAGTTGGACGAGAAGATGGGCCGGCCGACCGTGCCCGGCTCTGGCTCGACGCCGTACGCGCGGAGGATCGTGGTCGTGAGATCCTCCAGGGCGGGGTCCTGGAGCGAGACAGGGCGGTTCGTCACCAGCACGCCGTGCACGACGCTCGGGTGCATGAGGTGACTGCCGTTGAACGTGCCGCCGACGTTGTCGGACAGCACGGCGTGCGGGATACGGCCCTGGCTGGCCTCGTCGGAGTTGCCGTAGCCGGAGTTGTAGCCGACGACGATGTCGGGGGCTTCGTCGAGCCGCTCGCCGCCCGCGTACACGTCGGTCGCGAGGTCGGCGGCGATCACGACGCGCTCATTGCCGCGCTCCACGTCGCGCGCGGCCTCCAGCCGCTCCTTGAGCTCGGCAAGGAGCATCGTCGCCTCTTCCCCGGCCTCGACGATCCCCTGGGCCTCGCGGCCGCGCAGGTTCAGGTAGAGGCCGTTGAAGCCCATCCCGTAGGCCCGCGTGCGGGACCAGTCGACCGCGCTGTCGATGAAGACCTTCGTGAGGCTCGGATCGCTCTCGGGCTTCTCGGTCTCGGCGCCCTCGTTCAGGTAGAGGTAGCCGTTCTCCAAGAGCCAGGTGTTGAGGCTGAACTTGCGGCGGTACGGCGCGAAGCCGTGGTCGCTCATCAGCATCACGGTCGCGTCGTCGCCGACCCGATCGAGCACCGTCCCGACGAACGGATCGATCTTCAGGTACAGGTCGTCGATGATGTCCGACCAGGTCGAGCCCTCGCGGTCCGACCACCAGGTCGAGTCCTCGCGCGCGAGCTCGGCGTCGTAGGACGGGTGCTCGGGGTCGCTGTGCCGCCACATCATGTGCATCGGCAGGTCGACCGACGACACGTAGAAGAACAGGAGCCCGCCCTCGGGGTTCGTCGTGTACCGGTCGAGCGCGTGGTCGAGCATCCGCCGACGCTCCAGGTAGACGAGCTCGGCCTGCCCCATGAACTCGGCGTCGGTGATCGCCTCGTCCTTGAGCGCGGAGACCTCCTCGGCCATCCCCTGGGTGTAGTAGTCGCCGATGGCCTCCGCGAGGTCGGCCGCTGCCGTCTCCGGCAGCGAGATCGCGTCGGCCGGCGCGACCGGGTCGAAGTTCACGGGCGACGCGTAGAGGACGAACTCCGGCTCGATGCTGCGCAGGTAGAAGCGCACCATGCCGTTCAGGTTCATCGCGCCCAGCGGGAGCATCTCGAAGCTCACGCGGCAGAACCGCGACCACCGGCCGGGCTGCATGACGACGCGCTCGGTCCCGACCTCGATCGTCGCCGTGCCGCTCCGTTCGTCGATGTAGACGGTGAGGGGCACGGTCGCCTCCGGCTCGCCGTCCTTGAAGACGTTCTTCGGCCCGGGGAGCTGCGCGCGGATCGCGCCCATGCTCTCCCGCACGGCGCGGAAGCGGCCGCCGTTCGTCTCCATCTTCGCGGGCGGGTCCGTCGTGAAGACGGTGTACATCCCGTACGCCGAGTCGAGCGCCGGCGTGAGCATGCCTGGGAAGCTGACGCCCTTCGACGGCTCGACCGGGTAGTTGATCGGCACGCGGTAGAGGTCCGCGGGCACGCCGGCGTCGGCGAGGATCGACCAGAACGCGCGGCCCGTGCGGTTCGACGCCGAGCTGCCGCCCGTCGGGACCTTCATCCCGGTCAGCGGGATCCCGATCTCGCCGCCCGCCTCGGACACGACGGTCGACGGGGCGTACAAGTAGGTCTCGGGGTCGCGGTGGATGAAGTCGTAAACGCCGTGGCCGCCGGGGTTCCGGCCGGTGATGAAGTTCGACCACGCGACCGGGCTCTGCGGCGGCGTCGACGTGCGCAGCACGCCGATCCCGTCGCCGGCGCCGATCAGGCGCTGGAAGTTCTTCGTGCGCTCTGGATACCGCGCGACGACGTCCGCGAGGATCTCCGGGTCCATCCCGTCGATCCCGAGCACGACGATGCGCGGGTGCTCGGCCTCGGGCAGCGCGACGCGCTCGGTGGTCCGGCCGCGGCGGGCGACCTCTGACTCGGTCGATTTGGTGCGCCGCGGAACCGCGGTCGCGATCAGCGTCGCGATGACCGCGAGGGCCACGTACGCCGTCCAGCGCGGGAGCGTCATGACGTCGCCGCCGCCTCCGGGGCTTCGGGCTCGCCGGTCGAGGCCGCGGGCGCTTGCGCCGGCCGATGGACCGGCGCGGGGGTCTTGCCGTCGCCGTCACCGAAGAGCCGCCGCCCGCGCATGTAGCCCGGCACGTCGACCCCGAAGAGGTCGAGCACCGTCGGCGCGATGTCGGCGAGGTTCGGGTCCTCGACGTCGATCCGGCGGTTGCACCAGAACACGCCCGGCACCAGCCGCGGGTCGACGCAGTGGTCGCCGGACCAGCTCTTGGTGTTGTCGGTGAACACTTCCTCCGAGACCGCACCGACGGCGCAGTCCCACGAGTGGCGGAAGCCGCGCTGGTAGCCGACGAGCAGCTCGGGCGCCATGTCCGCGTACGGCCCGTCCTGGACCTCGTTCGTCAGGAACACCTCGTGGATCGCCCTCTCCCCCGACTTGGGGTCGACGAGCGCCTCCAGCTTGTCCTTGATCTCGCGGCAGAGCCCGTCGAGCTCGGCGCCCGGCTCGACCTGGCCGAGCCGCTCGCGCCCCTTGCGGTTGATGAAGATGCCGGTGAGCCCGAGCGTGAACGCGCGCGTCTTCTCCCAGTCGACCTTCTCGAACCAGTCGCCGGACGTCCTCGCGCCGTCCTTGAGCACGAGGTAGCCCTCGTCCCGCAGCCACGCGTTCAGGTTCACGCCGCGCTGGAACGAGCAGAAGCCGTGGTCCGACACGACCATCAGGATCGTGTCCTTGTCGTTCTCGACCTTGGCCATCACCTCGCCAATGAGCTCGTCGGCCTTGCCGTACAACTCGGGGATGACGTCCTTGAACTCGGTCGTGTCCTTGCCCTCGTTCGCGGGGTGCTCGGGCTCCAGGTAGCGCCAGAACATGTGGCTGACGCGGTCGGTGGTGTCGAAGACGACGGTGACGAAGCCCTTCTTCGTCTTGTCGAGCACGTCCCAGAGCTGCTTCTTGCGCTCGTCCATGATCAGGTACGCCTGATCGAGGAACGCCGCCTCGTCGATGACGCGCTCGTTGAGCGCCCACGTGTCCTCGGCGAGCCCCAGCGTCGTGTACTTGCCCAGCATCTTGGCCAGGTAGATCGAGTACACGAACGGGTGGCTGATCGGCATCGCCGGCGACTCGGGGTCGATGTTGATCGGCGTGACGTAGATCCCGACGTGCTCGTCGTCCCAGCCCTGGATCCGCAGGCGCGCGATGCCCTGGACGCCGTCGAACGGGACCTCCATCCACGGCGTGTACTCGCCCACGGCGACGTGCGCGGTCTCCTTGCCGACCGTGACCGCCGCCTTGCCGGTCGCCGGATCCATCGTCACCGAGAACGGCGACTTCATCGCGAGCTTGTCGGGCCCCGGCGGACCCTTCAGGTTCGACTCGATCGTGTGCCCGCGGCGGACGACGCGGAAGCGCTGGCCGCCGGTGGCGGCGCCGAGCTGGGACTCGTCGTCCGTGTAGAAGCTGAACGACCCCTGCGTGCCCTGCAGGTCCGGCACGCACATGCCCGACAGCAGCGTGCCGTTCTTGAACTTCTGCGGCGGGAACGTGATCGGGACGCGGATGATCGACGACCAGACCTGGTTCGCTCCGAGCAGCTTCCAGAACGGCTGACTCTTCTGGAGGATCTTGTAGACCGCGCGCTGTCCGAACGGGACCTTCGCGAAGCCCAGGTTGATGTTGCGCGGCACCGTGCGCGTGTCGGTCGACGACAGCACGGGCATGTACGAGCATGGATCGCGCGTGAGGAAGTCGTAGATGTTGTGCCGCGACGCGTCGACGCCGGTCGCGAACGTCGACCACGCGACGGGCGAGATCGACGGGATCGATGTGCCGAGCGACGAGTGGCAGCCCATGGCCTCCAGTCGCCTGAAGTTCGGCATCCGGTCCGCGTACCTCGCGGCCATCTTCGGGTCGAAGCCGTCGAGACCGATCACGACGACGCGCTTGACCCTGGCCTTCGACCGCCCGCGCCGGGAGACGATCTTGACCGCCGCCTTGAGCGGCCAGATCAGGATGATCCCGAACGCGAGGAGGAACGTGCCGAGCAGCACGAGCACCGATCCCGCCGCGGCGAATCCTGCGCCGGGGCCGATGTAGGCGAGGGCGCTCGCGCAGAGCGCCGGTTCGGCGGAGAGCATCGCCACCGCGGCCGTGCCTGCGCCGAGACGCGTGAAACGACGGAATCTCATCTCGGTGTGGCTGGGGCCGGCCGTTCGGCCCGGAGAAGTCTATCCCGACCAGGGACCTCGTCCACCCAGAGGCTCGGAACGATCGGTACCCCCCCTTCACCGGGCGGGCCGCCGCCGAGCTCGACGGACGACGAGGGCCCGACGAGGCGCGCGGCCAGTCCGCTGTCGGCGGGGAGTCGCACGGCGGCCCGCGCGTCGGGACGATCGACGATCCGGACGCCGGCGGGCGCGTGGATGGCCGCGTGCGTGGCAACGAGCGCCCCGCGGAGGAGGAACGACGCGGGGGGCACCGCCACCCCCGCGTCGTCCGAGAGGCCGACGGCCGCGCCCGCGTCGCGCCACGTGTCGATCCCCGAGGCCACCGCGACGAACGCTCCGTGGACGACGACGACCGCGTCGAGCCGCGTGCCGGCATCGGCGCGACCGAGCGGCAGATCCGCGGCCGCGCTCATCGGCGCCCCCTCGATCGCGGACGGGAGCGGCCCGACGGCCCGGGTCCGGCCGTAGTCGACGAGCTCCAGGTCGCGGTCCCGCCAGCCGTCGGTCGAACGCGCGCCGCGCGGCAGGACGGCCGCGACCTGCCCGGGGAGCACGGTGAAGGGTGGCTGCGTCGGGTCATCGATCGCGAGGGCTCCGTTGAAGCGCGCCAGCGCCTCGACGAGGAACGAGAAGCTGCCGTCGGGCGCGCCGGTGACGCGGAGGGCCTCCCCCCGACGCGGCCTCCCGACCTCCCCCACCAGGACGTTCCCGCGCACGAGGAGGCGCAGGCTCCCGGCGCCCTCGTGATGGACGTCGCCGGGGACGTGAACGTTCCCGATGACCCACAGACAACCGTCGCCGACGACGTGGCCGCTGAGCACGAGGTCGCCCTCGACGACGACGTCGCCCTTGACGCGGATCGGAGCATCGTGGGTCCCGCGAAGGACGACGGGCCCCTGCTCGTTGCCCGACAGGCGCACGCTGGAGAGCGCGAGAGCCCGGCCGTCCCCGACCTGTTGCAGGCGTTCGATGGCGCCGACCGCGCCGTGCTCGGCCTCGACGACGCCGGGCGTGCGGGGCGCTCGCTCGAGCGCGCGCAGGAGGTCCGGGACGGCCTGGCCGTCCGGCTCGACGACGAACGCACCGTCGAGTCGCACGTCGGCGCCGAGTCCCGGCTCGAACGGGCGGCGGCTGACGACGCGCGCCTCGGATCCGCTCTCGATCGAGGCGTGGCAGAGGACGCAGTCCAGGTCCGAGGCAGCGAGCGTCGCGTCGAGCCCGGTCCAGCGCGCTCGCCCGACCTCCAGACGCCATCGTTCCTCGCTCTCACCCCCGCGGGAGGACAGCCCGAGGCGCACGACGCCCGCACCGCGCTCGACCCAGAGATGCTGGGACGGATCGTCGGGCGAGACGAGATCGCGCACGCCGCCGCGCTCCAGCCAGGCCCAGAGGTCGTCGAGGCTCGCCGTGCGCACGTCGTACACGCTGCCGAACCGGCGCCAGACTCCCTCGAGCGTCGCTCCCGGCGCGGGCGCCATGCGCGCCGCGTTCCCGAATCCGGGCACGATCGCGGGCACGGCGAGCGGGATGGCTGGAACCACGAGCGCCAGCATCAGGAACGCGCGCCCCCTGCGTCCCCTCCGGCGGGGCTCGCTCCCGCCCTCTGGCGCGTCGTCGGATCCGTGAGGGTGCATGGGCATCGTCGCGCGCCGGTCCTCGTCTCGTCGGCCTCCGGGCCAGGCCGTCTGAAGGTCCAGGCACGAGACGACCGACACCTCGCTCCGTACGGGCCCCTTGGCCCATTGCGAGAAGGCGTGTCCGAGATCCGACCATCCGCCGATGCGGGCTGAAGTCCGACACCGGTAGAGGTCGAACGGAGACCCAGCGCGTCCTGCGCCGACCTGCCCGAGATCCAGCCGCCATGCCGCATCGATTCGCACCCTGCCCTGGGCAGGACCAAAGCTCGACCCGGGCCCGCTCCAAGCGCGGGGGGTTCACCCTTCTCGAGGTGCTGATCACCGCATCGGTGCTCCTCGTCGGGCTCCTCGCGATGACCTCGACCTCGGTCGTGGTCAACTCGCTCCGCCGGAACGCCTCGGACCAGCAGCGGGCCCAGGCCGCGCTGCAGGCCATCGTGGAGGACCTCCACGCGACCGCTCGCGAGGCCGACGACGACGCCACGCTGTGGGCGGGCGAGGTGCTCGCCGTGTACGGCGTGGGCGGGACGCCCGGCAACCAGATCGCCGTCGCCGGCCTCGACGCATGGCAGGGCGCGCCTTCGGTCGCGACCGTCCAGATCGTCACCGACGAGACGACGACCGACGCGGCGCTGGGCGTCGCGCTCGGCATGCCGCGCGACCTCGACGGGGACGGCGCGGCGACCTCGAACGACGTCACGGGCGGAGCCTCCCTGCTCCCCGCCGTGGTCCAGCTCCGGTGGACGGGCTCGACCGGCCAGCACGAGCTCACCCAGGTGGTGTACCTGCTCCGCTACTGATGGCTCGCCGCGGTCCCCTCCACAGCGCCGCACGGGCGGCGCGCGCCGGCTTCACGCTCATCGAGATGATGATGGCGCTGACGGTCGTCACGATCATCCTGATCGCGACCGCCGCCTCGCTGCAGCGGGAGGCGGACAGCGTCAGCGACCTGCAGCGCATCACGTACGCGGAGCGCCTGATCCAGGAGCTGTTCGGGAAGATCGAGCAGCGCCTCGAGTTCGGCCGCGGGTTCGTCCCCGAGACGACGCTCAACGCGAGCCTCGGGAGCGCCAACACGGCCTCGGCGCTGCTCGCCGACATCGCGGGCTTCCCGAACACCGGGATGATGGTCATCGACGCGGGCACCGCGCTGGAGGAGCGCGTCGCCTACGACGACCTCGACATCGCCGGCAACGCCGTCATCACGCTCCAGCGCGCCCAGCGCGGGACGAGCGGCTATACGCATCCGGCGACCTCCATCGTCCTCTGGGAGGGCACGGCGCAGCCGATCGAGGACCAGGTCGCGCCGCCGGCCGGCACGTTCGACGGCACGACGGACGACCTGCGCGGCAACATCTTCTACCGCGGCGACGGCGTCGGGTTCAGCTACCAGGTGCCGGTCGATCCCGCGCGGACGGGCAGCTTCGTCACGGCGACCGGCGTCCGGTGGGGCGCGCGTGTCGGCGGTCAGGACGTCGAGGACGGCGCGGCCGCGCTCGTCTACGTGCCGGTCGGTCAGGTGACGGAGACCGAGCAGGACTTCGACATCAACAATGACGGCGACCTGCTCGACACGTTCGACCTCGGCCGCATCGTCGAGCGCGCCTGGGACGGGAACGACACCGCGAACGGGACGTCCCGCACCGACCTGATCGCCCCGATCATCCTCCAGGAGGCCGACGACTACGGCAGCGACCTCGACGGCGACGGCCTGGAGGATCCGATGTTCCTCTGGACGCCCGAGTCGGGCCGTCTGCGCCTCCGTCTGTTCGCGCTCGTCGGCGACCTCTCCGGCCGCGAGGTCATCCGTCGCTTCGAGACCGTGCTCTACCTCCGCAACGGCTCGACGGACGAGTAGCGCGTCCGACCGACCGAAGCCCAAGCCACGCCGATCGGGCGAACACCTCCCCCGCGTTCGCCCCCGTTCACCCTCCGTCCCCATGCACAAGCGCAAGCGCAAGCTCGTCAACAAGCCGCTCCAGATCAAGCTGATCGCGACGTTCACCGTGATCGGCGCGACCTGCGCGCTGTTCCAGGTCGTGCTCGTCAACTTCGGCCTGCTGGAGGTCGCGAAGTCGATCTCCGCAGGCGGCTCGGAGCTCCTCGAGGAGACGCGCTGGATGATGCTCCGCGTGACCGCGTGGACGCTCGGCGCACTCGTTCCGCTGATGGCCTGCATCGGCATCGCGGCGACGCACCGCATCGCGGGCCCGGCGTACCGCATGACGATGCACCTCCAGGACATCGCGGACGGCGGCCCCGTCCGCCCCTGCAAGATCCGCAAGGACGACGAGATGCACGAGCTGTGCGAGGCGCTCAACGCTGCGCTGGAGCGGCTCGCGCCGGCCGGCAACATGACCGAGGACTACGTCGAGCCGTGGCAGCTGGAGGCGACGCCGTCGCCGATCCGCCCGGCCGACTCGGCGTCCGACGCCCCGAGTGAGACCAAGGGCGAGTCGAAGGCCGAGGCCAAGGCCGCCGACGAAGCGGCCTGAGGCTGGCGGCGCGCCGCGTTCGAGGCCAACTCTAAGGAAGCGGCCTGCCGGTCGAAGCGGTCCAGAGCTGGAACCAGGACTCGCGCGCCAGCGTGACGTCGAGCGCGCGGACGGCGGCCGCGATCCGCGCGACGCGCCCCGAGCCCGTGATTGGCACGACGCCCGCGGGGTGCCGCAGCAGGAATGCATAGGCGACGACGTCCGGCTCCAGGCCGAGCTCCAGAGCGACGCTCCGTACAGCGGCGCGCACCCGCACCTCGCGGTCCCCGGTACCGTCGAAGAGCCGCCCGCCCCCGAGCGGCGACCAGGCCATCGGCCGGAAGCGCCGCGCGAGCGCCTGGTCGAACGTGCCGTCCTCGAACGGGTCGAGGTGCAGGAGCGACGCCTCGACCTGGTTGGTCACCAGCGGACGGTCGAGCCGCGACTGGAGCGCGTCGAGGTGCGACGGCGTGAAGTTCGAGACGCCGAACGCGAGCGCCTTGCCGTCCGCGTGGAGCCGCTCGAACGCGCCCGCGACCTCGTCGGGGTCCATTAGCGGGTCCTGCCGGTGCAGGAGCAGCACCTCGACGCGGTCCGTCCCGAGCGCCCGCAGGCTGTTCTCGACCGACGCGACGATGTGCTCCGCGCTCGTGTCGTAGACGTGCCGCGTGTGCTCCGGCCTGCGCTCGCTGACGAGCTTGATGTCGCACTTCGTGACGAGCGTCAGCGCGTCCCGCAGCCCGGGTTCCTGACGCAGAGCGACGCCGAAGCGCTCCTCGACCGTGTACCCGCCGTAGACGTCGGCGAGGTCGAACGTGTCGATGCCGAGCTCCAGGACGCTCCGCGTCCAGCGCGCGAGCTCGGGCGCGTCCATGCCCCACTCGGGCTCGCGCCAGAGGCCGCACACGATGCGTGAGAATCCGTCGAGCGAGCTGTCCCCGGCCATCACCCTCCTCCCTGGCCGGGGACTGCGCGCCGGCGCTCCGCCTCCAGGACGACGAAGCCGCGCTCGGCGAGCGCGCGCTCGATCGTCGGACCGGCGTCCGCCGAGCGCAGCTCGACGAGCACCTCGACCTCGACTGCGCCGACGGGCACCTTCCAGCCGGCGCGGTCGTGCCGGACGTCGAGGATGTTCCCGCGCTGCTGCTCGACGGCCTCCAGGACCCCCCGCAGCGCGCCCGGCTCGTCGTCGACGCGCAGGACGAGCCGGTGCAGCGTGCCGCGCTGACTCAGGCCGCTCTCGATCAGCCGCCCCATCAGCGACAGGTCGATGTTGCCGCCGGAGATCACGCCGACCAGCGTGCCCTCGGCGCGGACCTTGCCCGCGAGCAGCGCCGCCACGGGCGTCACCGCGGCGGCCTCGGCGACGGTCTTGTTCTTCTCCAGGAGCTCGACGACGCCCGCGGCGATCTCCTCCTCGGTGACCGTCACCGTGCGATCGACGAGCTCGCGGACGACCCGGTAGGTCCGGTCCCCCACCGCGCCGACGCGGATGCCGTCCGCGAGCGTGCGCGGGTTCTCGACGACGCGCCGCTCGCCCTTCTGGATCGACTGGACCATCGGCGACGCGCCCTCGGCCTGGACGCCGACGACGTTGATCTCGGGCCGCAGCGCCTTGAGCGCGAGCGCGACGCCCGCGATCAGGCCGCCGCCGCCGATCGGGAGCACGACCGTGCCGACGTCCTCGACCTGGCGCGCGATCTCCAGCCCGACCGTGCCCTGGCCCCGGATGATCGCCCAGTCGTCGAACGCGTGGACGACGGTGAGGCCCTCGGTCTCCGACAGCTCTCGCGCGTGGGCGGCGGCCTCGTCGTAGCTCGCGCCGTGGAGGATCACGTCGGCGCCGTACCCGCGCGTGCGCTCGACCTTGGTGATGGCGGTCGAGATCGGCATCACGATCTTGGCCGAGCAGCCCGCGAGCTGCGCGGCGAGCGCGACGCCCTGGGCGTGGTTGCCCGCGGACGCGGCGACGAGGCCGCGCTCGCGCTGGTCCGGTTCCAGGCTCAGGATCCGGTTGAGCGCGCCGCGGACCTTGAACGACCCCGTGCGCTGGAGGTTCTCCAGCTTGAGGTGGACGTCCACGCCGAGCGCCTCGCTGAAGGTGTACGAGTACACCGTCGGCGTCTCGCGCACGTACGGCGCGAGGCGTTCGGCGGCCTGGCGGATCGCGGCGAGCTCCGCGTCGAGGTCGATCTCTTCGGTCAAGGCGAGGGCGGGTCAGGGCGGGCGAGCAGGCAGGCATCCGGCCCGACGGGCGGGTAGCCTACGCCGTGATGGCGACGGAGCACGCGACGAGGCCGCTTCCCGCGGGCGCGGGGACCCGGGCGGCGATCGGTCGCGCGTGGCTCGCGCCGGGCGCGCTGCTGGTCCTCTTGGTCGCGCTCGTGCTGCGCGGGCACGACGTCGACGACGGGCGGATGTCGCCGGACGACGGCGAGTTCCTGCGGAGCGCGCGGGTGCACGCGCTGGAGCCCGGGGCCTCGCCGGCCGCCTGGATCGCCGAGGACCGCGACTGGGCCGGTGAGCTCGCGGAGGACTTCGGCCGGGTGGAGGGCCGCTCGACCTACCAGCACGGCTACCTGCACCAGCTCTGTATCCGGTACGCCGTGCGCGTCGGCGAGCGGGTCGGGTTCGGCCGGGTGGCAGCGCTGAGGCTGGACCAGGCGATCTTCGGCGCGCTGACGGCGCTCCTCGTCGTGCTGTGGCTGCGCCGGGTCGCGCCCCGCGAGCCGCTCGTCGCGCTCGCGGGCGGTGCGCTGATGGCGGTCCAGCTGGGGCACGTCCTCGTGTCGCGGACGGGCTGGGGCCAGGCGGCCTGCACGTTCTTCATCGTATGGATGATCGCGATCGCGTGGCGGATGTTCACCGAGGCGGGCGAGCGAGACACGCGCGCGCTCGTGCGCGGCGCGCTCGGGATCGCGGTCACGTCGCTGCTCGCGTACGGGTTCCACGAGATGGCGACGGTCTACGCGTTCCTCCTCGCGGTGCTCGTGGTCCTGCTGTTCCGGACAGGCCCGGACGGCGTGTCCCGCTGGCCGTGGCGATCGCGGCGCGTGCTGTTCGGGCTGCTCGGCTGCCTGCCGGTCGGTCTGCTGACGATCGGGCTGCTCGCGTTCAGCGAATACGCGCGAGAGACGTGGTTCTCGGCGTCGATCACGAGCTTCACGTGGTGGGAGGTCCGACGCCTTGCCTTCCTCTACCTCTTCGACACGGTCGGGATCCTGCGTCAGATCTCGTGGCCGATCCTCGCGCTCGCGGCGGTCGGTCTCGGGGGCGCGTTCACGCGCGACATGCGGTGGCTGATCTGGCTGGTCGCGTGGGTCGTGCTGCCGACCGCGCTCCTGTTCCTGCGCTTCAACTTCCCGCAGATCGCGCGGATCTACCTGCCAGTCGACGTGATGATCGTCGTGCTGGCGGCGGAGGGCCTCGGCGTGCTCTGGGGTCTCGCGCGGCACCGCGCGGCGGTCGCGCTGGCCGACGCGGTCGCGGTACTGGCGATCGTCTGGTGCGGGGCCGTGACGTGGTCCACCGTGTTCGCGGGCCCGAGCGCGCCGCTGTACGTTGGTCAGGTACACCACCCCCTCCGCGAGGGCCTGAGCCCGCGTCGCCCCTTCTACGACATCGAGGTCACCCTGGCGCGCCTGGAGCCCGACGCTCCGATCGCCGTCGCGTTCGTCTGGGGACCGGCGTACCGCGCCCTCGACCTCGGCCACGACGTGCGGTTCGTCGAGCTCGACGCCCTTCCGCCGGACGAGGAGCCGCCGCGCCTCGTCCTCGCCACCAGGCGCGCGATGGAGTCCCCGGCGGCCGGTCGGATGACCGCGCAGGGGGGCCCGTACGCGCTCGCCGCGGTCGATCGGTACGACTCGATCGGGCTGTACCTGCGGACGCGCTGACCGCCGGACCGGATTCCCGCGAATCCGCGGATAGGATCCGGGCGGCGCGGCCACGGGCGGGCGTCATGAGCACGAACCCCTCCAGCAGCGCCGGAACGCCGGCCGCCCCGGGCCCGCGCGAGGCCCTCCTCGAGCACGGTGACCGACTCCGACGCCTCGCCCGCAGCCTTGTCCTCGACGACGGCGAGGCCGAGGACGTCCTGCACGACGCGTGGATCGCAGCGCGCGGCCGCGCGGTGCCGGCAGGCGTCCCCGCGGGAGCCTGGATGGCGGGCTTCGTGCGCAACGCGGCGCGCGGGCGGCGGCGGACCGAGGGACGCCGCCGCGCGCGGGAGCGCGATGCCGCTCGCGGCGAGGCCCTGCCGAGCGCGGTCGACGACGCGGAGCGCCTGGAGATCCACCGTGCGCTGCTCGACCGCGTCGAGGCCCTGCCCGAGGCCCAGCGCCGCGTCATCGTCGCGCGGTTCCTGGAGGGTCACCCGCCGCGCCGGATCGCGAAGGACGAAGGCGTCCCGGTCGCGACCGTGCACAGCCGGATCCAGCGCGGCCTGGCGCAGCTCCGCACCGACCTCGACGCCGCTCACGGCGACCGCCGGACGTGGGCGGCGTGGGTCGCGCCGGTCGCCGGGCTCCCGCGCTGGACGCGCGCGTCGCTCGCGGGTGCGTTCGCGGGCGCGGCGGCCCTCGTCACGGCTGTCGCCGTCGCGACCGTCGCCCTGCGCGAGTCGACCAAACCGCCCCCGCCGATCGCGACGGTGACCGCGAACGGTGCCGCGCCCGTCGCCGTGGCGCCGGTCGCCCAGGTCGCTGACGAGATCGACACTCCGGTCGAACCCGACCGAACCGCGCGCTCGGCGGCGCCGACCAAGCCGCTCGTGGTGCGGGTGGTCCTTGAGAACGGCGCTCCTGCAGCCGGGGTCGACGTCTTCTCGATCTCGACCGCCGACGTCGCGGAGCACATGGACGCCGAGGCGCTCTCCTTGCGATCGTCGGAGGGCGTGCTGCACGACTTCGGGGAGAGAGCCGTGACGGACGACGACGGCGTCGTCGAGATCGACCTTGTCCCCCCCGCGGCCTTGTGGGCGGGAGACGACAGGGCGGCGACCCAGGCCGCGGTGCAGCCGGGCACGCGCGAGATCACTCTCACGCTCTCGCGGGCCCCCCGCCTCACGGTGCGCATCCTGGACGATGACGGCGAGCCGATGATGAGCGGACTCGACGTCGGCATGCGGACGCATGCGACCTGGAAGGGCAGCGAGGGTGAGCACGAGCGGCAGCGTCGCAACCTCGTCGACGGCCGAGCGTTCTTCCAGGACGTGACGAGCTTCGTGACCTACCCGGGTGCGGGGGACGAGGTCGTCCGCCACCGCGCGAAGCTCGTGTACGTCGACGTCCCCGGCTGCGCCGAGTCCGGCCGGGGCGCGAAGAAGCTCTCGTTCCGCATGGGCGGACGCATAGGCAAGCCGCGGACGGTCGATCTGGAGCTTCCGCCGCTCGGGTCGGTCCAGATCGTCGTCCGCGAAGGGAGTGGGATCGCGCGCGTCGATGGCACGGTGAGCTTGCGCTTCCCGGGCGGCGACGGATCGGGTGCGTGGCCGCTCGACTACTACGCCGCACTGGCGGACGGGATCGCCGTCTTCCCGCGGTTCGCAGTGGGCGCGGGCGCGTTCCGGGCGCAGATCTCGATCCCAGAGAGGGGCGCGAACTGGCAGATCGATGGCACCAGTCCGTCGGGAGCAGGGAAGCGCGTTCGTCTCTCGACGTCGATCCCCGTGGGACAGCGCGTGGAGGTCGTCGCACTCGACGTCGACGGGACGCCGATGGCGAACACCGATCTCTACCTGGCGCTCGGCGTCTCAGAGACCGGCGGGATGTACAGCAGTCGGAACGGCAGGACCGACCGATCCGGCCACGCCGTGTTCATGCTCACCGACCGCGACTGTCGGCTCTTCCCAATGCGCATCGAAGCCCACGGAGCGGCAAGGACCACGTGGACGCGCGCCGCCGTGCTGTTCGAATCCGCGGAGACGCGCGACGACAGCGTGATCGACCTCGGTGAAGCGACGCTGGAGTTCCTCGCGCCGCGCACGATCTCCGGACGCGTCGTGGACGCCGACGGTCGCCCCGTTCCGAAACTCAGGATCAGCGTCCTCGGCGAAGCTCTCCATGGCGCGTCCATGGAGACGCGCAAGGACGGGACCTTCGAGACCCGAGAGGTGGTGCGCGACGAGGCACGGATCGCGATCAAGGGCTGGGACGGCTGGCGGAAGTCGATCACCGTCGTCCCTGCCGACGAACTCCACGAACCGATCGTCGTCGTGGCGCAGCGCGCGTCGTCGCTGGAGGCTGACCTGGATCTGTCGCCCTTCGAGTTCCGGGACGGCCCCATGAACGTCGTCGTGTTCGACGAGAGCGGGGAAGCCATCCGGTCCGGCAGCGTCGACGCCACCGGACATCTTCTCGTCGGTGGCCTCGACCCGGGCACCTATGACGTCGGGCTCCGGATGCGCGGGCGTGTTCCTCTCGTGACGATCCCTGGCGTGTCGATCCCCGAGAGCGGAGTCGCTCGCGACCCTCGCCTCGACGCGTTCCGGCTGCGCGACCACGTCCGCGAGATCGAAGTCGTCGCGACCGGGCTCGGCCGGCGGCAGGAACCGCAGATGTCGGTGGACGCGCTCACCGGCACCGAGAAGCCCTCGGTCCACCTCACCGACACGGACGAGCCCTTCCTCGTACCACTCCATATCCCCTGCCGCTTGACCTTCACGGCAAACCCGAAGGCGCCGGTGGTCGTCGCGGACAGCACGACCGTCGAGGACCGGCTGGAGATCGCGTTCGCCGATCCCAAGCGCGTCACGCTGCGCCTCGTCGGCAAGATCTCGCCGAACGAGACCCTGACGCTCATCGGCGTCACGGGCACCCCCACGCAGCGCTGCCGGATCTCGGTCGACCCGGCGAATGCCGAGGGCGGCCGCCTGACGGTCTCGCTACCCGCCGAGGGCCGCTACCGGGTGGCACGCGCCGAGCGACCGTCACCTGCCGGCGGTGGGATGATGATGATGCCGATGCCGCAACCGACGGAGGCCACGGTCGAGCTGCAGGGCGACGCGACGGTCGACGTCCCCGTCGACGCGCCGCCCCTGCCGCGCTGACCGCCGTCAGAGCCCCGGGTCCACGACCACGATCGTCCGGGGCTCCGAGTAGCGGTCGATGCCCTGCACCCGGGCGTAGACCTGCAGCTCGACCCGCACGTGGCCGAGGATCGACGCCGGGCCCGCGGTCGGCAGCGGGCGGTGGAGCGTGCCCGACGCCGGCATCACGCCGAGCGGCACGACCTTCGCGCGCGATCCGAGGTGCAGGATTCCGCTCGCCGGCGCGAACGTCCGCCAGTCGGAGCGCGCCGCGAGCATCAGGTAGACCGGCGCCTGCGGCGGCGCCTCGATCGTGTACCAGGGCAGCTCGCCGCCGCGCACGATCGAGTCGACGTCGAACAGCAGGTCGTCGGTGACGCATGCCTCGACGGTGCTCAGGGAGTGCGAGCGGATCGCGATCCCGTCGCAGCCGAACGTGACGGCGAAGGTCCCGGTCCCGGTATGGGTGCCCCCGAGGCCGCCGACTGCATCCAATCCGCAGTGGCGGACCACCGAATCCGCGCCGCGGACGCGGAGCCCGTCGCCGCCGGCACCGGACGCAACGGGGTAGTGCCCCGTGGAGGTCGCCGGGTAGCCCTCCCCGCCGCGGAGGATCGTGTGGTACAGCGCTACGGTCGAGAGCTCGACCTGCAGACCGTGGTGCCCGGGCGCGCCGTCGGGAAACATGGACACTCCGTCCGCGCCGTGGAACTCGCAGTCGACGATCGTCACCGCTTCCGAGTCGCGGACGCACTGGTACGAGAGGCCGAACCCGCAGTTCGGCCAGTTCCAGTACGTCGTCCCCGGCGGCGGCGGCGCGATCGGTCCGCTCGGCGGCGTCGTGCACCGATCCAGGCGCACGGTCCCCTCGCAGCCGTCGATCGTGAACCCGCCGGCGAGAGTCATGCCCGCCACGACGACACCGTGTCCGGCCGCGACGTCCTCGACCACGAGGCCCTCGGTGAGGGTGACGGCCGCGCCGGCGTCGGCCTGCAACGTCAGCCCGACGCCCCGGATCGCCACCGGCGCGGTGTACGTCCCCGCTCGAACGAGCACGAGCGTGCGCGGCAGCGCCGCCGCGATCGCGTCGCTCACCTCCAGGAAGTCCCCCGCGCCCGTCGCATCGACGACGAGGACGGCGTCGTTGGCAGGCACGGCCGGCGGCGCGTCGGCGGCCGGCGGGAGCTGTCGGACGGTCTGGGCGAACGCGAGGGACGGGACTCCGAGGAGCAGCAGGGCAGAGCGAACGAGCGCGGTCATGGTGATCTCCGTGGGAAGGGGGACGGCCGCCGGGCAGGACCCCATCAGCCTACGCCCGTCACGCGGACCGCGCAGCACGCCAGACGCGCAGCGCCATCGCGGCCACCACGGCGGCCGCCAGAGCGAGCACGACGTAGAGCGTGCCCCCCTCCAGATCGGTCTGCGTGAGCCCCAGGAACACCCAGTACCCCGCGAGCGCCACCAGGACGCCCCCGCACCCCAGCGGGCTCGGGCTCAGCGAACGCGGGACCCGGCGACGCGTGATGTAGCGGCTCTGGTAGCCGAGCGCGAGAGCGAGGATCGCCGGCCCGAGGATGCTCCAGTGCACGCGCGGGTCGCCGCCCTTGAGGTGCCGCCAGTGCACGATCGAGGCGAAGAAGCAGCCCGCGAGCACGAGCGCCGCCACGACCTCCAGCACCGTCTGGAGCCGCCGCGCGCCCGGCCGGAGCGTGTGGTACACGGCGAGGTCCTCCCGCCGGTTCCCGCGCCCGCACGCGTCGCAGCGCGTCGTCTTCTGCAGCGGCTGCGGCAGCGGGGCACCGCACCACAGGCAGCGCGCGGGAGATCCCGCCGTGACCTCCATCATCCCTCTGTCCTCACGCCGTCCAGGAGCCTGTCGAACCGCGGATCGTCATGCAAATCGTCGTGGAACCAGACGTGCACGGGGATGGGAACCGAGACGCCGTCGCATCGTGTCCTAAGATGGACCCGACGCGGCGACGCCCGCGTCAGGTGCATCGACCGTGTCCAACCCCCCGCTCCTCGAATCGCGCGACGCTCACCGGCGGCGCACGGCGCTGCTCTCGCTCGCGAGCGGCTGGATCGTGGGCATGGGCGGCTGGACCGCCGTGTTCATTGCCGAGTTGATCCGCAGCGGCCTGTCCGAGTGGCTCCAGGTGCCGGTCTGGCTCGCCATCTTCGGCGCGTTCCAGCTCGTGTTCATGCTCCCGGGCGCTGTCCCGTTCTGGATCTGGCACCGGCGGGCGCCGCTGTCCGCGCAGAGTCCCTGGCTCGCGCTGCCGATGGGTGGCGCGGTCGGCCTCGCGACCATGGTCCTCTGGGCGGCTGCGCTGAGCGCGACGCTGAAGTCGCCCATGGCGGACTTCCTCCACGCGCCGGAGCTCTGCGTCGCCTCGCTCGTCGGAGCCGCGACGTTCGCCGCCGGCGCGCGCTACCGGTCCCGCGAGCCGGCGCTCGTCCTCCGCTCCGACGGTCCCGCTCCGAGCATCGCGTGAGGATCGCCTGGCGCCGGTGCCGGTGCCGGCGACGGCCTACAATCCCCGCATGACCATCGGAGCGCTCGCGCTGGCCCTCGTGGCCGGGCTCCAGGCCGATTCGACCGCCGCCGGTCAGGAGATCCTCCCGATCCCCGACGCCGCGACCTACTCGCGCTCCGAGGAGGTCTCGTCGGAGGTCGTACGGTACGTCCGCGCGATCACGGGGCACTTCGAGGCCGGCGAGGATCCCCTCTCCGGCGACCCCGGCGAACGGGCGTTCTCGGAGGACGCGCGCGCGACGCTGCCCGAGGCGAACGCCGTGCCCGAGACGTGGTGGACCGCCGGCTCGACCGAGCGGCCGCTCCGCGCCGGCCGCGGGACGCTGGCGCCTCTCGTCCTCGACGAGGACTCCGGCCCGGAGGACGCGATCGACGGCGTGCGCGCTCTCTTCGCGGACCTGGAGCGCCGGCTCGGCGGACGGCCGACAAGGCGCACCGAGATCTCGTCGAAGTCGGTCCTCCCCGCCGAGGACGCGGCGCCCGACACATGGGACGTGAAGCTGCGCGTGCGGCACGCGCGGGACGCCGGCGCGGGCGCCCCGGTCTCCGTCCGTTCGTACTGGCGGCTGCGGGTCACGTTCGAGGACTCGTTCCTGAAGATCGTCGCCTGGAGCGCGTCGATCGTCGAGGAGTGCCGGCTCGACCTGCCGGGCGCGGACGCGGCCGATACGGCGTTCGTCGACGTGACCGGGAGCGTCCTCGCAGGCGAGCGCGGCCAGTGGCTCGCGCGCTCGCTCCTCGACGTGCGCGACCGGCTCGACGTCGACGTGAGCGTAGGGATCCTCGGCCACCACGGCGTCGCCGTCGCCGACGTGAACGGCGACGGGATCGAGGACCTCTACTTCTGCCAGCCCGGCGGCGTCCCGAACCAGCTCTGGCTGCGCAGGCCGGACGGGACGGCGATCGAGGTCGCTTCT
>JBCDGE010000086.1:0-35036 GCA_038757895.1 Planctomycetota bacterium | reverse complement strand
CGGCGGCGGGCTCGCGGCGCTGGAGGTCGCCCCGGTCGCGGGCGACGCGCCGGAGCGCCGTGCCGCCGAGAGCGCGGGCGGACCGTCCCGCGTCGCGTCCGGCGGAGCTCCGCGGCGCGACGCGGGGAGCGCCGCGCCCGCGCCGCTCGCCTTCGACGTCGGGCTCGCGGCGGACGATCGCGAGCGCGGTCCGATCGGTCCGACGCCCGAGCGGTCGCGCGGCCAGTGGGACAAGACCCCGTACCAGTCGCGGACGGGCGAGCGGAAGATCGCCGCGCTGGAGGAGTTCGGCGGCACGGTCGAGACCGAGCGAGCGGTCGAGCTGGGCCTCGAGTACCTCGCGAGTCGCCAGCGCCAGGACGGCCGCTGGGGGCGCCGCGACCGCGACGAGAAGTACGGCGAGACGATGATCGGCAAGACCGGACTCGCCGTGCTCGCGTTCATGGGCGCCGGACACACCGCGGCGTCCGGGTCGCGGTACTCGAAGGTCGTCGAGCGTGGGCTGCTCTTCCTCGTCGACCAGCAGGACGACGAGACGGGGCACATCGGCTCGTGCAGCTCGTACGGGCACGCGATCGCAACGTACGCGCTGGGGGAGGCCTACGCCCTGACGAAGGACGAGCGCCTGCGGCGGACGCTGGAGAACGCGGTCCAGCAGATCGTCGACAACCAGCTCGCGTCGCGGGACCCGCTGCTCGACGGGGGGTGGTCGTACTTCTACCCGTCCGGTCGGCGCTTCGACCGCTGGCCGCGGGCGTCCGTCACGGCGTGGCAGGTCATGGCGCTGGAGTCGGCCAAGCTCGGCGGCGTCAGCGTGCCGAAGCACGTCTTCGACCGCGCGCGGTCGTTCCTCGTGAACTGCTGGGATCCCTCGCGAGGCGCGTTCCGGTACAGCCACGATCCGTCGCGGCTGCGGTCCGACTACGACATCCTGCCGGGCTCGACGCCCGCGTCGATGTTCGCGCTGTCGCTGCTGGGCGGCGACCTGACCCAGGATCAGTTCGGGCCCGCGCGCCGATTCGTGCTGGAGCGCGCGCCGAGCGGGTACCGCTACACGGGCGACGACGACTTCGTCTTCCGGGCGCGGGGCAACCTGTACTTCTGGTACTACGGCACGCTCGCGATGTTCCGCGTCGGCGGCGACGAGTGGGAGCGCTGGAACGTCGCGATGAAGGACACGCTGGTCCCGGCCCAGGCCGAGGACGGGTCCTGGCGGCCGATCTCGATCTACGCCGAGTTCGCGGACGACACCGAGCGCGACCGGGTGTACACGACCGCGATGAACGTGCTCGCGCTCGAGGTGTACTACCGGTACTTCACGCCCTTGCTGAAGGTCGACTGACCTTCTTGGTAAGGGAGTTAGCGCAGCAGGTAGGTGTGCTGGTCCTCGGGCTGGCCGCCGAGAATCAGCGCAGCCGCGACGACGAGGGCGAACAGCAGGATCGGCGCGGCGATCCAGATCCAGTTCTCCTTGATGAAGTTCATGCTTCGCGGTGGGGCAGCGGCGGTGCTCCGGGAGCCTATCCTACTGCGCCGCCCTCGGCCTGCCTCGATCCATGCCCCGTCTGCCCCGACTCGCGAAGAGACTCGGACTCTCGCTCGGCTCCCTCGTCGTCGCCGTCGCCGCGACGGAGCTCGTCGTGCGCGCGACCGAGCCGGGGCCCTACAGCCTCTTCGACCGCAACCCCTACGTCGACTCCGAGGTCGACGACCACGTGCGGCACCGACCGGACTTCGTGGGGCGCTGGGACGGCACCTGGTACGTGACGGACCGCCGCGGGTTCCGCGGGCCGGAGCGAGAGCCGACGTTCGCCGAGGACGAGCTGCGCGTCGCCTGCGTCGGCGACTCGTGCACGTTCGGCAAGGGCGTGCTGGAGGAGGCGTGCTGGCCGCGGCAGCTCGAGGCGCGGCTGCGCGAAGGCGGCCGGAACGCGGTCGTGTTCAACCTCGGCATCAACGGCGGCCGGGGCAAGGTGTACCGCGCGCTCCTCGACGAGCACGCGGACGAGCTGAAGCCGAACGTCATCGCGCTCGGCTACAACATCAACGACTTCCCGAACACGATCAAGGCGGTCGACGAGCGCGTCTACAAGGACCGCTCGCTGCGCCGCCTGATCCCGGAGGGCCTCCGGAACGCGTTCGGCCGGCTCGCGCTCTACCGCAAGCTCCGCCAGGTCTACTACGACGCACGGAAGGAGCGCGACTGGGCGGCCGCCGAGGCCACGGCGAGGGAGACCGCCGACGAGCCCATCGACTCCGCGGTGTGGGAGAAGGAGCGCGGCTACCTGGAGGCGATCGGGGCCCACGCGGAGAGGCACGGCGCGCGCGTGGTCGTCTTCCTGTTCCCGTACGAGAGCCAGGTGTTCCTGGAGTCCTACGACGCGACGCCGATCGAGCGGCTGCGCGAGCTGTGCGGCTCGCTCGGCATGCCGTTCGTCGATCTCGCGACCGAGTTCCGCGCGGCGGCGCGGAGCACGGAACCGCCGACGCAGCTCTTCCTGGCGGGGGATCGGTACCACCCGAACGCGCTCGGGTACGGCATCGTCGCCGACCGCGTGCTCGCCGCGATCGAGCGGGAGTGACCCTCAGGCCGCCTCGGAGCCCGGCCCGCGCAGCCAGTACGCGCAGGCGGACACCAGGCCGCGACGCGTGATCGGCTTCACGACGAAGTCGTCGCAGCCCGCCGAGATGCAGCGGTCGCGGTCCTCGGCCATCGCGTGGGCCGTGAGCGCGATGATCGGCGTCTGATCGCCGCGATCGCGCAGCGTGCGCGCGAAGGTGTAGCCGTCCATCTTCGGCATCTGCATGTCCGAGATGATCAGGTCGTACGACCACCCGTCCGCGGCGGCGGAGTCCATGTGATCGAGGCCCTCCTGCCCGTCGACCGCGATGTCGACGTCGGCGCCGGCGCGCTCCAGCATCGTCGCGAAGATGCGCCGGTTCACCGGGCCGTCCTCGATCAGGAGGATGCGGCCGTCGAGCGTCTCGGGCTTCTCCTCCGGCACGGGCGAGTCGCTGCGCGGCGTCGCGAGGCTCTCCACGTAGAGGACGTCCTGCGGGGTTCGCAGCGGGATCTCGACGGCGAACACCGAGCCCTCGCCGGGCGTGCTCTGGACGAGCCGCACCTCGCCGCCCATGAGGCGCGCGAGGCGGCGCGAGATAGTGAGGCCGAGGCCCGTGCCGCCGAAGCGCCGGGTCACGGTGCCGTCCGCCTGGACGAACGGCCGGAAGAGCTGCTCGACCTGGGCGGCCGACATGCCCTCGCCCGTGTCCTCGATGTCCATGACGATCCGCGCTCCGTCGACGGTGCGGATGCGGAGCTGGACATGGCCCTCCTTCGTGAACTTCTCCGCGTTGCCGAGGAGGTTGACGAGGATCTGCCGGATGCGGGTCGGGTCGCCGCGGAGCAGCGACGGGATGGGCGTCTCCAGCGTGACGTCGAGGGCGAGGTCCTTGGCCTCCACGCGCGGGGCCAGGAGCTCCAGCACCTCGACCACGAGCTCGGGGAGCGAGAACTCGATCTCCTCGATCGTCATGCGCTGGGCCTCGATCTTCGACAGGTCGAGGATGTCGTTGATCAGCGTGAGGAGGTGCCGGCCCGCGTTCTGGATCGTCTGGAGCATCTCGACGCGCCGGCGCGGCGCGCGCTCCATGTCGCCGTCCTCGCGCAGGATGTCGGCGTAGCCGAGGATCGCGGTCAGCGGCGTCCGGATCTCGTGGCTGACGTTCGCGAGGAACTCGCTCTTCGCACGGTTCGCGATCTCGGCCTGCTCGCGCAGAGTCTCCAGCTCGATGCTCCGGACGACGTCCTTCGTCCGGTCGATCTGGACTCCGACGAAGCGCTCGGGCGTCCCGTCGTTCGCGCGCTCGACGACCTTGCCACGACCGAGCACCCAGACCCAGTGTCCACTGACGTGCTGGAGCCGGTACGTCGATTCGAAGAAGCCCGTCTCCCCGCGGAGGTGGGCCTCCATCGCACTCGCCGTCGGAGCGCGGTCGTCGGGGTGGATCGCGGACTCCCACGCGTCGTGGTGGTCGATGCTGGCCGCGTCCGTGCCGAGCATCTCCGCCCATCGCTCGTTCACGACGAGCTCGCCGGTCGGCGGCTGCCAGTCCCACAGGGCGATGTCGCCGCCCAGCAGCGCCATCTCCAGCCGCTCGGCCTCGACGCGCGAGTGGGCCGAGAGCTCCTCGAGGCTTCGCTCGACCGTGCGCTGCTCGGTGACGTCGACGAAGACACCCCGCAGGACGACCGAGTCGTCGTCCCGCTGCACGACCTTGACCAGGTCACGGATCCACACGAGCGTGCCGTCCGCGCAGAACATGCGGTACGTGAGTTCGTGGTCCTCGCCGCGCGCCGTCGCGTCGGCGCAGGCGCGCATCGTGTCGTCGCAGTCCTCGACGTGCACGACCTCCTGGAAGAAGCCGGGCGCCAGCCACTGCTCCGCGGTGTAGCCGTAGCGCTCGACCTGCGGCGAGACGTAGAGGAACCGGTTCTGCGCGGGGTCGTACTCCCACACGACGACCTGCGTGTCCTCGATCAGCTTGCGCATCCGCGTCTCGCTGGCCGCGACCTCCTCGGCGAGGATGCGCTCCTTCGTGACGTCGACCTCGAGGCCCATGAAGCCGGTGAGATCGCCGTCCGCGTCGAACAGCGGCTCGATCTCGATCGTCGAGAGGAAGTGGCTCCCGTCGCGGCGTCGGTTCCAGACCTCGCCCGAGTAGGGGAGCCCCTCGCGCACGGCGCGCCCCATCTTTCCGGACTCGACGGGGTCCGTGCGGCTGCTCCGCACGAGCGCGCCGGGCGTCCGGCCGAGCGCCTCGTCCATCGAGTACCCGGTCAGCGACGTGAAGCCGTCGTTGATCCACTCGATCCGTCCGTCGCGGTCGGTGATCAGCACGCCGCTCGTCGTGCGCTGGGCGACGAGGGCGAGGCGCGACGCCTCCTCCTCGCGGAGCTTCGTCTGGTCGAGGTCGCGCTGGATCTGGGTCAGGCGCCGGTACGCGTCCTCGACCCAGTGTTCCGTGTCGGCCACGTGGTCCTCCACGGCTTCCGCGTGCGCCGCGACCAGGCCCTTCCACGCCGACGCAGCGATGACCGCCGACGCGACGAGCGTCATCAGCCCGATCGGGACGGATCCCAGGAGGGCGGCGAGCGTCGACGGGACGAGACACACGAGCACCGTCGCCGCGACGAGGCTGCTACGCAGCTCCGCGAGCGGCTCCCGGCCGAGGACGGCGCGGGCTCCGGTGGACGGTGAGGTTCCCATGCAGGCAGGCGGGCGGGGCGGGCCCGATGCGGTTGGATCGTCGCCGTCATCGGCCCACCTTGAAGGGATCCACCGTCCCCGTTCGGGACTCCTTGGGGGGCCGATCGCGGGCCGGCCGCGGGCCCTGCGCGGCCCGATTCAGGGTCCCTCGGATCGATCCGGAGCGTGCACCTGGCGCGGATCGAGACCACACTGTGCGGGTTGGACTACGCGGTGCTCTACAACCCCGTGGCGGGCCGCGGCCGGGCCGCCGACGTCGCCGGTGCGATCGGGAAGCGGCTGGAGGAGCTCGGGCATCGCGCCGACCTCGGCCGGTCCGAGGGGCCGGGCCACATCCGGGAGATGAGCCGTTCGCTCGCGCCCGGCGTCGAGCGGTTGCTCGTGCTCGGCGGCGACGGGTCGTTGCGCGAGGCGGCGAGCGGACTCCTGGAGCGGCCGGCGGCCGAGCGGCCCGATCTTGGCGTGCTCCCGTTCGGCTCCGGCAACGTGGTCGCGCGCGAGCTGGGGCTTCCCCTTGAGCCGCTCGCCGCCGCGGAGGCGCTCGTCGCCTCCGAGGTCACCGGACCGTGGGACGTCGGCATCGCCGTCGCGGACGGCGGCTCACCCGAGCCGTTCCTCGCGATGGCCGGACTCGGCTTCGACGCCGCCATCGCGGAGCGCATCGGACGCCGCCGCGCGAGCGGATGGGGGAAGTGGCTGTACCGGATCCAGGCGGACCTCCTCTACGTCACCGCCGGCGTGACGCAGCTCTTCGTTCCGGGGCAGCCGCGCTTCGAGCTCCGCGCGGACGGGGAGAAGATCGAGGGAACCGCGGTCGCGGTCATCGCCTCGAACACGCGGACCTATGCGAAGAGCATGCTCCTCACGCCCGAGGCTCGGGTGGACGACGGAGCGCTGGATCTCTACGTGCGACGCTCGGCGAATCCGCTCGTGGGCGCCGTGTCGCTCGTCGTGGCTCAGCTCCGCTGGGGGTGTCCCGGGTGGGTTGCACGGACGCGCCGCATGGTGACGCTGCGAGCCCACGCGTCAGCGCGGCCCTTCCCCTGGCAGCTCGACGGCGACTCGATGTGCCGTGCCGGGTGCGTCGAGATCTCGATCGACCCGGGCGCGCTCCGCCTGATCGCTCCGAACGCCCCCTAGGCGCGTCTCAGCCGCTCCCTACGTGGTCTGAAGAAAGACCTTTCGGGATTCCGACACGAGCGATACGGTAAGTCAGGAAAAAGCGGAACCTGAGGCGTGGGGTCCTCAGGTTCCGCCGAAGCAATCCTCTGCCGCGGCGAGGGCCTGCCGTCCTCGTCGCGACATTCCTCACTAAGTCACTTGCGGAAGGCGGTCACCGTCGTTTCAGAGAGTTTCGTGAGGATTCTGTGCGGGACCACCAGCGCTGCGCTGGTGGACGTATGGACCACGTCAGCGCCCGCTCTTGCGGCACCGGCGTAGGCGCTGCGGACGGGCGGACAGCACCTGCTCGACCAGCCCTCTGGCCTCCAGGTCCTGCTTCACCGTCGTGACGTACCAGGCCCGCGATACGTCGGGTCCGAAGACCCTGGGGTCGAGGTGTCGTTCGACCTGATCGACGAGGTCCAGGAACAGGATGCCGTCGCCCCGCGCGGGGATCACGCGCAGGAGCGCTCGCCGCATCCCGTCGTACTTGGTGCGCTCGATGTTCACGCCCTGTTTGCCGCGGGGGTGCAGGGTCGTCACTCGCTCGATCGTCGCTCGCGTCATCGTCGTCTCCGTCGGTAGGGGGGGAAGAGTCGCAGGAGCCCGGTCAGGACCCCCTGTTCGCGTTCCATGCAGGCGACCGCGTCGTCGGGCGCTCCGTCCGCGGCGCCGCCGTGGAGGTCGTCGTGGAGATCGTCGAGGAGCGCGGGCAGCTTCTTGCCGTACAGCGTCCTCGAGCCGATCGCGAGGATCCGCTGGACGAGGCGGGCCTTGAGGCCGCGGAACCCGGTGTGCTCCATCGTCAGGCGCGTGGAGTCGCCCTCGGCCCGAAGCTCGAACCGGACGCGCGTGTCGAGCGGTCCGCCGCGCCACGACAGGACGAGCCGCTCGGGCTCGACGAGCTCCAGGACCTCGCAGCGGACGATGCCGTCGAATCCGGGGCCGGGGTCGGTGCGGAACGTGAAGTGGTGCCCTACGCGCGCTTCGAAGTCGTTCGGCATCAGCCAGCGCGCGAGCAGCTCGGGTTCGGTGAGCGCCCGCCAGACGTGCTCCGGCGGATGGGGGTAGACGCGTTCGATGCGGACGATGCCGGCGCTCATCGGCCTCCCTCCTGGTCGTGTTCGGCCGCGTCGTCGAGCACCGTGCCGAGGATGTCGAGGCGCTCGCCCCAGAATCGCTGGTAGTGCAGCGTCCACTCGGCGACGGAGCGCAGGCCCTCGGCTCGGAGCGCGTACAGGCGCTGACGCCCGGCGGCGCGAACCGCGACGAGGCCCGCCTCGCGCAGCACGCGCAGGTGCTTCGACAGCGCCGGCTGGCTGAACGTGAAGTGCTGGAGCAGGTCGTTCACGGCCTGCTCGCCTTCGGCCAGGAGGTCGAGGATCGCGCGACGGCTCGGGTCCGACACGGCTCGGAGGACGGTGTCCATGTCGATCATAATATAACCAAATGGCTATATGTCAAGCCGAGCGCGCGGACTTCGTGCCGCGGGGCCTCTTGGCACGAGAACGCCCCGGCCGCGCGTGCGGCCGGGGCGTCCAGAGGGAGGCGACGGAGGAGACTCCGCCGCGCAGGCAGTGCGTTCTTACTGGAACGTGATCGAGCTGCCGTCCGAGAAGTTCGACGTCGCCGAACCCATCACGGCATCGCGGTGCCACGCCTGGAAGCTCCACGTCTCGCCCACCTGGACGGCGACGAGGCCGGTCGGCGTCGGCGTCTGGTTGAGGTCGAGCTGGAGCTCGATCTCGCCCGTCGCGCCGGAGTTCTGGATCTGGCCCGGCCCGACGTAGCGTCCGACCGCGCCGCCGAGGCAGAGATTGCCGGCGCTGCCGCCGGGGTTGGCGACGAAGCCCTGCGTCTGGCTCGTGATGAAGAAGCCGAAGGACTGGGTCGGCAGGTCGACGGCGCGCAGCAGCACGTCGTTGTCCGCCACGACCGCAGATCCGAGCGGCTCCATCCGGCCCGAGGCGCCCGTCGAGTTCGGGTTGCCGGGACCGCAGTAGTTCATGCCGAGCACGGGGTCGCCGTCGATGCCCGAGATGAAGACCTCGTTGTCGGTCGTGACGCTGTTGTTGTCCCAGAACGCCGAGATCGCCGTGCCGGTGACCGAGCTGATCGCCATCACGCGGCCGTTGTTGTCGTCCTCGCTGTCGACGTCCGAACCGGCGTTCGGGACCATCTGCTCCTCCGACCAGGTCGATCCGAAGTCCTCGGACACGTAGTAGGCGAGCAGGTTGTTGCCGTTGCTGCCGGTCTCGGAGTGCACGACGACGCGGCCGTTCCGCGCCGCCATGTGCGGGCGCGCGTTGATCAGGCTCGAGTCGTCGTCGATCGGGATCTCCAGGTCCCAGGTCACGCCGCCGTCGAGCGAGCGCGAGAGGTACAGCTCGCCCGCGTTGATCGTCGAGCTCCCGCCGCCGGCGACGGCCACCGAGTCGTCCGTGAACGCGCAGTAGACGTCGTCGCCGTCGACCCAGAGAGCGATGTCGTGCGTCGTCGCGGGCGCATTGGCGCCGACCCTCGGGTTGAGGGTGATCTCCGCGGACCAGGTCACTCCGCCGTCCGTCGAGACGACCGCGTGCACCTCGTTGTCGTTGCTTCCCGAGGCGCCGTCGTCGAACCACGCGACCGCGAAGACGTCGCCGTCCGAGGCGATCCGCGCCGTGTCGGCGTCACCGGCGGTGTTGGTCTCGACCGCCTGCTGGTTCCAGGTCATTCCCCCGTCGATCGAGTTCAGGATCTCCAGGTCGTCCTGACCGCCGTTGTCGTCGATGAAGGCGACGACGACGTTGCCGCCGTTGCCGGCGACCTTGGGGTCGTCGACGTCCTCGACCGGCATCGTGTTCGTGATGATCGCGGGCGTGCTCCAGGTCGCGCCGGCGTCGATCGAGGTCACGTACTTGATCTCCTCCTCGCCGCCGGGGACGAGCTCGTCCTCCTCCCACGTCGCGTAGACGGTGTTACCGCTGGAGGCGAGGAAGATGCGGTCGATGTCGGACGCGACGTTCGCGCCCGAGGTCGTCGTGTTGAGCGGCATCGCCGAGGGCATCCACGTGACGCCGCCGTCGGTCGAGCGGTTGTAGAAGCAGTCGGCCTCACCCGGCGCGCCGGCGGCCGCAGAGTCGCGGAACTCCTGGAAGATGACGACGACGGTCCCGTTCTCCGTCACGATGAGACGCGGCTGGTCGGAGTCGGCGGTGTTGTCGAGGTCGCCCGTGTCCACGCGGACCGGCGTGCTCCAGGTCACGCCGTCGTCGACGGACGAGGCGAAGTAGATGTCCTGCACCGACGAGCCCTGGCCGTTGCTCTCGGCCCACGCGACGTAGAAGCTGCCGTCGCGCTCGGCGAACCCGATGCCGTCCGCGCCGGTGCCGTTGGCGCCTCCGACGTTGACGCGGGTCTTGGGGATGACCTGGGCCTCGGCGTGGTTCGCGGTGAGCGCCAGTGCGCCGACCACGGGAAGGAGAGGGGCGATTCGAATCGGTCGCATGGAAGGGGTGGGGGAGGGAAGCGAAGGAGAAGTCGAGCGCAAGGTACGCGCCCTGCATCGTCCGCGTGCTTCTGAAGTGCGGCGACCTAGGGATCACCCGACTGTGGCGTCCCGGGACGAAATCGGTACGGTCTGCGCGTGACGGAGAGCGTCGAAGCGAGCACGGAGCCGCTCCCGTCGCGTGCGAAGTGGATCGGGCTGGTCCTGGGGCCGCTCGTCGCAGGGCTCCTGCTCGCGTTCCTACCCGAGGCTTACGTCGATCTCGAAGGGCGCGACGTGCCATTCGATTCGGGCGGTCGGGCGACGCTGGCGCTGATGGCCTGGATGGCCATCTGGTGGCTGACCGAGGCCGTCGACCTCGAGGCCACGGCGCTCCTGCCCATCGCCCTGTTCCCGCTCGTCGGTGCCGGGACCGTCGCGGAGACCACGGCTCCCTACGCGTCGCAGCTCATCTTCCTCTTCATGGGCGGCTTCCTGATCGCCCTGTCGATGCAGCGCTGGGGGCTCGACCGCAGGATCGCGCTCCTGACGCTGAGCGCGTGCGGGACGACGCCGACGCGGCTCGTCGGCGGATTCATGATCGCCACCGCGGCGATGAGCACGAGCATCTCGAACACCGCGACGACGGCGATGATGCTGCCGATCGGCCTCGGCGTGATCGGGCTCGTGAAGGAGCAGAGCGCCGGCGCGGGAGGGGACGCGGACGGCGACGCACGGTGGGCGAACTTCCCGCTCTGCCTCCTGCTCTCGATCGCCTATGCGGCGTCGATCGGTGGGATGAGCACGATCATCGGATCGCCGCCGAACGGATTCCTCGTGCAGTTCGCGCAGGACGAACTCGGCGTCGAGATCTCGTTCCTCCAGTGGGTCGCGATCGGCGGGCCGATCACGATCGTCTTCCTGCCGATCGCGTGGTGGGCGATGACCCGCGTGCTCTACCCGGTGCCGCGCGAACCCATCGCCGGCGGGCGCGAGCTCCTGCGGCGCGAGCTGGATCGGCTCGGCTCGATGTCGCGCGGCGAGACGATCACGCTGTGCGTGTTCCTGCTCACGGTTCTCGCGTGGGCGACGCGGCCGCTCTTGCGCGAGTGGGTGCCGGGCCTCAGCGACGGGAGCATCGCGATCGCGGGGGCGCTACTCCTGTTCGTCCTGCCGGTTGCGAGGCGGTCCGGACGCTTCGTGATGGACTGGAGGACCGGGCGGGACGTGCCGTTCGGAATCCTCCTGCTCTTCGGAGGTGGGCTGAGCCTCGCCGCCGCGGTGAAGCGGAACGGAGTCGCGGAGTTCTTTGCCGCGCAGGCCGGTGCGCTGGAGGGACTGCATCCCTTCGTGCTCCTGATCGCGCTCACGGCGGGGATGATCTTCCTGACCGAGCTCACGTCCAACCTGGCGACGACGGCGACCCTGGTGCCCGTGCTCTCCGCGCTCGGTCCGGCGCTCGGCCTGTCGCCGCTCCTCCTCGTGGTCCCCGTCACCATCGCAGCGAGCTGCGCGTTCATGCTGCCCATCGCGACGCCGCCCAACGCGATCGTGTTCGGATCGGGCCAGATCACGATCCGCCAGATGTGCCGCGCAGGGCTCTGGCTGAACCTGGTCGGCATCGCGCTCATCAGCGTCCTGATGTACTTCGTCGTCCTGCCGGGGATCGTCGATTGACGGACGCGTACGAGCGAGGAACGCGGCGCGCGCGGTGGTGTCTTGCGGCGCTGGTCGCGCTCGTGGTCGCGGCGTGCGCGCTCGCCGCGCGGGTCCAGACGGACGGGGGACGCGTGCGGGTGCGCGGCGTGACCGTGCCGACGCAGAACGGCCAGTGGGTGGCGGGGGACCTCTTCCGGCCCGTCTCCGCGACCGCAGAGGCACCGGCGCCGCTCGTCGTCGTCGTCCCGGGGTTCCAGCGCTCGAAGGAGGCGCTGTCGAACATCGCGATCGAGCTCGCGCGGCGCGGGATCGTTGCGCTCTCGATCGATCCGTACGGCCAGGGCTGGTCGAGCTCCTCGACGAGCCGCCGCGCCGCGACGACCGAGGGCTACGGCGCCTTCGCGATCGTCGACTACGCGTACGCGACGCCGAACCTGAACTACGTCGACCGCGAGCGGGTCGCGGTCACCGGGCACTCCGCGGGCGGCAACGCGGCGATCCGCGCGGCTGACCACTTCGGGCGCGCCGCCGCTCCGGACGAGCCGAGCCGCCTGCACTCGGCGTACGTCTCGGGCTACGTCCTGACGCTGCGGGACAAGATCCTCGCCGGAGTGAGATCGAACGTCGGCGCCAGCTACGCCCTGTACGACGAGGGCGCGTACCGCACCGAGCTCGGGAACGGCGACATGCGCACCGCGCCGGAGGCGCTGCGGCTCGTGAACTCGGGTCGGCCCGAGGACGCGCCGCCGATCGAGGAGGTCGAGATCGGGCGGTTCTATGGCGCGGCCGCCGACCGGACGCTGCGGGTCATGCACAACGAGCCCGTGCTGCATCCGTTCCAGCCCTACGACGTGGAGTCGACCGCGAACCAGATCGCGTTCTTCGAGACGGTCTTCGAGCTCGACAGCGGGCTCGATCCGCGCGACCAGACGTGGATGTGGAAGGAGCTCTGGACGCTGGTCGCGCTTGTCGCGTCGCTTCTTGCCGTCGTCCCGCTCGCCCGCGTGCTGCTCGCGACGGCGATGTTCCGCCCGCTCGTCCGGCCCGTGCCCGAGGCGCCCGCTGCGCCGAAGGGGCGGCAGCGCGCCGTCTTCTGGACGCTGCTCGGCGTCGGCGCGCTCGTCGCGTGCGTGTCGTACATCCCCATGGCGGAGCTCTCGAAGGACCTGTTCGTCGCGGCGTCGAGCCGACGGCTGACGTGGTTCTTCCCGCAGCGGATGAACAACGCGGTCCTGCTCTGGGCGCTCTTCAACGGCGCGTTCGGGTTCGTCCTGTTCTTCGGGGGGCACCTCGCCGCGCGCCGGGCCCGACGCGCGGACGCGCGCGACGTGCACAGGCCGGAGTGGGGAGCCTCGATCGGTCTCGCCGACGGCCTGCGGACCTGCCTGCTCGCCGCGCTCCTCTACGGCCTCTACGTGCTGCTACTTTTCGGCGTCGACTACGTCTTCCGCGTCGACTACCGATTCCTGTTCATGGGCGCGCGGGCGTTCCAGCCCGAGCTGTTCCTTCTGCTCGGCATGTACGCGCCTGGGTTCTTCGTCTTCTTCCTGTCGAATTCCCTGCGCGCCAACGCCGGTCTGCGCTTCGCCGGCTGGCCCGAGTGGGCGACGACGATGCTCGCCGCGATCGCGAACAGCCTCGGACTGCTCCTGATCGTCGCCGTGCAGTACGCGACCTACTCGCGAACGGGGACCGTCTTCTGGACCGACGGCTGGCTCTACGTCAACCTGCTCTTCGCGGTCGTCCCGATGATGTTCGTGCTCCCGATCTTCCACCGGGCGTTCTTCCTGATGACCGGGCGCATCTACCTCGGGCCGCTGACGATCTGCGCGATCTTCATCACGATCCTGCTGTCGAACACCGTCTGCTACCTGCCGCTCTGATCCGCCGATGCACGCCCTAGCCATCGCGCCGCCCCTCACCGCAGTGCCCCTCATCGCAGCTGCCCTCCTCGCAGCTGCCCTCGTCGGGGCCTGCGCCGCTCCCACGAACTCGTTCGGGTTCGAGGACGTGGAGGTCGACGCCACCACGCTCCCGTCGCGCATCGCCTTCGGTTCCTGCGCGGACCAGGACCGACCGCAGCCCGCGCTGGAGCGCGTCGTCGAGCGGGACCCGGATCTGTTCGTCTACCTCGGCGACAACGTCTACGGTGACACCGAGGACATGGACGTCCTGCGGGGCAAGTACGAGACGCTGGCGGCGCGACCGGAGTTCCAGTCGCTGCGCGCGCACTGCCCGACGCTGGCGATCTGGGACGACCACGACTACGGGGCGAACGACGCGGGCAAGGAGTACCCGCAGAAGGAGGCCTCCCGCGAGGTCTTCCTCGACTTCTGGGGGGTGCCGATGGACTCGCCGCGCCGCGAGCACGCCGGGATCTACCACGACCACGTCTTCGAGTCCGGCGGCCGGACGCTCCAGGTGATCCTGCTGGACACGCGCACCTTCCGGGACGCCCTCGTCCGGAACGGCGACGCACCCGTGCCGCCGCACAAGAACGACTACCGCCCGAACCTGGACCCAACCGCGACGATCCTCGGCGAGGCGCAGTGGGCCTGGCTCGGCGAGCGTCTCGCCGTGCCCGCCGACCTGCGCATCGTCGCGACGAGCATCCAGTTCGGGCACAGCTACAACGGCTGGGAGAGCTGGACGAACGTGCCGCACGAGCGCGATCGGCTCATCGACCTGGTCGCCGAGACGCGCGCGAACGGCGTCGTCTTCGTCTCGGGCGACGTCCACTGGGGGGAGATCAGCCGTCAGCCCGTCGAGGGCGGCTACGACCTCTGGGACGTCACGGCGAGCGGCATCAACCAGGACTGGGACGTCATCGAGCCCAACGTGCGCCGCTTCGGGCCAGCGGTCGCCGAGCACAACTTCGGCATGATCGAGATCGACTGGTTCCGCGAGGACCCGTCCGTCGAGCTGCTCTCGGTCGACGTCACGGGCGCGGTGCGCAACCGGGTGCCGCTGGCGGTGTCCGATCTGCGGTTTCCCTGAAGGCTCACCCAGAAGGCCTTCGCTGAACGAGGCTCTTCACCGGCCGACGCACGGCTTCGCCGTGCGTCAGCCGGTGAGCCGGAACGTCACGGGGACGAGCACCGTGTCCTCGGCCGCCTTGCCGTTCGCGCCGAGCGCCGGCTTGAACCGCCACCGCCGGACCGCGTCCACGGCTGCATCGTCGAGGATCTCGTGCCCGCTGGACGTGGCGACGGTCACCGACTTCACTCGGCCATCGGCGCCGATGACGCACAGCAGCTTGCAGGTGCCCTGCAAACGGCGGGCGCGCGCCTGGGGTGGATAGCGGGGCGCGCGGTTCTTCGACCTGTCGACCGAGGCCTTGCGCTGGAGCGCGGCCGCGCTCGCCTCGACGTTCTGGGTCGGCTCGTCCAGCGCCACGTCGACGTCGTCGACGACGCGCTTCGGCTCCGGGAGGTCGATGCGCTCGGGCGCGTCCAGCTCGGGCGGCGGAGCCACCAGCGGCACGTCAATGGGCTCGGCGAGCGGCTCGGGCTCGTCGAGCTCCCGCTCGAGGGGGACGGGCGCGAGGAGCGGGTCGAAGGCCTCTTCCCGGTCGCGCTCGAAGCGCTGCGGCTCCAGGTCGAGCGCGCTGACCCGACGCGTCCCGGCGGCGGAGGTCAGGAGCGGGTCCACGGGCGTGGGTTCGACCGGCGGCGGCGGCGCGGTCTCCTGCTCCACGATCCGAACGGTCATGGGCATCGTGGCCTCACGCTCCTGCGTCGCGAGCTCGGCCGCCTGGACGAGCGTCTCGCCCGGCAGGAACGGCAGGACGGCGTGGGCGGCGATCGAGAGCACGAGCGCCGCCTGGAACAGGCGTCCCTCGCTCACTGGCCGCCTCCCTGGCTCAGCCCTCCGTCGTGGACGAGGTCGAAGTGCGCGGCGCCGGCGCGACGCGCGGCGTCGAGCGCCTCGACGAACATCCCGTACGCCATCTCGCGATCGCCCGACAGGCGCACCGCCGTCCGGTCGTCCTCGAGCGCGCTGCGCAGCGCGTCCTCCAGGCCGTCCCGGGCGACCACGTCGCCGTCGACGCGCAGCGTGCCCGCCGCGTCGATCTCGACCATGATCGGCTTCGAGTCCGGCTCGTCGCTCGCCTCGCCGCTCGGCAGGTCGAGACGCAGCGACGGCTGGACGAAGCTCGCCGTCAGGAGGAAGAACACCAGCAGCTGGAACACCACGTCGATCAGTGGTGTGAGCTCCAGCGCGGAGCGGCCTCGCTTCCGGCGGCGGAACTCCACTACTGGCCCTCGGCGGTCCGGGCGGACTCGACGGCGACGTCGCCTCGGTCCGCGCGGCGCGTGCGCTTCGGCGAGCTCGCGCCGGTAGCGGAGGACCGCGGCATCGAGCGGCCATTCGCCGCGTGCCACAGCGCACCCTCGACGCGCGTCACCGTGAAGCCGAGGCGACGCGCGAACGCGTCGACGCGGTCCTGGAAGAGGTGGGACGCCGCGCTCGCGGGGATCCCGACGATCAGGCCGAACACGGTGGTCAGCAGCGCGGCCCAGATGCCGGCCGCGAGGTCGCTCGGCTGGACCGGGCCGCTGGCCTGCTCCAGCTGCCAGAACGAGGCGACGAGGCCGGACACCGTGCCGAGGAGTCCGAGGAGCGGAGAGATCTGCGCGACGAGCGCGAGCGGTGACAGCCGGCGCTCCAGGCGCTCGATCGCCAGCCCGCCCTCGCGCTGGACCGCCTCGCGTCGCACGTCCTCGTCGGCGTCCGCGAGGTCGAGCTGGGTCCGGAGCACGGCGGCCGAGAGGTCGCGCGACTCGCCGGTACGCGCGCGCGCCGCGTCGAGGTCCTTGCGCTCGATCGCGGCGACCACGTCGTCCTCGATCGCCGCCGGGAGACCGCGCACGCGCGCGAAGACGAGGCTGCGTTCGACGAGGATCGCGACGGCCACGACGGAGCAGGCGAGGATCGGCCACATGACCGGCCCACCCATGTGGAACAGCTCGAGGAAGCTGTGCCCCCAGATGACGTCGTGGACGGCGAGGACCATGGCTCAGAATGCGCCGCTCAGAAGGCGGCGGTGAGGCCAACGCGGACGGCGAAGGGCTCCACCGGATGGAAGTGTACGTCGTTGAAGCCGCCGTCGTCGGGACCCGCGGGCTCGTTCTCCAGTCGCGACGGGTAGAAATACTCGATGTCGCTCGCCTCGCGGTTCAGCAGGTTGAAGATGGAGATTCGCGCCTGCCAGTTCTCGGTCAGCCGGTACGCGAAATGCGCGTTCACGAGCATGGTCGAGCTCGACTGGACCTGTCCCGTCTCCTCCAGGTCGCGCGGGCCGAAGTAGCGCGCTCGGAGCGCGGCGTAGTGTCCCTGTTCGGTCTCGTAGGCGAGGCCCGCGGCGAGGGTCGTCCCGATCGCGCCGGGGACGCGGTCCTCGTCTCCCGCGTTCGTGAAGCGCGCCTCGGAGAAGGTGACGTCGAAGTCGAGGGAGAGCTGCTGCGTGAACTGCCAGTAGTTCGTCCACTCGACGCCCCAGCGCTCGGTCGCCCCGGACGGCTCGCTGCCGCCGGCGTCCCCGATGAAGAGGAGCTCGGAGTCGCTCTCCAGACCCCACAGCGTCAGCGTCGACTTGAGACCGCCCGGTGACTCGTACCGTACGCCGACCTCGGCGCCGCGCTGCCGCACGAGCGGATCGACCGCGACGCCGTCGTTCGGCGCTGGCGTCGTCGGGTCGTCGCGCAGCGTCACGCCGCGCGCGTCGTTGCTGTGGAAGCCGTAGCCGGCGTTGACGTAGAACTCGACGTCGCGGTACGGGCCGAAGACGATGCTGGCGTTCGGGCTGAAGATGCCGTCCGTCTTGTTGCCCGAGTTCGACGGGTTGTCGCTGTCGACGTCGAAGTGATAGACGTCGCCGCGGATGCCGAGGTTGGTGCGGACCGTGTTGGTCCAGTAGGTCGTGTTGTCGGCGAAGGCGGCGGCGCTCGTCTGGAGGATGTCGTCGCGACGCGTCCTCGACAGCGTCCGTCGCGCGACCGTGTTCTCCAGGCCGTTCTCGATGATGTCGTTGCGGAACTCGCCGCCGACGCGCGTCTCGGCGGGGCGGCCGAACACCTCCCCGAACCAGGTGTTGGCGCCGTGGGCTCCCTGGACCCACCGGCGGTCGATCTGGCGGAACTGGTCGCCGTTGACCTGGTCGTTGAGGAAGTACGTGAAGTTCGAGAAGAGGTCGAGGTTGTAGTTGTACGCGTATGCGGAGACGTCCCATCGCCGGTCGGAGTCGGTCCCGTACCACCGGCCGGTCAGGCTGTAGCGACTGGACGTACCGCCGCTCGTCGGGTCGAGCGTCCCGAAGCGGTTGATGAGCCCGCTGTCGACGGCGCGCCGCGCGACGTGGTCCGTCGACGTCCAGCTCCCGTCGTACGCGTTCGCGGTGTACGCCGAGCCGTTCTGGGCGTCGCCCGTGGCGTACCGCGCGAGGAGGTTGATCTTGTTGAAGTTCTCCGGCTCCTCCCAGGGACCGTCGTAGTGCTGGGTCTCCACCGCTACGAGCAGGTCGTCGTCGTGCCGGCCGACCTTGAACGAGTCGGCGAGCATGGCGCGCTGGAAGTTGAACGCGCCGTACTCGACCATCGCGATCGCGTTCGGGAGGTTGCGCACGTAGTCGAGCGACACGCTGCCGGCGCTGGAGAAGTCGCCCGTGTCCGCGAAGTAGGGGCCCTTGCGGTAGGCGACCGTGTCGACGAGTTCGGGGATCAGGAAGTTGAGGTCGACGTACCCCTGACCGTGCCCATGGCTGCGCAGGTTGATCGGGACCCGGTCGACGGTGACGAGGAAGTCGGTGCCGTGGTCGAGGTTGAAGCCCCGCAGGAAGAACTGGTTGCCCTTACCCGACCCCGAGTGCTGCGTGATGATCACGCCCGGGGTCGTCTCCAGGATCTCGCCGGGGCGCAGCAGCGGGCGGCGCCGCAGCTGCTCCCGTCCGGTCACTCCCTCGCTGGAGGACGGCGAGAACCCGAGGCGGCTCGCGCCGCGGCCCTCGACGATCACTTCCTCCATGACGGTGACCTCGTCGTCATCCGCCTGCGCGGCCGCGGGTGCGGCGGCCCGTGCTGCGGCGGGCTCGGATGCGGCGGGCTCGGATGCCGGTGTGGCCGCGACAACGGAAGCGGACGGTTTCGCCTGCTGCTCCTCGGAGGGTTCGCCCTGGGCGAGAACGGGTGTGACAGCGGGGAAGCAGAGGAGCGGCAGGACGCCGAGAGGCAGGGAGAGCATGAACGGGCGGGCGCGTCGGACGCGCGCTGGCGAGGAGCGGGGAATCCTGCTGGCGACGGGGAAGGGAGGTCTCGGCACGCGTGCGCGCGCGCCAACGGCGGCAGAGCCGTTACGAGGGACGCGAACGATCGGATCGCCGTTCCTTCGAGGAGAGGAGAAACAACACCGCGTCGACGGGTTCCTGCGGTCGATCGTCTCGAATCAACCTGCGGCGTCTCAGCTCTGGACCTCGCCAGACGTGCGGCGAAGGAGCGCGCGTGCGAGCACGCGGTAACCGGCAACGGACAGTGGACGCCGAGCGACGGCGACGACGGCGACGCGCAGTGCCTCGCGCCAGTCCCGCGTCGTGCACAGGTTGTACGCGAGGTCCACGCGCATCTCGTGGCGCCTGCGGGCCGCGATCGCGCCGTGAGACTCCTGGAACCCGTCCACGACACGCTCCAGCTTGTCGAACACCGCAGCTTCGCCGCGGAACAGCCGCCGCGGGTCCCCGGAGATGCTCTCGGGCGACTTCGCGTACCGCGCGAGCGGACGGTCGACGTAGCGGATCTCGCGCGCCTTCGAAACGCGCAGCCAGAGGTCGTAGTCCTCGACGCCGACGAGGTCAGGCGCTTCGTCGAAAGGACCGAACGCGTCGTAGGTCTCGCGTCGCATCACGACGGTCAGCGTGCTGATGCAGTTGCCTTCCAGGAGCCGCTCGAACGTGACGACGGGCTTGATCGGCTGCCACTGGTCGTTCTTGCGACCCGGGAGCATTGCGCCCCGGTGCACCTGGAAGGCGTCCGCGCACGTCATCGCCGTCTCGGGGTGGGCCAGGAGCGTGTCGACAGCGGTCTCGAGGTGTTCGGGCTCGTGGCGGTCGTCGGCGTCGAGGAGCGCCACGAGGTCACCGTGGGAGGCGCAGATGCCGATGTTCCTCGCTGCCGCGGGTCCGCTGTTCCGCGGCGTCCTGTGCAGATGGACTCCGTGATCGCGAATCCACGGTTCCAGGGCCTGGACAAGGGCTTCCGCGTCCTCCGAGCAGTCGTCCACGACCACGATCTCATCGGGCGGAACGGTCTGGTTCAGCGCGGATTCGATCGCTCCCGCGATCACGTCCGCGTGGTTGTAGACCGGGATCACGACCGAGATCGTGGGCCTCACGCGTGCGCGTACCCCGTGCGGCGCTGCGGGAATCGGCGCGTCCGCCACGCGACGAAGCTCCTCCCGCTCCCTTTCGAGGAGGCGCTCGGAGGCAGGATCGTCAGCCGGGCTGACCGGGTCGGGCGACCGCATTCGAAGGACGGCGGAGTGGGCGGGGAGACGGGCAGGTGTCGGTCGAACGCTACTGCGCGACCGTCCTACGGCACGGTACCACGCGTCGCGTTCCGAGTTCGCAAGGACGTCGTTCCTTGGCGAACGCGTCCCGCGTTGAGCGTCGCGGTTGCGTCGCGCCGGTCCTCGTGCTGTATAGAGGTATGGGACTGAGTTCGATCGGGAACGGTCTGCGTCTTTATCGCGCAGAGGGCATGCGAGGGTTTGCCCGCGCACTGGGTGCGAAGATCCGCGGGGAGAGCAGCCCCGACGACTTCTGGACGCCGTACCTGACCTGGGTGTCGTTCGCCGTGCCCGGCGGTCTCGCCCGCGGGAACGCGTGGTGCATGGACTACGCGATCCGGCGCCTTCCGTCCGACGCTCCCATTCTCGAGATCGGTTCGTCGTGCGGACTGTCGGCGAACGTGATGACGTACATGAAGCACCGCCACGGCGTGACGGCGAAGCTGATCACCTGCGACCCGTGGACGTTCGAGGGCGGCCCCGAGGTCGGCGAGATGCTCGGGGACTCGCCGTCGGTCCGGAGCGCCGACTACCGCGACTTCATGCGCGACTCGTACGTCCGCAACACGCGTTTCTTCAGCGGCCACGACCTGCCGTTCACGGTCGAGACGACCTCCGACGATTTCTTCGAGGCCTGGCGCGCCGGCGAGACCCGCACCGACGTCTTCGACCGCGAGGTCGAACTCGGGGGCGACGCGAGCTTCTGCTACATCGACGGCAACCACACCTACGACTTCGCGCGGCGGGACTTCGAGAACTGCGACGCGGCGCTCGTGCCCGGCGGGTTCCTCCTGTTCGACGACTCCGGCGACGACACCGACTGGGGCTCGCGCGACGTCGCGCGCGAAGTCGCCGCGGACGGTCGCTACGAGCTGATCACGAAGAACCCGAACTACTTCTTCCGGAAGCGCTGAGGAGCGAGTCGACCGCGCACTCCAGCCGGCGCTCGCTCGCGTAGCGTTCGAAGCTCTCGCGCATCGTCGCGAGGCGTGCCCGGCACCGGTCGTCCTCCAGCAGTCCGGCGATCCGCCCGACAAGCGCCTCCGCGTCGTCGCGTACAGGATCGGCGGCGACGCCGAGGCCGCGGTGGACGACGCGCGCCGTGTTCCCGTCCTGGTCGAAGCGGCCGCCGGAGGCGACGAGCATCGGCACCTCGTGCGCGACGCACTCGTGGATCGTGTGGATGCCGCCGTGGTGGACCGAGCACGCGGCGCGTGCGACGACGTCGAGCTGGGGGAGCCATCGGAACGCGTGTGCGTTCGGCGGGAGGGCGCTGCCGAGGTCGGCGTCCGCGCGTCCTCCGAGCCCGAGGACGAGCGTCCAGTCGGGCCTCCGGCGCGCCGCCTCGACGAGGCGAGGCAGGACGCCCGGGAGTCCGCCGTCGTCCGTCCGCATCGAGGTGACCGACGCATGCACGACCGGCGACCCCGCGCGCTCGGCGTCGTCGAGCACGCGCGCCACCTCGGCCCGAGCGCGCTCGTCGACTCGCGGATCCCTCGCGCTGGGCCGCACCATCGGCCCGATGTACTCGAAGCCGGAGAGCTCGTCGTGGGGGAAGTCGAGCTCGCGCGCGGTCATGCTCAGCTTCGGCAGGCCGCGGTAGGTGAACACGGTCCCGAAGTCGAGCTGCCCGAGCCGCGTACGCGGGAATCCGACTTCCCCGGCGAGCTCCAGCAGCACGCCGCGGCGGTCGGTGCCGTGGTAGCGCGTCCACGTTCGCGCGATCGCGAGCCGGCGCCGCGTCCGAGCGCGCAGCCACTCCAGCTCCAGCCCGATCCTGGAGCCCCGCCACCCCGATCCAGGCACGACGTCGCTGTCGAGCGGCGGAAGGCCCGCGCGCTTCTCGTGCGCGAAGAACGGGCTGATCAGCGCGACGCGGCGCGCCGCGCGTGTCGCCGTGAGGATCAGCTCGTCGAGCTCCAGGTCGAGCAGCACGAGGTCAGGCTCCGCCTCTTGCAGGAGGCGCTCGAACGCGTCCGTCCGGAGCGCGGCGACGCCGGCGCGGCGGCGCTCTCCCGCGGTGCGCAGCTCGGTCAGCTTGCGCCCGAGCCGCCCACCATGGGTGTCCACCTGCGGCGCCGGGTCGAAGTCGATCGGCGGGAGCTGGACGTACGCGACGCCCGCCGCGCGCACCACGTCGGCGACGTCGAGCGGGCAGGCGTAGGTGACGCGGTGCCCGGCAGCGATCAGGCGCCGCGCGACCTGCAGCGACGCGTGGAGCATCCCCGCGAGTCCGGTGGTCGTGCAGAGCACGTGCGCCATGGGCCGATGCTACGGATCCCGGGGCCGCGGGTCAGTCCTCGCCCAGCCGCTCTGCGAGGCGGTCGAGCGCCGACTGGTCGAGACCGGCGAGCGGGAAGTCGGACGGTGTCCTGCCGCCCGCCTCCGGCGCCGCGCAGTGATCGACGAGCGCCGTCAGCTCGTCGACGAAGGCGCGCGCGAGTGCATGGACCGCGCCCGGCTCGAAGACGTCGCGTCCGTGGCTCCAGCGCGCCGTGAGGCGTCCGCCGGTGATCTCCGCGTTGACCTCGATCGGGTACGCGCGCTCGCCGAGCGCGCTGCGGAGCGGCCCGACGTCGTCCCCGGGGCCGCCGGCGCTGTCCCCGGGGCCGCTGGCGCTGTCCGCGGGGCCGCCGGCGCCGTCCGAGCGCTGGCCCAGGTAATTGAAGAGCAGCTCCCGCCGCGGCACGCGCGCGAGCTCGGCCTCGATCTCCGCGTCGCCGCGCAGGTGCTGGAGGAGCCCGAACCCGATCCCGCCGCTCGGAACGGCGCGAAGCTGTTCCTTGACCGCCTTGATCGCCGCGCCGGCGTCGTCGCCGGCGGGCAGGTCCAGGCGGACGGGGTGGACGCTCGTCAGCCACCCGACGACGCGCGACGGATCCGGGCCGTGGCCGTCGCCGAGGGGCTCTCGGCCGTGCGCCTCCAGGTCGAACAGGACCGAAGACCGACCCGTGCGCACGCGGACGGCGCGCGCGAGGGCGGCGAGCAGGAGATCGAGGATGCGCGTCCCGTAGACGGGCGGCACGTCGCGGAGCAGCGCGCTCGTCGTACGCTCGTCCACCTGGATCGACACCGATTCCTCCAGCGCGACCGGATCGCCGGTCGTCCCAGCGGCGCGATCGAGCGCGGACGCCGACGCGCCGCGGAGCCCGAGCCAGTGGGGGATCTCGTCGCGGATCGCGTCCGACCGCGCATGCCGTTCGAGGCGCCTCACCCATGCGCCGAACCCGGGCGCGCGCGGGACCTCGGGCGCCTTGCCGCGTGCGACGCCCTGGAGGGCGGCGCCCAGGTCCTCCGTGAGGACGCCCCACGAGACCGCGTCGACGACGAGGTGGTGCGCGACGACGAGCACGCGCGACCTGGCCGCGTCGAGGAGCGCGCACAGCGGCCGGCCGGACCCCAGATCGAAGCCGCGCTGCGCGTCGCCCGCGGCGCGGTGCACGACCGACGGCTCCGCTCCGTCGACGACCCGCAGGTCGACGCCCGCGGCGGGCGCGACCTCCTGGTGCCACGCGCCGTCCGCCCGCGTGAACCGCAGGCGGAGCGCCTCGTGGGCGGACGCCACCGCTTCGAGGGCGCGCCGCACCGCGTCGGCGTCGACGTCCCTCGGCACGTCGACCCACGCCGCCTGGTTCCAGTGGTGCGGCTCCGGGAGGTCCAGCGCGAAGAACCACCGCTGGATCGGCGTGAGCGGGATCGGGCCGTCTGCATCGCCGTCCGCGGGTCCCGTGTCCTCTCGCGCGCCCTCGGCCGCCGCGGCCATGCCCGCGAGCGTCGGACGATCCGCGAACCGCGCGGGGTCCACGCGCAGACCCTCGCGGTGCGCGCGCGCGATGATCCGGATGCTGAGGAGCGAGTCGCCGCCGAGCTCGTAGAAGCTCGCCTCGCGCGGCACGCTCTCCAGCCCGAGGACGTCGCGCCAGATCGGGAGGAGCGTGCGCTCGGTCTCGTTCGCGGGCGCGTCGGCCCCGTGAGCGGTGTCGGCCGTCGGCGCCGCCACGTCGGCGGGATCGGGTAGCGCGCCGCGATCGACCTTGCCCGTGCCCGTCCGCGGCAGCGCGTCCAGCACGTCGATCGTGCGGGGCACCATCGCCGCCGGCAGGGCGGACGCGAGATGCTCGCGCAGGGAGGACGCGAGCCCTTCGGGCGCGTCGTCCGTCGCGGCGATCACGTACGCCGCGAGCTCGGTCGTGTTCCGCGGCCCGTCGACGCGCGCGACGACCACCGCCTCGCGCACGCTCACGTGCTCCGTCAGTCGCGCCTCGATCTCCCCGAGCTCGATGCGCTGCCCGCGCACCTTGACCTGACCGTCGACGCGCCCGAGGAACTCCAGCGCGCCGTCCTCGCGCCAGCGCGCGAGGTCGCCGGTCCGGTAGCCGCGGATCGGTGCGTCGTCCAGCGGCGCGGCGTCCACGAAGGCCTCGGCGGTGCGCTCGGGATGGCCGAAGTAGCCGCGCGCGACGCCCGCGCCGCCCAGCAGGACCTCGCCCGGCGCGCCGCGCGGCACGGGGCGGAGCGCGGCGTCGACGAGGTGCACGGACGCGCCCGGGATCGGGCGACCGATCGGGACGCTCCGCGACTCGTCCGTGGCGTCGACGACGTGCGCGGTCGCCCACACCGTGCCCTCGGTGGGGCCGTACTCGTTCACGAGCGCGGCGTCCGGGAGCGCCGCGGCGTGCGTGCGCGCGAGCGACGGAGCGCAGGCCTCGCCGGCGACGATCACGGCCCGCAGCGAGCCGAGCTGGCCCGGCGCCGCGACCTCCAGGACGAGCTCCCACACCGACGGCAGGCACAGCGTGTGGGTCACGCCTGCACGTGCCACGAGGTCCGCGAGCGCGGACACGTCGCGCTCTCCACCCGGCGGCGGCAGGACGAGCGCACCGCCGCTGCACAGCGTCCAGAAGAGCCCGGCGACGGAGCTGTCGAAGTGGTACGGCGAGAGCAGCAGGTACCGGTCGACGTCGCCGGTGCCGACGGCGTCGCCGTACCAGGTGAAGCGCGCGGCGGTCGAGCGGACGAGGTTCGCGTGGCTCACCTCGACGCCCTTAGGTCGGCCGGTGGAGCCGGAGGTGAACAGCACGTACGCGAGGTCGTCGCCCGAGATCTCCACGGCATGCCTGGAGTCCACGGAGTCCATCTGGGCGCCCCCCAGCGCGTCGATCCGCACGACCGGCGGCCCGGTCCGGTCCGCTTGCGGCGCGCGTTCGGCGGTCGTGACGACGGCCGAAGCCCCGACGTCCGCGAGGATCCCACGGCGCCGCTCCAGGGGTCCGTCGGGATCCAGCGGGACGTAGGCCGCGCCCGCGCGCAGCGCGCCAAGGATGCCGACGACCATGTCCCGCCCGCGGTCGAGCACGAGGCCGACTCGATCGCCGCGTCCGACGCCGGCCGCGGCCAGCGCTCCGGCCAGCGCGCGCGAGCGGCGATCGAGGTCCGCGTAGGTCGTCGTGCGTCCCGCGCCCTCGTCGAGTACCGCCGCCGCGTCCGGCGCACGGCGCACGGCGGCGTCGAACAGCTCCAGGACGCTCGTCGACGTCGCGTCGAGAGCCGGACCCGACGAGAGCGTCCGCAGCTCGTCCCGCTCGGTGAGTGCGAGGACGTTCACCGCGCCGACGGGCCTGGTCGGGTCGTCGGCGATCGACTCCAGCGCGGCGACGACGCTCTCGGCCACGCGCCGGATCGCGTCGGGCGCGTGGCGGTCGGCGTCGTGGATCCAGGTGAGCTCCAGCCGCTCGCCGGGGAGCACGAGCACGGCGAGCGGGAAGTTGCTGTGCTCGACGAAGCGCTGGTCCGTCACCATCATCCCGCCCGGCGCGCCGTCGGCCTCGACGTCGATCGCGTGGTTCTCGAACACGAGGATCGAGTCGAAGAGCGGCGTTCCGGCGGGCAGCTCGCTGTCCTTCTGGACGGCGGCGAGCGAGGCGTGCTCGTGCTCGCTCGCCTCGTTCCTCTCGCGCTGGATGGCCCGAAGCCAGTCGCCGATCGGCGCCGCGCGGTCGACGCGGACGCGGACCGGCACGGTGTTGATGAACATCCCGACGATCGACTCGACGCCGGCGAGGTCCGCGGGGCGGCCCGAGACAGTGGCCCCGAAGACGACGTCGTCCTCGCCCGCGTGCGCCGCGAGGACCAGAGCCCAGGCGCCGCGCAGCGCGGTGTTCACGGTGACGCGCTCGACGCGAGCGGCGCGGGTCAGGCGCTCGGTCGCCTCGCGCGAGAGCGCGACCGAGAACTCGTGCTTGCCGGACGCCGCGGCCGTCGGCGCGGGGACCCGCAGTCCGGTGGGGGCGGCGAACCCGGCGAGCGCGCCGCGCCAGAACGCGCGGTCGGCGTTCGCGTCACGTCGAGCGAGCCACGCGACGTGGTCTTCGAAGCGCCCGGCTGCGGGTCGCGCGACGGCCTCGCCGCGCGCCGCGGCTTCGACGTCGGCGAGGACCTCGGTCAGCAGGATCCGCATCGACCAGCCGTCGAGCGCGATGTGGTGGAAGCTCCACACGAGCCGATGCCGCTCGGAGCCGCCGCGCGCGAGCGTGATGCGCATCAGCGGCGCCGCGTCGAGCCGGAATCCGCGCGCGCGGTCGGCGGCGAGGAACCGCTCCAGCGCGTCGCCGCCCTCCGCGAGCTCGGCGTCGTCGACCACCTCGAAGGGCAGGTCCACCTCACGCAGGACGACCTGCAGCGGGTGCTCGCGGCCCTCCCACGTGAACAGCGAGCGGGCCGCGGGATGGCGCGCGAGCGCGGCGCTCCAGGCGCGCTCCATCGTCGCCGGGTCGACCGGCCCGACGAGGCGGCAGGTGAACTGCTGGAAGTAGACGCCGCTCCCCGGCTCCTGCACCACATGGAAGAGGATCCCCTCCTGCGTCGTCGTCAGGCGGTGGATGCCCTCGACGTTCGACCTCTCGCTGCCCTGTGCCACGTCAGCTCCCGAACTCGCGCAGGATGTCGTCCAGGTCCGCCTGGGACACGTCCGCTTCCGGGAAGTCGGCGGGGGCCAGTTCGACCCCGCCCTCGACGAGCTCGCGGAGCGCGTCGAGCGTCCCCTCTGCGAGCTCCTCGACTGTGGCGGTCGAGTACGTGGCCGGGTCGTGGCCGATGCGCAGCCGCAGCGCGCCGTCCGCCACAGCGCCGGAGACGTCGAGCGCGTGCGTCCGCGTCGCCGCGGGGCTCCAGCCGACCGCCAGGCCGCACGCACAGCGGAAGTGACGGGCCCCGACGCCCGGTTCGGTCGCCCGGCCGAGGTAGTTGAACAGCACCTCGGACGCGAAGCCTGCCGGGTGCGTGCGACGCTGCGCCTCGCGGACGTCGGCGAGCGTCGCGGACGCGGTGGCGGTCGCCTGGACGCTCAGCGGTGACAGCGTCGTGAACCAGCCGATCGTGCGCGTCGCGTCCAGCGCGGCCTGGCTGTCCAGCGCGTCGCGGCCGTGTCCCTCGACGTCGACCTCGACGGTCCGGGTTGTGCCGGCCTGGCGCGCCATCGCGGTCGCGAGCGCGGCGAGGAGCAGGTCGTCGACGCCGGGCCCGGACGAGCGACCGGTCGCCTCCAGCAGCCGCGTCGTGTCCGGCACGGGTAGCGCGCGCTCCACGAAGCGCTCGTCGGCGCGCGTTCCGTGACGTCGGTTCGCGTCCAGGCCGGCGGCGGCCTCGGACCCGGCAGCTCGCGCCATGGCGCGCGACCACGACGCCCACGAGGTCCCCGCGGCGGGGAGCCGGGGCGCGCGGCCCTCCAGGGCGTCGCCGTACGCGGCGTCGAGGTCCGTGACGAGCGTGTCCCACGACACGGCGTCGATCGCGAGGTGATGGACGACGAGCGCGAGCCGGTCGGGGGCGCCGCGCGGGCCCGCGACGATCGCCGCGCGCAGCACCCGACCGCGCGCGGGGTCGAGGCGCCCGCCGAGCGCCGCGATCACGGCGTCGGCGTCGTCCTGTGCAGCGTCGGACGACTCCAGGAAGGGCCCGAGCGAGGACGCGTCGGGCTCGATCGACTGCTCATATCCGTCGGCGCCGCGCGCGACCGAGAGCCGGAGCGCGTCGTGGTGACCTGCGAGCGCGCGCAGCGCCGACTCCAGCGCGGAGGGGGAGAGCGGCGCAGGGCCGGTCGCCTCGAGCACGAGGGACTGGACGAACCGCTCGGGCTGCGCGTGCTCCGCGTCGAGGAACCAGCGCTGGATCGGGGTCGCGGGGAAAGCGCCGACCGCGTCCTCCGCAGCGTCGTGCCCGGGGGCCGACGCGCCCTCCCGGGCGACGCGCGCGAGCTCGGCGATCGTCGGGTGGGCGAAGACGTGCCGCGGCAGCAGCGCCATGCCCCTCGCCCGCGCCCGCGACACGACCTGGATGGCGAGGATCGAGTCGCCGCCGCTCTCGACGAAGTCGTCGTCGACCCCGATCGCGTCCAGCCGCAGCACCTCGCACCACACCTCGGCCAGCGCTGCCTCCGTCTCGTCCCGCGGCGGCGTCCCGATCCGCGCGACCGCCGGCACGGCCGCGAGAGCCGTGAGCGCCTTGCGGTCGACCTTGCCCTGGGGCGTCAGCGGGATCGACTCCACGGGCACGAAGGTCGAGGGGACCATCGCCGCGGGGAGCGACTCGGCGAGGAACCCGGCCAGCTCGGCGCGGCCGGGCGCCTCGCCGTCGGGCACGTAGAACGCGACGAGGCGCTTCTCCTCGGCGCGCGCGTCTCCGTCGTCGAGCCGGAAGCCCACCTCGCGCAGGACGCGGTCGACGCGCTCGGTGTCGATCTCGTCGTCGAGCTCGTCGAGGCACTCCTCGCGCGTCTTGTGCCCGAGGCGTACGTCCCAGCTGTACGGCAGGGCGTAGTTGTGGAAGCCGCGCTCGCGCTTGTGGACGAAGATCCCGATGTCGTTGATCAGGCAGTTCGTCGACCGGCCCGTGTCGGCCGGGCGCACCCACGCCGCGCGGTCGGCGATGAAGCGCAGCACCTCGGACAGCGGCTCGTCGCAGTACCGGTAGAAGTCGACGAAGCGGACCTCGTCGAACACGTCGTCGGTGGCGAAGGCGCCGACGTCGAGCTGGCGCGCCACGGCGTCGTCGACGCGGTGGTACGCCTTGCGCGCCTCGACGATCGTGCGATCGACGTCGTCGGGATCGGTGATCCCCGCGCGGTAGAGGTCGGCGAGGCGGGTCTCGTAGATCTGGCCGCGCGAGAGGCCCGTCACGACGGTCGAGATGCCGCGTTCGCGCGCCAGGTTCGTCGCGAGGGTGTAGATCGTCTTGAAGCAGCCCTGGCAGACATTGCTGAACCGCTGGAGGCTGTCCGCGAAGATCGAGTTCATCGCCGGGGTCTCGGCGAACACGAGCTCCAGGTCGAGGTGGTCGACGACGCGACGGATGTTCGCCTTGGCGCTGTCGGAGATGTAGCCGTTGTCGAGGCTCATCACGAGCACCCGCAGGCCCATCTGGACGAGCCGGTAGAGCGCGTACGTGCTGTCCTTGCCGCCGCTCAGCAGCATGATGCAGTCGTACTCGCCGTCCCCGCGTCCGGCGGCCCGGCGCGAAGCGCGCGCGTCGTCGAAGAGGGCCTGGAGGTCCTCCATCGGACGGAAGTACTCCGCCGCGACGTCCCGGTAGCCCTCGAACTCGCGGCACACGCTGCACACGCCTTCGTCGTCGAGGTGCGCGTCGGGGTGGTTCGACGCGAGGCCGCAGCGCACGCAGTGCGTGACGTTCTCCCAGCGGCGCGCGCGCTCCTCCTCGGTGGGGCCGGAGGAGAGGACCTCGACGTCGACCGCGGATTCGGAGACGCCGGGGTGGCTCTCCAGGGCGGACTGCACCTCGGCGAGCTCGACGCGGACGCCGCGCACCTTGACCTGGTCGTCGGTGCGGCCGAGGTAGGTCACGTCGCCGGTCCGCGGGTCGACGCGCGCGAGGTCGCCGCTGCGGTAGAGGACGTCGGCAGGATCGAACGGGCTCGGCACGAAGCGCTCCCCGGTCGCGCCGCCACCGATGTAGCCGCGCGCGACGCCTGCGCCGCCGATCCAGAGCTCCCCCGGAACGCCAGGTGGCGTCGGGCGCAAGCGATCGTCCAGGACGTGCACGCGCGCGTTCGCGATCGGCCGTCCGATCGGCACCGACGCCCCGACGTCCAGGGCGGCGTCGAAGCGGTGGATCATGCAGCCGACGGTCGCCTCGGTCGGCCCGTACTCGTTGTAGATCGCGACGCGGTCGCCGAGCGCGTCGCTCACGCGCTGGGCCACGCGCCCCTTCAGGTCGTCGCCGCCGACGACGAGCGCGCTCAGCCTGGACGAGGCGAGCTCGCCGGCCTCCAGCAGCATCGAGAGGTGCGCGGGCGTGAGCTTGAGCACGTCGACGCGATCGTCGCGCAGGACGTCCAGCACGGCGAGGTCGTGGCCGTCCTCGGAGGGCGGATAGACCGCGATCGCGCCGCCCGAGAGCAGCGGGACCCAGATGGAGGTCAGCGTCAGGTCGACGGACACCGGGGAGACGAGCGGCATGTCGGCGGCCCGCCCGGGGGCGTACTGCTCGCGCGCCCACTGGGCGTAGTGCGCGAGCGCGCCGTGCGTGACCTCGACGCCCTTCGGCCGGCCCGTCGAACCCGACGTGTAGATGACGTACGCGAGGTCGTCCGGCCCGGGGCGCGCGGCGCCGCCGTCGGCTTCGCCATGGCCGGTGCCGGGGACGGGCGGGAGCCGCTCGACCGTGAGGTCGGGCGAGGCGATCCGGCAGACGGCGCCGCTGTCCTCCAGGAGCAGCGCCACCCGCCCCTCCGGCAGCGAAGGTTCGATGGGGAGGTACGCGGCGCCCGCCCGGAGCGCGGCCAGGAGCGCGACGACGTACTCGGTCGAGCGATCGATCTGGATCGCGACGAGCGACCCGCGACCGGCGCCGCTCTTCCGGAGGTCCGCGGCGAGCCGATCCGTCCGTTCGAGGAGCTCCCGGTAGGTGAGCTCGGTCTCATGGCTGCGTACCGCCGTCGCATCGGGCGTGCGCGCCGCCTGGGCCTCGAACGCGTCGACGACCGTCGCATGGGGCCAGGTCCGCGTGTCGCCGCGGAGGTCCCGCAGGAGCGCGCTCCGCTCCTCGGGCGTGACGAGGTCGACGCCGGCGATCGCCTGCTCGGGATCCTCGACGAACGCGTCCACGAGCGCGAGGAAGTGCCGCGCGACGGCTGAGCGCTCCGCGGGACCGAAGGCGTCGTGCGACAGGTCGAAGTGCAGGAGCAGGTCGTCGGACGCGTCGAAGTCGTGCACCTGCAGGCGCAGCGCGTGCGCGGGGTCGCCGTGTCCCGGGTGCACCCAGGTCGAGCGGGCCGGCATGCCCGCGAACTCGCCGCCGAAGGTCGACGGGATCGTGTTGAGGAGCACGTCGTACGACCGGGTCCGCTCGGCCGAGCTGGAGCCCGGGAGCGCGTGGGCGAGGAACTCCCGGTACGCGCGCGCCACGCGATCGTGGAGCGATGCGAAGGTGTCGTCGGCCTCGACGCGGACGTGCAGCGGGAGCACCTCGACGAACAGCCCGACCGTCCGCTTGAAGTCGGGGGTCGAGCGGTTGTGGACAGGCGCGAGGATCGCGAGGTCGTCGCGCTCGCCGCCGACCCGGCGGAGGAGCGCGAAGAGCGCGGTCGCGAGGACGTGGAACCGCGACAGGCCCGGGGTCAGCGCGCCGAAGCCCGGGCGGCTGGCGAGGTCCCGGAGTCGCGCCGCGCGCTCGGCGCCCAGGCGGCACTCGACCCGCTCGGTGCGCCCGGATCTCGCTCCCGGGACGCCACCGTGCAATTCCCCGTAGAAACCTGTCGGCTCGTGCGGGAGATCCCGAGTCTCCTCCCAGTGCTGCCGCGCGCGCTCGAACGCGGGCGTCGACGCGGCGCGGCGCTCGTGCTCCACGTAGCGCTCGAACGTCGGGAAGCCGCTCGCCGCCGGCGCCTCACCCGCCACGAGCGCGGCGTAGAATCCCGCCAGCCTCTCGAAGCACACGGTCGTCGACCACGCGTCCGACACGACGTGGTGCTGCGCGAAGTACCAGGCGTACGACGTGGGGCCCAGCCGTACGAGCGCGGCGTCGTAGGGCCGCGTCTCCAGGGGGATCCGCCGCGTCGAGCGCTCCCTCGCCCAGCTCTCCAGCCAGGCGCGCGGGTCCGCCTCGTCGGAGGCGTCGATCCACTCGAGCTCCGCGGGCGCGTCCTGGGGCCTGCGCAGGGGGGCGCCATCGACCTCCTCGAACCGGGAACCCAGCGCGTCGCTGCTCTCCACGAGCAGCGCGAATGCGCGTCGAAACGCCTCGACGTCGAGATCGCCGTCGATCTCGAACGCGAGGACCATGTTGTACAGCGGCGCCTCCGGGCTCAGCCGCTGGCCCATCCACATCAGGAGCTGGCCGCGCGAGACGGTCTCGCGCGGGGAGGGCGGCAGGGTGGGATCGGGGGATGCTTCGGTCAAGGCTCGCAGGCGTCGAACACGAAGCCTATCGACCCGGGCGAGCGCTCTGGTGTTCCCCGTGTCCGGTCCCTGCCGGAGACAACGGCGTTGTCTCGACGGTGGCATCGGGCGGCGCGGACGATGGCGCGGAAGATATTGTCGCGGGCGTCTTGGCCTCCCGTGGCTCTTCGCGAGAATCGCGGGATCCAAAGGCCCGCGGCGGTCGTCGAAGAGCGCCGTGTCGACCCCGTGAGCGTGGTACACCTCACGGTCGACGCCTCCGCCCCGCGAGGCGGGCTCCTGCCGCCCGATGAAGAACGTCGAGGACCTCTACCCGCTGACGCCGATGCAGCGCGTGATGCTGCTTCATTCCGCCGCGTCGCGGGGGGATGACGCGCTTCACGACCAGTTCTGCTACGAGCTCCGCGGTCCGCTCGACCTCGACGCGTTCCGCGACGCGTGGCAGGACGTCGCCGCGCGGCACCCCGCGCTGCGGACCGCGTTCCTCTGGGACGACCTGGAGAGTCCGCTCCAGGTGGTGCGTCGATCGGTCGAGCTCTCGGTCGAGGCGCTCGACTGGAGCGGCGTCCCCGAGACCGAGTGGTCGGCTGCCGTCGACGCGCTCCTCGCCGAGGACCGCGGACGCGGGTTCGACCTCGACGCCGCGCCGCTCACGCGCGCGATCGTCGCGCGCACCTCGGACGACCACGCGTTCCTCGTGTGGAGCAGCCATCACCTCGTGCTCGATCGCTGGTGCATCGGCGTCGTGCTGGAGGACCTCGCCCGCGCCTACGACGCGCGCCGCGGGGTCGGCGCCGGGCGCTCGGCTCCGCGCGCCGGCCGCTTCCGCGACTACGTCGCGTGGATCGCCGAGCGGGACCGGGCCGGCGCGCTGGAGCAGTGGGCCGACGACCTCGACGGCGCGAGCGTCTCGTTCCGCGCGCTCGCCGGGCCGGGAGCGCCCGCTGCGGAGAGCGCCTCGGCGCGGACGCGCATCGATGGGGAGCTGACCGACGCCGTCCGTGGCCTCGCGCGCTCGGCGGGCGTGACGCCGAGCGTCGTCCTGCAGGGGGCGTGGGCGCTCGTCATGAACGGGATCGGCCGCCGCCAGGACGTCGTGTTCGGCGCGACCGTGTCCGGCCGCCCGCCCGAGCTCCCCGACGTCGAGAGCACGGTCGGCTCCTTCGTCGGCAACGTCCCCGTGCGGGTGCGCATGCCGGCGCACGAGTCGGTCCGAGCGTGGCTGGCCGACCTCCAGCGCCGCCAGCAGAAGCGCGCGCCGCGCGAGTTCCTCTCGGCCGCCGAGATCCACGCCGCGAGCGGCCTGCCTGCGACCGAGCGCCTGTTCGACGCGCTCTTCGTCTGGCTGGCTCCCGTCGACTGGACACCGCCGGCGGGGCTCGCGATCGAGCCGATGGAGGGAGGCGTCACGACCACGTGGCCGCTCACGCTCTCCGTCCAGGACGAGGGCGGCGGGCTCGACCTCGTGCTCGACCGCGCGGAGGGGAATGCCGACCCGGATGCGCTGCTCTCGCTCCTCGTCTCGAAGCTCGGGGCGCTGACCGAAGGCGCCGACGGGCGGCTCGTCGACCTCGACGGCTTCGAGGTCGACGCCGTCCCCGCGGAGCCGCGGGCGAACGGTCGGACCGCGCCTCCGCTCGCGGGCACGCGCTGCGCGGACTCGCCCGCCGCGCGCGGGCGCGAGGAGGACGAGCTGGAGATGGTCGAGCAGATGATCGTCACGGAGTGCCGTGCGATCCTCGGGCACGACGGGATCGAGCCGACGCACAACTTCTTCGAGGCGGGCGGCAACTCGCTGCTGGCCGCGCACCTTCACGCGCAGCTCGAGGGGATCATGGGCAGGACGGTCCCGATCCTGCCGCTCTTCCGCGCCGGGGACCTGCGCGAGATGGCGCGCTTCCTGACCGAGCGCGAGTGGCCCGTGCGCGGAGACATGGTTCGCCCGATCCAGCCCCACGGGACGCGCACGCCGCTGCACTGCTTCTCCTCGCCCGAGGTCAACTCGCTCGGCTACGTGCTGCTGACCCGGCACATGGACCCGGACCAGCCGGTGCACCTCGTGCAGTCGCCGCCGAGCACCGACGACGTGCGGCGGATGGCGATCACCGAGATCCCCGACCTCGCCGCGCGCTACGTCGATGCGCTGCGCTCGGACAGGCCGCACGGCCCGTACCGGATCCTCGGCATGTGCGACGGCGCGCTGATCGCGCTGGAGGCGGCGAAGCAGCTCACCGCCGCGGGCGAGATCGTCGAGTTCCTCGGCGTGCTGAACACGCACAGCCTCAACACGCTCTCGTGGCGGAACCGGATCCGGCGCGTCGAGGTGCGGCTGCAGTACTACCGGAGCCGCCTCGGCGGGATGCGCCGGCTCACGTGGCGCGAGCGGCGCGGCGAGATCGACCGCGTTCTGCGCCAGCGGCTCCGGCGGCTCTCCCGGGCGAACGCCCAGGCCGAGGACGCGCTCGTCGGGGTTTCCCACCCAGGGGCCGCCCACCGCGGCCCGCAGGGGGG
>JBCDGE010000085.1:0-35140 GCA_038757895.1 Planctomycetota bacterium | reverse complement strand
CGCCGCCGGGGGCGGCGCCGGCGGGTCGGGCGGCCGCGCATCGCCACGTGCACCGCGCCGTCGTCCACAGCACTCCCCTCGAAGAGCTCCCCCTGCCGCTCTCCCTGCCGCTCCCCCTGCCGCTCTCCCTGCCGCTGCTGCTGCCCCGGGCCCTGCCGCGCACACCGTCCGGGCGCGCGACGATCTCGCTTGCGTCGTGCCATCGAGAGGGCGACGAACGGCGCGGCGGTCGGTTGCGGGCGGGCGGCTCGAATCGCGGGAATCGCGAAGAACTCTGCCGGAACTCGTGCGGCCAGAGTTCCGGCAGAGTTCCCCCACGGCACGGTACGCCACGCCATCGGCACGCCACCGCCACGCCACCGGCACGAGTCGCGAGCGACGAGCCACGACCCCCACCACTCCGGGGCCCCCCAACAAGCGGGACCGAATGGGACGCCGCCCGCACCGCGCGGCACCCGGCGGGCGCGTTTCGGCAGAGATGGGTGCTCGGCCGGCGGGCGGGGTCCCAGAATTCACGCGATGGCTCGTCAGGTTCCGGCGGTTGGGGCGCGACCGTCCAAGATCTTCGTTCGCCTCCCGAGCTGGGTCGGCGACGTCGTCATGTGTACGCCCGCGCTGCGGGCGATCGGGGCGGCGTTTCCCGCGGCGGAGGTCGTGGTCGAGGGGAAGGACTACCAGGCCGATCTGGTCGTCGGGCTGCCCGGCGTCGATCGGTTCCTCGTCGATCCCGGTCGGGCGGCGGGTGACCTGTTCGGGCACGGGAGGACGCTCGCGAAGGAGAGGTTCGACTGGGCGATCGTCCTCGGGGAGTCGGAGCGGGTGGCCTTTCCGCCGTTCGTCGCGCGCATTCCCGTGCGAGCGGGATACGGGCGCGGGCTCGCGCGGCGCGCGATGCTGACGCACTACATGGAACGGCCGCGGGACGTCGGCGGCAAGCTGCTCGCGTTCTCCATGATCGAGCGCTACCTGCGGGTCACGCGCATGCTCGGCATTCCCGACGACGGGACGTACATGCAGACGCCCGTGACCGACGAGGCGAAGCGCACGATCGATGAGCGGCTCGCCGAGGCGGGGGTCGAGGCCGACGCCAAGCTCGTGACCGTCGTGGCAGGCGCCGCGTTCGGCGCCGCGAAGATGTGGCCGCCGGCACAGTTCGCGGCGGCGTGCGACCTGCTACGGAAGAGACAGGGCTGGACCCCCGTGCTGGCGCCTGGACCCGGGGAGGAGGACCTCGGCCGCGAGGTGGCGCGGCACTCGAAGCACGGCATCACGCTGCTGCTGGATCCTGCGCTCCGGCTGTCGCAGCTCGCGGCACTCCTCCAACGTTCCGAGTTGGTGCTCTCGAACGACACCGGGCCGCGGAGCATGGCGGTCGCGCTGGGCCTGCCCGTCGTCGTGCCGGTCGGGCCGACGGAGGACGCGCACACGCGGCATCACCTGCACCGTCAAAGGGTGCTCATCGAGGACGTGGACTGCCGGCCCTGCCGACTCCGCGTCTGCCCCATCGACCACCGATGCATGACCCGGATCACGCCGGAGCGAGTGGTGGCCGCGGCCGAGGAGCTCGCCGACGCCGTCGGGACGGGGCCGCGGCCGATGGGCCCGAAGCGGGAGACCGAGCACGCGACGGGAGGGCGAGCGTGAGCGCGGATCGACACGCCGACGGCGAGGTCCGGTTCGCGCTGAAGGAGCTCCCCCTGCGGCGCGACGTCGGCTGGCTCGGACAGGTCCTCGGCCGGCTGCTCGGCGAGCTCGGGCCGCGCGATCTGTTCCCGAAGGTCGAAACCGCGCGCCGGCTCGCGAGGCGGCGCCGGCGCGGCGGCGAAGGCGCCGACGAGGCCGAGGAGCAGCTCACGCGCCTCCTCGACGGCCTCGACGAACCGCTCGCGCACGAGGTCGTGCGAGCGTTCTCCGCGTACTTCGCGCTCGTGAACATGGCGGAGCGCGTGCACCGGATCCGGCGGCGCGCCGATCGGCTGCGAGACGGTGTCCCGCAGCCGAAGGGCGTGCGCGACGTGCTGCGCCGGCTCGCCGACGCGGGCCTCGACGCCGACACCGTCGAGGCGACGCTGTCCGAGGTCCTCGTCGAGCCCGTCCTCACCGCCCATCCGACGGAGGCGACGCGCCGCACGATCCTGCGCAAGGAACAGCGGATCGCGCGCGTCCTGCTCGAGCGCTTCCACCGACGCACGATGACGCCGGAGGAGCACGAGACCGCGCGGCGTCGCGTCGAGCTCGAGATCGCGACGGCGTGGCAGACCGACGAACAGCTCGGCGAGAAGCCCACGGTCGCCGAGGAGGTGGAGCACGTCCTCTTCTACCTGTCGGACGTCGTCGTCCGCGTCGTCCCCGCCCTGCACGCCGAGGTCGAGCGCGGGTTCCGCGAGGCGTTCGGCCGAACGCCGCGGCTCGACCGCCCGCTGGTTCGGTTCGCGAGCTGGGTCGGCGGCGACATGGACGGGAACCCGGCGGTCGGCGCGGACACCGTGCGCGCGACCCTCGATCGGCACCTGGAGGTCGTCGTCGACCGGTACCGCGAAGAGGTCGTCGAGCTCTTCGCGCACCTCTCGCAGTCGGGGAGCCGCGTGGGAGCGAGCGATGCGCTGCTCGGTCTGGTCGAGCGATATCGGCAGAGTTTCCCCGACGCCTACGCCGCCGTGCCGGGGCGCTACGCCGACATGCCGTATCGCCTGGCGCTGCAGGGCATTCACGCGCGGCTCGGGGCGACCCGCGAGGGGGCCGACGCGGGCTACGCGGGTCCCTCGGAGCTGGAGGCAGATCTCGCGGTGCTCGGCGAGAGCCTGGCAGAGAATCGCGGGGGGCGGGCCGGGCTCGATCTGGTCGAGCGGCTGGCGATGCGCGTCGAGGCGCTCGGGTTCCACCTCGCCCAGCTCGACTGCCGCCAGGACGCCATGGTGCATCGCCGCGTCGTCGGCGACCTGCTCGGCGTCGACGGGTTCGTCGATGCGACGCGTGAGGAGCGGACGGCGCACCTCGCGGGGGCGCTCGCGGCAGCCTCGTCCGCCATGCCGTCCGAGGACGACATGGAGGACGAGGCTGCCGCGACCGTCTCGGTGTTCCGCGAGCTCGCCGCAGCCCGCCGCCGCCACGGGCCGCGCGCCGTCGGCGTGTTCGTCGTCAGCATGGCGCAGGGGCCGGACGACGCGCTCGCCGTGCTGTGGCTGGCGCGGTGCGCGGGGCTCGTCGACGACGAGGACCACGTCCCCCTCGACGTCGCGCCCTTGTTCGAGACGGTCGACGACCTCCAGCGCGCGCCCGCGGTCCTGCGGACCCTCTGGGCCGACCCGTCGTACGCGGCGCACCTGGAGGCGCGCGGCCGGCGGCAGCTCGTGATGCTCGGCTACTCGGACAGCAACAAGGACGGCGGCATCGCAGCCTCGCGCTGGTCCCTCCAGAAGAGCCAGGCTGCGATCGTCGAGGCCGCGGAGGCAGCGGGCGTCCACCTCACGTTCTTCCACGGTCGAGGCGGCTCGGCGAGCCGGGGCGGCTCGAAGCCGCGCGCGGCCTTCCTCGCGGCACCGCGGGGCGCGGTCGGGGGGCACGCGCGCATGACCGAGCAGGGCGAGGTCATCCACGACAAGTACGGCCTCCCCGGGCTGGCTCTGCGGACGCTCGAACTCGTCCTCGGCGCCACGCTGGAGCGACAGGCGACCGGCGACGCACCGCCGACGCCGGACGAGGCCTGGACGGAGGCGATGGAGGGGATCGCGCGGGACGGTCGCGAGACCTACCGGGCGCTCGTGCACGACGACCCGGACTTTCCGGCACTGTTCCAGGGCATGACGCCGATCGACGTGATCGAGCGGATGCGGATCGGTTCGAGGCCGGCGAAGCGGCGCGCGATGCGGGGCGTGCAGGACCTGCGCGCGATCCCGTGGGTGTTCGCATGGACGCAGGCGCGCGTCATCCTCCCCGGCTGGTACGGCGTCGGGACGGCGCTGGAGCGCGCGGTGTCGTCGTTCGGGCTCGACCCGATGCGAGCGATGGCGGCGGGCTGGCCGTTCTTCGACACCTTCCTCGCAGACGTCGAGATGGTGCTGGCCAAGGCGGACATCGGCATCGCGGCGCGCTATGCCGAGCTCGCGGGCGACGTGGGCGCGCGCCTCTTCCCCGGCGTGCTCGACGAGTTCGAGCGAGCGCGTGCGCTCGTGCTGGACCTGCGCGAGGAAGCGGAGCTGCTGGACGCGGACCCGACGCTGCAGCGCTCGATCCGTCTCCGGAATCCCTACGTCGACCCGATGAGCCTGCTCCAGATCGACCGCCTGCGGCGGTGGCGGGCGACCGGGCGCGAGGACGCCTCGCTGGAGGCCCTCCTCGTGGAGACGGTGCGCGGGATCGCGCGCGGCCTGCGCAACACCGGCTGATCAGCCGGTCGCCGGGACGAACAGCTCGATCGTCGAGCCGCCGCCGTCACGCGGCTCGATCCGCAGGCCACCCGAGGCCTCGCGGAGGAGCTGCGCCACCACGTGCAGGCCGCGGCCGCGGCCGGGGGCCTTCGAGGATACGCCCGGCTCGATGACGAGATCGACCAGGCTCCGGTCCACGCCCTCGCCGCGGTCGGACACGCGAACGACGGCGTAGTGGTTGGGCGGCAGCTCGGCGGGCCGGGCGTCGAGCGGCCGGTCCGTGTCGAGCACGTCGAACTCCAGCTCGATCTTCGAGCCCTGCTCGGACGCCTCCTCGGCGTTCCGCAGGACGTTGACGAGGATCCGAAGCAGGTCCGTCGCGTCGATGCGCACGGACGTCGAACCGAGGCGCTCGGCGAAGCGCACGTCGAGGTGGTCGCTTCCGCCCACGATGGCGCCCAGCGCGGGGATGTGATCCTCGACGAAGTTCACGAGGTGCACCTCGGCCTCGCCCTCGGGCGCGCGACCGTTCGAACGCGCGAGGTTCATCGCGTTGCCGACGGCCTTGCCGAGCTGGGTGATGAGCTGGGTCGCCTGCTGCGCGTTCGGCGACACGTCCCCCTCCAGCGACGAGCGCGCGCGCACCGTGAGCGCGGCAATCGTCGTCAGGAGGTTCCTGACGTCGTGCAAGATGACGTCAGGCGTGCGCGTCTCGGCGGACGGCGACTCGGAACGATCGGCAGTAGTCATCCCGCACCACTATTCGGCAACAGGGCCGCCTTGCGGACGCACTTGCCGGCCGAACGGCGGATGAAATGTTCCCCCCCTGCTAGTAACGATCCCAAGGCAGAGTGTCGCGCCGCGCTGAGTGGTCTCTGAGAGATCAGGAGCGCGTGGTTCGCGCGGATTCGGCGGAATCCCGAGACTCAGGGGCCGCGGAGGACCGCGTCTCGACGCCGCCGGGCGGCACCGCATCCGCGACGACGGTCACCGTCGTCCCGGCCTCCTCGCCCGTCCGGATCGAGATGTCGGCCTGCACGAGCCGGGCCCGCTCGCGCATGCTCGCGAGCCCGAGCCCACCCGAGCCGTCCGTCCCCTGCTCGGAAGGGTCGAAGCCGACGCCGTCGTCCTGCACCTCCAGGATCACCCGGCCGCCCCGCTCGGAGAGGCGGACGACGATCTCGGACGCGCCCGCGTGCTTCGTCGCGTTCTGGATCGACTCCTGGGCGATCCGGAAGAGCGCGAGTGCGACGTCGTCGGAGACGGCCGCCCCGCTCGTCTCGTCGAGGAAGGAGATCGAGGAGTCCGTCGCCCTGTGGCGCCGCGTGCACTCCGAGCGAAGCGCGCGCGAGAGACCCAGGTCGTCGAGCACCGTCGGGTGGAGCTGGCGCGACAGCGCATGGACGTCCGTCGAGACGATCTGCAGCCCGGACTGGATCCCGCCGAGTGCCGTGCGGACGTCGTTGTGCTGGAGGCGGTCGAGGTCGTCCAGCGTGATCTGCATCTCGAGCGCGAGTGCCGCGAGGCGCTGGGACAGATCGTCGTGCAGTTCCCGTGCGATGCGGCTGCGCTCGGTCTCCTCCGCGCGCGCGAGACGCCGCCGCAGGTTGTCGAGGTCGCGCGCGACCTGGTGCTCCTCGGTGATGTCGTTGACCATCGAGATCACAGCGCGCAGCGAACGATCGGGGTTCACGAGGGGCGTGAATGTCCACTGGCAGAGTCGCGCGTCGCCGTCGAGCGTCGGCGTCGAGTAGACGAGCGTCTGGGTCGAGGTCTCCGTCAGAACGCGGGTCGCAGCCATGCGCAGCGGATCCCGCACGGAGTCGAGCGAGAATAGGACCGTGAAGTCCTCGCCGATCGCGTCGTCGCGCTCCCAGCCGAACAGCACCTCCGCGCGCTCGTTCCAGTCCGCGATGTTCATGTCCGGACCCCAGACGACGATCGCCGCCGGGGCGGTGTGGAACAGCGTGCGATAGCGTTCCTCGCTCCGCTGCAGCCGGTTCGTCATCCGGTTGCGCTCGCTGACGTCCCGCACGAGGCACACGGCGTACGGCTCGCCCTCTCGCTCCTGGCGCGACATCGACAGTTCCACGTCGAAGTGGACGCCGCTGGCCCGCTCCGCGGACGTCTCGACGACCGCCCAGTCGTCCGGGCTCTCGCCGTCCCGCGCCTCGAGCACCGCGTCGACGGCCTTCCGGAATCCGGCGATCCGGAGCCGGTCGAGGCTCGCGCCGACGATCTCCTCGCGCGGAAGGCCGAACAGGTCCGCCATGGACGGATTCGTGTACGAGACGACCCCGGTCACGCCGGCCACGACGATCCCGCTCTGCGCCGCCTCGAGAACGCTCAGGTGCTCGGCGCGGCTCGCGCGGAGCTCGGTCTCGACGCGGTGGCGGCGCTCGATCTCGCGCTCGAGGTCACGGCTGCGCCGTACGATCGACTGCGTGCGCAGCCGCAGCCCGAGCGCGGTCAGCACCACCAGCCCCACGAGCCCGACGAGCTGCACGGCGCCGCGCTGGAACCAGCGCGGGCAGACGTCGAGCCGGACCGTCGCCGGCGTGTTCGACCACGACCCGCCGCTCGCGCGCGCCCGCACGCGGAAGGTGTAGGAGCCGGGCGAGAGATTCGTGTACCGCACGAGGCGCCGCTCGCCCGCGTCCATCCACGCGTCGTCCTCACCGTCCATCCGGTACTGGAAGGCCAGTTCGCGCGCGCCGGTGAGGTGGATCGCGGTGTACGTGATCTCGAGGTCGACGACGCCCCGCGGCGGATGCGCAGGATCGAAGGTCTCCCCACCGACCCGTATGTCGTCGATCACGACGTGCGGATCGACCTGCGACCGCGAGATCCGGCGTGGCTCCAGCACGGCGAGGCCGTGGATCGTCGGCAGCACGAGCCGCCCGTCGTCGAGCGCCGCCGCGGACACGCCGTTGCCCTCGGACATTCGGACGAGTCGCACGTCGAGGGCGTCGTCAACCCCCTCCGCGACGCGGTCGAGCGACGCGACATCGACCGAGATCGCGCCGGAGTTGCTGTTCATCCAGAGGAGGTCCGGCCGGGAGGTCACGTCCTCCACCTCCGTAGCGATCGGACGTCCGACCCAGCCGAGGAAGGCGTCGGGTAGCCCTTCGCGCTTTCCCCATTGGTCCACGGTCCCGTCCGGCCGTAGGCGAAACAGCCCGTCTCCGTACGAGGTGACCCACAGCGTGCCGTCCGGCTCCGCGGCGAGCGCGCGCAGCTCGACCCCGGGGACGACGAGCAAGTCCTCCGTGCTACCCGCTGCGACGTCGACTCCGACGACGCGATCGGCGGCGATGCAGGCGAAGCCGCCGGGCACCGTCGCGGCCGACCTCGGGGGCAGCGGCAGCCCGGCGATCGCCCGACCGAATCGCCCCTCGTTGCGCAGGATCTCGTGGAACTGGGACCCCATCGCGGCCCACAGCCCGCCGTCGTCCGCAAGAACGACGAGATGCGCGTACCCCTTCAGCCCCGGTACTTCGACGACGCGGTCTCCCTCGAGGCGGTGCACGCCGGTGGAACTCGCGAGCCAGTAGCGACCGTCGAGATCGGCGATCCCGTGCTGGAGGGAGCCGATCCGCGCGCGATCACCGACGAGGGGCCGGGACCGGCTCCTCTCCTGCGTCCCGCGCGTCATGTCGACCAGCTTCGGCACAACGGTCTGCGCGATGACCTCGTCGGTCCCCTCGCGCGGCACGACGATCGCCATCATCACGCTGCCGGGCATCCCCGTGTCGACGAACTCGTGCTGGAGCGGCGACAGCCGCAGCAGGCCCGAGGTCTCCGCTCCGATCCAGAGCGTCCCGTCGGCGGTCTGGACGATCTGCGTGATGTCCTCGTCGGTGTCGACGAGGACGAGATCGGCGAGCCCGCCGTCCGCGCCGGCGACGGCGTAGACGAGGCCCTGGTTCATCGAGAGGAGCTCGCGCCCGTCCGGAAGCGTGACGCGGCTGTACAGGCGACCGAGCGGCCCGCAGTCGATCGACTTCGGCGCGCCGGTGATCCGCATCGGGACGATGCTGTCGCCCGTCACCCACAGATGTCCTTCGCCGTCCTCGATGAACCCGGCGATCCTCGGATTCCACGCGACGTCGATAGGAACGGGCTCGAACTCCTCCGCGCTTCGGAGGTCCGGATCGAACCGGAACACGCCGCTTCGCGACGCGATCATGAGGTCGCCGTCCTCGAGTTCGTGGATCGCGCGGACGTTCGTTCGCTGTGGCATGTTCCACGGATCGAAGAGATCGAGCTGGCCGTCGCGCCAGCGGCCGAGGCGATCGCCGCAGAGCCAGATCGTCCCGTCGTCCGTCTCCAGGATCACGGCGACGGAGGAGAGCTCGTCCGCAGGCGCGAACACCTCGAAGCGCCCGCCCCGGTGGCGGCTCACCGGACCGAGCTCGGTCCCGATCCACAGGTCGCCGCGCGCGTCGAGGTGGAGGGTCGCGATCCTGTCGCTCTCGAGGCCTTCCGTGCTCCGGGACGGGTAGGTGCGGATCGCCGTCCCGTCGAACCGGCACAGTCCGGCGAACGTGCCCAGCCACAGCGCCCCGTCTCCGTCGAGCGCAAGGCTGCGTACGGTGAGCGACGGGAGGCCGTCGTCCCGGTCGATGACCGTCTGGTCGTACCCCTTCAGGAGCGGGGAGGGTGACTGACTGTCGCGGGCGCCGGAGGCGGCCGTCGAAGCTTGTCCGGCGTTGGTCTGTCCGGTCGCCACGCCGACCGTCATGGACAGGAAGAACGCGGTCCTCGAGAACCACTGGCGAAGTCGACCATGCCACGACTTCTCAATTCCCGTCGCACTCGGTAGACCTGACGTGGGCCGAGACGGCTCGCTCGTCTCCTGCCGGCCTGCTCCGCGATGCAATCCGATTCCGCTCCAGTCCGGACCCCGGCCCCCCCTCCGTTGACCCGCAAGAGACTCCTCCTCGCCGACGACCATCAGATCGTCCTCGAGGGCCTCGAGCGCCTCCTCCAGTCGGACTTCGACGTGGTGGGAACGGCCTCGAGCGGCGACGCGCTCGTCGACCTCGCGAAGGATCTCGACCCGGACGTCGTCGTCACCGACTACTCGATGCCCGGCCTGACGGGGATCGAGGCCCTCGACGCACTCCGAGCCGAGGGCCTCGGCGCCAAGGTCATCATCCTCACGATGCACGAGGACGCCGAATACGCCACCGAGGCGATCGAGCACGGCGTCGACGGCTACGTGCTCAAGCGCGCCGCGAGCGCCGAGCTGCTCTCCGCGATCCAGGAGGCTCTCGGCGGCGGCTGCTGGGTGTCGCCCGCGCTGGCCGCGGAGATCATCCGCGGCACGAAGCGCCGTGCGGGGGACGAGTCCGACGAGGGACCGGGCGCGACGCTCTCGGATCGTCAGAAGCGCATCCTCGCGCTGCTCGTCCAGGGCAAGATCGCGAAGGAGATCGCGAGCGAGCTGGAGATCTCTCGGAAGACCGTCGAGTACCACAAGTACAAGATGATGCATCAGCTCGGCCTCAAGTCGACGGCGGAGCTCATCCAGTTTGCCGTCAAGAACGGGCTGGACGCCTAGTCTCACGAATCAGATCTAGGGAGGCGCCGGCCGACCCCCGTTCGCCGCGCCGAGAATGCGCCGTGTCGCCACGCCATGCTGGAGTACGCCCCCCACCCGCTCCTCCACGCCGCGGCCTTCACGGCGAGTTTCCCGGTCCCGTTCACGGACCTCACGACGCCCGACGCCGTCGCGTCGATGCTCGCGGAGGGCTGGCTCGACGCGAACGCGGACGGCGCCGACCCGCCGGGCGTACCGCGTCCGGGACCCGAGGCGCGCGAGGAGCTCCGCCGCGCGGCGCGCGACCTCCTGCGTCACGGCGGGCACCGCCCGACGGGCCGGGGCAAGCCGTCGTCCGAGTACCTCGTCCGTGCGAGCACGGAGGGCGGCCTGCCCCGGATCAACCTCGGGGTCGACTGCTGCAACGCGGTCAGCCTGGCGTCGGGCCTCCCGATCAGCGTCGTCGACCTCGATCGAGCCCGCGCCCCCTTCCGCGTCGACGTCGTGGAGTCGGGCAGCTACGTCTTCAACGCGAGCGGCCAGGAGATCCGCCTCGACGGGCTCCTGTGCCTCTTCGACGCCGACGGGCCTTGTGCGAACGCGGTCAAGGACAGCCAGCGCACCAAGACGCACGACGGCACGAAGCGCACGCTCACGGTGCTGTGGGCGCCGACGAGCCACGCCGAGCACGCCGACCGGACTCTGGAGGCGTACATGGCGACGCTGAGGCGGTTCGGCGATGCCGACGTCGAGCGCGTGGCGTGACGGCGCGAGTGCGCGCTCTGCTACGATCCGACGCCATGCGGAGCCGCAATGCACTGATCGCCCTCGCCCTGCTCGTCTCGTGCTCCAGCAGCGAAGAGGGTGCGAACGACCTCGTCGGCCCCGGCGAGGTGCCTGACGAGGTGGAGGTCGAGGTCCTGCTCGACGGGCTCAACAACCCCTCCGGCATCGACTTCGGCCCCGACGGACGGATGCTCGTCTGCGCGGCCGGGCCGGGGCGTGAGCACGGGAACGGCAGGGTGATCGTCTGGACCCCGGAAGCGACCGAGGAGTACCTCACCGGATTCCCGACCGAGTTCTGGAAGGTCGGCAAGGATGGTCAGCCCGACCGATTCAAGCTCGGTCCGCTCGACGCGGCGTGGCTCCCGAACGGCAACGTGATCGTGAGCAACGGCGGCCTCGGCGACGGCGCCGATCACCTGCTCGTCTTCACCGGCCCCGGCGACGCGAGCCAGGGCCGACCGACGAACGCGATCCCGCCGACGAGCGACGACACGGCGGACAAGGGCGAGGGGAACTTCACCGGTTTCTCGCTCGCGCGCGACGGCGAGCGGCTCTTCGTGTGCGGTCAAGGCTCCGACGCCAAGACGTGGCTCCTCGTGTGCGACCACGAGAAGGCAGAGCTGTCGACGTTCGCATCGGCGGACGACAACGGGATCGCGACGAATTCGCCGATGGACTCGCTGAGCTGGGGGGGCGACGAGGTGCTCGTGCTCTACTCCGGCGCCGGCGGCGTCGACGACGGACTGGTCGTGTCCTGGAGCCTGAAGACGCGCAAGCCGACCGCGCAGTGGACGCTCCCCGGTCTGACCGACCCGATGGGCATGGACCGGATCCCGGGCACCAACGCGCTCGCGATCGTCGACAACAACTGGCGCCTCGACGCGGTCGAGACCGGGCGCCTCGCCCAGGTCACGCTCCCCCCAGGCGGCGGCGAGGCGAAGGTCGAGCTGCTCCCCGTCGAACTCCGCGGCCCGACCGCGTGCAGGTTCGGGCAGGACGGGCGCCTCTACGTGACCCAGCTCGGGCCGCAGATCGACGCCGGGATGGGGAGCGTCATCGCGATCAGAGAGCGCTGATCTCGCCGGGCCCGAGGAATCACCAATCCCAGCCGCGCTCGGCGACCCACTCCCGGACCTCGGCCGAGCGCTCGCCGGTGGGAGCGAGTTCGTCCCAGCGGTAGAGGAACGAGTCGCGCAGTTCGTCGATCGACACGTCGCCGCGCTCGGCCGCCTCGCCCCACTGCCAGAAGATGCGCTCCAGGCGGAGGCTCTGCTCCTCTTCGTCCCCGATCCGGTCGACGAGCGCCGCCACGTACACGGTCGCGTACGGCAGGGTGTCGAGGATCGTGGCGAACGGGAGGTCGTCGCGCTCCTCGACGGCCTGGAGCGCGACGGCGTAGGTGTCGTCGAGCGCGCGCAGGCACTCGACGAGCGCGGCGTCGTCCTCCCGGTCGAGCGCGGCCTCGACCTCGTTCCATCCGAACGCGCTGAAGAGCTGCAGGAGGTCGTTCTGGAAGCGATAGCGCTTCTCCTCCGTCGGCTCGCCCGCGGCGTATCTGGCGAGAGAGCGTCGCGTGAGATCGGTCCGCAGGATCCGTGAAGTCCGGTGGGCCTCGAACCCTCCGTCCGGGTCGTCGCCCTCGCGCTTCAGCCAGTGCCCGAGGCGGAGCTGCACCCAGCTCTCCAGGCGCTGCACGGTGAGCGGGTGCCCGCCGGACTCGCGCAGGACGTCGACCCAGTCCCGCGCCTCGAGCGAGTCGACGAGACCTCGAACGTGGGGCTCGAAGTCGATGTAGACGTCACCGCGGGCGAAGAGCGCCTCGACGAGGCCCTCGACGTCCTCCGGCGTACGCTCCGAGGCCTCGACGCCGCGCCGCGCGAGCGAGACGGCCTCGTCGCCGTAGGCGCTCCCCTGCTCATGGAGACGCAGGCGTCGACAGGAGTGCGTGAGCCGGGTCAGCGCCGCGACGAGAGACCGCCGCGCCTCGGCGTCGTCCGGGTGGGCGTTCGAGACCCTCCGCCAGAGGCGCGCCGCCTCCAGGTAGGCCTCGTGTCCGTTCCGCGAGTCGGCGGCGCCGGCGGCCCATTCGGTGCCGAGCAGATCCCCGACGTCGACGAACGCCTCCGCGAGGACGCGTGCGTCCGCGACGTCGTCACCCAGGAGTCCGCGCAGCCGGCGCAGCTCGGCGACGGCGCGCGCGACGGCGTCCCTCTGTTCCGCACGCGTCTCCGCGGCGCTCTGGTCGAGCGCGGCGCGCTCCAGCACCTGCAGCGCGTCCTCGGCGACGAGCTCCCCGAGCAGCTCCGCGACCCCGGCGAGCTCGCCGCGAGCCTCGGTCGCCTCACGCTCGGTCTCCTCGATGACGCGGAGCTGCTCGCGGTTGTCGAGGAACAGCACGACGATCACGACGAGGCCAACGGTCCCGGCGAGCCCGCCCGCGACGAGCCCCGCGAAGAGCGCGGCCCGGCGCCGCGCGAACAGCCGAGTACGGTGGATCCACCCCGCGCGGCGGGCCGCGACCGGCTCGCGACGGAGCCAGCGCTCCAGGTCGTCCGCCAGGTCGCCCGCGGAGTCGTAGCGGTCCTCCGGGTCCTTGCGCAGCGACTGGAGCACGATCGCCCCGAGGTCGCCGTCCACCTCGGGCACGAGGGCGCTGGGGTCCGTCGGAGCCTGGCTGCGGATCGCCTCCAGGAGCTGGAGGAGCGAGCGGCCCTCGAGGTCGTACGGGAGGCGGCCCGTGAGGAGTTCGTGGAGGACGAGGCCGAGCGCGTAGACGTCGGTGCGCACGTCGAGCCGCTCGGGGTCGCCCTCGCACTGCTCGGGGCTCATGTAGCGGAGCGTGCCGAGCAGCTCACCGCGCCGCGTGCGGAGCTGATCCTCGGCGTCGACGGCGTCGAAGAGTCGTGCGAGGCCGAAGTCGATCACCTTGAGCCTGCTCTCCCTCCGGCCCTCCCTCTGGCCCTCCTTCCGGCCTTCCTTCGCGTCGTCCCCGGACACGAGCATGTTGGCGGGCTTGAGGTCGCGGTGCAGGACGCCCTTGCGGTGCGCGTGGTGCATCGCGCGGCACGCCTGGACGAAGAGCCGCACGCGCGCCTCGACGTCGAGCCCGCGCTCGTCCGCGAACTCGGTCACGGTGCGCGCGGCGGGGATGTGCTCGCACGCCATCCAGGACAGGGTCCCGTCGGGACCGTCGTTCGTCCCCGCGCCGAAGACGCGCGCGACGTGCGGGTGGTCGAGCCGGGCGAGCGCGCGGGCCTCGACCTCGAAGCGCTCCTGGGACCGGCCGCGGTCGAGCAGGATCTTGAGGGCGACGCGGCGCTCCGGGCTCGACTGCAGCGCCTCGTAGACCTCCCCCATCCCGCCGACACCGATGGGCGCGAGGATCCGGTACCCCCCGAGGACCTCGCCGACGAGCGCACCCCGGGCGCGAGCTGGCGTCGACACGTCGTCGAGACCCTCCAGTCCCGGCGGCCTGTCGAGGATCGACGACCCGCTCTCGTGGGCGGCGAGCAGGGACTCGACCTCGCGGACGACCGCGGGCCGCTCGGCGCGCGCGCCGTCGAGGAGGACGGCGCGGTCGATGCCCACGAGCGGTAGCGCGCGATCGAACAGCGCCTCGATCTCGTTCAGATCCCGTTCCGAGTGCACCATGGCTCCGGCCGCACCGGGCCGACGATCCACGATCGGTCGGGGACGCGCGCGGGGCTCAGGAATCGCCGGATTCCGGCGCGTCCCCCTCGGGCGGGGCGGGCAGCGTCCCGCCGAGCTCGCGGAGCAGCCAGGCCCGGGCGAACGCCCACTCGCGCTTCACCGTGGCGGTCGAGATGCCGAGCGCCTCGGCCGTGGCCTCGACCGAGAGACCCGCGAAGTAGCGGTGTGAGACGACCGCGGCCTTGCGCGGGAAGGCCGTCTCCAGCCGCGCGAGGGCCGCGTCGAGCGCGAGGACCTCCTCGGCGTCCCCCGACGCATCCGCGGCCGCCAGCCCGTCCTCGACGCCGGACGCGAGAGCCGTCGAGCGCCGCCGGCGGGCCCGGTCGACGAGGATCCAACGCATCGCCTGGGCCGCCGTCGCGTAGTAGTGGCTGGAGTCCTTGCCCTCCAGCTCGGGGGCCTCGGCCAGCTTCAGCCAGACCTCGTGGACGACCGCGGTCGCCTGCAGCGAGGTGCCCCCCAGGCCCTCCTCCAGTCGCCGCTGGGCCAGCCGGCGAAGCTCGCCATAGACCCGCTCGAACAGCGGCGGCCGGTCCCCTGCGGCCGGCTCCTCGGGGAACTCGCCCATGCGCACTTGGAGAGAAATGGTCGGGCCGAGAGGATTCGAACCTCCGACCTCTGCAACCCCATTGCAGCGCGCTACCAAACTGCGCCACGGCCCGACCTGCGACCGGGGAGGGTAGGCCCGCCCCGGCGGTTCGTCAATTCGCGAGCGAGCGACGTCGCGCCGAGTCGATCGCCCCGGGGCCCCACCGCTGCGCTACAACCTGCGCATGCCCCGCCCGATGCGTGCCCAGGCCAGGCCGTCGACCCGCGTGCGGCCGCGGCACAAGTCGTGGATGCGCGCGATGGCCTTCGCGACCGTCGGCTGGGGGGTGATCTGGGCCTCGCTCGCGGCGTCCAAGCTCGGGTGGACGCCTCCCCTCAAGGGCATCTACGCCCTGTCCGGGATCCCGGGGCTGGTCGGGGTCTGGTTCGCGCTCCTCACGGTGCGAGCGCGGCCTGCGTGGCTCCTGATGGCCGGCCTGGCCCTGTTCGCGAACGGGACGCTCGTCGCGATGCCGTTCCTCTTCGACGAGGAGCTGCGCGAGGCGCTGCTGCGCTGAGGCGAACCTCGGTCAGCCCGGCAGGCGCTCGGCTCCGAGCAACATCAACACGCCGGTCACGGTCGCGGCGAGCGTCATGCCGAGCGCCAGGTAGGCACCGGCGTGGTGGACGCGCGGTGAGACCCTCCCGCGGGCCGCGAGCGGGCCGGTCGCGAGCGGCCAGAGGTAGACGAGCGTCGTGACGCGCGCCAGGTTGAGGTGGATCGGCGTGATCACGCCGGCGGCCTCCAGGTCGTAGAGCTCCCCCACGCGCAGCGCGAACACGATCGTCACCGCGAGCGACGTGACCGCGCAGGCGACCATCGCGACGTGCGCTCGGATCCGCCGCTTGCGGCCCATGACCGCGGCGGCGGCGAGGAACGCGACTGTCGTGAGCAGCGCCGTGAGGAAGCCGGCCTCGGCGCCCATCAGCGGATCCCGGTCCCGTCGAAGAGCCCGTCCATCTCGCCGGTCGGCTCGCGGCGCATGAGGTCGAGGACTGCCTCGCGGGGGTCCTTGCCCTCGAACAGCACCGCGTGGACCTGCTCGGCGATGGGCATCGACACGGCGTCGTCGACCGCCTCGGGGCCGAAGAGCGCCTTCGTCGTCCAGACGCCCTCGGCGACCATCTTCATCTCGGACAGGACGGTCTCGAGGGAGTTGCCCCGCCCGACGGCCTCACCGACCGCGCGGTTGCGCGAGTGTCGGGACGTGCACGTCGTGACGAGGTCGCCGATCCCGGCGAGGCCGAAGAAGGTCCGCACGTCGGCGCCGCGCGCCTTGCCGAACCGCGCCATCTCGACGATGCCCCGCGTGAGCAGCGCGCTCTTCGCGTTGTCGCCGAGCTCCAGCCCGTCGCAGATGCCGGCCGCGATGGCGATCACGTTCTTGAGCGCGGCCGCGAGCTCTGCGCCGTAGCCGTCGGTGATCGTGTAGACGCGCAGGGTCTCGCAGTTGAGCGCGCCCTGCACGCGCTTCGCGTACTCCTCGTCCTCGCAGCCCGCAACGAGCGACGCGGGCAGGTCGTGCGCGACCTCCTCGGCGTGGCTCGGCCCGGTCAGGACGCAGATCGAGCGTTCCCCCAGGACACGGCTCAGGATCTGGCTCGGCGTGCGGAACGTGTCGACCTCCAGGCCCTTCGACGCCGTTGACACGGGGATGTCGCCCTTCAGCGCGTCCTCGAACCGCATCGCCACCTGGCTGACGAACTGCGTCGGCACGACCGAGATCACGAGGTCGACGCCGTCGGCCGCCGCGAACGGATCCGCGGTCGCGTTCAGGTTCTCGGGGAAGTCGACGCCGGGCAGGTAGGCGCTGTTGGTGCGGTCGCGCACCATCGCGTCGGCCTGATCGGGGAAAGCGCTCCACAGCACCGTGTCGATGCCGTTCCGCGCGAGGCGGATCGCGAGGGTCGTGCCCCACGAACCGTCGCCGATGACCAGCGCGCGCTGCACGCCGTCGCTCTGGGGATCACTCATGAGGACTCGATGGACTCCTGCGCGCCGTCGAGGCCGGTGGGGACCGGCTTCCTGCCGATGCGCGGCTCGGTGCCCGCGCGAAGGCGGACGAGATTGGAGCGGTGGCGAGCGAGCACGAGCAGGGTGAGGAGAGCGCAGGCCGCGATGAACGCCGGCTTGTCCGGCTCGAACACGGCGGCGGCGACCGGGAACGTCACCCCCATCGCGATCGAGGCCAGGCTGACGAACCGGCTCGTGAACAGCGTCACGAGCCAGACGACGCCGGCGACGACGAACACGAGCGGCTGGACGCCGGAGATCGCGCCGCAGCCGGTGGCGACGCCCTTGCCGCCCTTGAAGCCCAGGTACACCGGAAAGCAGTGACCGAGGACCGCGGCGATCCCGCACAGCGAGGCGGCCAGCCCCGTCGAGATGTCGTCGAGCGCGGGCGCGTACGAGGCGAGGAGGAGCGTCGGGACGAGGCCCTTCGCGAAGTCGAGCAGGAACGCGACGATCCCGAGCGGCTTGCCCAGGACGCGCATCGCGTTCGTCGCACCGATGTTCCCGCTCCCGACCTCACGCAGGTCGACCCCCTTGAGGACCCTCGCCATGACGAGGCCGAACGGAACGGCACCGAGCAGGTAGGAAGCGAGGACGACGAGGGAGGCGAGGGCCATGCGGGGACGGTGCGGGAGCCGCGCCGGTCCAGGGTATCCGCGGGCCGGGGCGCGCGTACACTCGCGCGCCGATCCATGGCCTCCGACCCACTCGCTCGCCACCCGGGCGGCTCCGCCGCGCGACCGCGCATCGGCGTCGACACCGGTGGCACGTTCACCGACCTCGTCCTCGCCGCCCCGGGCGAGCCCCTGCGCACGTGCAAGGTCGCGTCGACGCCGGAGGACCCCGGGCGGGCGCTGATCGCCGGCCTGGAGGAGCTGGGCCGGGCCGGCGCCGAAGGCGCGACGGTGATCCACGGGACCACGGTCGCGCTCAACGCGCTCCTGACGCGGCGCGTGGGCGCAGCCGCGCTCGTGACGAACGAGGGCTTCGAGGACCTCGTCGAGATCGATCGGCAGACGCGGCCGGACCTCTACGCCCTGGAGCCCGTCCGGCCCGAGCCGCTCGTCCCGCGGGAGCGACGGTTCGGGGTCCCTCAGCGCTCGGCCCCCACCGAGTCCCGCGCCGGCGCGTCCGGCGGTCGGGTCGTCGAGACCCGGCGCCCGAGCGACGAGGAGATCGCGCGTGTCGCGGACGCCGTCGTCGCCTCGGGCGCACGCAGCGTCGCCGTCTGCCTCCTGCACAGCTACGCCGACCCGGAGCCGGAGCGCCGCATCGCCGCCGCGCTGGCCGTGCGCGGCCTCGACGTCACGACGTCCGCGGGCCTCGTCGCCGAGTACCGCGAGGCGGAGCGCTTCTCGACCGCGACCTGCAACGCGGCGCTGGTTCCCGTGGTGCGGACGTACCTCGAGCGGCTCGGCGCGTCGCTGACGGGCGCGCGACTCGACGTGCTGCAGAGCTCCGGCGGAGGGCTGTCCGCCGACCGCGCGGCGCGCGAGCCGGTGCGTATCCTCCTGTCCGGCCCGGCAGGCGGCGTCGTCGGCGCGGCCCACGCGGCGGAGGAGGCAGGACTCGGCGCGATCGCGACGCTCGACATGGGCGGCACGAGCACCGACGTCGCGTTCCACGCTCCTGGCGCGGGGCTCTCGAGCCTCGCCGAGGAGGTCCGCGTTGCCGGCCACTCGATCGCCGTTCCGACGCTCGACATGCACACCGTCGGATGCGGGGGCGGCAGCCTCGCGCGCGTCGACGCGGGTGGGATCCTGCGGGTCGGCCCGATGAGCGCCGGCGCCGACCCCGGCCCGGTCTCGTTCGGTCGCGGCGGGACGGAGCCGACGGTCACCGACGCGTACGTGGTGCTCGGCCTGATCGCGCCGCGCGCCGGCGAGGGCGGGTTCCTCGGCGGTCGGCTCGAGCTCGACGTCGACGCCGCGCACCGCGTCTACGAGTCCCTGGGCCGAGCGCGCGGCGTCGACGCGGTGCGCGCGGCGGCGGCGGTGATCGACGCGGCGAACGCCTCGATGCGGCGCGCACTCGGCGTGATGACGATGCAGCGCGGGCGGGACCCGCGAGCGACGCCGCTCGTGGCCTTCGGCGGCGGAGGCGGGCTGGCCGCGGCCGCCCTGGCGCGCGCGCTCGGCATGCCGTCGGCGCTCGTCCCGAGGGAGCCGGGCGTGCTCTCGGCCCTCGGCATGACCCGCGCCGAACGGACGGCGGACCGATCGTCGACGGTCCTGCGCCCCCTCGGCGACGTCGGACGGACCGTGCGCGCGGCGCAGCTCCGCGAGCTCTGCGACGCCGCCCGCGCGGCGCTCTCGGCCGACAGCGACGCCAAAGACGACGGAGATTACGGCGACGTGCAGTACGAGACGGGGCTCGCGCTGCGGTACCGCGGCCAGTCCTACGAGCTCTCGCTGCCCGACTCCGACGACGTGGAGGCAGCCTTCCACGCAGCGCACGAGGCGCGGTTCGGCTGGCGCCTGGAGGGCCAGGAGGTGCAGCTGGTCCACCTGCGCGCCCGGGCCATGCGCACTGCGACCCGCACCGCGTCGGACGGCGCGGCGCCCGGAGCGTCGGAGGCGGACCGCGCGTCGTCGACCGAGCTCTCCCCTTCGAGAGTCGTCCCGTCGACCGGCACGCGCTCCGCAGTCTTCGACGGTCGCGCGGTCGAGGTCCCGACGTTCGAGCGTGCGCTCCTGCGCGAGGGCGACGCCGTCGAGGGACCCGCGATCGTCGACGAGTACTCCGGGACGACGGTCGTCCCTCCGCGCACCACGGCTCGGGTCGTCGGATCCGGCGGACTGCTGATCTCACCATGAAGCTCCCCCTCATCCAGGTCGACGCGTTCTCGGACGGTGCGTTCACCGGCAACCCCGCCGCGGTCGTGCTGCTCGACGAGCCACTCGAGGACGCGCTCATGCAGCGCATCGCGGAGGAGAACAACCTCTCGGAGACCGCGTTCACGGTTCCCATGCCGCACGAGGGTCCCATGCCGCACGAAGGTTCCATGCCGCGCGATGACGATGGACCGGGCGGCTGGGCGCTCCGCTGGTTCACCCCCACGACCGAGGTCGAGCTGTGCGGACACGCGACGCTCGGCGCGGCGGCAGCGCTGCGCGATTCCGGCGCGCTCGACGGCGCGGAAGAGGTGCGGTTCTCGACGCGCAGCGGCGAGCTCGTCGCGCGCTTCGTCGCGGACGGAGCGGTCGAGATCGACCTGCCGCTGGCGGGCCCCGGCACGGCCGCGAGCGCGACGCAGCTCGACGCGGTCGAGCGCGCGCTGGACCGGTCCGTGGAGGCAGTCTTCAGCGACCGCTACCTCGTCGCGGTGCTCGCGTCGGAGGAGGACGTCGCCGCGCTCCGCCCGGCCCTGGACGCGCTCGTCCGGGCGGGCGACCCGATCGTCGCCACCGCCCCCTCCGCGCAGCCGGACACCGACTTCGTCAGCCGCTTCTTCGGGCCGACGCTCGGCGTGCCCGAGGACCCGGTGACGGGGTCGGCGCACTGCCAGCTCGTGCCCTACTGGGCGGGCCGCCTCGGGAAGCGGGAGCTGGTCGCGCGGCAGATCTCGGCGCGCGGCGGGCGTCTCGCGTGCACGCTGGACGGAGACCGCGTGCGGCTCGCGGGTGGCGCCCACGTCTATCTGCGCGGGGCGATCGAGACGTCCTGACGGAGCGCCTGCGTGCCCATACTCCAGCGTGCCCCCCACACTCCAGCGGGCCCGTCGAGCGGTCGGGCGACGAAAAAACGCCGCGCGGGAAGGCCCTGCGCGGCGTTGATTGGAGCGGCTGATGGGATTTGAACCCACGACTTCAACCTTGGCAAGGTTGCGCTCTACCACTGAGCTACAGCCGCGTCGCGAAGAAGAATAGCGCCCACCCCGCAGGGGGCAAGTCCGGGAGGGGCATTCCCCTCCAGGCTCGAAGCCCGGTGGCCGCGTCAGCGACCCTCGGGAGCGCTCGCCTCACGGATCCGCTGGGCCACGAACTCCCCCGCCGCGCGCGCGGACCCCTGGAGGTCGTTCCCACGGGCGAGCCCGCACGCCAGGGCGGTCGCGAACCGGCACCCCGATCCCCGGATCCCCTCTCCGGGCTCGCGCTTGCGCTCGATCCACACGGGCTCGGCGCCCGGCTGGAGGACGAGGTCGCGGACCTGATCGCCGCGCTCCGGTCCATGGCCGCCCGTCGCCACGACCGCCGAGGCGCCGCCCCGCAGGAGCGTCGCGGCGGCGTCGACCCGCGCGTCGTCGGAGTCGTCGAGGCGCGAGCGGTCGGCCCAGGCGAGCTCGGCGAGCTCGTCCAGGTTGGGCGTCAGGATCGGGCCGGCGACCAGGAGGCTGTCGCGGACGCTCACGAGCTCTCGGTCGTTCCAGAAGCGGTAGCCGCTGGAGGACCGGGCGACCGGGTCGACGACCGCAGGGACGCGCGGGTCGCCGTGCCGCGCGCGCGCGACGAGCCGGGCCGCCTCGACGATCGACGCGACGCCGGGCAGGAGCCCGAACTTCAGCGCGTCCACGCGGCCTCCGTCGAGCAGGGGTTCGGCCTCGCGGTTCCACAGCAGGCGCTCCTCGACGCGGCGGACCTCGAACAGGTCCTGGTCGGTGATCGCGCTCGCGGTCTCGTGCAGCTCGCACTCGAAGGCCGACGCGGCGTCGCGATCGGCGTCGAGACCGGCGCCGTGCGAGGAGTCGACGCCTCCGACGGCGAGGAGGAGGGGCGCGTTGCTCATGGGAGGCTCAGACGTCCAGGCGTCGGCCGTCGGGGGCCTCGGAGCCCTCGTCGTCCGTGGAAGCGATGACGGCGAGGGCGTTCCTGCGGAGCTGGCGCTCGATGCACTTGATCGCGCTGAGGCCCTCGTCCTCCATCGCGATCCGGCCGCCGGCGATGTGCCCGTGGCCGCCGAAGGAGCCTGCGTCGCCGATCACGCGCTCGATCAGCGGATAGGCCTTGCCGAACGCGTAGTCGGTCCGGAGCGACAGGACGTACGAGTTCTCGAACGCCCCGCCGGCGACGACCCACGAGCAGCCCTTCATCCGCAGGAAGAAGTCCGCCATCTCGGCGACGTGCTCCGGGTTCTCGATCCGGCCGAGGAGCGCGATCACGAGCGGCCCGTGCTGCCGCGCCGTCGTGAGCGCCTGGGCGACGTGCCGGTAGTAGCTGCGCGAGAGCGGCGGGTTGTCGATCGCGGCGATCTTCTGGCGGTCGCCGAGCTTGAACGTCTCGAGGTACGCCTCCTCGTCGAGCGGCGAGGCGTTCCGCGAGAGGTCCGCGGTGTCGTAGCGGATGCCGCAGAACAGCGCCGACGCCGCGGTCTTCTCGATCTTGACGTCGAGGTCCCGCAGGTACTCGTAGAGGATGGACGACGTGGCGCCGAGCTCCACGCGGACGTCCTCGTGCGGGATCCCGCTCGTCCCGCCGTCGGCGGCCTGCGGCGAGCGGTGGTGGTCGAAGACGGCGACGACCGGCAGGTCCGTCGGCACGACGGTGTGCTTGAACGTCGGCTGGGTGTCGACCAGCAGCACGCCGCAGAACTCCCTGGTGTCGATCGACGAGTAGTCGAGGAGGTCGAGGTCGAGCGTCCGCAGCAGCGCGACGTTCTCGGCCCTGTGGACCCGCCCGTGCGTTGCGACGACGCACTGGAACGCGAAGCCCTTCTCGATGAGGAGCCGCAGGCCCTCGCACGCCCCGATCGCGTCGGGGTCGGGGCCCATGTGCGTGAGGATCAGGAACCGACCGGCGACCTCGGCCGGCGCTTCCTCCGCGCACGAGCGGAGCACGCGGCCGAGGTGCTCGACCGGCGGGAGGCCGGAGAACTTCTTCGGCGTCGGCGCGCCGGCCTTGGGCTCGGCGGGCGACCCGACGCCCGGCGGGGCCGGGGGCGCGGAGGCTCTGGGTTGGTCGGTCATCGGGCTCGACGGTCGCCCGCGACGGGCGATCGAACCCCCATTATCGATCCAGGGTGCCGCTCGACTCCAAGGGGGATCCTGGAGAAGTCGGCCGTGCCTCGAACGCAAACTCCTACGGGGCAGGCACTTGACCGCCGGACGGGAATCGCGGACCCGCCAGGCGCGATCGCAGGGTCCGACGCGGCCCCCTGAACGCTCAGTACCCGAGCCCGAGCAGGAACTGGACCGACGCCAGCACCTCGGGCCGCCCGTGGGTCGGATCGACGTCGATCACCCGCGCGCACTCCTTGGGGAGGTACTCGGACACGAGCTTGAAGTCGACCTCGCCGAGGCTCGGCGGGAGCCCGAAGTCGTCGTTCGTGGCGTCGCGCAGGTGCACGCCGAGCATCTTCGGCGCGAAGGTCTCCAGCCACGCCCCCTGGTCCGGGATCCCGAGCCGGCCGCGTCGGTGGATGCGCGCGGTGTCGTGCCAGTAGCCGACCTTCTGGGCCGCGAGGTCGTCGAGGACCCACTGCACGGCCTCGAAGCCGAAGAGGTCGTTGAGCTCGGGCCCGGGCGCGATCGCGAACTGCGTCTCGGGGAACTCCTGCCGGAGCGTGTGCACGGAGCGGCAGAAGTGCTCGATCTGGCGCTGGGCCTTCGTCTGGACGCGGTGGACGAACTCGCGCGTCTCCTCGCCGAGAAGCTCGACGTCGTCGGCGTCGACGGTCGCGTGGCGCTCCAGCAGCGATTCGGCCTCGCGCTCGACCTTGCTGTTCTCGATCGCGCAGCCGCGGAGGATCACGACCGGCGCGCCGAGCTTCTGGGCGAGCTGCACGTGCCTGCGTGAGCTGTTGAGCGCCATCTCGCGCTGGTCGGCGTCGAGGCTCCCGAGCTTGCTCCCGGACATGCTCGGCGTCTTCGGCTTCAGGGCTCCGACGACGACGCAGGACATCTCGATCCCGGTCTCGCGGCGGGCGTCGTCCCACCCCCGCAGCTCCGGGGGGGTCGCGGAGAGTCCCAGTTCGAGCTTCCGGAAGCCCATCGCGACCGCCGAGAAAGCCTGGTCCTCGATCGAGCGCAGTCGCGGCCCGTAGCACGACGTCGAGAGGACGAGGTCGTTCGGGATGCCGGGCTTCGTCACGGTCGGGCGGGCTGGTTCGGGTCGTCCTGGATCGCGGGGCCGTCGGGCCACCGCCGATGCCTCGGCCGCGCCCCTCGTGTGCGGGAGGTTGCCCGGCCGGCGCGGCGGTGTCAAACCGAGTCGGGGACTCCGGGTCGATTCGTCGCGGAGGTGCGCGCGTGGGTCGACAGGCGTCTCAGACTCGCACGTCGCCGGACGCGGCCGCGATGTCGGCGTGGCGGGCGAGGAGGGGGTCGACCTCGGCAGCGAGGAACTCCTCGACCTGCTCGGGCGCGCGCCCGACGTAGCGCCGACCGTCGAGGAGATCGTCGAGGCGGCCCGCCACCGTCGCGAACGCGGGGTCTCCCGCCAGCCGGTCGCGCAGGTCCGGCTCCCGGCCGGCCTTGATCTCCGAGGCCGCGGCGTGGCTGTGGACGCGGATCCGCTCGTGCAGGTCCTGGCGGTCGCCGCCCGCCTTGACCGCCTCCATGAGCACCGCCTCGGAGGCGAGGAACGGCAGCTCGGCGTCGAGGTGGCGCGCGACGATCGGCGGATGGACGAGCAGCCCCTGCGCGACGTCCAGGTACAGGTTCAGGACCGCGTCCGTCGCGAGGAACGCCTCGGCGATCGCGAGCCGGCGGTTCGCGGAGTCGTCGAGCGTGCGCTCCAGCCACTGGTTCGCCGAGGTGTGGGCCGCGTTGCCCACGAGCTCGATGACGAACCGCGCGAGGGCACAGATCCGCTCGGAGCGCATCGGGTTGCGCTTCCAAGGCATCGCAGACGAGCCGATCTGCTTGGATCCGAACGGCTCCTCCAGCTCGCGCTTGTTGGCGAGCAGGCGGAGGTCCGTCGCGAACTTGTGGGCCGACTGGGCGATCGAGGACAGCGCGGCGAGCACGCGGTAGTCGAGCGCGCGCGGGTACGTCTGCCCGGTGACGCCGAACGTCCGATCGAATCCCATCTTCTCGGTGACCATGGCGTCGAGCCGCGTCACGCGCTCGTGGTCGCCCTCGAAGAGCTCCAGGAAGCTCGCCTGGGTGCCCGTCGTCCCCTTGACGCCCCGGAATCGGATCTGCGCCTCGACGTGCTCCAGGTCCTCCAGGTCGTGCACGAGGTCCTGGGCCCAGAGGCACGCGCGCTTGCCGACCGTCGTCGCCTGCGCCGGCTGGAAGTGCGTGAACCCCAGCGTCGGCAGGTCCTTCCACTCGCGGGCGAAGCGCGCGAGCGCACCGAGCACGCCGACCACCTGGCCGCGGACGAGCCGCAGCCCCTCCCGCATCACGATCAGGTCGGTGTTGTCGCCCACGTAGCACGAGGTCGCGCCGAGGTGGATGATCGGACGCGCGGTCGGGCAGACGTCGCCCCACGCGTGCACGTGGGCCATGACGTCGTGGCGGAGCTCGCGCTCGTACTCGGCCGCGCGCTCCAGGTCGAGGTCGTCGACGTGCGCCCGCAGCTCGTCGAGCTGTTCGTCGGTGATGGAGAGCCCCAGCTCCTGCTCGGCCTCGGCGAGCGCGATCCACAGGCGGCGCCAGGTCGTGAACTTGGTGCGGTCGGAGAAGTTCGCCCGCATGGCGGCGCTCGCGTAGCGGCTCCCCAGCGGGCTCGTGTAGGGCTCGTCGATCGACATTTGTGCCAACCAGTTTAGCGACGGGCCCATCGCGCTGAATCAGAACGGCCAGGGCCCGCGGCCGACCGTCCACCCCCAGAGCGTCGAGAGAACGGCAGCGACGACCGACGCCAGGGCGCCGATCGCCAGCCGGACCACGAGTCCGCGGTCGTTCGCGTCCGCGCGTCCGAGGTAGACGATCACGACGAGCACCGAGAAGGCCCCCACCGCGTCCGCGAGGAGGTCGAGGAGCGACGCGTCCCGGCCCTCGACGAGGGACTGGTGCAGCTCGTCCGTCGTGCCGTAAAGCACAACCAGGACGCCGATCCAGAGGGCGCCCACCGGCCCGACCGCGGTCCAGCGCGACCGCGCCGCGCCGCGGCGGGGTGCGGCGGCGACGAGCAGCAGCGCCAGCAGCCCGAAGACGAACGGATGCGCGAGGTTGGCCGTGAACCCGCCGAGCTCCCACCAGGCGGCCTCGCCGCCGAGCCGGGACTGCGACGACAGGAAGAAGATCCCCGCGGCCCACGCGACAGGCAGCGTCCACGCGATCACACCCGGCACCGAGAGCATCGCGCGGCCGATGCCGCGCAGCGCCCCGATGCGCGGAGAAGCGGCCTCGCCCCCCTCAGCCGACGGCGCGCTCATCGAGGCTGCGGCGCGCCTCCAGCATCAGGCCGAGCCCGTCGCCCGAGCGCGCGACGTCGATCTCATCGACCATCTGCGCGAGGAGGAAGAACCCGCGGCCGCGCTCGTCCTCCAGGTCGGGGATGCCGTCCTCCGGCGTGATCATCGCGCGGACCGCGGCCGGCTCGCCGCCGCCCTGATCCTCGACGCGCACCGACCACGTGGTCGCCGCGTCGTCCACCGAGACGCGCACGACGAGGTGCATGCGGACGTCGCTGCGCAGGTCCTCCAGCCGCCGCGCCGCTCCGCCCCCGCCATGGTCGACGGCGTTGTCGAGCAACTCGCCAACGACGAACTCCAGCGTGTCGCACTCGTCCGAACCCAGCCCCTCGGTCTCGGCGAACTGGCGCGCGATCCGGCGGCCCATCCGCCCGTGTGCGTGCGTCGCCGGCAGGTCGAGGTCGAGCGCACCGCGCTCATCGTCCCGCCGGACCACCTCGGCGCTCGCGGCGCGACGCGCGTTCGGAGCCGGACCGCCGGCGAACTCCAGTTCGAGCGAGAGGTCGAGCGCCGGCGCCGAGTGGGTCAGTGCGCCCATCGAGATCCGATCGACGCCCGACTCCGCCACCTCGCGCAGCGTCTCGGCGGTGATCCCGCCCGACGCTTCGAGCTGGACGGTCCGCCCGGACGCGGCGGCGAGTTCGCGGAGCGCCGGCGCGAGAGCCGCCATCTCGGCGGCGGTCATGTTGTCGAGCAGCACGTTGTCCGCGCCCCCCTGGACGGCCGCCCGCGCCTCGGCGCCGTCGCGTGCCTCGCAGGTGATGAAGAAATCCGGGCCGAGGTCTGCGCGGAGCGCCGCGAGCACGTCCTCGATCGGACGCCCCGCCAGGTCGACGTGGTTCTCCTTGAGCATCGCCTCGTCGAACAGACCGACGCGGTGGTTCTCGCCGCCGCCGATGCGCACCGCGTACTTGTCGAGCGCGCGCAGCCCCGGCGTCGTCTTCCGCGTATCCATGATGCGAACCCCGGTCCCCTCGACGAGGTCGACCGCCTCGCGCGTGCGCGACGCGACGCCCGACATGCGCTGGACGATGTTCAGGACCGTGCGCTCGGCGATCAGGAGGGCGCGCGCGTCGCCCCTCGCGTGCATCACGATGTCCCCGCCGATCAGGACCTGGCCGTCACGGATCAGCGCCTCGACGCTGGACGTCGGGTCGAGTATCGCGAGGGCGCGCTCGAACGCCGCACCGCCGGCGAAGACGCCGCTCTGTTTCGCGACGAGCGTCGCCTGACCCCGGAGCCCCTGAGGGACCGCCGTCCGCGTCGTGACGTCCCGGCGGACGAGCTCGTCGGCGGTCGTCTCGGGCCGCACGTCGATCCCCAGGTCTTCGCCCAGCGCACGACGGATGAGGTCGTCCAGCGCGGCCTGGAGGTCGGGGTCGGTCATGAGGGGGGCGCGCGGCGCGGGGGACAGCCGGCCGGACGATTGTAGGGAGGGAACCGCGGTCACCGCGAGCCGCTCCCCGGGCTGTCGAGGACCTCGCGGGCCGCGGCCGCCGTCGTCGGGCCAAATCCGCGCAGGGTCTCGATGGGAGCCTCGGGCCCGCCGTTCCACAGGAAGCGCGCCAGGTCGACCGAGCGCCGGCGGCCGATGCCTCGCGCTGCGCGCAGCGCCCGGGGATGCGGAAGGGGCGGCGGGAGGGCCCGGGAGGCGCTGGCGAGGGCACTGGCGGCCGTGCGCGCCTCGCGCCGCTCGGCCACCTCGCCCACCAGCGTCGCGAGCCACCAGCCCACGAGCGCAGGCAGCAGGAATCCGCCCCGAAGCCGGCCCGGCCGGGCCGCTTCCTGCGCCGTCACGTCGATCTCCCGCCCCATCCCGGTGATGGGACGATCGGCGCTGCGAACGGTTGCGGGTCAGCGCCGGCGCACGGACTTCTCGGCCGCCGCAGCGTCGACGAGGCGCCGCCCGGCGCCGCGGTTCTCGATGCGCGCCGCGCGGGAGAGGACGCCGTTCGAGAGCGCCGCCAGGGCCCTTCCGAGCTCCGAGTCCGGCTCGCCGTCGGCGACCGTCGTCCGCCGCTGGATGCAGCGGAAGGCCGCCCGGTCGTCCGGGAGCGTCGCGAGGAACTCCAGTCGCTGCCCGAGGAACTTCATCACGACGTCCTGGAGCCGGCGCGCGACCTGCTCGCCCTCGATCGCGTCGGTCACCCGGTTGACGACGAGCAAGGGCATGGGTCGGTCGATCCCCTGGACCCCGCACTGGCGCACGAAGACCTTGAGGAAGGCGTACGCGTCGGTCATCGCCGTGACGTCGGGCGTCGTGACGAGGACGGTCATGTCGCACGCTGCCGCGAACGCCACGGTCTGGCGCGAGAGGCCCGCCGCGGAGTCCACGACCATGTAGTCGTACTCCGGCTCGAGCCGCGCGAGCCCGCGCCCGATCATCTCCAGCTCGTACGTCCGCAGCCCTGCGAGGCGCGCGAATCCGGAGCCGCCCGGGAGCAGGTCGAGGCCCTCCCGGCACGGGGTCACGATGTCGGCGACGCCGCGGTCGCCGGCGATCACGTCCGCGAAGCTGTGCTCCGGATGGACGTCCTGGAGGATGTGAGCGTTCGCGCAGCCCAGATCCGCGTCGAGCAGGAGCGTGCGGCCCCTGCGGGAGAAGAGCGTCGCGAGCGACGCCGAGACCGACGACTTGCCGGTCCCCCCCTTGCCGCTGGCGATACAGATCGATCGGGCGCGCGGGCCCGCATCGAAGATCGTCCCCGCGTCGTCGTCCGTCGTCGCGATCGCCTGGGCGCCCGTCGCGGCCCCCACCGCTCGCCGGGCGCGCGCGCCAAGGGCGCGGATCGCGCCCATGCGGCCCTCGCCGGGCTCACCTTCACCGGCCGCGCGTTCCCCACCCGACGCGTCCTCGACCCCGTTCGGAGGTCGACGACGGCCGAGGCGCAGGAGCTCGCGCGCCTGGTCCCACCGGGTCATCGTTCTATGGTCCCCATCCGCTGGCCCGAACCACCCGAACACGGTTCGACGACCCTCCCGCGGGGCGTCGTTCCGATGGCGTGGAACGAGTCGACTTGTTCTCGCGGGGGCGTGTGCGGTCGCCCCGCAGGGATTCAGCGGTATTGAGAGGGGCGATCTCCACCGAATTCCCGGCGGAATCTGGTCCAGTCCCCCGCGGCGGAGCCGCGAAGGCCGGTCACGCGTGTCGGCCGGCGAACTTCGAGCGGTGGACGTAGGTCAGCGCGAGCGCCAGCGCGTCGGTCGCGTCGAGCGGTCGGGGCACCTCGTCCATGCCGAGCTCCGTCGCGACCATCCGGGCGACGCGGGCCTTGCTGGCGCCCCCGTCTCCGACGAGGGACTTCTTCGCCTGCGAGGCCTGGTACTGGACGACCTCCGCACCGCGGACCGCGGCGCAGGAGAGCGCGACGCCGCGGCCCTCCCCCACGCGCAGCGCGGACTGCATGTTCGCGGCGGTGAACGCGTGCTCGACGACGACGACGCGCGGCTTGAGCCGGGCGAGGAGCAGGTCGATGTCGCGCCTGAGCACCCCCAGCCGCGTCGGGACGTCCTTCGAGGTCCCCGCGCGCAGGACTCCGGCCGCGAGGAGCCGGGGACCCTGCTCGTGGTGCACGACGGCTCCGTAGCCGACGATGCGCGTGCCGGGGTCGATCCCCAGCACGATCGGCCAGGCGAGGCCGTCCGGGACTTCCGGAAGGTCGGCGACGGACATGCGGTGCGCGGCCGTGCGGCGGCCGCCCGCGGAGCCTACGGTATCGCGCCCGCGCACCGAAGCACCGCGTCCCGCCCCGCCGCGGACGCCCTTCCAGGCGCCGGAACCGACCCACGATGGAGATCCGCCGACCGGACGAGGGCCCCCCGCTGCGGGCGGGCGCTGTGCTGCTCGCCGCCGGGTCGTCCACCCGGATGGGCGGGCCGTCGAACAAGGCGCTGCTGCGGATCGGCGGCCGCGCGGTCGTCGAGCGCTCCGCCGCGGCGCTCCTGGGCGCTCCGTCCGTCCGAGAGCTCGTCGTCGTCGTGCGCGGCGAGGACCGCGCGGCCGTCGAGGAGGCGCTCGCTCCGCTGCGCGGGAAGATCCGCGCGATCGTCGAGGGCGGGCTGGAGCGCACCGACAGCGTGCGGGCGGGCGTCGAGGCGGTCTCGGACGAGCCCGACGTCGTCCTCGTGCACGACGCCGCCCGCTGCTTCGTCGACCCGGACCACGTCGAGGCCGTCGCCAGGGCCGCCTACGAGCACGGCTGCGCGCTGCTCGCGATGCGCGTGCGGGACACGCTGAAGTACGCGCCCAACGGCTTCCTCTCCGAGGAGACCGCCGACCGCGATCAGTTCTGGTCCGCCCAGACGCCGCAGGGCATGCGGACGGCTCGGTTCCGCGACGTGCTCGCGCGAGCGGAGCGCGACGGGTACCGCCCGACCGACGACGCGGCGCTGCACGAGCACTACCACGGACCGTCGAAGCTCGTCGCCGGCAGCGCGCTCAACGTCAAGCTGACGACGCCGGACGACGTCGAGTTCGCCGAGGCGCTCGCGCGGGTCCGCGACGGGGCGGGCGCGGAGGGTCGCGCATGAGCATGCGGGTCGGTCTCGGCTTCGACGTCCACCGCCTCGTCGAGGGACGGCCGTGCATCCTCGGCGGCGTCACCCTCCCCCACCCGACCGGGCCGTCGGGTCACTCGGACGGCGACGCGGTCCTGCACGCGCTGACCGACGCGGTCACGGGCGCGGCCGGGCTCGACGACATCGGCACGCTCTTCCCCGACGACGACCCGGAGTGGAAGGACGCGGACAGCGCCGCGCTGCTGGCCGAGGCGCTGCGGCTCGTCCGCGAGAGCGGCTGGCAGCTCGTCAACGTCGACGTCGTGATCGCGACCGAGGGTCCGCGCATCAAGCCCCACCGCGCCGCCATGCGCGCCAGCGTCGCCGCGATCTGCGGCATCGACGCCGACGCGGTCAACATCAAGGGCAAGACGCTGGAGGGCATGGGCGCGCTCGCCGGCGGCGCCGGCGTGGCGGTGCAGGCCGTGTGCCTGATCGAGCGCGTCAACGGCTGACGCCGGTTCCCGATCAGCGCAGCGCGACGATGCCCGGGTGGTCCGGGGCGTAGCGGGCGGCGCGGTACAGCGAGTACGGCGGCGCCTTGCCCGCGTGGTCGGGCGGCTGGACGTCGCCGCCGAACGTGCTGTAGAGGTCCCACACGACCTCGCCCTCGGGCGTGACCTCGAAGATGCGGCCGACGACGCCCGAGCAGACGAGCGTGTTCCCGGACGGGAGTCGCGTCGCGCCCGAGATGAACGCCGCGAAGAAGGTCTCGGGGTCGGCGTAGACCCAGTCGGGCGTGCGCGGTCCGTACGGCTCGCCATCGGCGCGCGCGAAGCCCTCGTCGACGTCGAACGGCAGCGACAGCTCCAGCACCTCGGAGAAGCTGGAGCCGTCCGGACGGCTGCCGCCGTTGTTGAAGACGCTCAGCTTCAGCCCCTCGGGCGTCCGCAGCCACTGCGGGTCGTGCTGGTAGAAGAGCTTCTGGTCGGCGGCAGCGCCGTGGCCGTAGCGCTGCGGGTTGCCCCAGCGCCACAGGAGGTCGCCGCCGTGCCCCCACCGGCCGCCGGTGCTGCCGGCGGCCTCCTCCGTCGTCGTCGAGTGGTCGATGACGAGGATCTCGCCGAGCTCGGGCGAGCTGAGCACGATCAGGTCGAGGGCGGGGTGGTAGTCGATCGCGTTGGTGTGCAGCCAGTCGCCCGACTCGTTCCAGTCGTGCGGCGGCGGGGCGTCGTCCGCGTCGTCCTCGGCCTCCTCTTCGTCCTCTCCGCCTCCGCCGTAGCCGAGCGCGGCCATCTGCTTCTTGAGCTGCTCCTGGGCGGCGCGCTCCTCCTCGTCGACCTCGGCGGGCGGCTCGAAGCACGCGTTGACGTCGATCCGCTCGGGGCGGTCGGCGGGCTTCCCGTGGGACGGCAGGTCGGCGTCGGTGTCCTGGACGAGGTGGTCCCACACCCGCCAGTGCCACACGATCTCGCCGCCGTCCGGGAGCACGGGCTTCACCTCGTAGACGGCGTCGGCCCACAGGCCGACCTCGCCCACTCCCCAGGGATCGCGGCCGTGCGCGATCGCTTCCTCGGCGGAGATGCGCTCCCACGCGATGAGCAGGACGTTGCCGTTCGGGAGCACCTCGATGTCGTGGTGCTGGCAGCGCGACTCGTCGGCGAATTCGTACTGCCAGAGCACCTCGCCGTCCGGCGCGATCTGCTGGAGGATCCCGCCGATTCCGCCGCCGGCGAAGCGCGGGTCCTCGTCCTGGCGCGCGGAGCGGAAGAGCGTCCCGTCGTCCTGGAGGTACGCCCAGCCGCCCGGTGACAGGCCGGTCTCCCAGGTGTGCTGCGGCTCGCCCTCGAGGTCGACGAGGTGGATCTGCGTCGAGTTGAGCGGCATGACGAGGGTCCAGCCCTCGGACGCGCCCGCGGCGTTCGTGACGAGGCCGCGGGACTCGAGGTCGTGGAAGCGCTCGAACTCGGCGGGCGAGACGAGCCCGCGGAGCGGATCGTCCGGAGCGCCGGGGGCGGGAGCCGCGTCCTCGGGCGCTGCGGCGTCGTTCGCCGCGTCCTCGTCGGTCTCGCCCCCGTTCGCGGAGTCCTCGCTCGCGTGGGTCCCATCGGAACCGTCCGCGGGCTCGGCGGCCTCGGGAGGATCCTCCGACGCGGGGTCGGTCGTGCCGGGCGTGCCCTCGCCCCCGCACGCCCAGAGGAGCCCGCTCGCCGTGAGAAGGACGAGGAGGACGATCGCGAACCGTCCCGGACGGACCTGCGGCGCACTCATAGCCATTCCCAGAGCATGCGCGAACGCGTCGCTCCGATCCACCGAGCCCGTCGAAGGGCCGGGCTCAGGTGAGCTGCGCGGCGTTCAGGCGGGCGTAGACGCCGTCACGCTCCAAGAGCTCGGCGTGCGAACCGATCTCGACGACCCGTCCCTCCTCCAGGACGCAGATGCGATCCGCGTTCCGGATGGTCGAGAGCCGGTGGGCGATGACCAGGACCGTCCGGCCGACCATGACCTCTTCCAGCGCCGCCTGGACGGCTTTCTCGCTCTCGTTGTCCAGCGCGCTGGTCGCCTCGTCGAGCAGCAGGACCTCGGGGTCGCGGAGGAGCGCCCGGGCGATCGTGATGCGCTGGCGCTGGCCGCCGGAGAGGCGGGTGCCGGCGTCGCGGACGTCGGTGTCGTAGCCCTCGGGCAGCGCCTCGACGAAGTCGTGGATGTGCGCGGCGCGGGCCGCGGCGACCACTTCCTCGTGCGTCGCGTCGGGGCGGCCGTAGCGGATGTTCTCGGCGACCGACGCGTGGAACAGGAAAGGGGCCTGCGTGACGAGCGCGTAGTGCGACGTCCACGAGTCGATCGAGAGGTCCTTGAGGTCGTGGCCGTCGATCGTGATCCGCCCGCCCGTCGGGTCGACGAAGCGCGCGACGAGGTCGATCAGCGTGCTCTTGCCCGAGCCGCTCGGGCCGACGAGCGCGAGCGTCTCGCCCGGGCGGATGTCGAGGTCGATGCCCTCCAGGGAGAACCGCTTGCCGCCGTGCTCGCTCTCCTCGGCGTTCTCCTCTTCCGGGTACTGGAAGCGGACGTCCTCGAAGCGGATGCCGCCCCCGATCGACGCCAGCTGGACGGGGTCCTCGCGCTCGGTGATCTCGGGCTCCTCGGCGATGAGGTCGAGCAGGCGCTGGGCCGGCCCCTGGGACTCGGCGACCGCCGCGATCGTCCGCGTCGTGCGCTTCAGGTGCGACGACGCCTGGCTGATCATCAGGAAGAACGTGAGCATCGCGCCGCCGTTCTGGTCGACGTAGCCGCGGAGCACGAGGAGCCCGAACACGACCACCACCGCGGCGATACCGAAGTTGGTGAAGAAGATCGTCCACGCGCGCGAGAGCGTCGACGCGCGGACCATCTTCATCGTTGCGCGGACGAACTGGTGGTTCGTCTCCTCGAAGCGCGAGAGCTCGCGCTCCTCGGCGCGGTAGGCCTTGACCGTCCGCACGCCCTGGAACATCTGCGACAGGACGTGGAACGTCGAGCCGAGCTGCGTCGCGCTGCGGTGGCTGCCCTTGCGGATCTTCCGCATCAGGATCGCCACGGGCGCGATGAAGAGCGGCAGACCGAGCAGGACGAAGATCGTCGGCAGCGGCGCGATGAAGAACGCGAGGCCGATCGAGACCAGGAACATCAGCGGCTCCTGGACGAGGTCCTTGAGCACGAGCTGGACGACCTGGGTCGTGCGGCCGACGTCGCTGCTGATGCGCGAGAGCAGGTCGCCGAACTGGCGCCCGGTGTGGTAGCGCATCGACAGTCCCATGAGATGCCGCGCGAGCTGCATGCGCAGTGACACGACCATCAGCAGGCTGACGGAGCCCGCGATCACCCCCATGCCGTACTGGGTCAAGCCGGCGAGGAGCGCCATGACGGCGACCACGAGTCCGACGCGCCACAGCGCGGCGACGCGCCGGCTCTGGCCCTCGGGATCGTCCGTGAAGGTCGCCGGATCGCCGACGAGCAGGCGCTTCGCGCCTTCCTTCCACGAACCCAGGACGTCCTTGAGGCCCGCGAGTGGATCAGGCGCGTCGTCGTCCTTCGCGCCCTCCGAGCCCTCCGTCTCGGCCGGGAATTCGGGGATGCCCACGCCGAGTTCCTCCAGGGGAGACTTCTCCTCCTCGCCCTCCTTCTGCGGGAAGAGGATCTGCCAGGTCGGCTCCAGCAGCAGGTACGCGCCCTTCTGCAGGAACGCGCTCGCCAGCCCGAGCACGACCACGGCGATCAACGCGACGACGTGCGGCGCGGCGTGCGGCCGAAGTAGCTGGTAGAGATCTCCGAGCCGACTCATGGCGCGCAAGG
>JBCDGE010000084.1:0-35169 GCA_038757895.1 Planctomycetota bacterium | reverse complement strand
TGACACAGGTAGGTGAGGTGAGAATCCTAAGGCGCTCGAGAGAACTGCTGTTAAGGAACTCGGCAAAATGACCCCGTAACTTCGGGAGAAGGGGTGCCCTTGGCGGTGTAGACCTGCACGGTTGAAGCTGCTGAGGGCCGCAGAGAATTGGCCCAACCAACTGTTTACTAAAAACACAGGTCTGTGCTAACTCCTAACGAGGACGTATACAGACTGACGCCTGCCCAATGCCGGAAGGTTAAGGGGAGTGGTTAGCGCAAGCGAAGCTGTGAACTGAAGCCCCGGTGAATGGCGGCCGTAACTATGACGGTCCTAAGGTAGCGAAGTTCCTTGTCGGGTAAGTTCCGACCCGCACGAAAGGCGTAATGAGTTGGGCACTGTCTCAACAGCAGACTCGGCGAAATTGTAGTCGTGGTGAAGATGCCACGTTCCCGCACTAAGACGGAAAGACCCCGTGAACCTTTACTGCAGCCTGATATTGGTGCTTGATGCGTAGTGCGTAGCATAGGTGGGAGGCGTCGAAGCGGAGCTCTCGGGCTCTGTGGAGCCATCAGTGAAATACCACTCTCTGCGCATTAGGTCTCTAACGCGTATGTCTGAATCGGCTGCGCGGACAGTGTCAGGTGGGTAGTTTGGCTGGGGCGGTCTCCTCCTAAAAGGTAACGGAGGAGCGCGATGGTACACTCAGCGCGGTTAGCAATCGCGCGTAGAGCGTAAGGGTATAAGTGTGCCTGACTGCGAGAGATATAGCTCGAGCAGATACGAAAGTAGGTCCTAGTGATCCGGCGGATTCCGAGTGGAAGGGCCGTCGCTCATCAGATAAAAGGTACTCCGGGGATAACAGGCTGATCTCCCCCAAGAGTTCATATCGACGGGGAGGTTTGGCACCTCGATGTCGGCTCATCGCATCCTGGGGCTGAAGGCGGTCCCAAGGGTTTGGCTGTTCGCCAATTAAAGCGGTACGTGAGCTGGGTTTAGACCGTCGTGAGACAGGTCGGTCCCTATCTGGTGTGGGTGTAGGATGACTGAGGAGGTTTTCCCCTAGTACGAGAGGATTGGGGAGGACGAACCGCTGGTGCTCCAGTTATCACGCAAGTGGTACAGCTGGGTAGCTAAGTTCGGAACGGATAAGCGCTGAATGCATCTAAGCGCGAAGCCTTCTCCAAGACGAGTCATCCCTTAGAGTCCCCTGGGAGACTACCAGGTTGATAGGCAGGCGGTGTAAGCGCAGCAATGCGTTCAGCTTACCTGTACTAATCGGACCATCGGCTTAACCACTTTCTCTCTCGACGTCGTGCCCGCGTGGTACGGCTGCGTGAGAGTGAGTTGCTCTCAACTCGTCACGTTTCTCGATCCACCTTCCTTCACTCCGACGCGCGAACCCCATTGCGGTGACGTGCGTCGGGGTACCGCTAATCCCGGTGACCATAGGTGTCTGGCCATACCCGTTCCCATCCCGAACACGGTCGTCAAGCAGCCACCGCCGATGATAGTGCTTCTGCGCGAAAGTAGGTTATCGCCGGGTTCTCCCACCGCGCTCTGGCTCCGCCAGGGCGCGGTTTTTTCGTATCCGCGCCCTTGGCCGGAGATGACCGGGGGAGGGCCAGCCCTGACCGATTCGCGACCGGATCGCACGATGCGCGGATCAGGACACGCCCGACGCCAGCCGTGCGGGTACATTTCCGCCGGCCGAGCCCCCCCTCGCGCGCCAGTCCATGACCACCGACGTAGTTCCGAAGGAAGAGCGTCGAGTCGCGTGCCCCCATTGCGGCTCGAAGCTGCCGGACATTCCGCTCTCGCTGTGTCCCTATTGCGCGTCGCCGCTCGAGACGGAGGCGGACAAGAAGCGCCTCGAGAGCGTCAACGCGAGTCGGATCCGCCGTGTGGGCGAGCATGACGACTTCCCGGGTGCTCAGGCCTGGGATCCGCCGGAATCCCAGGATTGGCATCAGGGCGTCCGTCGCGTCTGGTGGTCCCTTCCTCTGGCGATCGGTGGCGTCGCCGTCCTGCTCCTCTTCGTCCTTCCGCCCATCGGGCGCGGGTTCGATGCGGGCGGGGTGGTTCTTGCGCTGATCGGGATCGGGCTCGTGGTCGGCGGTGCGTCCCTGCGCCGGACCGGCGTGGCCATGCAGGCTGAGGCCGTGGAGCGTCCGCTCCTCAAGCGACCCGGGCTCATCGTGGACCGGCGCAGCGATACCAGCATCCGTGGCTGGAATGGGTTCACGACCTACTACTTCACGATCGAGTTCGAGGACGGCGGCGCGGGCGAGTTCCGCTTCCCGGGGCTGGGGGCTCAGGAGGATCCCTACCCCACGAATCTGCCGGGCGTCGCCTACACCCGGGGCACCGAGCTCCTGCACTTCCGGCACATCCGGGTCTGAGGCGGCCTGGTGCCGTCGCTCCGGCTCCTCCGGAGACGAGCGTGCACTCCGGAACGGAGCGCGCCGCGCGTCCGGACCCCGAGGGGCGGCTCGCGCGGCGCTCGTCGCGGATCGCGGTGGATCGATCAGCGGGCGTAGAGCAGGACCGCCAGCCGGCGGGAGTTCGACTGGTACTCGACGCGGCCGGCGTCGCTCCAGGTGCCCGGCAGGCTCCGGTCGAAGGCGTCGTCGACCTTCTCGGCGATCTCCTGGTCGACCTGCCAGAAGGTGATCATGCAGCCGTCCTGGCCGGTCACGTCGCCATTCCCGTCCCCGTCCAGGTCGAACCCGTTGCCGCCCGTGTGGCCGTTCACGCAGTAGTTGTAGAGGTGAACGTTGCCGCCCGTCGGGTTCCAGGAGCGGCGGATCGGGTCCTCGATGTACGGGCCGTCCCAGCCGGCAGTCCCGGGGTCGGTCGAGAGGCGGTGGTAGGTCGCGCCCTGGTATCCGCTGTATTCGCGGGGCAACTGGCTCGTGTCCTGGTGATAGAGCATCACCGGCGTCCGCAGGTTCTCCACCGTCTGGATGATCTTCGCGGCGCGCGCCTTGTCGGTCATGCCGCTTGCACGCATCGAGACGACCCCCACGAGGATGGTCATGATGGTCATCGTGATGACCAGCTCCACGAGCGAGAATCCAGCTCGCGACGTCGCGGTCCGTGAACGAAGGGGCGTGTGAAGTTCCATGAGGCGAGTTCGGTTCGGACGGAAGGCAGGCGCTCCGGCGTCAGAGGGCGACCGGGCAGGTCGCCGGCGACCCGTGGGCGGGGTCTCGGGAGCGCGTCTGCTTGACCCTCGGACCCCCTCAAGGCCGAACCTGAGCCCGATCGGTGGCCTCGGCGGCCTCGCCTCACGGAGAGACAAGCTCCTGGGGCTCCTCCAGCGCGCGGCGTGTCTCGTGGCGAGCGTCCTCTTCGCCCTTGCGAGCAGCGCGCCGCAGGCCGCGGCCCAGTCGAGCGTCCAGAGCCTCTGGCAGACCGCCCAGGCCTGGCGTGACGCCCCCGACGGCTGGGACGGGCTCCGGATCGAGCGCGCGCGCCGCTATGCAGACGATCTCCACGAGGCCGTCGCCGAGGACGGGGACTCGATCACGATCTGGCGTCTCACTCTCGTCCTCGCGACGCTCGGCGCGGACCGGGCGCCCGGGGAGGGACTTCGGTTCGTCGCCGACGCCGGGCAGAGCGAGCTGATCGGGCTCCTGGACGGGCCTCGGTCCGCCAAGGTCCGGCGCTGGGCCCTCGCCGACGTCGTTGCCGCGGTCGGCTCCGACGATGGTCCGAGCTCGAGGCGGTCCTGGTCGCCGGGACTGGAGGAGCGACGCGTCTGCCTCGAGCTGCTCCTCGAGAGGAGCGCCCGCGGCCTCCGGACCGCGCTCCTCGCCGTGGCGCGCCGCGCCGAGGACCCGCTGCGCTACGAGGCCTTCTCGGCCCTCGCCCGGTGGTCCGATCGGCACGGACCGGACGAGGCGATCGACCTGTTCCTGGTCCAGCAGCTCGGCGCGCGCTTCGACGTCCGAGAGCGACCGCATCCCGTGAACGTCGTGCTGGAGCGCTTGGTCTCGAGCGACGAGCCGCTCGCGCCGCGCGCGCTCGTCCTCCTGCGCGAGCGCATCGTGCAGATGCTCCTGTCCACGGACTGGCGCGAGCCCGCGCTCGCGATCCGGCTCGCCCAGGGGATCCCGGTCGAGGACCGGGTCCCGCTCCTGCTCGACGCGCTGTCGGTCTGGGACCGGCGCTCACGGGCCGGGCGCGACTACACCGGGCTCGTTCGCGTGCGCTCCGACCTCGTGCGCGAACTCCGGACGATCAGCGGGCGGTTCCACGGACCGCGCCCCGAGCCCTGGATCGACTGGTGGGTGCGTGTCCGTCAGGGCAAGGAGCCCATGCCGGGCACGCCCGAGTTCGAGGCGGCGGCGCGTGAGCGCGCGTCCGAGCCTCGCTCGACCGCTTCGTTCTTCGGCATCCGCCCCGAGTCCGACCGGATCACGTTCGTCATCGACTTCTCCGGCAGCATGGCGCAGGGCTGGGGGACGACCGGACACAGTCGCTTCGAGGAGGCCGTCGATCAGATGATGCGCTTCCTCCAGGGCGCTCCCTCCTCGACGCGCTTCAACGTGATGCTCTTCAGCAGCTCGCCGCTGCTCTCGAGCCCCGAGCTCATCCCCGCGTCCCCGTCCAACCTGGAGCTCGCGCGCGCGTCGCTCCTGGAGCGCGAGCCGAACGGGGGCACCAACCTCAAGCCTGCGATCGAGCTCGCCCTCAAGCTGGACCGCCGCGGCGAGCCCGACCTCGACGGCCTGGAGGCGGACACGATCATCGTCCTCTGCGATGGAGAGACGAGCGAGGGAGCGCGGTGGGTCGAGCCCCTGCTACGTCGCGTGCTCCCCATGCACCCGGTGGTCTTCCACACCGTCCACCTCGGCGTACGCGACGACGGCGCGCTGCAGACGCTCGCCGACACGTCGGGCGGTCGCTTTCTCCGCGTGGGGGGCTGACCTGCCGGCGGTCCGCCCCGCAGCCTGGCCGAATCGGCTCAGCGCGTGAGCGCCACCGCCCACGAGGCGGCGAGGGCCGCGACCGCGAGCACCGCCAGGGCCCGCTGACCGCTGGGCGTCACGCGACCCGCGAGGTTGAGGCGGCCGTAGGCGACGCCGATGAGCGCGCCGACCGCGAACCCGGTCGCGTGGGCGAGGACGTCGACGCGACCGCTGCCGTCGCCGACGCCCAGCCAGCCGAAGAGAACGGCACCGCCGAAGAGAACGGCACCGCCGAAGATCGGCGCGAGCCGCCGCGCGAGCGGCAGGCGCTCCCGGCCGCGCCGCGTCCATTCGGAGGCGACCATGATCCCCAGCGTTCCGAAGATCGCCGTCGACGCGCCGACGGCGCGGTGCGACGGATCGGTCAGGAAAGACTCGACCAGGTTCCCGCCCGCGCCCGCGAGGACGGTGCCGAACCACGCGAGCCCGGTCCCGAGCGTTTGCGCGGCGAGCACGCCGAAGAGCGACCCGAAGACCAGATTGCTGACCAGGTGCTGCGCGTCCACGTGCAGGGTGAGGGCCGTGAACGTCCGCCACCAAGCGCCGTCCTCGGCCACCGAGCCGGCGTTCATCAAACCGCTCTCCCACCAGTTCATGCCGAACGCGCCGTTCTGGCCGATCGGATACATGAGCGTGATCACGAGCGCGAAGGCGACGGCGCCTGGCACGCCGCTCGTCAGGATCGGCGGTGCGTCGTCGCGCTCGGGAGGCCAGGCCTCGTTCTCCTCCACGTAGTCCTCGAGCTCGTGGCGCGCCCGATCCGCGTCGAGGGCGGTGACGAGGATGCGCGCGCCGGCGCCACCCGCCTGGACGACGTGGGGGATGCCCTTCGCCTGAAGGACCAGCGCCGACTCCCGGACGGCCGACTTCGACCGCCCACGCAGCACTTCCTCATGCCCGAACGGGACCGGACCAAAGGGGTCCCGCACGGACCGCGGGTCGTAGGGTTCCATCAGCCGAGCCGCAGCAGGCACTCGGGGCAGCGACGCGCACCGCGCGGGATCGACCCTCCGCAGGCCGGGCACGCGGAGCTGTCGGCCTCCAGGTCGACCACGTGCTCGGCCGCCGCACGCGCGACGCCCTCGGGGTCTATCTGCGCCAGGTCTCGATCCGCCGCCTGGCGAAGGACCTCCGCCGCGGCGTTCACGTCAGGCGTCGCGACCGCGAGCCAGAGGACCGCGCCTCATTTGTTCGGGTCGACCCCGGGCGGGCACACCACGTCGGCGTCGATGCCGGACTGGCGGAGGAGCTTGCGCTGCCCGTTGACGAGCTTGAACCCGCCCTGGCTGAGGATCTGGGGTTCTGTGCCGCGGGAGGTCATTCGATGCCCAAGGGGTTCATGGTGTCGTGCCGCGCGGACCGTCTCCGTCGGGCGGATCCGCCTGGAGCTGGTGGCGCTGGATGAGCGGCCCCTGCAGCAGCAGGAACACGAAGGTCAGTGCCAGGATCCCGAAGATCTTGAAGTTGACCCACGTGGAGGTGCTCGTGGACCGCCAGACCACTTCGTTCAAACCCGCGATCAGCAGGAAAAAGAAGCCCCAGCGCACGGTGAGCTTCCGCCACCCCTCGTCGTCCAGTTCGAGGGCGCTGCCCAGCAGCGGTTTCACGAGCGACTTGCCCGCCAGGTGCCCGACCAGCAGCGTCGACCCCATCAGGCCGCTGACGAGCGTCGGCTTGTACTTGATGAACCGCTCGTCCCCGAGGGCGACGGTGAGCGTGCCCATCACGAGAACCACGGCCCCCGTCACCAGCGTCATTGGATGGACGCGACGTTCGACGGAGTAGGAGACCACCACGGCGACGAGCGTCGCGGCGACGAACAGCCCGGTCGCCCAGATGACGCCTTGCTCGTCGCCGAGGTTGCGCTTCGCGAACAGGAACGTCGCGAAGAAGACGAGAAGCGGCCCCATCTCGACCGCGAACTTCAGCCTCGGCGAGAGGGCGCGGTCGCTCTGGGCCGCATCGGTGGGGGGCGCGTCGGTCATAGTCGGCCCGCAAGGCTACCCGCGCCGGGGGAGGCCGTGACGTCAGATCCCCCCTCCTGCCGATCTCGCGAGCGCGCCGCCCCGACCTGATCGGCCTGCCTCGATCAGTACTTCCGCACGACCCCGATCACGACACCGCGGATCTCCACGTCGTCCACCAGGATCGGCTGCATCGTCGAGTTGGCCGGCTGGAGCCGGATCCGCCCGTCCTCGCGGTAGAAGCGCTTCAGTGTCGCTTCCCCGTCGGGGAGCACCGCGACGACCGTCTCGCCGTCCCGCGCCGTCGTCCGGCGCTCGACGAGCACGATATCGCCGTTCGCGATCGCGTCCTCGATCATCGACTCACCCTGCACCTGGAGTGCGTACACGTCCTTGCCCTCCGGGACGAGATCGGCGAAGTCGAGCTGCTCGGGCTCCTCGATCGTCTCGATCGGAGCACCGGCCGCGATCTTTCCGAGCACGGGAAGGGCCAGCGACGGCGCTTCACCGTCACCCGGCTCGACGAGCTCCAGGCTGCGGCTCACGCCGCGGGCCCGTCGGCGCAGGACCCCCTTGCGCTCCATCTCCGCCACGTGCCCGAAGACGGTCACCTTGTTCACACCGAAGTGTGCGGCGATCTCCTCCAGGGTCGGGCTGATGCCGTGCTCGGCCACGTAGTCGCGGAGGAACTCGAGGATGTCGCGCTGCCGTCGTGTGAGGGGAAGGGACGTCATGGGCGTGGGGTCGGCCGAGGAGCGATGCGATGAGCTGGGCGAACGTACGGAGGGGGAGCCGTTCACGCGATCGTCGTGAACGACTCCCGAGGGATTCACCCCGACCGTGGAGGAGGGAAAGAGCGGTCGAGGTGAGCGGATGCGGTGATGCGTGTCCCTCTCGCGGGCGGTGGACTCGGCGGTCGTGTTCGGACGTGCATGGGGATCACGGGTCGCGGCGGGTGGGAGCGCCTTCAGACCAGGAACGTGCAGGCGATCGCGGCCGCCACGAAGACGTACGACGCGGCGGCGGTCACGGCGCGAACGCGCTCGACCCGGAGCACCTGTGCGGTCGTCGGCAGGATCCGGTCCTTCGCCCCGGAAGGAAGACCAGCCGGTCGTGCGGACGATGCGACGCGCGGGACCTGCACGGTCCCGCGCGGCATCGTCCGCACCTCCATTCGCCCCGTGGGCAGACTCGCTGCATGGGCGTGCCCGGGCGTCCGCACGACGCCCGGAGCAGCATCAATGGCGACGACCGCTGCGCGGCGCGTCGTCCCGTCGGAACGAGCCGTTTCGTCGGAACGAATGGGCCCGGACGCGTCGAAACCCAAAGGCGCGCCGGGTCGATCGGTGCCGGTGGAGCGACCGCACGACGCTCCGTCCACACCGATGCTCTGGGAGGACGGATGGCCCGTCGGGCGCTCATGCCGCGGACGGGCCAGTCGGCTGGGTCCAGCGTCGTGCCCCGCGTCGTGTTCAGTACCCCGCTCATCCATCGGGATCGAGGACGGTGCCGGGATCGGACGCGGCAGGAGGTACAGCGGCACGTCCTCGGGCGCCGGCATCTCGTCGATGACCGTCCAACGACGTCCCTGCGCCGAGGTCGCCGCGGCCGTACCGCCCTCGATCGCCTCGTGATCGATCCCGGCCGAACCGAACAGGTCGAGCTGATGCGGTCGTGCGTGCGCCGCCGTGGAGGCGCCCGCCGAAAGAGGATCCGCCGCGAGAGAAGGAGTGCGGAAGGGGGCGCGAACGAGGCGAGGCATGGTGGGTCGGGGCGAGGGGGGTGGTGAGGAGCGGACACCCTCCGAACGGGTGCCTAACCTATCGGAGAGTCCGACCCGAACGGGACCCGAACTGTCCACTTTTCGCGTACGGATCCCTAACGGCCTACCCCGTCCTTGGTTAGGTGGTCGTTAGGTGCCGCTTTCCTCCGTGAGCCCCCGGAGGCCGCAACCCAACGCCGCGTCCAGGCGTCCTACAATGGACCGTCTTCACCGCACGGATCGAACTCCGATCCCCTGCCCCGCACCGCTTGGACGACCTCCGCCGCCTGGATCTCGACCGCTACCTCGTCCCGTTCTCGCTGCGTCACGTGCCGCAGTACCGCTACGACGTGGTCGTCCTCGGCACAGGGGTGGGCGGGAGCGTGACTGCCCTCGCCGCGGCGAGGGCGGGCGCCGCCGTGGCCGTCCTGGCCAAGGACCAGGTGCAGGCGACGAACACCGCCTGGGCCCAGGGCGGCGTGGCGGCCGTGCTCGGCGCGGACGACACGTTCGACTCCCATGTGGCCGACACGGTCTCGGTGGGCTGCGGGCTCGTGGACGAGGACGTCGCCCGCAACGTCGTCGAGGGGGGGCCAGCCGCCATCGACCGCCTCCGCGACCTCGGGGCACGCTTCGACTTCCGGGACGACGGGTCGCCCGACCTGTCCGTGGAGGGCGGCCACAGCGTGCCGCGGATCCTCCACGCGCAGGGCGATGCGACCGGTCGCGAGATCCAGGGCACGCTCGCGCGCGCTCTCGACGAGCACCCGTCGATCGACGTCTTCCCCGAGATGTTCGGCGTCGACGTCCTCAGCGACGAGGACGGCCGCACGGTGGGCGTCCTGTGCCGCAACCACCGGGGCGAGCTCACCGCGTACGGTGCCTCCCAGGTCGTCCTCGCGACGGGCGGCGGCGGCCAGATCTACCGCGAGACGACGAACCCGACGATCGCGACCGCCGACGGCGTCGCGATGGGCTTCCGCGCGGGCGCGACGGTCCGCGACCTGGAGTTCGTCCAGTTCCACCCGACGTGCCTCTACATCGCGGGCGCGGCGCGGGTCCTCATCTCCGAGATCGTCCGCGGCGCGGGCGGCGTGCTGCGCGATCGGGACGGCGTTCGCTTCATGCCCGACGCGCACCCGGACGCCGAACTCGCACCGCGCGACGCGGTCAGCCGCGCCGTCTCCCGTCGGATGGCGGCGACCGGATCGACCAGCGTCGGCCTCGACCTGTCCGGCGTGGACCGTGACCCGCACCTCGCGTTCCCGGGGATCAGCCGCATCTGCCGCTTCTTCGGCATCGACATCGCGAAGGACCCGATCCCGGTCCGTCCGGGCGCGCACTACATGATCGGCGGGCTCGCGGTCGACGACGAGGGGCGGACGTCGGTGCCGGGGCTGTGGGCCGTCGGCGAATGCGCCAGCACGGGGCTGCACGGCGCGAACCGGATGGGGTCGAACTCGCTCCTGGAGGGGATGGTGATCGGCGAACGCGTCGGCGCCTCCGCGGCGACCGCCGCCGCCGCGTCCGGGCGTCCCGAGATCCAGAGCGCGTCGGAGCGCGTGCGCGAGGATGCGCCGCCCGGCGTCCAGGTGAACATCGCCGACCTGACGTACTCGATGAAGTCGCTGATGTGGCGCCAGATGGGCGTCGAGCGGAACGAGGGCGACATGGAGACGGCGCTGGAGACGTTCGAGTTCTGGGCGCGCGCGGTCCGCTCGCTCCCGCTGGACGACGACCGGTCGATCGAGCTCGTCAACATGCTCACCGTCGCCCGGCTCGCGACGTTCGGTGCCTGCCACCGCACGGAGTCGCGGGGGACGCACTTCCGCGCGGACTTTCCCGAGCGGGACGATGCGCGCTGGCGCGTCCACCTGGAGCAGGTGCCGTCGGGCGCGCTCGACGTGGTGCGCTCCGTCGAACTGCGCCGCACGCCGGTGCGCTCGTCCCGCAAGGCGACCGTCGCCTGATCGGGCAGACATGGCTCGCGAACCCCGCAGTACCGATCCGACCAAGGAGCGCCTCGTCACGTGCGGCGTGCTCCTGCCCGGACAGCCGAACGAGAGCGAAGGGCCGCTCTCCGAGGTGCGCGCCCTCGTCGAGGCGGCGGAGGCCGAGGTGGTGGGGGACGGGCTCCACCAGAGCCGCATGCGGCCGCACCCCGCGACGCTCTTCGGCAAGGGCAAGGTCGACGAGATCGGCAGCGAGGTGAAGCGCATCTGCGCCGACGCCGTCGTCGTCGACAACGACCTGACGCCGGCCCAGGGACGGAACCTGGAGAAGGCCTGGGGCACGCGCGTCATCGATCGCTCCGAGCTCATCCTCGACATCTTCTCGCGCCGCGCGCAGACGCAGCAGGCGCGGCTGCAGGTCGAGCTGGCCCAGAACATCTACCTCCTTCCGCGTCTGCGCCGGATGTGGACGCACCTCGAGCGGATGGAGGGCGCGATCGGGACGCGCGGGCCGGGCGAGACGCAGCTCGAGACGGACCGGCGTCTGCTCAACAAGCGGATCACGGACCTCAAGCGCGAGCTCTCGACGATCGAGAAGCGCAAGCAGCGCGAGGTCGGCGCCCGCACCGGTGAGTTCGTCGTCGGGCTGGTCGGCTACACGAACGCCGGCAAGTCGACGCTGCTCAACCGGTTGACCGGCTCCGACGAGTTCGCGGCGGACATGCCGTTCGCGACCCTCGACACGCGCACGCGCCGCTGGGTCTTGCCCGACCGCCGCACGGTGCTCCTCTCCGATACGGTCGGTTTCCTCCAGCGGCTCCCGCACCACCTCGTCGCGTCGTTCCACGCGACGCTGGAGGAGACGCTGCACGCCGACCTCCTCCTGCACGTCGTCGACGCCTCCAATCCCGACGCGGCGCACCAGATGCGCGCGGTCGAGGAGGTCCTCGCCGAGGTCTCGCCGCACCTCCGTCCGGACGTCGTCGTGTTCAACAAGGTCGACCGCGTCGTCGACCGACTCGGCGTCACCCTGCTGGAGGGAGAACTCCAGGACGAGGGGCTGGAGGTCGTCCACGTCAGCGCGAAGTCCGGCGAGGGGCTCGACGAGCTCACGGACATCGTCCGGCGCCGCCTCGACGACCACTCCGGTCTCGTCGAGGTGCACGTCGAGCCCGGGGACGGGCGGACGGTGGCGCTGGTGCGGGGCGCGGGGGCCGTCCAGGAGGAGGACGTGTCCGAGGACGGCGCGATGCGGATGCGGGTCCGCCTGAGCCCGGGGGCGCTCGGGGTGCTCCGGCGGAAGGTCGGCGGCGCCGCGCGGTTCGTCGCGGCCGACGAATCGAGCGCGATGTGGCTCGGCATGGATCAGTCCTGACGAGCCTGGGGGGGCGCCATCAAGTCGGGCCTCGGGTGCGCTCCGACACATGGGAGACGGAGTCCACCTCCTGGCTCCTCCCCCCATGCACCATTACGAGAACGGGCACCCCCCGAGCGGCGACCCCCAGGATCCGAGCGGTGGGCCGCAGGATACGAGCGGCGCGCCGCATGACCCGAGGGGCGCGACCGAAGTCGCGGAGGACAGGGACGCGTTCGACGTCGAGGACTTCCTCGACCACGGTCCCCACGAGTCCTCGCTGACCGCGCGCGTCGCGTTCACGACGTTCGCGCTGTCGCTCTGCCTCGTGCTGGCGGTCGTCGCGGCGTTCCTGGTGAGCGACAAGAGCGCGCTGCGCCGCGCCGATGCCGACCTCTTCGGTGCCCTGGCGGACCAGTCCGCGCTCGCGATCTCGGCCCACGTCGACACGTCCCTCCGCGAGGGGCGCCGCGCAGCCGACCCCGTGCGCGCCGAGCTCGGTCGCCTGGCGAGCTCGCGAGGCGTGCACCGCGTCGCGCTCTACCTCCCGGGCGAGGAGGAGCCGTGGACCGCGCGCGCGCGCATCGGCGAGGGCGAGGGGGTCGAGCTCGGTCCGCTGCGACGGATCGACGGGCCGGCGCGGATGCTCGGCCGCGACCGCCTCCTGGTCGCGCGGGCCTTCCCGGTGCAGAGCCGCGCCGGGGACGAGGCCGTGCTGGTCGTCGAGGCGAGCTACCTGAGCGTCGAGCGGCGGATGCGAGACCTCGTCGCGCTCTCCGGTCGGGCGATCGGCCTCGCCGCGCTGTTCCTCGTCTTCCTCGTGCCCCTGGCGGCGCGGATCCTGCTCGCGCCGCTGCTCCGAGTCGCAGACGCAGCCCGCACCGGCGACGTCCTCGCGATCGACGACGTCATGGGCGGCGGGGAGGAGGTCGTGTCGCTCGCCGCGCGCATGCTCCGCGACGCGGAGCTCGTCGACCGGCTCGAGGAGGCGCAGGAGGGGATCGAGGTGGCCGCGCAGACGCACTCGAACCGGCTGCGCGAGGAGTGCTCCGAGCTCAAGCGCGTCGCGCGCTCGGCGCGGTCCGAGGCACGCGCTGCAGCGGCCGCGAAGTCCGCGTTCGTCGCGAACACGAGCCACGAGGTCCGCACGCCGCTGCACGCGGTGATCGGGACCACCGATCTGCTTCTCGAGACCGAGCTCGACCCCGAGCAGCGTGCCCTCGCCGAGCGCAGCATCCGGGCCTCGCGCGCGCTGCTCGCGCTCGTCGACGACGTCCTCGACCTCGCCCGCTTCGACGCGCGCGAGATCGTGTTCGACCACCAGCCCTTCGACCCGGGCGGGCTCGTCGAGGAGATCGCCGAGCTCGCTGCGCCGCTTGCGGCCTCGAAGGGGCTCGGGACGACGTCGTTCGTCTCCCCGGACGTGCCGGAGCGGGTCGTCGGCGACCCGACGCGGGTGCGCCAGGCGCTCATGCGCCTCGTCGACAACGCGATCAAGTTCACCGACTCGGGCGAGATCACGGTCGACGTCTCGTGGGAGACGTCCGAGGAGGACATGACGCCCCGCGCGGTCTTCACCGTGACCGACACCGGCGTCGGTATCGGGGACGACGAGCGCGCGCGACTCTTCCAGGCGTTCGAGCAGCTCGACGCGTCGAACACGCGGCGCTACGGCGGGGTCGGGCTCGGGCTCGCCCTCGTCGCGAGGATCGCGCGCGCCGCGGGCGGCGAGGTGCGGCTGGAGAGCCGCAGCGGCTTCGGGTCGAGCTTCAAGCTCGCGCTCCCCTTCGAGCGCGGCGCGTACGGATCCCAGGGCGCGCCGACCGAGTCGGACGACGACCGGCCGCTCCAGGGGGCGCGGATCCTGCTGCTCGACGACGCGCCGATCGGTGCCGCGCTCATCGCGCGCACGCTGACGCAGTTCGGCGCCCGCGTCACCGTCGAGACGAGCACCTACGCCGGCTTCGAGGCGGTGCTGCGGAACCCGCAGGACGTCGTCGTGCTCGATTCTCTGCTGCCGGGGCGCGACGCGTTCCTCGGCGCGCTGGAGTCGAACGACGAGCGTGCCCCCGTCCCCGTCGCGCTCATCACGCCCGCGCATGCCAGCCGGCTGCCGGAGGATCCGAGCGACGACGCAATCAGCGCCGTCGCGGCGCGGCCGCTCTCCAGGGCGCAGCTCGTCGCGCTCGTCGAGCGCGCGCTGGGCCGCGGCGAGGACCCGATCCCGACGACGCCCGTCACCCCTTCGGGCCGCCGGCCGGAGACTGACGAGACCGCGAGCAACCTCCTCGGCAGCGACGTGCGCCGGCGCGTGCGGATCCTGCTCGTCGAGGACAATGAGACGAACCAGCAGCTCGTGCAGTACGTGCTGGGCAAGCGCGGCTACACGGTCGACGTCGCGTCGAACGGCCGCCAGGCCGTCGACGTGTTCACGATGCGCGAGTACGACGCCGTCCTGATGGACTGCCAGATGCCCGAGATGGACGGCTTCGAGGCGACTCGCCGCCTGCGAGCGCTCGAGGAGTCGCGGGAGGGCCGGACGCCGATCCTCGCGATGACCGCCAGCTCGCTGGAGGGGGATCGCGAGCGCTGCCTGGCGGCGGGGATGGACGACATGATCGCCAAGCCGTTCCAGCCCCAGGAGATGATCGCCTGGGTCGAGAGCTGGCTCGTCCGCTCGCTCTACGGCGAGGACGGCAGCGGCCCGCGCGTGCCGCGCAAGTCGCGGAGCGAGGTCATGGGGGAGCTCGCGAAGGGCTCTCCGGAGCTGGTCACGGAGGTCCCGGACCTCTCCGGCCTCGTGGACCTGCCCGGCATGCCGCCGACGCCGCCCGGCGCGCGTCGATCGACGTCGCCGGGGTCCCCGACGGAGACCCCTTCGACAACCCCGTCGAGGGCCGACGCAGGGCCCGAGCAGGATCCCCGTCCGGACTCACCGACGAAGGCGGGGACGGAGACCGACGACGCGCCGCGTCCCTCGCGCAAGGGTCCGGACAAGCGCGGCCTGCGCCCGACGTTCGCGGACACGCTCGACGAGCTCGAGGGGCCGGAGCCGCCGGCGCCGCTCCCGAGGAAGGACAAGGGGTCCGAGGACGGCGACGACGCGGACCTCGCCGGCGCGCTGGATCGCGACGTGCTCTCGTCGCTCTTCGACGACGAGGAGGGCCGCCAGCTCGCGTCCGAGCTGATCGAGAGCTTCTTCGAGCTCGCGCCGGAGCACCTCGCTCAGATGGAGGCCGCGCTCGAGGGGGACGACCTCGACCGCTGCGCGTCCGTGGCGCACAAGTTCGTGTCGACGAGCGGAACGGTCGGCGCCATCCGGCTCGCCCAGCTCCTGCGCGAGATCGAGCAGTGCGCGAGCCGCGGCGACTCCGAGCTGTCGGCGCGCCTGGTCGCGAGCTGCCGCGTCGAGACCGACCGCGCCCGCCGCGCCCTCGAAGGGACGATCGGCTAGCGGCCCGTCGCTAGCACCGCGTCGCTAGCGCCCGCCGAAGAGGACCGTCTCGTCGGGGAGGAGCAGCACGTCACCGCTCCGGATCGCGTCCGGACTGTCGAGGTCGTTGTAGGTTGCGATCGCCTGCACGACGTTCGCGAGGGGACGGCGGTCGTAGTGCTTCTGGCAGATGATGCCCAGGACGTCGTCGTCCTGGACGGTGTACTCGAAGTCGGCCGGGACCAGGGTCTGCTGCCCGAGCGACTGCGCGATGTCGGTCGAGCTGGGGCCGGACTCCTTGCTCCATGCGCCGCCGCCAGAGTCTTCGAAGGGCTGTGGATCGACCGGGCTCTCGGGGAGGGGGAGCGGTTCGGCGCCGCTCGGCCTGCCCAGCACGAGGCGACCCCAGCCCTCGGGGCCCGCGACCGAGTCGCTCGGGATCCCGTACCGCATCGCTCGCCGGTCGCGGAGCTGCGTCGTCGTCCGGTTCTGCCACGACGCCGCCATCACGAAGAGGCTGCCGAGGATCAGGAGTCCGAGGATCGCGCGCATGTCGGGCCAGCGACGACCGGGCGTCGCTGGCGGAATTGTGGCGCGGATCGGGCGGCTCTTCCAGGGGGCGAACCGGCTGGATCACCCCCTGGAGCGTTCGAACGCGTGAGGAAGCGTTCAGGAGGCCGCCGCGGCGGGCTCCTTGGTGTCGCTCTCCTTGGCGGCCAGCTCGGCGAGCTTCGCCTCCCGGCGCGTCTCCAGGAGGAGCAGCGACGGGCTCGCGACGAACATCGACGAGTACGTACCGACGAGGACGCCGACGATGACCGCGAAGGCGAAGCCCTCCAGGTCGTTCCGCGTTCCGACGTTGAAGAGGAACAGGATCAGGACCGCGAGCAGCGTCGTGACCGAGGTCAGGATCGTCCGTGCGAGCGTCTGGTTGATCGAGCGGTCGATCACCTCGCGCAGCGAGCCCTTCATGCGCGGACGGTTCTCACGGATCCGGTCGAACACGACGATCGTGTCGTTCAGCGAGTAGCCGATGATCGTCAGGAACGCCGCGATCATGACGAGCGAGATCTGGGCGTTGATGAGCCCCGACCCGATCGCCAGCGCGAGGAAGCCGAGCGTCACGAGGACGTCGTGCACGAGCGCGATGACCGCCGCGAAGCCGAAGCTGTACTCGGCGAACCGCACGCGGATGTACATGACGACCGCGAAGAGCGAGAGGAGGATCGCGAGGATCGCGTCGTCGCGCAGCTCCTGGACGACCTGCGGACCGACGGCCTCCGAACGGGGGATCGGCTGGGCGAGCGTGAACGCCCGGCCGCCCGAGTCCTCGGCGGTCGCGAACGCCTCGACGATGCGCTGGCCGATGGCGGCCTCGGCGTCGGTCGAGGTGGCGGTGAACTTGAACGCGCGCGCCGCGTCGGCCGAACCCTCGGCCGCCTCTGCGGACACGTCGCCCAGCGCGGCGCCGGTCAGCGCCGTCGCGACGTCGGTCGCGCTGTGCAGGCCCTCGAAGTAGATCGTGCCGCTCGCGCCGCCCTCGCCCGTCGAGTCGAACGTGAAGCGGTTGGGCGCGAGCATCTCGGAGAGGCCCGACTCGACGCGCTCGCGGTACTGGCTCGTCAGGTCGCGGTCCCCCTGGGTCCCGTCCGACTTGAACTCGACCTGGAACTTGAGGTAGCCGTCGCCCTCGGCGGAGGACAGCAGCGGCTGGACCGACGCGTCCTCGAAGACCTCGCCGAGGCCGCTGATCGCGGTCTTGACGGTCTCCTGCTTCTCGGGCTTCGCCGTGACGAGCTGCATCGAGTTGCCGCCGAGGAAGTCGATGCTGTACTTGGACACCGGCGAGATCGACGCGAAGGCCGCGACGCCGGCGACGATCAGAATGGCCGACACCACGGCCGTCTTCTTGGACAGCGCCATGAAGCCGATGTTGTGCTCCTTCACGAGGCGCACCATCTTCCACTCGTCGACGCCGCGCTCGACCGCGAAGTGCACCAGCACCCGCGTGAAGATGAGCGCCGAGAACATCGACGTCAGGATGCCGACCGACAGGGTCGTCGCGAAGCCCTGCACCGGGCCGGAGCCGAACTGGTACAGGATGATCGCGGTGATGAGCGTCGTCAGGTTCGCGTCGACGATCGTCGAGGTCGCGTTCGCGAATCCGTCCTTGGCCGACTGGGCGGGGCGCCGTCCGCGCAGCGCCTCCTCCCGAATCCGCTCGTAGATCAGGATGTTCGCGTCGACCGCCATACCGACGGTCAGGATGATCCCCGCGACGCCCGGCAGCGTGAGCGTCGCCTGGAGCATCGCCATCGCGCCCATCAGGAGCACGAGGTTGAAGATCAGCGACAGCGCGGCGAACAGGCCGAGGCGCTTGTAGTACCAGGCGATGAAGATCAGCACCGCGCCGAGGCCGACGAGGATGCTGTAGAGCCCGAGGCGGACGTACTCGGCGCCGAGCGAGGCGCCGACGGTCTCGCGGTCCTCGAACTGCGGCTCCAGGTCGAGCGAGCCCGAGTTGATGACCTGGACGAGGTCGTCGACCTCGGCCTGGGTGAACCCGAACGAGCCGCCGGTGATGATGCCGCCCGAGCGGAGCGGGTCGTTGAGCTGCGGGTCGGTCGCGATCTCGTTGTCGATCACGATCGCCATCTGCTCGCCCTCGTGCTCCTTCGTGAAGGCGAAGAAGTCGTTCTGGCGGTCCGTCGCGATCTCGAAGCCGACGGCCGGAGCGCCGAGCTCGTCGTAGCTCGGGAAGACGCGCGGGAAGTCGCTGCCGGAGAACAGGAAGTCGGTGTTCTGCTCGACGATCAGCGCGGTCAGGCGATCCGCGACCGGGACGTCGAGGTTGTCCGCCTTGAGGCGCTGGGGGAAGAAGCGCAGTCGGCCGAGGGGCTGGTCGGGGTTCTCAGCGGCGAGCTGCGAGTTGTACTCGGAGATCGAAGCGTTCGGGTTCTCGCGGGCCCAGGTCGCGGCCTTGTCGGACTCGACGTTCAGGTCGAACGTCCCCGCTGCGTCGAGCGTCGTGGCGTGCATCAGCACCTCCATGCGCCCGGTGTTCTCGATCAGAGCGCGCCACGGGTCGCTCGCCTCCAGGACGACCTCCGTGCCGGCGGGGAGCTCGCGCGGCGTCGAACCCTCGGACCACTCCAGGCGCCCGAGGCGGTTGCCGATCTTGCGCTTGTAGCGGATCTGCTCGCCGTCGATCACGATCCGGCCGCCGCCGGGGAAGTCCTTGAAGGACGGGTTGTTCGGGTCGAGCGTCAGGTTCTCGCTCTCGCCACCCGGGACGTAGGCCTCTGAGAGCGTCGACGAGGCCTTCTGCGCGACGAGCGAGAGGTTGCCCGGGAGCTCGATCAGGATCCGCTGCCGGCCCGACTTGCGCAGCTTGACGTCGCGCACGCCGTCGGGATCGAGGCGCTTGCGCCAGATCCCGATGACGTTCGAGATCGCCGCGTCGTCGGTCTGGGTCTGCTGGATCTGACCCGCCGCGCGCGCCTGGTCGAGGTCGACCGTGTACGTCAGCCGGGTCCCGCCCTGGAGGTCGAGGCCGAGGCGGAAGTTGAGCAGCGACAGCGCGATCACGGCCGCCGCGAGGAAGCCGAAGATCAGAGTGAGCTTGCGATTGAGGTTGTCGACCATGGGAGTGGCGAGACCGGTGCGCGGGCGGAACGGAGCCGGGGCGCAGGCTGGGTGTGTGGAGGGGCGGCGGCGTGCGGGAGGGGCGCGGGATCGAACGGAGCGCGAAGCGGCGCGAGGGTGTCCGGTGGACGGTCCCCCGCGCCGCTCCGCGCTTCGATCACTCGGCGCCCTCTTCGGCGCCCTGGGCTTCCGCCTCGGCGGCCTTCGCCGCCTGGGCGTTCCGGCGCGCCTTCTCGGCCTCGCGCTCCGCGCGGACCTTCTCGCCGAGGCGCTCCTTCGTGCGCGTCGCCTTGCCGACGCGGTCGCGCATGTAGTAGAGCTTCGAGCGCCGGACGCGGCCGCGCTTGGTCACGCGAATGTCGTGCACGCGCGGGCTGTGCAGCGGGAACGTCCGCTCGACGCCCTCGCCCTGGACGATGCGGCGCACGACGATCGTCTTGCGGACGCCGCGGCCCTGGATGGCGAGGATCAGGCCCTTGAAGGTCTGGATCCGCTCCTTGTCGCCCTCGCGGATGAGGTAATCGACCTCGATGTCGTCGCCGACGTTGATGCGCGGAAGGCTGTCGGCCGGCTTGCCGAGCTCGGACTCGATCTGCTGGATGATGTTCATGTCTCTCGTGGTCACGCCGGCGAGGACGCACGGCGTCGGCTCCGTGGGATGCGGCGCGCTCCGGTGCGGAACGGCTCGCTCGCCAGAGGGAGCGCTTGTGGGGGTCTCGGGTTGTCGGCGCCATCGAGGGGTCGATGGCGTTGGTCTTGGTCCTCTCAGTGCGGCTTGCGCGCGTCCTCTTCCCTCGCATGCGCGAGGTCGGGACGAGTCTTTGCCGTTCTCTTCTCGCTCTCCGCGCGTCGCCAGTCGGCGATGCGCGCGTGGTCGCCTCCGAGCAGCACCTCCGGCACCTCCAGTCCGCGGTACACGCGGGGGCGGGTGAAGTGCGGGTGGTCGAGGCCGCCGCGCGAGGACTCGGTGAACGAGTCCTGCTGGGCCGATCGCGCGTCGCCGAGGACGCCGGGGACGAGGCGGGCGACGGACTCCAGCACGACGAGTGCGGGGAGCTCGCCGCCGGCGAGGACGTAGTCGCCGATCGAGAGGCGTTCGAAGTCGAGCAGCGACAGAGCGCGCTCGTCGAATCCCTCGTAGCGACCGCAGAGGAGGAGTACACCAGCCGCGTCCTCGGTGGACGTGTCGGCGCTGCCCGCCAGGTCGCTCGCCAGTGCCTGGGTGAACGGCTGGCCGTCGGGCGTCAGGGCGATGCGGCGGTGGGGGCCGTGGCGCTCCTCGAGCCACTCGACGGCCTCGACGATCGGCTCCGGCTTGAGCACCATCCCGGGGCCGCCGCCGAACGGGCGGTCGTCGACCGTGCGGTGGCGATCGCGCGTGAAGTCACGGAAGTCGATCGTCCGCACGCGGACGAGTCCGCGGGAGCGCGCGACGCCCAGAACGCCGACGTCGAGGTAGGCCTCGATCGCCTCGGGGAAGAGCGTGAGGATGGAAAAGAGCACCGGTAGGCTCGGATAAAGGCCCAGCAGGGTAGTGCCGGGGCCCCTGGCGGTCAATATTCGCCGGCCCGCCGGGCCCCTTCCGAAGGCCCTCCTGCGGGCCGTCCCTTAGTCCCTCCCGCGGGCCCCTCCGATGTTCACAGGTCTCGTCGAAGCCGCCGTCCCCGTCAGCTCGTTCGAGCGGCGGGGGACCGGCGCCCAGCTCGTCCTCCCCGCGCCCCGATCCGAGGACCTCGCCCTCGGCTCGGACGACGCCGGATGGGGCGGGACCGGGTCCACGGCGCCCTGGGACGCCGGCGTGGGGGACAGCATCGCGGTGGCGGGCGCCTGCCTGACGGTCGTGGAGCTCCTCGAGCCCCCGGCTGGCTCGGACGGCAGCTCCGGCGGGGGCCCGGACATGGCCTTCGACCTGTCCGCGGAGACGCTGGAGCGGACCTGGTTCGGCGGACGCGTCGAGGCCGGCCACGTCGTCAACCTGGAGCGGGCCCTCCGCGTCGGGGACCGCCTCGGGGGCCACATGGTCAGCGGCCACGTCGACACCCTGGGCTCCGTCGTGGGCCGCCAGGACGTCGGTGACGGCGGCGCCGTCTTCACGTTCGAGGTCCCGGAGGGCTTCGAGCGCTACCTCGTCGACAAGGGCAGCATCACGATCGACGGGATCAGCCTGACGGTGGTGGACCCCGCCGCCCGCCGGTTCGACGTCGCCGTGATCCCTCACACGCTCGCCCGGACCCACCTGGCGCACCTCACGCCCGGCGATCCGATCCACCTGGAGGCGGACCTCGTCGCCAAGTGGGTCGAGCGGCTGGCGACCTGAGGCCGCCGCCGCCGGGGGCCCTCGACTAGAAGCCGAGGAAGACGGTCGAGAGGAAGGTCGCGATCGGCGCGGCCTCGCGCTGCTCCTCCAGTCCGCCCGTGAGCACCTGCAGCGCTCGGTCCAGGTCCGCCGCGATCGTGTTGTCGTTGATCAGGATGCCGAGCGTGCCGCGCTGCTCACGGATCGCCGCGCCCGCGTCCGCGAGGTCGGCCGACACGGTCTGGACGTTGTCGTAGATCTCGGAGTCGTTGAGCAGCTTGTACACGGTCCCGTTCGGGTTGTTGAAGCTGCTGACCGCCGTACGGATCTCGTCCGCGATCGTGCCGTCGTTGATGAGCTGCCCGATCGTGCCCTCGCCGTTGTCGATCTTCGCCGACGCCGACTGGATCGACGAGACGGTCTCGCGCAGGCCGTCGGCGAGGTCCTTGTCGAACAGGACGGCCGCGAGCGCGCCCTCGCCCTCTCGCGCGTCCTTCACGAGCGAGCGGATGTCCGCCACGCCCTCGTCGAGGCCCTGCACGAACTCCTCGATGTCGTTGTAGAGCTTCTCGTCGTAGATCAGCTTGCCGATCGTCCCCTGGCCGCCGCGCAGCTCCTCGGTGAGCGCGTCGAAGTTGTCGAACGTGCCCTCGATCGACGTGATCGCCTTCGAGAGGTTGTCCGCGGTCTCCGGGTCGTTGATGAGTCGCCCGATCGTGCCCTCGGTTCCGCCGAGCGCCTCGACGACGCTCTCGAGCCCCGCGATCGCGTTGCGGATCGACTCCCGGTTCTCGTCGACGAGCTCGCCGACCGCAGCGAGCACGTCCGGCGTGGTGCCGGCGCGCAGCGGCGCGGTCACGTCGATCTCGCCCGTCACGCGCGAGCCGGGGTCGATGCTGAGCTGCACGCCGCCCAGCACGGACGCGGCCTCGATCTTCACCTCGTGGTCGGCGAACAGAACGATCGGCTGGTCGAGGACGACGTCGATCCGCACGCGCTCGTCCCGCGGTCGCTCGAGGTCCGGCGCGACGGTCTCGACCTTGCCCCAGCGGACGCCGGCGTAGAGCACCGGGGCGCCCTTGCGCAGCCCGCGCGCGTTCTCGGCGTAGGCGACGATCTCCTGGCGCTGCTGGAAGAGGCTGAAGTCCGTCTTGAACAGCGTGTAGTACGACAGGATCGTCAGCGAGGCGAGGAACAGCAGCCCGAGGGCGATATGGCGGCGGGGATTCATGGCGTGCGGTTGAGCGCGTCCGGCCCCAGGAACTCGACGAGGCGGGGGTGGGTGGGACGGAGGAACTCGGGCGTCGGGAGGTGGACGATCGCCTGGCCTTCCACGAGGAAGACGGCCTCGTCGCAGACCGTGCGGATGCAGTCCACGCGGTGCTCGACGACGAGGGCGGTCGCGTCGTGGTTGTCGGCGACCTCGCGCATGAGGTCGTTGATCGAGCGGGAGATCTCGGGGTCGAGCCCGGCGTTCGGCTCGTCGTAGAGGATGATGTCGGGCTCCGTGATGAGCGCGCGCGCGAGGCCGACGCGCTTCTTCATCCCGCCCGAGATCTCGGAGGGCATCTTCGCGCCGGCGTCGGGGATGTGGACGAGGCGCAGCTTCTCGGCGACGCGGTCCTCGATCTCGGACTTGCCCAGATCGGTGTTCTCGACGAGCGGCAGCGCGAGGTTCTCCGCGATCGTCAGCCAGTTGATGAGCGCGCCTTCCTGGAAGACGTAGCCCATCCGCTTGCGCAGCTCGCCGAGCTCGCGCGCGTCGAGGTCGGCGACGTTGTGCCCCTCGACCTCGACCCGCCCGCTGTCCGGCTCGAGCAGCCCGATGACGTGGCGCAGCGTGACCGACTTGCCCGTGCCGGAGCCGCCCATGATCCCGAGCACCTTCCCGCGCGGGACCTCGAACGAGAGCCCGCGGAGAACGTGCTGGGCGCCGAACGACTTGTGCACGTCCTGGAACCGGATGATCACGTCGTCCGGCTGGTGGGGCGCCGCGACCGCGCCCTCTTGGGGGTCCTCGTAGGGACCCGGCGGAACGGGACCGGCGCTCTTCATCGGTAGAGGAACCACGTCAGGAAGTAGTTCGCCACGATCACCGCGATGATCGAGTCGCGGACGGCGCGGCTCGTCGCGCGGCCGACGCCGAGCGCGCCGCCCTGCGCGATGAGGCCGGAGGCGCACGAGATCACCGCGATGATCCCGCCGAAGAAGAAGGACTTCAGCAGGCCCGAGTAGACGTCCATCGGGACGGGGATGATCCCGCCCTTGTCCTGGAGCACTTCGATCGCGGAGTCCGTGTACTGGGCCCACGAGACGTCGAGCTGGCTGGAGGCGACGAAGCCGCCGCCGAGGATCCCGATCGCGTCGCACAGGACGGTCAGCACGGGCGCGATGATCATCAGCGCGCCGATGCGCGGCAGGACGAGGAACGACGTCCGGTCGATCGACATGACCTCGAGCGCCGAGAGCTCGTCGGAGACCGACATCGTCCCGATCTCCGCGGCCAGCGCGCTGCCCGTCGTCGCGGCCAGGACGATCGCGGTGATGAACGGGCCCATCTCGCGCGTCATGCTCGCCGCGACGATCGCGCCGATCTGGTCCTGCTGTCCGAAGCGCGCCAGCTCGATGCCCGTCTGCAGGGACACGATCATCCCCATGAAGAGCCCGACCAGCAGCACGACGTGCAGGTTGCGGACGCCCGCCGCGTAGAGCTGATCCAGCAGCCACCGCATCCGCTTCGGGAGGTGGTGGACCCGGATGAGCGCCTGCCAGGCGAGGTCGAGTCGCGCACCGATGCCCGTGAGGGACCCGCGGAAGCGCTCCGTCTGCCAGAAGACGTAGACCAGCCCGGCGACGAACGCGAGCGGGAGCGCGTCCTGGAGCCAGGCCGGAGCTTCGCTCTCGGCGTCGAGGAGGAGGGCGAGGGGGACCATCGGAGCAACGATCGACACGATCCGTTCAGATATCAACGGCGTCGATCAGGAACTGGATCGTGCGGGTGGGAGGTCGGTCAGAGGGGGCTTTCCAGGGAAGTCGAATCGGCGCGGAGTCCGTCAGGAGCCGGGCCGTCGCCGCTCCACGGCGGCGATCGAGAGCGTCTTGCGGGGGCCGCTGCCGATCTCGGGCGACATCGACGAGGGCGTGCGGCGCATCGGCCAGCCCGGCCCGGGGATCGCGGGCCGCAGCAGCGTGAACCCGCCCCCCTCGACGGTCCGGTAGCGGATGAGCCCGAGGAGCAGCGAGCGCTCGTGGGCGCGCCGGCCGGCGCGGGTGTAGTCGCGGGCGCTCCAGAGGACGCTGAGGGTCCGCCGATCCTCGTCCGCGTCCTTCTCGCGCCGCCACAGGCCGAGCCACGAGCGGGAGCGGACCTCCTGCCCGTTCGCGTGCCGGGTGTAGAGCTCCCAGAGCCACGCGTAGTGCTCGTCGATGAACTGGTAGTCCGGGAACGGGTTCAGGTCGATGACGTGCAGGTCCTGGATCCCCGGGCCGACGCGGATCTTCCCGACGGGCCACAGCTTGCGGTAGCGCTCTGTCCCGAGCGGGCCCGCCGACGCTGGCGTCACGTACTCGCGCTTGCGCGTGTAGCTCCGCCAGATCGGGAAGAGGAGCGTGCCCTTCCTCGTCCCGTCGTCGTAGGTCTCCCGCGACCGGTTGTAGATCGGCCAGATGATCCAGCGCGACTCGTAGCCGTCGCCGTTGAAGTACGAGTAGAAGGGCCAGACGCGCTTCCGCACGGCGCGGTTCTCGTCGCCCCCCTGGAAGCGCACGAGCGGGAACGGCCCGTCCCACGCCCAGAACCCCGTGTTCGGGTCCTTCGTGTGCCCGAAGAAGGGCCACAGCGCCGTGTACGCGGTCGCCGGACCGCGGCGCGACTTGCCGACGAGCGGCCACACCAGCCACGACCCCTGCGTCTGGTCCTGGCCGTACTGGATGTCGTTCCGCTGCCAGTGGAAGAACGGCCACAGGAAGAACCAGCGGTTGTAGCGCCCGTCCCAGCTGATGTTCCCCGCGATCGGCCACACGCGCCACGCCTTGCCGCCCGTGCCGCGACCCCACGTGAAGAACGGCCAGAGGAAGTGGTCGTTCGTGCGCCCGTACCGCTCCGTCCGCAGCCAGAGCGGGAAGAGCACGAAGGTGCCGCGGTCGAGCGACAGGAACTTCTCGAGCCTCCCGAAGAACGGGAAGAACGCCTTCTGGACCCGGCCGTCCTCGTACTTGCCGAGCCAGAGGAGCGGGAACACCATCAGCGTCCACTGGCGGAACCCGCTCTCCTTGATCTGGCTCGCGTACCGGACGAACGGGATGATCTGGGTCAGCCGCCTGCCCTCGACCTCGTTGAGCTTCGAGAAGCCGAGCGGGGGGAGCACCCAGGTGTACCGGTCGCCGTTCTCCCGGTAGCGGTTCGACACGAGCGGACGCACGGCCCAGTACTCGCGCCGCCCCGTCTCCGGCTCACGGCGCGTGACGACCGACCCGCCGAGTGCCTCGATCTCCAGAACACCTCCCGCCGCGGAGTGCGACGAGAACAGCGGCGACAGCACACGCTCCGAGCCCGCGCCCGCGCAGCTCGCGGCCAGGCACGCCGCGACCGCGAGGGCGGCCAGCGCCCAGCGACGGCACGGCCCTGGGGCCGCCGCCGAGGGGCGGTCCGGGCGAGCGGAGCAGGTGCGGTGCATAGGGGCTGCAGGAGGGAGCCGCGGTGCGGATCGTGGCGAGGGGACGGGCCGGATGCAACGTGTCCTCGGCGCCGATGCAGGAGCCGGCGCCGATGCAGGGGGCCTCGACAGGGTCCGGATCGGCCTCGCGGCGGGAATCCTTGACGCCCCGTCCTTGACCCCGCGGCCCCGAGGGGCATCGTCGTGGCCCCATGACGATCGCAGCGCCCACGTTCCTCTCCGGTATCCAGCCGAGCGGTCTCCCGCACGTCGGAAATTACTTCGGGGCGATCCGCCAGCACGTGGCGTCCCTCTCGACGCCGGGCGAGCACTTCTTCTTCGTCGCGGACTATCACGCCCTGACGACGACGCACGACCCCGAGGTCCTCCGGAGCAACGTCCGCGAGCTCGCGGCCGCCTACTTCGCCTTCGGGATGGACCCCGAGCGGGCCGCGTTCTTCCGCCAGTCCGACGTGCCCGAGGTGACGGAGATCACCTGGCTCCTCTCCACGGTGACCGGGATGGGCCTCCTGGAGCGGGCGCACTCCTTCAAGGACAAGACGGCGAAGGGCATCAAGCCGTCCGTCGGGCTCTTCACGTACCCGATCCTGATGGCCGCGGACATCCTCGCCTACGACTCGACGGTCGTGCCGGTGGGGAAGGACCAGGTCCAGCACGTGGAGATGGCCCGCGACATGGCGACGCACTTCAACAGCCAGTACGGCGAGGTCTTCGTCCTGCCCGAGGCGCGGATGCCCGAGCGGGAGGACATGGCGAAGGTGCCGGGGCTGGACGGGCAGAAGATGTCGAAGTCGTACGGGAACGACCTGTGGGTCTTCGAGGAGGGCAAGAAGCTCAAGAAGGCCATCGGGCGTATCCCGACGGACAGCCGGCCGCCCGAGGAGCCCAAGGACCCGGCGTCGATCATGCTGTTCGACTTCCTCACCCTCTTCCTCGACGAGGGCGAGCTGGAGGAGTGGAAGGAGCGGGTCCGGGCCGGCGGCGAGGGCGCTCCGGGCTACGGCCACCTCAAGGTGCGGCTCATCGAGGCGATCGACGCGGCGTTCGGGCCCGCCCGCGCCCGTCGCGCCGAGCTCATGGCGGACCCCGCCGAGCTCGACCAGATGCTGGCCCGGGGGGCCGCCAAGGCCCGTGAGAGGGCCTGCGCGGTGCGCGATCGGGCCTACGCGGCCTCCGGCCTGAGGTAGCCGTGCCGGACGGGGCGCAAGCCCGGGGGCGATCCTGCCGATAGGGCCCGCGTAGGCCCACAGACTCCTTTGGAGCTCCCCCGCATGTTCTCACGTCCTCTCCGCGCCGCCGCGTGCGGTGCCCTCGCCGCCGCCCTCGCGGCCTGCGGCTCCAGCGGCTCGACGACCGCCCAGGCGCCCATCGAGGCCGACCCGGCCCCCGAAACCGAACCGGATTGGTCCCAGGCGGCCGCCGACGCGCAAGCGGCGTTCGATTCGGCGGAGAGCCTCTCCGTCACGAACGAGCCCGCTCCCGAGGTCGTCACCCCGGTCGGCCCCGCGCCGTGGACGGGCTACTTCTCCGAGAAGGCCGTGATGCTCGCGGACACGATCCGCATCGAGGGCCCCGCGGGCCTCCTGGAGCACGTCGTCGTGAGCTCCGACGACGACCTCTACGAGCGCTCGATCACGACCACGGACGAGGGCTTCGTCCAGATCACGCGCCGGAACTCGAACGACGTCCGCGAGATCCGCGTCCAGCTCGACGCCTGGTCCATGGCCGTCAACGACCGCGTCGTGGTCGTCGAGCGCCTCGACGACGGCCCGGTCCACGTGATCGCCGACGGTGAGGCGATCTGGCGCGACATGAACGGGGAACTGATCCAGGGTTCCCGGCTAGAGTTCACCGGCGAGATCGGGAACGACGCGGCGTTCGTGCCGCAGGACCCGTCCGAGGACCCGGCCCCCATGGAGGATCCGGCTCCGATGGACGACCCGGCTCCGATCGAAGACACGAATGCGAGCGACGCCGACGGGATCGACGCCGAGCCGGACGCGGAGCCGCGTTCCGACGCACCGGAAGAGCAACGCTCGTCCGGTGACGACGCCTGATCGGGAGCCCGTCGCGCGGGCCGTCCGTGGCCTCGCGCTCGCGCTGACCTGCGCCGCAGCCGCAGCCTGTGGCGCCACGACGCCGAAGTGGTCGGCGGACTGGAACGACCCCTACGCGGAGTTCGACGACGCAGAGCGCGCGTCGTTCACCGCCGCGCGCGGGCTGATCGACGGGGGGCGCCCGACGGCGGCCCTGGAGGAGCTCCGGGCCCTCGCGGCCGCCGACCCCGAGAATTTCGAGGTCGCCTGCTGGCTCCAGGACGTCGAGTCCACCCTTCTCGAGGACGGCGTCGACGTCTTCGGCAGCGAGACGCCGCGCCGCACGCCGGCGCGCGACGACGACGCGACGCCGGCGGACGTTCTCCAGCGCGCGTACACCGAGCGCGCGACGCAGGAGCCCACGGTCGTCTCGTTCGTGCTGGCGGCCCGCGCCGAGACCGACGTCCCGGCGGCCCTCAACCTTCTGGAGAACGCGCTGGAGCTCGACCCGAACTGCCCCTGGGCGCACTACGGGATGAGCCACGTCCTCCTGGAGGATCGTACGCGGATCGACCGCTGGGGGCTGGCCAAGGACTCGCTCGCGCGCGCGCTCGAGCTCGACCCCGGCAACCTGCGTGCGCGACGCCTCGAGGCCTGGATGATGGCCGAGCAGGGGACGCGGAACACGGCCGAGCGGCTCCTCCGCAGGTGGATCGGGCAGGCGGAGGGCGACCCGCGCGTGGCCCGGAGCGCCGTGGTCGACGCGCTGCTCGACCTGTCGCTTCTGATGCTCCTGCGCGGCGAGAACCGACGCGCCGAGCGCGTGCTGGAGGATCTGGAGGGCGAGTCGACGGGGCGCGCGAGACGCTGGATGCTCCTCACCGTCGCGCGCCAGGAGGGCGGGGACATCCTCGGTGCCCTCGACGCCACCCTTCGCGCGCAGGGCGCCGCGGGCGGCGCGGTGCTCCCGGTGGTCCAGGAGGCGCTCCTCAACGAGCTCTTCCTCGACCGCCCGGAGGTCGCAGACGCACGCTGGAAAGAAGTGGCGGGCCTCGTGGACGACACGACGAGCATCCGCGACCTCGTGCAGGGCCTGCGCGCCAAGGTGCGCATGGAGCGCAAGGCGAAGGAGCGCGAGGGGACGCCCGATGCGTGACCCCGAGCGCCCTGCGCCCGATCCCGCGGGGCGCTGCCGATGAAGGCTGTCCTCCAGCGCGTGCGGCGCGCGCAGGTCCGCGTGGACGGCGAGCCCGTCGGGACGATCGGGCAAGGGGCGGTCGTGCTGCTGGGTGTCCTTTCGGGCGATGCGCCCGACGATGCGCGACGCCTCGCGGGACGGATCGCCCGCTTCCGCTACTATGCGGACGACGAGGGGCGGATGAACCGCTCGGCGCTGGATCTCGCCGAGGCCGGCGAGGAGGTCGCGCTTCTCGTCGTGAGCCAGTTCACGCTCGCCGCGGACGGACGCAAGGGGCGTCGCCCGTCGTTCGACCGCGCCGCTGCACCCGACGTCGCGAACGAGCTGTACGAGCTGTTCTGCGACGCCCTGCGCGAGCTCGGCGTCCGCGTCGAGACCGGACGCTTCCGCGCGATGATGGAGGTCGAGCTCGTGAACGACGGACCGGTGACGTTCGTCCTCGAGGAATCGGTCGACGGCTCGAATGAAAGTCGACACACGACGGAAGAATCGTCGCCTTGACGGTTTGCGCACACGGTGCAAGCATGGCGCCTCGCGCACGTCGGAGAGCGAGACGCTCCGACACGCCAACGAGAACAGGTTCCACGCTTGCCCATGTCCGACGCCGACGTCCGAACCGTCACCAAGCGAGAGCTGGTCAATCGCATCGCGGAGGAGACGGATCAAACCAAGGTCGTCGTCCGGGACGTGATCCAGCGCTTCCTCGATTCGGTGATCGAGGAGCTCGCGATCGGCAACCGGCTCGAATTCCGCGAGTTCGGAGTCTTCGAGGTGCGCGAACGCGCCGCACGTACCGCCCAGAACCCGCGCACGCTGGAAAAGGTCAAGGTCCCGGCGAAGCGCGTCGTAAAGTTCAAGGTCGGGCGCGTGATGCGCCAGCGCGTCTGCGAGGACGCCGAGCCGAACGGCGCGACCACGGCGAACGGCGCGTCGTCGAACGGTGACTCGCAGGGCGCGGCAGCGACGCCGGCACGGCCGACGCCGCCGACCCCGCCGCCGCCGAAGCCGGGCTCGCCCTTCTAGCTCGCCGCGCCCGCTCGCTGCGCCTGCGAGCCCACGGCGATCGAAAGCGCGCGCTCGACGTCCGCGACGAGGTCGTCGACGTGCTCGATACCCACCGACAGGCGCACGAGCCCGTCGGCCAGCCCGGCCGCGCGCCGGACCTCGGGGGGGATCGACGCGTGCGTCATGCTCGGCGGCACCTCGACGAGCGACTCGACGCCGCCGAGGGACTCGGCGAGCGTGAACACGCGCGTCGCCGACGCGAACGCATTCGCCGCCTCGACGCCGCCGTTCAGCTCGAACGACAGCATCCCGCCGGGCTTCGCCATCTGCCGCTGCGCGATCATGAGCTGCGGGTGGTCGGGGAGGCCGGGGTAGATCACCCGCTCGACCGCGTCGTGGTTCGACAGGTACTCGGCGACCGCCGCCGCGTTCTCGCAGTGCCGGTCCATCCGAACGCCGAGCGTCTTCGTCCCGCGCAGGACCAGGAACGCGTCCATCGGCGCCAGGCAGCCGCCGACCGCGTTCTGGAAGAACGCGAGCTCCTCGCGCGTCGCCTCGTCCCGGCCGACGAGCGCGCCGCCGATCAGGTCCGAGTGCCCGCCGAGGTACTTTGAGAGCGAGTGCAGGACGATGTCCGCGCCGTGCTCCAGCGGCCGCTGGAGGTAAGGCGTCGCGAACGTGTTGTCGACGACGAGCTGCGCGCCGCCCGCGTGGGCGATCTCGGCCATCGCGGCGATGTCGGTCAGGCGCAGCAGCGGGTTCGACGGCGTCTCGACGTAGACGTAGCGCGTGTTCGGGCGCATCGCCTCGCGCACCTTCGCCGGATCCGACGTGTCGACGAACGTGTACTCGACGCCGAAGCGCTCGAACACCTTGGTGAAGATGCGGTACGTGCCGCCGTAGAGGTCGTTCCCCGCGACGACGTGGTCCCCCGGGTTCATCCGGTCCATCAGCGCGTTGGTCGACGCGAGGCCCGAGGCGAAGCACAGCCCCCATGCGCCGCCCTCCAGCGACGCGAGGTTCTCCTCCAGGGCGGTCCGCGTCGGGTTGGTCGTCCGCGAGTACTCGTACCCCTGGCGCGGCACGGCGGGCGCGTCCTGGGCGTAGGTGCTCGTCAGGTACACCGGCGTCATGACCGCGCCGTTGTGCGGGTCGGGCCCCTGTCCTGCGTGGATCGCGCGGGTCTCGAAGCGGGCGTCGTCGGGAAGGTCGTGGGTGTCGGCCATGGTCTGTGTCGGCGCGGCGCCATCCGGCGCGATTTGCGGCGAACGAGTGTAGCCGCTGGGCCGTGCCGATCGCGACCGGGGGTAGGGGTGCTACCATCCCGCCCCCTTGGGCTCCCGCGAGAACGACGCCACGGCCACCGCGCGCCCGCTCCGCGTCGACCTGCGCACCGGCCTGCGCGTCGCCGCCGCCCTCGCGACGCTGGTCCTCGCCGCCCTCCTCGTCCAGGGCACCGCCGAGGCGCTGCGCTCCGGCAACGCCTGGGGGTGGGACGAGACGATGCACGCCGAGCTCCCCGCGGCGCAGCTCGTCCTGCACGCGCGGGCGGGTGAGCTGGGGGCAGCGGCAGGCGTCGTCCACGACTGCGAGCGGTACCCCTTCGTCGTTCCGGTCCTGCTCGCCGCGTGGCAGGGCGTGTTCGGGATCGGGGAGGCGTCCGCGCGGTACTGCGGCGTGTGGCTGTTCCTGCTCGTCGGCCTCCCCGCCGTCGCGCTCCTCGCGCGGACCGTCGCGCAGCGCATCGCCCCGGATGCGCGGGAGGTCGCGACCGACGCGGCGCTGCTGGGCGCGCTGGCGGCCGCCTCGTCGCCGCTCGCGCGCCGCTACGCGCCGACCCTGTTCCTGGAGCCGGCCGCCGTCATCACGATGGCGCTGGCGCTCCAGGCGTGGCTCGCGCGCGGCCTCGCGGGCGCCAGCCCACGGCGCGCGCGCCTGCGCGACGTGGGCGCCGGCGTCTGGCTCGCCGCGACGTTCTTCGTGAAGTTCAACTACGGCGTCATGCTGCTCGGCGCGATCGGGCTCGACGGACTCGTCGAGCTCGTCCGCTCGAGGGAGCGGCTCGAGACCCTCCGGTCCCACGCCGTCGTCGGGCTACCGCTCGTGCTCGCGTCGGCCTGGTGGTTCCTCCTCCCACTGCCCTTCGGGGCCGAGGTCGCGAGCGCGCACCGCTCCGAGTTCCTCGACTACGTGACGAGCAACACCGCGATGGGGGAGATGCCAGGCTGGCTGCGCGCGACGCACTGGCTCACGGGCGTCGCCGCGCATGCGTTCGTGCTCGCCGCGATGCTGCTCGGCGGAGCGTGGCTCCTCGTTCGCGAGCGGGGCCGCGTGTCCCTGTCCCTCGCCGTCGTCGCGGCCTGCTTCGTGCTGCCGGTCGTGCTGCACCCGTTCCAGCTCGACCGATTCCTGCTCCCCGCGGCACTCGTGCTCTGGGTGCTGTCGGCCGTGGCGCTCGCGCGCGCCGCAGAGCAAGCGCCGCGCGCGACGGCGGGTGGCGCCGCGCTGCTCGCGGGCGTGTGTCTCGTCGTGCCCACGTTCGCCACCGTCCGGTGGGCGGGCTTCCCGGTCGCCGACGAGGGAACGCCGGTCCGCGCATATCAGGCGCGCCACGTCGGCCACACCCTCGGCCTCCTCGGGCCGCCCGCGACCAACGGTCTCTCGAGGGCGACGCACGAGGGCCTGCTCGACCTCGTCGCGGACCGCGTGGGGCCGGACGCGACCGTCGCCTGGCTCGGCCAGTCGTCCGAGATGTCGCCGGCCGCGCTCCACCTCGGGCTCCTCGCGCGCGGCGGCTCGGCGAAGAGGTTCCTGGAGGGCGCCGCGGGCCCGATGGACCTCGACCCCGTGCCGCGCGACGTGGCGATCACCGAGGACGGCGCGGCGGTCGTCGCGTTTGCGCGCGACTTCGAGCACGTCGTCCTGACCGACCCGCCGGACCTCAAGGATCGGGCGGGCCGGCGCTGGATCGCGGAGCTCTGGCACCATCCGCTCCTCGAGACCGACCTGTTCGACGTCGAGACGCTCGGTACGGTGCACGTCGAGCGGACGCTCGCGGAGCCGCGGCCCGTCGAGGTGCGCCTGGCGACGCGTCGCTAGACTCCCGCGGGCGCCATGACGAAAGCCAGCACGAAGGAGAGCACGACGGTCACCGAGAGCGAGCAGCGCGGTCGCTACGCGGCCCGCGTCCTGGAGCTCGACGCGGTGCTCGCGCTCGTCGCGCAGCACGCGCCGACGTCGCTCGGGCGGCGCTGCCTGCTGGAGCTGGAGCCGCGCGGCGACGACGACGCGTGCCGCGCGCTCGGGCGGCTACGCGAGATGCAGGAGCGCCTCGCCGACGAGGACGGCCCCGCGCTCGCCGGCGTCGCCGATCCGCTTCCGGCGCGGATGGAGGGACGGCTCGACGAATCGAGGATCGCCACCCTCCGCGACTTCCTGGACGCGAACGTCCGGCTGAAGGCGTGGGCCGCGACCCGCGCCGAGTCCGCGCCGCTCCTCTCTGCGCTCATGGAGGCGTCGCCGGACACGCGCGGCCTCGTCGAGCGCGTCGACCGCGTCCTCGACGGCCGCGGCCAGGTGCGCGCCGAGGCGTCCGGCCGCCTGTCCCGTCTCCGCGACACGATCTCCCAGTCGAGCGCGCGCGTGGACGGCGCGCTGCGCGACGTGCTCGCGCGCGGCGAGGTCCGCGCGAGCCTCTCGGACGGCGGAGTGCACCGCCGCGCAGGCCGGCCCGTGCTCGCGGTGCGCGCGAAGATGTCCGGGCGCGTGCGCGGCCTCGTGCACGACCGCTCGCAGTCCGGCGAGTCGGTGTTCATCGAGCCCCAGGAGATCGTCGAGCTCGGCAACCGTCTCGCCGAGGCGCGCGCCGACGAGCGACGCGAGGTCGAGCGGATCCTCGTCGAACTCTCGCGCGAGGTCCTCGCCGAGCGCCCGACGATCGACGGCGCCGCCCTGCGCGTCGGCGAGCTGGAGGTCGCGCTCGCGAGCGCGCCGTGGGCCGCGTCCGTCGGCGCGCGCCCCGCGCTCCAGCCGGGTGACGACGGCGCGTCGAACGGGCTGCTGCTGCGCGGCGCGCGCCACCCGCTGCTCATCGACCAGCTCGAGTCAGGCGACCTCGACGAGGTCGTGCCGATCGACCTGCGGCTCGGCGTCGAGTTCGACATGCTGCTCATCACCGGGCCGAACACGGGCGGCAAGACGCTCGCGCTGAAGACCGCGGGGCTGTTCGCGCTCCTGACGCGCTGCGGCCTGCCGGTGCCCGCCGAGGACGGGACGACCGTGCCGCTGTACGACGGCGTCGCGGCGGACATCGGCGACGAGCAGGAGATCCGCCAGAACCTGTCGACGTTCGCGTCGCACCTCGTCCGCGTGTCGGATGCGCTCGGCCGCGCGACGCCGGACACGCTCGTGCTGCTCGACGAGCTCGGCGGTGGCACGGATCCCGACGAGGGGGGCGCGCTCGGGACCGCGGTGCTGGAGACGCTCCTGGCGCGCCGCGTTCCGACGCTCGTGTCGACGCACATCGGCAAGCTCAAGGAGTTCGCCTACCGCCACGCGCGCGCGGAGAACGCCTGCGCCGAGTTCGACCACGAGACGCTCGCGCCGCGCTACCGCCTGATGCTCGGTACGCCGGGCGAATCGTGTGCGCTCGTCATCGCACGCCGCATCGGACTGGAGGATCGCGTGTGCGACGTCGCCCAGGAGCGGCTCGACCGGCGCGAGGGAGAGCTCGAGTCGCTGATGAGCGACGTCCGCACCGCGCGCATGGCCGCCGAGGAGACGCGGCAGGGCGCCGAGGCCGAGCTGGCCCGCGCGCGCGCGCGCTCGCGCGCGCTCGACGCCCCCGACGACCCGCGGGAGCGCCCCAGCGCGCACCGGGCGTGCGCGGCCCCG
>JBCDGE010000083.1:0-36006 GCA_038757895.1 Planctomycetota bacterium | reverse complement strand
TCGGGGAAGAACCGCGGCGACCCGTCGTTTCCCTTCGAGAGCCTGCCGTGGAAGAGAGTCACGTCGATGCCCGCGACGCCCTCGCCGCCACGGATCGCGCGGCCACGGATCGTCGATCGGCGCCGAAGTCGAATCGTCTGGACGCGCGCGTCCTCCTCGTCGTGCCGGACCGAGCCCGCCGTCGACGGATAACCCTTCGCTCGAACGACGAAGCGGTCCTTGCCGGGCTCGGCGGCCGCTTCGGTCGTGCCGCCGGGGCGGTCGGCCAGGGGTGGACGCTGGAGCAAGGGGTTCCGGATGAGCTGCATGCCCGACGGGTCGTACGGGAGGATGCGGAAGCCGAAGCGCTCGATCGGAACGCCAGTCTCGCGATCGACGACGACGAAGCGCGTCCGGTTCGCGCTCTCCAGCACGATGCGAAGGTCCGTCGCGCCGGCCTCGACGAGCGCATCGAAGTCCGTGTCGTCGCCCCATGTTCGGTAGTCGGCGTGCGAGACCTTCAGAGTCGTGCTGTCACCCGACTGCAGGTAGAGCGCGAAGGTCCCGTCCGTCTCCGTGGTCGCTCGCGCAAGCTTGCTGGCCGGGCCCGCGGAACGCCCGACGACCCGAGCTCCTTCGATCGGCATTCCGCTCTCGTCGACGACGACGCCACGGATCGACCTCGCGCGCGGGAGAACCAGGTCGATGGGGCCTGCGTCCTGACCGAGGACCAGACCGACCGGCTGTCTCTCGTCGGTCACGTATCCCTCTCGAGAGGCGTGGATGCGGTCCGTCGCCCCAGGAACGTGCGGCAGCACGTATCGGCCGTCACGTCCCGTTCGAGCGGGGACGGAATGGGAGCCGTCACCGATCGCGCGGACCGTCACGTCTGCGATCGGAGTTCCGTCCTCGTCGGTGGCACGACCGAAGACCGAGGCGGCGCGCGCGAGCCGGATCGTGCCCAGGTCGCGGTGCCCCGCCCCGAGCGGCGGTTCACCTCCCGTCCTTCGCAGCGTGAAGTGCGTCGAATGGACCTCGTGATGGGAGTCGGCGGCGATCATCAGCCGGACCGTCTCGGCCAGAGGAGGGGGGTACTCGATGCGGAACGCGCCGAACTCGTCGGTCCTTGCTTCGAACCCGGAGGGGAGCTCGCGCTGGAAGGAACCGTAGCGCACCACGGGCCTGGCCTCGTGCTCGGCGGACCAGGCCTCGGACGACGTGAGCTGGACGAGTGCATCGCGCAGGGGCCGGTCGTCCTCGTCGACGACGACGCCGTGGATCGCGCCGCGTACGCGCGTCGACGTCGAGCGGCTCTCCTCGACCGCGACGCTGAGCTCGGAGCGCTCAGGCCCTCCGGCCGCGTCGTCCGCGAGTTCGTGGCTCACGGGATCCACGGTGGGTGGACGCTCGAGCGCCGTCTCGTCCAGGGCCGCGACCTCGGCGATCGAGCCGTCGACCGACGGCGAGGAGGGCGCCCTCGCGAAGAGGAGGAGCAGCGCGAGCAACGCGGCGACCAGACCGAGGGCGAGCAGAGCGAGCTTCTGCATGGGGGGAGTGGGGCCTCTTGGAAACACCGGCGCCGATGGGAATCAGAACGGGGGTCGACCGCGCTCCGCTCAGATGGCGGTTCGGCCTTCGATCTTCCCGGCGATGCTCCCGAATCTCGCGTGCGCCGGCGCACTGCGCTCCCGCGCGGCGCGACCCGTTCAGGGCACGGTCAGCGTCGTGCGCCAGTCGATCTCGACGGTGACCGTGCCCGCGTACTCGAACGTGTGCTCGGCGCGGCCCGTTCGTGATCCGTCCGGCCGATCCGTCCACACGATCGTCGCATCGCACGAGGTCGCCGAGAGGGTCCACTCCATCGGGCCGGCCGGCAGGCCGGTCAGGACGAGCAGGTCCCCGTCGAAGCGCGCGAAGGCGTTCGACGTGGGGTCGACCGCGCCGTCGACGATCGGAAGCGTCCGCCTTGCGACTCGTCCAGTGGGCGCCGTCTCCGTGAGTCGCAGGTGCAGCTTCCCGTGGTCCGGGAACGGGAGAGCACCCGACAGGTCGAGCGCGAGCGAGCCGACCTCGAAGTGCACGGTGTCCTTGACGGGCCGACCAGGTGCGAGGTCGATGCGTGCGGTGGGATGCGCGAGGACTCCCAGGTCCGTGCTGTACACCTCGACCCGGCACGTGCCGACGAGGCGCGCTTCACCGCGGGTCGTCCCACTCTCGTCGGTCTCTCCGAATCGCGTCGCGGGTTCGACGACCGCTCCACCGTCCTGGTCGGTCCTTGCGCCCGGGGGCTCCAGCGCGACGAGCTGGACGCGCAGGCCCTCGGTCGGTTTCCCTCCGAGCTCGATCGTCAGCTCGACGTCGATGGTCAGGTGGGAGGTCAGGTCGAGCTCGACGGGTATCGTGGCTCGGTCCTCGACCGTGACCGTGCCGGCGGATCCGCGACCGATCCCGCTCCGTTTCCCGAGGACGAGGAGCTCGTGCTCGCCGGCGAACACGCCCTCGAACGCGAAGCGCCCGTCGCCGTCCGTGACGGCTGTCGGTCCGTCGCTCCACTGGTCGAGACGGATGGAGATTCCCTCCCGATCCTCTCCTTCGGGCAGCAGCACGACGCCGTCGATCGTTCCGCCGCGGTCGAGGTCCACGTCCCCCAGGTCGAGCGTCTTGCCGCTCCACAGCGTGCTCTCGATGTCGACGATCACCGGAGGGCCCTCCCCGGGTCTGAGGGACAGCCGGTGGCGCTTCCGCGGGAGCCCGGTGAGCGCGAATCGCCCGGTCGCGTCCGTCACGCCGGTCACGCGCGTGCCGCGCTCCGGCGTGAAGCGCGGCTGCGGGCCACTGGAGTTCACGATCCGGCCCTGCACCATGCTGACGTCGATGCCTGCGACCGGCTCTCCGTTCCGTATAGCACGTCCTGCGACGGTCGAGCCGCGCCGCGCACGGACCGTCTGGACCGGCGTGCCCTCCTCGTCGTGGCGCACGACGTGTTCCGACGTCGGGTATCCGTCCGCGCGTACGACGAATCGGTCGAGGCCAGGCTCGGCCGCGACCTCGACCTCGCCGTCTGGATGCGCCTTGACATCGGGTCGCATGAAGGCCGCGGGCGGGAGACGCGGGTTCCTCCGGTCGAAGCGCGGCAGCACCTGCAGACCGAACCGCTCGATCGGCTCGCGGGTCCTGCGATCGACGACCACGAAGCGCGTCTTCTTCGCACGATCCATGACGATCCGAAGATCGGAGAGACCGGGCTCGAAGGTCGTGGTCTCGTCCTGGTCGTTGCCCCACTTGACGAAGTCCGGATGCGTGGCCTGCAGCGTCGCTCGCTCGTTCCCAGGCAGGTGGAACGTGAACGAGCCGTCGCTGGCGGTCACGACGAGCGAGAAGAGGCCACTGGTCGGCGGCGTGCGGCCGGTGATCCGCGCGCCCTCGATCGGCCGACCGGCCGCACCGACCACGATCCCGCGGATCGTCATGGCGCGTCCCATGGCGACATCGACCGGGCCGGCGTCCTGGCCCGCCACGACGACGACCGGCTCCTGGAACGCGGACAGATAGCCGTCTCGCTCGGCGAGGATGCCGCGCGTCGTCACGGGGGCGTGGGCGACGACGTATCGACCGTCGGGGCCGCTCTTCGTCCGTACGCGGTGGTGGCGCCCGTGCTCCGTGCCCGCGTCGACCTCGACGTCGGCGAGCGGGGCGCCGTCCTCGTCGACGATCCGCCCGAAGACGGTGCCGGCGCGCGCGAGCTGGATCGTCCCCAGGTCGCGGGGGCTCGCGCCGAGCCGCGGTCCGTCCCCCGATCGTTCGTTCGTCCACCAGAGGCGATGGATCTCGTGGTAGCGGTCAGGGACCACCGTGATCCAGGTGCGCTCGGCAGATGGAGGAGGAAAGTCGAGGCGGAACGCCCCGTCCTCGTTCGTTCGCGCCTCGAAACCGACGTGAGGAGCGCCGGGGAAGTCGCCGTACCGCGTCACCGGCGTCGCTTCACCGGCCGCGGACCAGGACGTGTAGGCCGCGAGCTGGACGAGGACGTCGCGCATGGGACGCTCGTTCTCGTCGACGACGATGCCGCTGACGGAGCCCCGGATTCTCCGAGTCCTGACCGGCGATTCGGCGAGTTCGGTGGCGATCACGGAGCGGTCGGATCCAGTCGACGCGCCGGCTGCCGGCCAGGAGAGCGCGAGATCGTCCACGGCGGCCATCTCGTCCGCGGCCCCTTCGCCATCGTGCGCATCGATGACGTCGCGCGAGGCCCGGTCGAGCGAACCGTCGGAGGGAAACCGGGAGACAAGGAAGAACGCCAGAAGCGCGGCGGCGGCGAGGCCGATCGGGAGCAGAGCGAGCTTCTGCATGGGGCGAGCGGGGAGGCGTTTGCGAATCCCCGGTGACGGGGCAAATCGCGCTGGGGCTTGACCGTACTCTCCTCAGATGGCGGTCCGCACCCCGATCTTCCCCGCGATCCTCCTGAGTTTCGCGTGCGCGAGCGCACCGCCTCCCGAGCCTGCGTGGTGGGGAGAGAGCGCGGGCGGCGCGCACGTGATCCACGGCGGGAGACGGGCGGATCGAGAGAAGGCGAGGACACTCGTCACGATCGCCGTCCCGGGGGACTGGCGCGATCGCCTGCAGGTGATCGATGACGGCGGGACGCACGGGCTCGACGAGTCCGACTGGTCCGTCGAGTTCATCGCTCCCGACTCCGAAGGGCTCGGTGATTCGCTGGGGGGCGCGCGCGACGGCGTCTTCGTCGTCAGCGAGCTGGAGCCCCTCGCGATGCGTACCGCGCACGAGATGCGCGCGACCGGAGCGGAGGTCTACCTCGTGCGCCAGGAGCGCGACGGCGACGTGCTGCGCGTCGAGATCTGCGGGCTCGACGGGTGGCCTCTGGAGCCCGTGCCGCTCGTCGCGTTCGACTGGGAGGCGACGGAGCTGGAGCTGCGCGGCTGGCGGCCCGATCCCTGGCGTCGCGCGAAGAAGTTCGGCCAGGTGGTCGGCTTCCTCGCGCTGGCCGGTGCGCTGATCTGGGGCGTCGCGGAGGAGATCGATCGGGGGAGCGGGTCCTGATGCGGCACTCGCTCGCGCGCGCGCTGCTGGCTGTCCTCGCGCTTGCGCCGCTCCTCGGCTGCAGCGCGATCCGCACGTTCCAGGGACTCGCCCGTCCGGAGGGGGGGCACGACGGCGCTGGCGGCGGCGACCAGATCTACTTCCAGCTCCGCAACGTCGAGGGACTCGACGGTCCCGTTGCGGCGCTGGTCCTGCCCGAGGACTGGCCCACGCGCGACGCGGTCATCAGCGCGGACGGCACGGCGCGGCTGACCCCGCCGATCGAACCGGCGTGGCTCTTCGGCCGCAGCATCGAGCCGCGGGTCGAGATCAGGTCGACGGCACCTGGCTCGGGTAATGTCGAGATCCGGTCGCTCGACAGCATCCCGCTCCGCGTCGACGTCCTCGAGGAGCGGAGCGCGCTCGCCAGGGATCGAGAGAGCATCGTCACGCGACTCGGGGTCGGTGCGAGCGCGTACGCGCTGATCGATCTGTCGAGCGTGAGCGGCGACGCCGATCGCGTCACGCGCTACGCACTGTTCGGCGCACGTCTCACGCCCGAGGGCGAGCTGCAGTGGGTCGAGCTGTGCGAGCTGGAGCTCCGGGACGGGCGCGGCGCCGTCTCGCGCGGCCTCGACGTCGTCCTGCGTCGGTCCCGCGCCGTCGAGATCGCATTCTTCGCCGCCGCGATCACCCTTCCGATCTGGATCTGGTTCGTGGTCTAGCTGCGCGAGGTTCATCCCGAGCTTCGTCGATCGCGCAACCGTGGAGCGTGACGACGAGCGGCCCCGGCGCTCGGGTGATGGGGGTTGTGGCTCGGCCAAGACGGGGCTAGCCTGCAGCCAGTCCAACGAGGGGAAGTGTGGTGCAACTCCACCACGGTCCCGCCGCTGTGACCGGCTCGTTCGATCTCGTCCGCTTCGGCGGAGCCACTGCGCATCGCGTGGGAAGGTGAGTTCGGACGGTCAGCCGGGAGTCAGAAGACCCGAGTCGGACCGGGCTCCCAGCGCTGGGGGTCGACATCACATCGCGTCCTCGTGGATTGGGACGGCGAACGGCGACCGGGGTCAGACCGAGGATCGGCTTTCGCGCGAGTTCTTCTCGTGCCGTGGCGGTCGAGCTCGACCGGTGACGTCGTCGGCGTCGCGCTGCGAGGGTGTAACCGTTCGTACCTGAGCCCGTGGACGAGGATCCGCGGCCTCCCCACGACATCCACCCATGCATCGACTGCCGCTCGAGCGCACCGCGCTCACCTTCGTACCCCTCGTCGCCCTCGCCTCGATCGCGCCCGCGCAGAGCCGCTTCGCGACGTCCGTCGTCCAGTTCAACCAGGGCACGGGAACGGGGATCTTCGACACGCCGAACATCCTCGGCGGGCCCCAGGGGGGCGGGTTCTCCAACGGCTCCCTCGACGTCCTGTCGCTCGGCGTCGGCGGCGACGTCACGCTCGCCTTCGACGTGACCATCACGGATGGTCCGGGCGCGGACTTCACCGTCTACGAGAACGGGTTCGAGTTCACCGGAGGCGTGTTCGCCGAGGTGGCGTTCGTCGAGGTCTCGACCGATGGCGTCGCCTTCGCCCGCTTCCCGACGCGCTACTACGGCGATCCGGGCCCGCTGCCGACGTTCGGCACCGTGCCGTACGCCACCTACGAGGGCCTCGTCGGCGGCCTGCCAGGCCTGGCGAACGTCTTCACGAACTCGATCGACCCGTTCGATCCCGTCGTGTCGGGCGGCGAGGCGTTCGACCTCGCCGACCTCGTGGACCACCCCGACGTCGTCTCCGGCGCCGTGGACCTCGGCGCGATCCACTTCGTCAAGATCGTCGACCTCGACGCCGGCACCGTGAACGACGCCACCGGCGTGCCCATCTGGGACAACGGCGGAGCGAGCGGCACCGACATCGACGCCGTTGCCGTGATCCAGCACACCGGGAACGTCGCGCCGTCCGGGCCGACCGCCGACCTCTTCATCGACGCACAGGGCTTCGCGCACTGCGTGCTGTCCGACCCCGACGGAGTGAGCGACCTCGACCTCACGACGCTGTCGCTCTCGCTCGACCTCCAGGTGCTCGACTTCTCGCAGATCCGACGCGCCTTCGAGCTCGGCTCGGCGACGGCGACCAGCATCGACCTCGTGTCGATGCAGCCGATCGCCGGCTGGACCGTCGAGAACGTCCTGGCCGTGTCCGTGCGTGACCTGACCGGGCAGTTCTCGGGCGACCAGCTCACGCTGCATCCCTGAGGAGGGTCCCGAGGACCCCTGAAGCATCCCTCGGGAACCCGGCCCGCCGCTCGCGCGGCGGGCCACTGCTCCCTCACACCGCCGTCCCCACACGCTCGCATGCGACTCACGTCCGCGCTGTTCACGACCCTCCTCGTCCTGTCCGCAGACTGCACCGCGGCCACGCAGCAGGTGACTCGGTCCGCCCGACCCCTCGCGCCCCAGGCTCCGGCGGCGCCGCGCCCGACGCCGTGCTCGCCCCGCTTCCTGCGAACGCCGACGTTCTCGTCCGAGGTCATGCTGCCGTGGCAGGCCTGCCCCGCGTCGGCCTGGCCCTTCACGGCGGTGTACTCTCCGGACGGCGCCGACCTCTACCTCCCGCTCTTCGGTGGTCTGATCGGGAGCGGCGGCTGCACCGTCGCGCGCGTTGACCCGGTGACGTTCCAGCTCCGCTCGACGATCACGGTCGAGGAGAGCCCCGAGGACGTCGACTTCGTCACGCGGCCGGACGGATCGGTCCTCCTGGGCTTCGTCTCGAACAGCTCCGCGAGCTCGGTGACCGTCTTCGACTCGCTCGATCGGTTGGTCACCACGATCCCGCTGCCTCCCGATCCGCAGGGCTCGTTCCCGACGGCGTTCCCGTTCGATGTCATCACGTCGCCGGACCAGAGCACGGTCTACGTGGGGACCCTCGACGGGCAGGGCCTGGTCCACGCGATCGACGTCGCGACGCTGGCCCTCGATCCCGTGAAGACGATCGCGCTGGGCACGGGCGTGAGCGCCGCGCGGATGGCCTTCGTGGGCGAGGAGCTCGTGATCTGCGCCACGGAGTTCCTCCCCGGGTTCACCGGATCCACCGGCAAGGTCGTCGTCGTTCCGACGTCGCTGCCGGGCCCTGCGCGCGAGCTCGTGCTGGCGTCGGACTCCTCCGGCTTCCTCTTCCCGAACCCCCAGGACGTCGCCATCGACTGCGAGGGACTGGCGTGGGTGGCGGGCTTCGACATGGGCGCGCGCGTCTTCGCGATCGACCCGGTGGGCCCGACGCTCGTGACGACGATCGCGACCGCGACCTCGCAGCCGGACGGCAAGTTCCAGGCGCTGGGTCTCTCCGACGAGGGCCTCCTCGCCGTCTCGGACTTCTGGACCAACGAGATGTCGACGATCGACGTCCGGCGCCGCGCATGGCGCGAGACGATCGGCTTCGACCTGCTCCCCGTCTTCGCGAGAGCCGCACAGGACATCGTCTTCTCGCCCGACGGTCTCTCGATCGTGGTGCCGTGCGCGGCGTCGGACAACGTGATCGTGTTCGCGCGCTGAGCGGGTCGCGGCCCCGTTGCAGGATCCGTGGAAGGCACGCATGATCCAGGGATGATCGCAGCGGGCGAGAAACGGAGGCGCATCGTCGGGATCGCGCTGCTCTGCGGCGGCAGCGTGCTGCTGGCGGTCCTGCCGTTCGGGTTGCAGGTCATGCGGCTCACCGGATACCACGCGCGTCCACACCCCGAGGGAATGCGGCTGCGCGTCGAGCTCCCTGCGTCCGTGTCGCGGTTCCGCGCGCCCGACGTCCGCGTTCGCACGAGCGGCGAGCCCGTGCTCGACGTCCATGGCCTCGTCGGCGGACCGCACGCGTTCTCGATCGCCTCGGGTGTTCCGCTCGCGGCGTCGAGCCTCGTCACCGACTCCACTCTGGCTGACCCCGGCGCGTTCGACTTCGACGGGGACGGTGTCGAGGACGAGATCGTCGACCTCGGAGTGCGTGGCGGCAATTCCGTCCTGCGCGTGGTCAGTGGCTCGACGGGTCGCACCCTGTTCCAGGACTCCGACGCAGCGGCCTACACGCCCACCGATCGCGGTCGAGCGCTCCCCGACCTCGACGGCGACGGTCTGTCTGAGCTCGCGCTCTACCATCCGCGCGACGATCGCGCGACGTACGACTTCGAGCCGGTGGACCTGCTGCTCGACGCCAAGAGCTGGCTGACGGTCGTGTCCTACGACGGTCGCTGATCGGGACCGGCTACCGGTTCAGCTCCGCGTACGGCCAGTACTTCGTGCCCTTCAGGTTCGCGCGGAGCGCGAGGCCGTTCTCGGTGAGCTGGTAGATCGCGACGCCGTCGACGAAGCTCGCTGCGCCGCCGACGGACGCGCCCTCGCCGCCCAGCTCGGCCGTCGCGTTCGCGTCGATGCCGAGGTCCCAGCCCTCCTCGACGAAGGTCTTCAGGCGCTCGGCCGACTGGAAGACGAAGACGACCCGGAAGTCCTTCACGCCGAGGCCGAAGCCGACGCCGGCCTCGCCGACGCGCATGTAGGTGCGCACGCCGCTGGCGTTGTTCACCGCCACTCCGTAGCCACCCGCCGCGCCGACGAGGAACACGTCGACGCCGACGTTGCTGAAGACCGCGTAGCCCGCCGCGCTCTGGATCTGCTTCCTGGCCGAGGGAGCTTCTTCGTAGAGCCGCACGAGCACCTCGGAGGTGCGTGCGTCCACCGAGCCCCGCCTGTCGTTCGTCGTCGCTCCCGGCGCACTGCACGCAACGAGAACGAGCGCGATCGCGAGGGCGAAGAGGCGCGTCATCGTCGTTTGCGGTACCTGCGCAGAGCTGGGTGGCATCGTCAGGCCGTCGCGAGCGCGGCCAGCCGCGCGTCGATCTTGTTGGCGGTGATCGCGCCGTAGTTCGCGGCGCCCAGCCAGCCGCTCATGATGATCCCGACCGAGCCGGCGTGGTACAGGCCCTCGACCTGCTCGGAGAGGTTCATCGAGTAGGGGAGGCCCTCGAACTTGGTGCCGAAGGACGTGCCCGTCGGCGCCTCGGTGTAGAAGCGGAACGAGAGCGGCGTCGACGCCTCGGCGTGCTCGATCTTCGCGGCCGTCCCCGGCACCCGGCGGTCGATGTCGGCGATTGTCTCGTCGACCATCCGCTGCTTGTTCGCCTCGTACTCCGCCTCGTCCATCCGCGCCCAGTCCTCGAAGAGCGCGTTCGTGCTCGACACGATGATGTAGCGGTCGGGCTTGCCCGCCGCCTGGTCCTCGGGCCGGCCCTTCGGGTAGTAGAAGCTGAACGTGCGGCTCTCGCCGTGCAGGTCACAGAGCGCTGCGCTGTCGAACGTCGGACGCGTCGAGGTGAAGAAGAGGTCCGAGACCCAGGGGAGCGTCTCGCCCTCGCGCAGCCCCATGTAGACCTGGCAGCTCGACGTGTTCAGGCGCACGTCGCGAAGGCCCTGCATCCAGTCCGCGTCGAAGTGCTCCTCGCCGACCAGCGACTCGGCGGTTGCGATGACGTTCGCGTTCGACAGGACCGTGTCCGCGGCGATGAACCGATCGCCGACACGCACGCCCTTCACGCGCCCGCCCTCGACCACGATCTGGTCGACCCGGACGCGGCTGAACATGTCCACGTCGTTCGACGTGAGCACGTCTCGCATGTCGCGGATCAGCCCGTCCGTGCCGCCCGTGAACGTGTACACGCCCTTCGACATGAAGTTCGAGAACACGATCCCGTAGCTGATCGCCGGGTCGTCGAGGCTGGAGCCGTTCGCGTACGTGATCGGCTCCATCAGGAGGCGGTGGACGTCGTTGCGGCCGGGGAAGTACGCCTCGAACAGCTCGCGCGTCGTGCGCGGGTCGTTGTCGTAGTAGTTCATCCGCCGCAGGTCGTCGTAGAAGCCCTCCACAACGGCGCGGTCCTGGCCGAGGACCGTGACCAGCTTGTCGGTGAAGTCCTCGCGCGTGAACGCGGTGTCGAAGCTGAACTGCGGGTTGTCGAAGCGGATGCCGTCGAGCTGGACGATCTTGTCCGCGACGTGCTGGCCCCAGTACTTCCGGCACGTCTTCTTCATGCCGAAGGGGAAGCCGTGCAGCGAGATGTCGAAGACGTGCCCGCCCTTGCGCTTGAACCACGTCGCGAGCCCGCCGTAGTTGTAGTGCTGCTCCAGCACGCACACGGAGTGTCCGTTGCGCGCGAGGATGTTCGCCGCGGTCATCCCGCCGAGGCCGGACCCGATCACGATGACGTCGTAGCGCTCCTTGGCGCCCTTCAGCGGATCACCCTTCAGCGGCCGCTTGCCGTCGCGGTGGCCTGCGTAGAACTTCTTGTCGCGCGCCGCGCCGGGGGCGACTCCGGGGGGGACTGAGGTGTCGGTCATGTCGCTGCGGTGAGGGCGTGCTGGTTCGCCATCGCGATGCCGGAGAGCATCGCGCCGACGATGCCCAGGTAGCCTTGATCGGTCCCACACAGGAAGAGGCCGTCGACGGCGGTCCTCCCGCTGCGCTGCTTGTTCGGGGTGCCGTAGACCGCGCCGCCGAGGTGCCCGGTGAAGCGCTCGATCGTCCGCGGCGTGAACCCGTCGACGTACACGGAGTGCTCGCGCGCGTCGAAGGCGAACGGCGCGGCGACGGCGTGCGCCTCGCTCCAGATCCGCTCCTTGGCGGCGACGTAGTCCTCCTCGGCCATCGAGGTCCACTCGTCGTGGCGGGCGAGGAGCGTGAGTCGGAAGAGACCCTCGGGGAGCGGCTCCGCGGACGCGTAGTTGTCGGGGCAGCAGATCACGCCGCTGCGCAGGTCGACCGGCTCGCCGGGCGCGGGTGGGCCGTACACGAGCCGATCGTCGGTGTTGAAGAACACGATCGTGTCGTCGTGCCCCAGGTCGGCGGGCCGGCGGTCGAGCACCGTCAGGTACTCGACGAACGTGAGCGGTCCGACGTCGGCGGCGGTCGTCGGGTCGGCGTCGCGAGTCATCCGCATGGTCTCGACGAAGCCCGCGCTGGACAGGACCACGTTCGCGCGCAGCTCGGTCCCGTCGTCCAGCACGACGCCTTCGACGCCGCCGGGACCGTGGAGGATGCGCGAGACCCCGGCCTTCATCCGCAGCTCGCCGCCGAGGTCGCGGTACCGATCCCGCAGCAGGTCCAGGATCCGCCGCACGCCGCCCTCGGGCCGCGCGAACCCCTCCTCGTAGAGACTCTTGAACAGGATCACGAACGACGACCACTCGACGTCGTCGGGCGTGGGGCTGCCGTAGTAGAGGAGCGGCAGCAGGAGCATCTCGACGAGCGTGCGGTCACCGAGGTAGCGCGCGAGCTCGGTGCGCGCCATGCGCGGCGGGCCGTCCTCCTCCACGAGGTCGGGGTACCCCGCGAGGTCCGCGACGAGCCGGTCGAAGCCGTCGATCTCGGACGGGAACCTGTCCGCGACGTCCGCCCGCAGGACCTCGAACTCGTTCGTCCAGCGCAGCGACACGCCGGGGAAGTCGACGCGGCTGCCGTTCTGCTGGCCGAGCTTCAGATCGTCGTAGGGGATCCGGAGCTGGCGCAGGATGCGCGTCAGCGGACGCCCCTTCGTGCCCTTCGGCACGTAGTTCGTGAGCGCGTGCAGGCCGACGTCGAACCGCCGGCCCTTCTGCTTGTAGAACGAGTTCAGCCCGCCCCAGAGGTAGTGCCGGTCGAGCACCACCACGCGCTGGTCGAACTGGGCGAGCCGGATGCCGGCCGCCAGGCCGCTCATCCCCGCGCCGATCACGATCGTGTCGTACCTCTCGGTCACGGGCGGGACCTCGCTGGGGAACGGCGGACGCGCCGCGGCTCAGGCGTTCTGCAGCTTGAGCTCCATCTCCGCCATGTGCGGGTGGAGGTAGTTCGCGCACGACTCGAGGCTGCCGAGCTCCTTGTAGTCGTCCTCGGGGACCTGCACGCCGTAGCGCTTGCGCAGCTCCATCACGATGTCGAGGAAGTCCATCGAGTCGAGCTCGATCTGGTCGCGCAGCAGGTCGGTGTCGTTGAGCGCCGACAGCTCCTCGTCCGGGGCGATGGTGGCGATGATGTCCTTGACGGCTTCCTTGACTTCGTCCTTCGTCATGACTGTGGGGCCGACCGGCGGGCGGCGCGTGCTGGGGGCAGCGGTGCGTTGGGTGGTTGGGGGAAGGCTTGGTATGGCTCGGACGCGTGCGGAGCGAATGCTCAGCCCGCTCCGTGCCGCTTCACGACGAGGGCACTGTTGATGCCCAGCATCCCGAAGCTGAGGTTCAGGATCGTGTCGACGCCGCCGGTCTCCTCGGGTTCGTTCAGGACGAGCCCGCGGACGTCACATTCGGGGTCGAGGTTCTCGACGTTGATCGTCGGGTGCACGACACCGTCCTGGAGGGACGGCAGGTTGCCGGCGAGCTCCAGGGAGCCCGCAGCGCCCATCGTGTGCCCGATGTAGCTCTTGGTGTTGTTGATGCGCGTGCTCGGGGAGTCACCGAACACCTCGCGGACCGCACCGGTCTCCTGGATGTCGCCCTGGGGCGTGGACGTGGCGTGGGTGCTGACCACGTGGATGTCCTCGGGGGCCATCCCGGCGCGCTTGATCGCGCCGCGCATGCACTCGTTCTGGCGCTCCGGCAGGGGCAGCACGAAGTCCGCGGCGTCCGAGTTCACGTGCCAGCCAGCGATCTCGCAGATGATGTTCGCGCCGCGCGCGACCGCGTCGTCGAGACGCTCCAGGAGGTACAGGCAGCCGCCCTCGCTGACGACGATGCCGTTGCGGTCCTTGTCGAACGGGCGGCTCACGCGCGTCGGGTCGGCGTTCTCGCCCAGCGCGCCCTCGGCCTTGAAGCTCGCGAAGATGCCGAACGTGTGGATGCTCTCCGACACGCCGCCCGCGAGCGCCATGTCGACCTCGCCGAGCTGGAGCATCTGCGCGCCCTGGATGATCCCCAGGTTCCCGCCGGCGCACGCGCCGCCGATCGCGTAGTGCGGACCTGTGATCCCGGTGTTGAGAGTGATCTCGCCCGCCGGGTTGTTGGCGACCGTCCGCGGGTTGTGGTGGTGCGACCAGTACGAGGTGTCGTAGTCGTACTGGCTGATCTCGTAGATCTGCTGCTCGGTCTCGACGTTGCCGTGCTCGGTCGTGCCGACGTAGACGCCGATCCGATCCTTGGGCGCCGATTCGAGGTCGACGCCAGCGCTCGCCAGCGCCTCGTTCGCGCAGTAGATCGCGATCGAGCCGGCGCGCGTGCCGCGACGCAGGCTCTTGCGGCTCTGGTGCCGCTTCGCGTCGTAGTCGCACTGACCGGCGACGGTCTCGCCGAAGTACCGGATCTCGTACGGCGAGACGCCGGACACGCCCGCGAGCAGGTTCTTGCGGTACGTCTCCAGGTCGTTCCCGTTCGGGCTCGTGAGCCCGACACCGGTCATGACGATGCGGGGAAGTCCGTTGCTGTCACTCACTCGACTCGTCCTCGGACCGCTCGTCGCTCCGTGTGTTGGTCGCGTCCGCTTCGGCTGCGCCGAGCGGCAGATCCTCGATGGGGGACGGCCGCGCCGCCGCCTGCAGCACCCGGGCGGGGACGCCGACGCCGACCTTCAGCGCGGTCCCGATCGCCTTCGAGAGCAGGCTCTGGGGGTCACCCAGCGCGTTCGACACGCTGGAGAACACGAGCTGCATGACCGCGTCCGCGAGGTCGCAGGTCGCGACGATCGACCGCAGCGTGAGCACGCGCGGGTCCTTGTTCCCGTTGCGCTCACGGATGATCTCCAGCATCCGGGTCGCCCCGACCTTGAAGTGCTCGAACGCGACCTGCTCGCGCCGTCGCAGCACGGTCGCGACGATCGAGAGCGTGTTGCCGACCGCCTCGTGCACGTTGCAGCGCCGCGATGAGTCGAAGGTCGAGGACACGGCGCCCCACTCGACGAGCTCGTTGATCGTCGTGCTCGCGGCGCCCTGGCTGATCGAGAGCTCCTGAACGACCTCCTTCGCCGAGAGCGGCTGCCCCGCGAGGACGAGCAGGCCCCAGACGCGGCCGTGGATCCGCTTGAACCCGAAGGTCTTGAAGAACGACTCGAAGGTCGCGAGCTCCGCGTGCAGCTCCGGTTCCAGGCCCGCGAACGTGCCCTCGAGGGCGAGCGGCAGCTCGGCCTCGGTACCGTCCGTCGACGGTCCAGCGGTGGAGTAGGTGGGTTCCATCGTTCCTCCCGATGCGCGCGTGCAGGAATGCGCATCCAAACCCCGATGCATTTCAGATTTTCCTGAAGCGAAGGGGGCGGAGGTTGTAGCGCGCGGCGCGATCCGCCGCGGACGGAAACCGGGAATTCGTCGCAGCCCGGCCGGCGCTCTTCGGTGTTCCTCGGCCCTGGTTCAGAGCTCGAGCCGGGCGCGAAGCCAGCGCCCGATCTCGTCGATCTCCTCCGCGCAGACCTGGTGCGCCATCGGGTACGTGTGCCACTCGACCTCGTACCCGAGCGCGGTCAGCCGCTCGCGCGCCGCCTCGCCCATCGCCGGCGTGACCATCGGGTCCTGCGTACCGTGGCACTGCAGGATCGGCGTCGCCGCGTTCGCCTCGCTCCGCTCGCCTTCGATGTCGCAATCGCACGCGAGGTAGGTCGACAGCGCGAGGATGCCCGCCAGGCGCTCCGGGTGCCGCACGCCCTCGTGCAGCGCGATCGCGCCGCCCTGGCTGAAGCCCGCCAGCACGATCCGATCGGCGGGGATGCCGCTCGCCTTCTCGCGCTCCAGGAGCGCGCGCGCCGACTCCGCGGAGCGCCGCACGCCCGCCTCGTCCACCCGCCGGTCGAAGTCCATGCCGAGGATGTCGTACCAGGCCGGCATCACCATCCCGCCGTTCACCGTCACCGGGATCGCGGGCGCATGGGGGAACACGAAGCGGACCGCGTGGTCCTTCGGGAGGCCCAGCTCGGGGACGATGGGCGGGAAGTCGTGGCCGCTCGCGCCGAGCCCGTGGAGCCACACGACCGAGGCGTTCGCCGGTCGGCCGGGCTCCAGGACGACGCAATCGAGGAGGGAGGAGGAGGTCATCGCGCCGGCAGGATAGGGAGTGGCTGGGTTCCGTGTGCCTGGCGGGCCTGCCCGTTCACCACTGCAGACCGAGCATCAGGCAGTGGAGCCCGCTGCCGATCCCCTGCATCGCGACGCGATGGCCCCCGGCGATGAAGCCGTCGCGGGCGGCCAGGGTGAGGGTGGCCGGGAGCGATACCGAGCCCACGTTGCCGAGCGTCTCGACGGTCGTGTAGTCGCGGGCGTGGTCGAGGCCGAGGGTCTCGAAGAGCAGCTTCTTGTGCTGGACGCCGACCTGGTGGGTGACGATCCGGTCGACCGACTCCGCCGACCAGTCGAGCTCCGCGAGGAAGGCCGGCCAGGTCTCCTTCGCCAGCGCGTTCCCCGCGTGGAGCAGCGCCTCGGAGTCGGTCTCCATCAGCGGCCCGCTGGCGCCGTCGGCGCGGTCGCCGCTGCACAGCTCGTGGTGCTGGGTCGCGGCCCTGGCGAGGCCGCCGACCAGGCGGTGGGGGCGGGTCGCCACGTCCGCGTGAGCGAGGACCATCGCCGACCCGCCGGAGCCGATCGTCAGCGACGCGTAGGCGCGCTTGACGTCCTTGCGGGTGGTGCCGTCGGCGAGGAGCGCGGCGAGGGTCTCCTCGACGAGCGGGCCGCCGTCCTCGCCGCTCACGACGAGCGCCGCGTCGATCTCGCGGCGCTCGATCCTGCCGGCCACGAGAGCCATCGCGTTCGCGAAGCCCAGGCACGCGTTCGAGAGGTCGAACGCCTCGCAGGAGGACGGGAGTCCGAGCTTCGCGTGCACCACGGACGCGGTCGCCGGCTCCATGAAGTCGCGGCAGACCGAGGAGTGGATGAGGCAGCCGATGCGGTCGGCGGGGACGCCCGAGCGTTCCAGCGCGTCGCGGCCCGCGAGCACCGAGGCGTCGCTCGGGCGGGTACCCGGGGGCCAGAAGCGTCGCTCGCGGATGCCGCTCATGAGCTCCAGGCGTCCCACGGACACGCCGATGCGGTCGTAGAGGGGGCGCAGGCGCTCCTCCAGGGCGTCGGAGGACACCGCTTCTTGCGGGAGCGCGAGGCCAAGAGCCTCGATGTGGACGTTCTCGAACCGCATGGGGCGCAACACTCTACCGGGAGGCTCCCGCTGCAGCGGCGTGAGCCGTTGCGCCAGAGAGATCCGACGCTGCAACGGCGTAAGCCGTTGCGCCAGAAACATCCTGTATCGGAAGCCGCGGTACCCTGCACCGCCTGCCCTCCACCCCCCGGGAGAGCTGCCGCCGATGCCCCCCGCCGCTCCGCTGACGATCCTCCACGTCGACATGGACGCCTTCTACGCGTCCGTGGAGGTCCGCGACAACCCCTCCCTGGAGGGGCTCCCCGTCGCTGTGGGCGGACCGGCCGCCAGCCGCGGCGTCATCGCCGCCTCCAGCTACGAGGCGCGCCGCTTCGGCGTGCGCTCCGCGATGGCCACGGCCACGGCCCGTCGCCTGTGCCCCGACCTCGTCCTGCTGCCGCCGGACTTCGACAAGTACACGTCGGTCAGCAAGCAGGTGATGGCGATCTTCCGGCGCTATACGCCCACGGTCGAACCGCTGTCGCTCGACGAGGCGTTCCTCGACGTGTCCGGGTGCGAGCGGCTCTTCGGCGACGCGGTCGAGATCGGCCGCCGCATCAAGGACGACATCCTGCGCGAGACGCGGCTCGTCGCGTCGGTCGGCGTCGCGCCGACCAAGTTCCTCGCCAAGCTCGCGTCCGACCTCGACAAGCCGGACGGGTTCCGCATCATCCAGCGCGACGAGATCCGCACCGTCCTCGACCCGCTGCCCGTGTCGAAGATCTTCGGCGTCGGACCACGCACCGCGAAGCGGCTCGAGGCGCTCGGGATCGAGACGGTGGGGGACCTCGCCGCGCGCCCGCGCAAGGACGTCGCGCGCCGCTTCGGCGCGTCGGGGATCTGGATCCACGACCTCGCGCACGGGATCGATCCGCGCCGCGTGACGGCGCGGCGTGAGGAGAAATCGCACGGGATGGAGCGCACGTTCGCGGAGGACATTCGCGACCGCGAGGAGCTCCGCGCGCTGCTCATGACCTTCTGCGAGGAGGTCGCGTTCTACCTGCGCGACAAGGGGCTGCGCGGCAAGACGGTGACGCTCAAGGCGCGCTTCAGCGACTTCCGCACGGTCACTCGCACGAAGACGCTCGACTTTGCGACGAACCTCGGACCGCGGATCTACGCGGTCGCGCGCGAGCTGCTCGAACGCGTGGAGGATCGGCCGTTGCGGTTGCTCGGCGTCCAGATCAGCCGCCTGGAGGACGTGCGCCAGCCCGTCCAGGAGACGCTCTTCAACGGCGCCATGGCGGAGCCCTCGACGCGCGACGACTTCATTGCTGCGACCGAGAAGCTCGCGAAGGTCACGCCCAGCCTCGACAAGCTCCGTCGCAAGTTCGGCCGGGGCGCGGTCGTGCCGGCGTCGCTCCTCAACAAGGACGCGCCCGAGGGGCGCGACGGCACGGGAGCGTAGTCAGGCCGCGGCGCGCGACGGGACAGCTGCGAGCCGCGAGGCCTCTGCAGCCACCTCGGTGTGCGTCACGAGGACGAAGCGTCCCTCCGCGAGCGACAGTGCGCTCGCCCGGCCGCGGAAGCGGCGCGCGATGCCGCCGAGGCCGACGTGCGAGTCGGTCGCGTGCGTGTGACGTTCGCCGCGCAGGACGGCGCCGAGGCCGCGCCCGAACTCGGCCGCGCGCGCGTCGCCCGTCGCAGCCGCGCTCTCGCAGACCGCCAGGTAGCTCGCGCCCTCGCACGTCCTGGTCTCGTCCGCGCCCGCCGCGATGCCGAACAGGCGCCAGGCGGCGTTGACGGCGACGATGCGCCCGCGGGTGTCGAGGATCGCAGCGTGGCTGGTGAGGGAGTCGAGGGCGCGGGTGAGGCGCTCGAAGCGTGCGCCGCTGGGGACCGAGAAGCCCGCCTCCGGCACGCTGGTGGGCTGGGCGGAGCCGGCGTCGGACTCGGTGAACGCGATGAGGATCCAGCCGTCGCGCTCGTCGCGGACGCGCTCGACGGTCGCCACGCAGTGGACGGTGTCGCCCGAGCGGAGCGGACGCTCGATCTCGATCCGGGCGCGCTCGGCGTCGCCGGCGAGGACGGCGCGGATCTGCGCGTGCAGCGTGCCCGCGTCCCGGTTCCCGTGGAGGGCGACGCGTCCGACGACCGCGAGGTAGTCCTCCCCGACGTCCGCCGCGGCGAGCGCGATCGGATCGTCGGGTCGCACGAGCGCTTCGTCCCAGGGCCGGTTGATACGCGCGACGCGGCCCGATGCGTCGAGCAGGGCGCAGCGGTCGGGCGTCGCCTCCATCGCGAACTCGGCGGACTGGAGGTCGAGGAGGTCGGAGACGAGGCGCGGCGCGTGGGTCATGGGTCGCCCCCTCGGGCGTGCGGAGGGGGGGCGGCGGGGGGATCGCGGACGGTGGAGTCCGGCTATCGACCCGATTCGAGATCTCCTTGAGGCGGCGGCCTCCCGGCCGCGGACCCGGAGAGCCAGCGCGGCCCGCGGATTTCCCCGGAATCCGTCGGCCGCTCCCGGCCGGCGATCGCCACTACGGTGATGACCGACATGGACACGGACGACTGGCTCGGGCGGATCGACCGGCTGCGGCCCCTTGCGCGCCGGCTCGTGCGCGACGAGGCGCGCGCCGACGACGTCACGCAGCGCGCCGTCGTCGCCGCTCTGACGGCCGCCGAGCCGCCGCGGTCGGCGGGCTGGTGGCCGCGCGCCCTGCGGAGCGCGGCGATCGACGACACCCGCGCCCGTCGTCGCCGGAGCGACCACGAAGCGCGCGTCGAGCCGCAGGCCGAAGCGCCGTCGGCGCACGAGGTCGTGAGCGAAGCCGAGTCGCAGCGCGTCGTCTCCGACGCCGTCCTCGCCCTCGAGGAGCCGTACCGCACGGTCATTCTCCTGCGCTACTTCAAGGGCCTCGGGCCCCGTCGCATCGCGGCCGAGCTCGGCCGCCCCCTGGGCACCGTCCGCGCGCAGCTGGAGCGCGGCCGCGCGCTGCTCCGCGATCGCCTGCGCGGCGAGTTCGGCGACGACGAGGGACGGAGCGGGCTCGCGCTCGCGCTCCTCCCGCTCGCCACCGGCGACGCGACGCGCCTCGTCAGCGCCGCCGGGACCCTGCCCGTGCTCTCCCTCTCGTTCCTCGCCGTCCTCCCGCTCGCCATGAAGCTCGTCGCCGCGCTCCCGCTCGCCCTCCTCGCCCTGTTCGCGCTCTCGTCGCTCGCGTCCGAAGACCGCGTCGAACCGGCGGAGGTCGCGGTCGCCGCCGCGCCCGATCGCGACGAGCTCGTCGACGTCGTCCCCCGGATCCAGGCGCCGAGCAGCAGCACCGTACGGACGACCCTCGCGGACCGGTCGAGCGACGCGATCCGCGAGTCGGAGGTGCCGGTTGCCGGCGCTGCCAGGTCGCTGGAGGGGATCGCGCTCACCGTGGATCGCCTGCCCGCTGCCAGCGTTCTGATCGAACTCGTCGCCGAGGGCGAGGTGCGGGAGACTCTCTGGACCGCCGCGGACGGGCGCTTTGCGCTGCAGGAGGGCGACGAGGTGCGCGCCGCCGAGCCTTCCTACCTGGTGATCGGTCAGCGCGACGTCGAGGGCGTCCGCGAGGTCGTGGTGGCGTTCGCCGTGCGCTTCGCCGGCCGCGTGGTCGACGAGGGCGGACTGCCGCTCGATCGCGTCATGCTGATCGACCACGACATCAAGAAGGCGGCGGGTCTGGATTCCGGGGAGGGACTCGTCTGGCGGAGCTCGGTCGGTCTCGTGACGAACCTGGGGCCGGGCGGCGCCTTCGACCTCGAGCGAACTCCCGCGTTCCTCGGGCGCACCGTTTGCTTCAGCCACCCCGTGTTCGGCGCGTTCGAGCACCCGCTGCCCGAGTCCGACGAGACCGACGCGGTCGTCGTCTTCCGCGGCGTCCCGTCCGGCTACGAGCTGGAGGTCCGCGTGCTCGACCCGAGCGGTGCTCCGGCGCACGAGGCCATCGTGGCGGTCGGGGATCGCGTCGTCGTGGTCGATGACCGCGGCGAGGCGCGCTTCCGGATCGACCCGTCGTTCGCTTCCGAGGGGAACGCGGCGGAGGCCATCGTCGCGCGCGTCGGCTACGAGCCCGTCCACGCGCCGATTCCGTCGGTCGCCCGCGTGCGCGAGCGTGCCGCCGATCGGTCGATCGTCGTGACGCCGTCCGTTCGCCGCCGTACCGTCCGCGGGGTCGTCGTGCACGCGGATGGATCGCCGGCGGACGACGCAATGGTGGGGGTGTGGGGCGCGACCGTGCTCGGCTCCTCGCTCACGGCCGAGACCCTCGAGTTCCCGGAAGGCCGCCTGTCGCTCTCGCCGATGCGCACCGGCGAGGACGGCCGATTCGTCCTTCGCAGCGTCGCCCGGGGGCCGGTGACGATCCGTGCGGCCGCAACCTCCCCGCTCCGCGTTGCCGAGGTGGTGGCGGACGCGGACGAGATCCGCATCGTCCTGCCGGACGGCGCTTCCGAGCGATCCTTCGAGGGGACCGTGGTCGGCCTCGACGGAGCGCCGATCGAGGGCGCGCGCGTCGACGTTCTGACCCGCGTGACGGCGCTGGACACCGAGGCGCGCAGAGAGACCGTCGGTGCGACGGTGGGGGACCGCGATACGACCGGGGCGGACGGGCGCTTCCTGCTCGAGCGCATCGCCACCGACCCGATCGAGCTCCGGGTCACGGTCGGCTGGGCGCGGTTCCACAGAGTGCTCGCGCCCGGTCAGACCGTCGTCCGCATCGACGCTCCCTGTGACATCGACGTCGCTCTCGACCCCGGATCCGCCGGCGGCGACCTCGTCGTCGTGGACGGCACGGGAGCGGCGCTCCGCTTCGTGCGCGCGCGCGGCAACGTGTTCTTCCAGGGGCTCGAGAGGCACCTCGTGGCCCAGGGAGGTGGAACCGTTCAGCTCCGCGTGCCGCAGTCGGCCCGGGCGATCCGGCTCGTCGGTGGCGACGGCGCCATTCTGAGGAGCGCCGACGTCGCGCCGTCACGCCTCCAGCGAGCGCGCGTGGAACTCTGATCCGTCGGTCCGCGGCTGGACAGGCTCGAGGCTCAGTGCGCCTGGAGCCAGTCCGACCCATGGCCGAATTCGACGAGGAGCGGCACGTCCAGTGACACCGCGTTCTCCATCGCGTCGCGGACGATCTCGATCGTCGCGTCGAGCTGAGACTCCGGGACCTCCAGCACGAGTTCGTCGTGCACCTGGAGCAGGAGCTGGGCCGCGAGCTCGGAGGTCGAGAGGCGCTCCTCCAGGTCGATCATCGCGCGCTTGATGATGTCGGCGGCCGAGCCCTGGACCGGCGTGTTCACCGCCGCGTTCTCGGCCGCGACGCGCGCGCGCTGGTTCGACGAGTCGATGTCGGGCATGTTCCGCCGGCGGCCCATGAGCGTCTCGACGTAGCCGAGGTCGCGCGCCGACGCGAGAACGCCGTCGATCCACCCGCGGACGCGGGGGAACGCGGAGAAGTAGCGCTCGATGAAGTCCTTTGCCTCCGGCACGGTCATGTTCGTCTCACGCGCGAGGCGCTGCGGGCCCATGCCGTAGAGCAGGCCGAAGTTCACGGCCTTCGCCTGGCTGCGCATCGTCCGGTCGACCGCGTCCGGCTCGACGCCGAACACGACCGACGCCGTGGACGCGTGAATGTCGCGGCCCTCGCGGAAGGCCTCGGCGAGCTTCTCGTCGCCCGACAGGTGCGCGAGGATCCGCAGCTCGACCTGGCTGTAGTCGGCGGCGAGCAGGACCCAGGGGCCGAGCTCGTCCGGCTCGCGCGGCACGAACGCCTCGCGCAGGCGCCTGCCGCGCTCGGTGCGGACCGGGATGTTCTGCAGGTTCGGGTCGCTCGACGCGAGGCGTCCGGTCGCCGCCGTCACCTGGCTGAACGAGCAGTGGATCCGCCCGCTCTTCGGGTTCACGAACGTCGGCAGCGCGTCGACGTACGTGCTCTTGAGCTTGGCGACCTCGCGGTACTCCAGGAGCCTCTGCACGATCTCGACGTCGCCGTAGTTCTCCAGCAGCGTCGCCTGGTCGGTCGCGTAGCCGGTCTTGGTCTTCTTGACCCGCTTGACGCCCGCCTCGTCCTGGATGCGGAGCTTCTCGAAGAGGATCGTGCCCAGGGCCTTGGGGCTGTTGACCTTCAGGCCCGGCTCGCCGGCGAGCCGCCGCACGTCCTGCTCGGCGGCGTCGATCTCGCGGTCCAGGTCCTTCCCGAACGCCTGGACCTTCGGCACGTCGAGCCGGATCCCGCGCCGCTCCATGTCCGTCAGCACGCGGACGAGCGGCATCTCCAGGTCGTGGAAGAGCGCCTGGTTGCCCGTCTCCTCCAGGTCCGTCGAGAGGCGCTCGAACAGCCGGTACGTCACGTCCGCGTCCTCGCACGCGTACTCCGCGACGACGTCGATCGGCACCTCGGCCATCGTGATCTGGTTCTTGCCCGTGCCGATGAGGTGCGACGTCGGGATCTTGGTCATCCCGAACTCGACGAGCGCCAGGTGATCGAGGTTGTGGCGCCGGCTGGAGCCGTGGATGGTGAAGCTCGCCACCATCGTGTCGAACGCCGGCGGCGGCACGTCGACGTCGTGCGCGCCCATCACGAGCGCGTCGTACTTCTCGTTCTGGCCGATCCGGAAGTGGTCCGCGTCGGTCATCAGCGGACGGACCGCGTCGAGCAGCGCAGGGACGCCGCCCTCCAGCACCGGCGGATCGAGGTTGAACGGGACGTAGTACGCCTTGCCCGCCTCCGCGCAGAACGACATCCCGACGAGGTCGACCTGGAGCGCCGCGAGCCCCGTCGTCTCGGTGTCCCACGCGTACGTGCCGGCGTCGGAGAGCTCCGCGATCATCGCCTCCAGCATCGCCGCGTCGCGCACGAGCACGTCCTCGCGCTCGCCCGCTCCGTCGGCCTCCACGTCGCCGGAGATCTCGTCGGCGAGGCTTCTGAAGTCGAGGTCCTGGAAGATCGTGCGCAGCCGCGGCACGTCGGGCTCCGCGCCGGTCACCGAGTCCAGGCCCGGGTCGAGCGGCACGTTCGTGTCGATCGTGACGAGCTCCAGCGAGAGCTCCAGGTTCTCGCGGTCGTCCTCGATCTTCTCGCGCGTCTTGCCCTTCACCTCCTCGATCCGTTCGAGGAGCGTCGGCACGGACCCGAACTCGGTGATCAGCTTCTTCGCGCCCTTCTCGCCGATCCCCTTCACGCCCGGGACGTTGTCCGACGCGTCGCCCATGATCGCGAGGACGTCGATGACGTGCTCCGGCGTCGTTCCGAACTTCTCGGCGACCTCATCCGGGCCTTCGATCACCAGGTCGACGCCCTGCTTGAAGATGTTGTGCAGCCTGACCTCGTCCGAGACGAGCTGCATCATGTCCTTGTCGCCGGTGACGATCCGGACCTCGTGGCCGGCCTCGCGGGCCCGCGTCGCGAGCGTGCCGATGACGTCGTCGGCCTCGTAGCCGGGGATCTCGAACAGCCGGATGCCGTGCGCCTCGACGATCGCGCGGATGTCCTGCAGCTGCTCGATCATCTCCTCGGGGGCCCGCTCGCGCGTCGCCTTGTACTCGGCGAACCGCTCGTGGCGGAACGTCGGGCCCTTCGCGTCGAGCGCGACCGCGACGAGGTCCGGCGACTCCTCCCGCAGGATCCGACGCAGCGCCATGGTGAACCCGTAGGTCGCCCCGGTCGGGCGCCCGTCGGGGGCCGACAGCCCCGAGCGCATCATCGCGAAGTGCGAGCGGTAGGCGACGGCGGTGCCGTCGAACAGGAACAGGCGGGCCATGGGCCGAGGCTACGGATCCGTGCCGCGCGACGCCGGGGCGTGCGGCGGAATTCCGATCGCGCGGCCTCGCTACCCTGGCCCGGCCGTGGCTTCCTCCTCGCTCCGCATCCACGTCGTCGGCGGCGGCATCGTCGGCCTCGCCTGCGCGCTCCGCCTGCAGGACGAGGGGCACCGGGTCACGATCGTTGCCCGGGACGCGCTGGAGGACACGACGTCGGCGGTCGCCGCCGCCGTGTGGTTCCCGTACCTGGCCGAGCCGCGTGAGCGCGTCCTCGCCTGGGCCAGCGCGACGCGGCGGACGCTTATGCGGCTCGGCGCCGACCCCGCGTCGGCGATCGTCGAGCGCGAGCTGGTCGAGCTGTCGGTCCGCGAGGTCACCGGGGACCCCTGGTGGGGGGGCGCCGTGGAGCGCGTCGAGCGGCTCCAGCCGGACGAGGTCCCGGCAGAGTTCGCCGGCGGCCTGCGCGTCCGGGTGCCGGTCGTCGCCTCGCTCCCGCACCTGGTCTGGCTGCGCGCACGCTTCATGGGGCGCGGCGGCGCGTGGGAGCAGCGCGCGCTCGACCGGCGCGGCCTCGACGCGCTGCTGGCGGCGAGCGACGTCGTCGTCCACTGCGCGGGCCTCGGCGCCGCGGCGCTGGAGGGCGACCCCGAGGTCGTGCCGGTGCGCGGCCAGGTCGTGCGCGTCGCGAATCCCGGCGTCGAGCGCTGCACCGTCGCGGACGAGGGGCCGTACGGCATCGCCTACGTCGTTCCTCGCGGGGACGACGTGATCCTGGGCGGGACCGCCGACGAGGGCGAATCGGACCGCACGCCCGATCCCGACGTCACCGAGCGGATCCTGCGCGCCGCGGCGGCGCTGGAGCCGTGGCTCGCGCGCCCCGACGTCCTCGACGTCCGCGTCGGGCTACGGCCGGTCCGCTCCCGCGTGCGGCTGGAGCGCGACGAGCGTGGCGTCGTGCACTGCTACGGCCACGGCGGCTCGGGCTACACGCTGTCCTGGGGCTGCGCCGACGAGGTCGCGGCGCTCCTGGCGACTACTGCCAGGTGACCTCCCAGCCGTCCGAGAAGTTGCTCGTCGTCTGGCCGCCGACCGCGTCGCGGAACCACGTCTGGAAGTGCCAGGTCTCGCCGGCGACCGCAGGCACCGAGCCGGTCGGCGTCGGGAGCGCTCCCAGGTCGACGTCGGTCGCGAAGCTGCCGAAGACGCCGCTGAAGAGGATCTGACCGCCGACGACGCGCCCGATCTGGCCGGACAGGCACAGGTTGCCCTGGCTGCCGCCGGGCTGGAACACGATCCCGGGCGTGCGGCTGCACAGGAAGAAGCCCGCCGCGTTCGGCGGAAGCTGCGACGCGAGGAGGCGGAAGTCGTCGTTCGCGAGGACGGCGCTGCCGCGCCCCTCGATGAGCGCGGGGAGGCCCGTCGAGTTCGCGACGGCGGGGGAGCAGTACGTGCTCCCCGGCTCGCACATGCCGACGAATAGACAGTCGGCCCACTCGGGGTGGTCGACGAACGGGTTGCGGTTGCCCTGGAACGCCGCGACGGCGTCGTTGCGGTCGCGCTCGAAGTCGTCGACCGGATCGCCGTAGTGCCAGTCGAGCAGGACCGTCAGGCGGCCCATGTACGCCACGGCCTCGTTCGAGCCCGTGTTGCCGCTCGCGATCAGCGACAGGCTGTCGGTGAGGATCAGGTCGGGCTCGGCGACGCCCGTCGAGCCGTGCGTCCCGCCCTCGTAGCGGACGTCCGCGTAGAGCATGGCGCGCGCGATGTCGCCGCGCCGGAAGACGTTGACCTCGAACGTCCCGTTCGTGAACGAGCCGGCCGTCCAGTTCGACTGCCCCGGGTACACGCCGCTCCCGCCTCCGTTGCCGTCGTTCGCGTCGGTCGTCAGCTCGTTGCAGCCCGCCGTGCACGCGCCGTACGGCTTGTTGCTGCGGGTCGTGTTGTAGCCGTCGTCGCTGAGCTGGAGCATGTGGCAGTCCGTGAACGGCATGTTCGACGCGCCGTCGTCGGGGAAGCCGTAGGAGCTCGGCCACGCGTGCTCGCGGTTGTAGGAGGAGTTCGCGCCGCCCTGCTTCGTGAAGCTGCGGTTGCGGTAGACGTCGAGGATCGCCGACGGGTTCGTCGGGTTCTCCTGGGCGAGCTCCAGGATGTTCCAGGTGTCCGTCGAGCCGCTCGTGTAGGGGAACCGCGTGTGGTCATCGATCACCTCGTGCAGCGTCGCCCGGAGCGTCGCCGCCGACGTCGTGTCGACCGACGCGTAGTATCCGTTCGGCGGGTCGAGGGCGAGGAGGGGCGCGCTCGAGAGGAGGGCGAGGACGAGCGGTCGGGTGACGCTGGGGCGCATGTCGACGGGGAGTCGGGGGAGAAGAGCGCGGCGGCGGTGAACGACGCGGGGGCGCCCCTTGGATGGGAGCGCCCCCGCGGAGGTTCCGTCACTCTACGCGGTCCCGGGGGCCCCTCGAGGGCCCTGGACGCGCGAGTTCAGGCGGCGAGGATCACTGGAAGTCGATCTCGAGGCCGTTCGTGAAGTTCGACGTGGCCGAGCCCATGACGGCGTCGCGGTGCCAGGCCTGGAAGCGCCAGGTCTCGCCGGCGGCGACCGACACGAAGCCGGTCGGCTGCGGGACGGCCGTCAGGTCGATCGCGAGCTGGAACTCGCCGGTCGTGCCGGTGTTCTGGATCTCGCCCGGGCCGACGTAGCGGCCGATGCTGCCGCCGAGGCAGAGGTTGCCCTCGCTGCCGCCGGGGTTCGCGACGAAGCCCGCGTCGAGGCTCGCCAGGAAGAAGCCGAACGCGTTGTTCGGGAGGCTGGAGGCCATCAGCGTGACGTCGTTGGTCGCGACGACGACGCTACCGGTCGCCGACAGAGCGCCCGAGGCGCCCGTGCTGTTCGCGTTCGTGGCGCAGTAGGGCGTACCGATGCCGGCGCCGCCCGGGCAGATGCCCTGCGACGGGGTCGTCATGCACGCGGTCGTCGGGTTGACGGACTTCGGCGTCGGGTCGGCGTACGGCGGGTTCGGAACGCCGTCGATCTCGAAGTTGACGAACGTGTCGTTGCACCAGTCGCCGGGGCAGCCGCCGTCGCGAAGGACACCGGAGGGGAGGAAGCTGCCGTCCGGACCGAAGACCGGCGCGCCGTCGAAGAACACGTCGCCCATGTCACCGTCCCAGATCGCCACGGCGTCGAGGATCGTGATCGCGGGGTCGGTCGTGAAGATGGTCGTCATCGAGCCCGCTGGGTCGCGGATGTCGTTGCCCTCCATCGAGGAGATGTCGGCGCGCTTGAGCGGGTCCGGAACGCTCAGGAGGTAGACCGTCAGGCTGCTGTTCTCGAACAGGTCGTTGCCGAACAGGTCGTTGTCGATGAGTCCGGGGAAGGCGGCGGAGGCCGCCGAGCTGCCCAGCGTGTAGAAGGACGCGCTGAAGGTGTCGCCCGCCAGGTCGTAGACGTCGTCGAGCGTGCCCTCGCCGCCGCCGGTGCCGCTGGGGTCGCCCTCGACCACGCAGATCATCAGGCCGTCGGTCGACTGGCCCGCAACGCCCTGGATCTCGACATACTCCTCGTCGATGCCGCGCGTCGAGATGCGGACCTCGGTCATGACGTTCTGGGACTGGGCGAGGCCGGCCAGTGCGACGACACCGGCGATGGAGAGGCTGGAGGTGGAGAGTTTCATGGACTGGGTCTCTGGAGCGTGACAGCTGGTCGCGGTGCGCGACTCTGCGTTGGTCCGATGGAGAGTGTCGATGGGGAATCGTCTGCCGACCGGCGAGATCGCAACGACGCGGGGACGGTCGAGGCCCGTCGGGCCCCGCCGGCGCGGCTTGCGCCGCCCCCGCCAGTTCGGCGCGAAGAGGATAGGGATCGGCCCCTCAGAGGGTGGTCAAGGGAGGGTCAATCGGACCCTCGAGGTCCGCTTCTGTCCACGGACGAGACCGCCCGATCCGCCGCTCCGCGCATTTCCGCCCGTGTGCCGCAGCGGCGTGGCGCCTCGATCGCCAGGATGACGCGCCGCGATCGCCGTCCTCGCCCCCTGCGGCGTCGGCTCGCCCCGACGTCGCGCCCCCTGCCGCTCCCGTCTCGATTCGAGAGAGTTGCCGCGCCCCTTGAACGAGACCGCCCCCCACGACGCCACGGCCGAGCGCGTGGCGCCCCTCCGCGCGCTGCTCGGCGGCGCGCTCATGGGCCTCGCCAACCTCGTTCCCGGCATCAGCGGCGGGACGATGATCCTCGCGATCGGCCTCTACGACCGCTTCATCGGCGCCGTCGCTGACGTCACGCGGCTCCGCCTGCGCCGGGACACGATCGTCTTCCTCGGCACCATGGCGACGGGGCTCGTCCTCGCCGTGCTGCTCCTCTCCGGCGTCGCCGTGCGGCTCGTCGCCGAGCACCGCTGGGCGATGTACGCGCTCTTCATCGGGATGACGCTCGGCGGCGCGCCCGAGCTGTGGCGTGAATCGCGGCCGCTGCGGCCCTCGGTCGTCGTCGCCGTGCTCTGCGGGATCGCCGCGATGGCCTGGTTCGCGCTCCAGAGCGGCGAGGCGGCGCTCCAGCCGACCCCTGTCACGCTGCTGCTGGTGGGGGGGGCGGGCGCGGCGAGCATGATCCTCCCCGGGATCAGCGGCTCCTACGTGCTGCTCGTGCTCGGGCTCTACGACACGGTGGTGGGGGCGCTCTCGCTCGGCGAGCTGCGCGAGTCGCCCGCCGAGTGCCTCGCGATCATCGGGCCCGTGATCGTCGGTGCCGCGGTCGGGATCGCCCTGCTCTCCAACCTCCTCAAGGCGCTGCTGCGGCGTCATGCCGCGCCCGCCCACGGCGCCCTCCTGGGGCTCCTGGTGGGTTCGGTGATCGGGCTGTACCCGTTCCAGGAACCGGTCCACGCCGAGCTCGCGCACCGGCCGACCCGTAAGGCAATCGAAAGAGTTGTCCTGGACGGCGAGTCCACGGCGGAGGTCGCGAGCGCGGTCGAGGGTCTCGATGCCGATCAGCTCGCGTCCCACGTCGCGACCTGGAAAGGGACTTCCAAGGGCGAGATGAAGGCCGAGAGTCTCGCACTACGACGCTTCACGCCGTCCCCCGCGCGGGTCGCGGCGGCCCTCGCGCTGTTCGCGCTCGGGATCGGTCTCACTCGCGCACTCGGCAGACGCTCGGCGTGACGTGACCCCTGCGTTGGTCACCTTGCCCCATTTGGAGTGCACCGGGCCGGCGCGACGCAAGACGTTGGGCGCTTTAGGCAGTTGGCCCGCGAATTGAACGCCATATTGGAGTGTGAGAGTCCTCTCTTCGTCTCCAACGCCATGAGCATGCACCTTCCCACGACGCCCGGGCGGACGGCCCAGCTGTTGACGCTGGCGGCCGCCGGTCTCGCGCCCGCCGCCTTCGCCCAGGACCCCAGGCCCTCGGGCGACGTCCCGGTCACCATCAAGGAGCTGGACGTCGCCGGCGCGATCGCCGAGTTCCAGTCGTTCAAGACCCGCCTCGGCGAGTATCGCGAAGAGATCGGCAAGGGCCGGGAAGTCGCAAAAGAGACCTCCCAGATCCTCGCCGAGCTCCGTGAGACGGCGACGCCCGAGAACGGCTTCAACGAGGAGAAGATCCTCGCCGCGGTCGCGGGCTACGTCGACAACGTCCTCGGCAAGCAGGTCGAGCTGGTCGACTTCCTGGAGTCGCAGCGCTATCGGATCAGCTACTACGCCACCAAGATGGCCGCGTCGGTCCGCCCCGAGGACCTCGCGATCCTCTTCGGCACCGTCGAGCAGAACGACGTCGCGATCACCCAGAGCGTCAAGTCGCTCGACGCCTCGCAGCAGGCGATCGCCCAGTTCGTCGACAAGCTCCCGCCGGGCCAGTTCGACAAGGCGGCGTTCAAGCCGACGTCCAAGATGCCGCGCGAGACGCGGCAGCAGCTCGATCGCCTCGTCGCGAACTACCAGCAGCAGCGCAACGGACTGGACCTCGCGAAGAAGCGGCTCCAGCTCGTGCGAGCCGCCCAGCGAGGCGGAGCGCTGCAGGCGAGCCAGGATCTGGAGATCAACTCGGACCTGCTCGTCGGCCAGATGTTCGGTGCCCTCGACAAGGTGCGGCTGCAGATGAGCATGGACTTCCTGGCTCTGGAGCAGCTGCTCTCCGGCTACGCGCGGAGCGCTCGTACGCAGGGCATCCTCGACGCCTTCCAGAGCCTCGTCGAGATGCAGGGCGACCTCGACAGCCCGAGCCCCGAGCTGTCCAGCGTCCTCGACTGGCTGCAGGACTCCAGCGTCCGCCGCCTCAACGTGTCGGCCAACGGGCTGAAGCGCCCCGGCCTCGACGTCCCGCGCTACTCCGGTCTCCTGCGTGAGGCCTACTCCGCCGCACGCGGCGACGGCGGCTCCGGGCCGCAGGGAGACAACTGATGAGCCTTCTACTCTCGATGACGCTCGCGGCCGCCGCCCTGCAGGGTGAGCCAGCGACGCCGACCAACACCGCCCCGCCCGCGACCACGTCCACCCAGGAGTCCGGGCCGGACCAGGGAGGCTCCGACACCACGCCGGCTTCGGCGGAGGACCTGCGCGTCCGCATCCGCGAGATGCGCATGAACCTCCTCCTCGGCGGCGAGCAGGTCCGCAAGGCCGAGGCCGAGGCGGTCGAGTTCTACGAGGGCAAGGCCCAGACGCTCGACCGCAGGCTCGACGACGTCGCGGCGGAGCTCACGGAGGTCCGCGCGAGCTACGACGTCGCGCTCGACCGTGCGCTCTCGAACGGCGGCATCGGCGGCGGCGACGCGCTCATGGAGGCGCAGCCCCTCCGCTCGCGGATCAGCAGCCTCGAGGCCGAGGAGGACGATCTCCAGCGCCGCAAGGCGCGCGTGAACGAGATGGTCCAGGGCGTCTCCCAGCGCGATCGCGAGCGCCAGCGCCTCGCCGACCAGGTCGAGAGCGCGTCGGTGCGCCCCGAGGACCTCGGCATGCCGCTGTCGTCCATCGGCCTCGCGCCGCCGCCGATCGCCACCGAGGCCTCGGCGCCGTTCGACGACGACGCGCTACTCGGCGATCTCCTCGAGCGCGATCCGCGCTCGGCGCGCCGCCTCCTGTTCCAGACGGATCCGACCCGCTACTGGGAGCGCTTTCCCCTGCGCCCGCCGACCCGCGAGCTCAGCCAGGCGATGCGCTTCCCGCTCCCCGATCCCCCGGGGCAGCGCTGATCGGCTCGCCGAGTCTCCTCGACGACTGATCTCTTCCGTGGGTCCGGGCGTCCCTGCCCGGACCCGTCGTCTCCTCCTTCCAACTTCCCGAACGCAGGCATGTGGGCGAGCTACCTCGAGCAGGGCGGGCCGCTGATGATCCCGGTTCTCGCGGCCTGGATCGTCGTCCTCGCCGGCGTGATCGATCGGATCATCTACGCCGTCGGTCGCGGCCTGCGACGGCCGGCGATCCGCGTGCGTGCCCACGCTTCCGCCGGTTCGCTTGACCGCGCGCGTGACCTCGCGGACAAGGAGCGCTCGCGCTCCCGTCGTGGCATCGGTCGCATCGACTCGGTGAGCCAGCTCGCCACATCGGTCGGGCTGTTCGGGACGGTCGTCGGCATCGCGCGTGGCTTCGTGGCGCGCGGCGGCTCCGACGACGCCGCGGCGAGCCTGGAGGGCCTCGCAGCCGGGCTGTCGACCGCGCTCTTCACGACCATCGGCGGTCTCGTCGTGTTCCTGTTCGGCCAGCTCGCGCTGATCGTCTACCGCGAGTGGCTCGACGCGTGCGAACGCGGCATCGACGCCGTGGTGGGGGAGGACTGATGGGACGCCGGTCCTCGAAGGCAAAGCGCGGCGCCGTGCAGGGCGCGATGGGCAGCAGCGGCCTCACGCCGCTGCTCGACACGCTGTTCCTGCTGCTCTTCGCGCTGCTCGCGTCGAGCGACAGCGCGAGCGTCGAGGTCACCGAGCCCGAGGAAGAGGTGCAGGTCGAACTCCCGTCGGTCGATCCCGTCGAGAGCGGCGCCGGCGACGAGGCGGACGCCGTCCGCATCTACCTGCGCATCGACGCCGACGATTCGGTCGTCGTCGTGCGAACCGACGGGCCCCGGACGACGATGACCGCGGGCGAGCTGCGCGCGGAGCTCACCGAGGCGATCGGCCCGGACGGTGCGCCGGCGGAGGCGATCGTCGAGATTCGCGCCGATGCGAACGCGCGCCACGGCGTCACCGTGGACGTGCTCCAGACGGTCCGCGCCGTCGGCATCGTCGACGTGCGATTCGTCGCCACCGCAGGCCCCGAAGACGAGAGCGACCTCCGACCGCTCGGCGGATCCCGGGAGGAGCCGCGATGACGAGCCTCCTGCGCCAGATCCTCTCGTTCGCGCTCGCGATCGGGCTCACGTGGTGGCTGCTCTACCGCGCGCCCGGTCCTGAGCCCATGGCGGAGCCGGCGCCCAGCACGGGCCCTGTGTCGCTCCGTCCGGTGACCGAGCACGCGGTCGACGTCGCGAGCTTCGAGGAACTCCTGACGCCTCCCGACCCCGTCGAGGAGGAGGTCCAGGAGGATCCGACGCCGCCGCCGCCCGAGGCCGGCTCCCGGGACGGTGCCGAGGACGGCGAGGCCGCCGAGAAGGTCGAGGAGCCCGACGAGGGCATCGACGCCCTCGCCGCCGAAGCCGAAGAGACGTCCGACGCCGTCGCGACGGAGGCCGCCGCCGACGCGGCCGACGACGGGCCCGGACCGGCCAAGATCACCGACCTCGCCCAGGACCAAGAGCTCCTGAAGGCCGCCTCGAAGGAGCTCGCCGGCACCGCCGCGATCGGCTTCTCCACGACGCTGATCTCGTCGCCCGAGGATCAGCTCGACATCGCGCGCGCATTTGGCGAGGAGCTCGTCCTCGTCCCGAAGAATGCGCTCGATCCGAACGCGAAGGGCGCCGTGTCCTACCGGCTCGACCTCAGCGGCACGCCGCGCGTCGTCGAGATCCCCGGACGTCCTCCCCTCGAGCGCTACCGGCAGTACCGCGACCTGTTCGCGTACGAGTTCCGGAAGCTCCCGCGGCCGCTCCGCACGCTCCGCAGCAGCGTCGTGCGCCGCGACGAGGTCTACGTCTTCGCCGCCCTGATCCCCGTGCAGGAGTGGGCCGTCGTCGTCGGCCGCCGACGCGAGGCCGCCGCCTCCCTCGGCGTCGACGAGAACGACGTCGAGCGCTACGTCCTGCGCTACGTCCGTACGTCCGGCGACCGCTTCGACTTCCTGGTCGAGGAGGTCCGCATGGCCGACGGTCGCGTCCTCCGTCCATCCCAGTCGTACCCGAGCTCTTCCGCGCGATCCGGTCGCGCTTCACGCTGATGAACGTTCGATTCCTGGGGGTCCTCCTGGCCGCCTCCACCCTCGCGTGGTCCTGCGCCTCGACGACCGTCTCCACCTTCGCCTCCGCGGAGGAGGCCACCGCCGCCATCGTGACCGCTGCCGCCAACGGCAACGCGGACGAGGCCGAGCGCATCTTCGACTCCTTCGCACGGTCCTCGGTCCAGCGCGACAAGGTCTACGCGACGCTCTACCAGGCCGCCGAGGAGCGGTACGAGGCGGGCCGCGGGCAGGAGGCGTCGCTGATCCTCGCCCTCGTCACCAAGAAGTATCCCAAGGCCGCCGCCGCGCGCGAGGCCCTCGTCTACGCGCGCTTCATCGAGCGAGCCGAGAGCGGCTCCTCCAGCGAGGAGTCGAACCGCGAGATGCGCGCGGCGATCGACGACCTCCGCGCGTCCTCGGGCAGCGCTCCGCCCTGGGTCGACCTCGCCGAGACGCAGCTCGCGATCGACGAGGGCGACATGGACCTCGCCGCTCGCTCCTTCGAGACCTTCCTGGAGGGCTGGAACGGCCAGCCGGAGAGCCTCGCCCTCTACGTCGAAGACATCAACCGGTACCTCCAGTCCAACTGAGCCCGCGCGCCCGTAGGCGCCTTACCACGGGGTGAACACGATGACCAACGCACGACCGGAGCGGCGCGGCTCCCATCTCGCGCAGATCGCGTGGACCCTCGTGGTCGCGGCCGGTGCCGCAGGCTGCGTGTCCGAGACGTACTCGATGTACGAGCGGAGCGAGTACTCCGCGCCGAAGACCGCGGACCTCGCGTACGAGATCGGCGTCCTCGTCGACGACCTGAGCGAGCGCGCCGGGCTGCGCATCCCGCTGGGCTCCGCGCGCGTCATCATCGACGAGCCGGTTCCGATCCGACCGAAGAGCGCCCGCTTCCGTCCCGCCGCGCAGGGCGAGCGCGACCGGCGCGCGACCCAGGCCGCGGTCCGGTTCGAGCTGGAGATGGCGCTCGGCAACAAGATGAACGTCGTCGGTGCCGGGGACCTCGCCAGCGGTCCGCTGGAGTCGCCCGCGACCGAGGTCGCGCGCAAGCCGACGCAGTCGCTTGCGCAGCGCGCCGAGCGGACCGGTGCGACGCACGCACTCCTCGGCTCGTTCGTCCGCGACGGCGACGACCTCGACCTGTCGGTCCGGCTGATCGAGCTCGACTCCGAGTGGATCGTGGCGACCGCGCGGCGACGCATCACGAACTACGTCCCCGACGCCTACGACGAGCGCTTCGGAACGCCCGTCCCGGTGGCGCCGGCGAACGACATGAAGCGGACGGCGGAAATCGTGCCGCCGACCGAGACCGTGGACGCGGGCGCGACGGAGGAGAAGAGCGACGGCGCGGGCGCCGGCGCGGCTCTCCTCGGCGTGGGCGCGGGAGCAGGCGCGGCTGGCGCCGGCTCCAGCAGCACAGCGCCCACCGGCGGCGGAACGTCCGCGCCGGCCACGGCCGCCGACCCCGCGACGAGCGTCGTCCCCGAGTCGACGCAGCCGGTGACGTCCGGGCAGCCGATGACCTCGTCCGCCGCTCCGACCTCTCCGCAGAACACTCCGCAGAACACTCCGCAGAACGCTGGGGCGACCGCAGCGCTCGACGGCTCCGGCGGCGCTGCGAAGACACCCACGACCTCGAGGAGCGCGCTCCCGATCGGAGCCGACCCGACGAAGTCGACGGGCGGCACGGGTTCGTCCGAGTCGGGGCCGCCCGAGTCCGGGCCGATCGAGTTCGACGTCGGCCCGGCGGCCGCGCGCCTGCGCGGCGCGCGTCAGGCCAAGCCGAAGCCGGTGACGAAGCCGAAGAAGGAGGAGCAGCGGCCGCACTGAGGCGCGGCCGCGGTCCTCACCCGGGAGGCTCGATC
>JBCDGE010000082.1:0-36081 GCA_038757895.1 Planctomycetota bacterium | reverse complement strand
GTTGGTGTTTCGGGGTGTGGGCGACCCCGCTCGGGGGGTGGGGGGGGTGGTGGGGGGGCTCAGGGGGGCCCGGTGCGCGGGCCCGCGCGCTCGTCGAGGGTGACCTCGGCGCCGTCGGGCACGCCGTCCCACACGCCCGCGCAGTCGACGAGCGCCGGCACGCCGGCCTCGCGCAGGAGGATCGACGCGTGCGAGAGCTCGCCGCCGATCTCCGTCACGACCGCGCCGACGCGGCCGAACACGACCGCCCACGCCGGCTCCAGGGCGGGGACGATCAGCACCGTCCCCGGGCCGAGCGGCTCGGCGCGGCCTTCCGCCTCCTCGCGGAGCAGCGCGGTCAGATCGTCGGCGCGCCGCGCGACTCCGCGCACGGTCGCGGAGCCGAGGCCAATGCCGGAGAGCCGGCCGCCTCTGGCCGCAGTTCGACGCGCGGCACCGGTCGCCGCCTCCAGGATCTCGTCGAGGCGCGCCGTCGCGGGGAGGGCGACGCCCGCTTCGCACCGGCGCCGCTCACGCGCGGCGTCGACCGCGCGGCGCCACTCCGACGGCGACGCGGACGCCGATTCGCCGTCGAGAAGGAAGACGTCCTCCTCCAGCTCCAGGTGCCCGTTCGCCACCGCATCGCGGGCCGCAGCGAGCGTGCCCTCGCGGAGCGCGAGCCAGCGCCGCATCAGGTCGTCGCGGAACGCCTCGCGCCTGCGGTCGAGCGCATACCAGACGCCGCGACCTCCACGCCGTTTGGCGTCCGCGTCCGGCCTCTCCTCGCCCCCGGTCCGCAGGACGTCGGCGAGCAGCGTGGGGCGCAGCTCGGCGAACCGCGGCTGCATCGGGTCGCTCTCCAGCGGTCCGCGATGGCCGAAGCGAGCGAGCCATGCGTCGAGCGCCACCTCGCGCTCGGTGACCGGCAGACGACGGAGCGCGCCGTACTCCTCCATCATGTCCTCGGTGACGACGCGTGCGCGGCCGCGTACGCCCACCGCTCTTCGTACGCGCGTCAGCCCGGACAGCGCGCCGTTGATCGCGAAGTTGGTCCGCAGCGCGAGGTCGAGGCCGAACGCCGTCGCGCCGAACCAGTCCGCGATCGACCGTGCGCTCTCGAGGCGTGCGTCGAAGTCCGCGAGACGCCGGCGGATCCCGCGGATCGCGGCGAGGTTCTGGAGCTGCAGCCGCACGAGGCGCGGCGACATGCGGATCATCCTCCCCCACCTCGGCCGCGCGTCCTCGGGCGACCCGGCCGCGCCGCCGACTCCCTCGGTGACGAACGCGCGCGGCAGCCCCCAGTGGTCCATGAGGCGGAAGAAGAACGAGAACGACAGCCACGCGCGGCCGACGTGCGCCTCGGCGTAGCGCGCGCCCCACGTGCCGACGACCGGATCGACGCGCGCGAACTCATCCAGCGCGCCGCGCCCGGCGCGCTCCAGCGCGTCGACGATCCACGGGCTCGGGTGATCGCCGAGGATCTCGCGGTGGTTCGCGAGGCTCAGGATCGGATTCCGCCGGACGGGGAACGTCGCCGGTCGCGCCTGCAGCAGGACGAATCGGTCGGCCGTACGCGCGTACTCGACGTCGAGCGCGCCCGCACCGCGCAGGTCGGCGGCGAACGACCTTCCGACCCGCGCCAGCCACTCCGACCAGGCCTCGCCGCGGACGAGATCCGCGCGCACGACCTCGCCGCGTTCCCGACCCGCCGTCAGGTCGCGGTTGCTGCCCTCGCGCTCGGTGCGCTCGTAGTGGAACCCGTCGAAGAACGCGACCCCCGCGCGCCCCGCTCCGAGATGGGCCTCGGCGAGCGGCTGGACGAACACCGCGCCGCGGTCCCCCATCGACGCGGCGACGCGTCGGCACGCGTCCTCGAACTCGCTCTCCGCTCGAACGACCACGCTCTCGTACCGGCCGGCGGCGGTCGTTGCGGCCGTGTCCTCGTCCTCGGCCGCCGAGCGGACGATCAGCGGCGTCGGAATCGCGTCCGGCGGATCGATTCGATCGTCGAACGGAAGGCGGCGCCACAGCGTCGGCGGGACCTCGATGCCGCGCCGGGAGGCGACGCGCAGCCGGAACAGCTTGCCGATGCGCGGATCGTCAAACGCGCGCAGCGCTCGCCAGGGCAAGGCTCACCTCGCGGACCCACTCGTCCGGCGCGTCGATCATCGGGTAGTGCCCCCACGCGGGGAACGAGCGCATCGGGATGGACACGCCGAGAGCGGACTCGGTCCGCGCGAGCTCCTCGGGACCGACGACGTGGTCGAGCGACCCCCACCAGGCCTCGACGCCGTCGAGGAGCGGCGGGCGGCCGCGCAGGTCCGCCTCCAGGCGCCGCAGGAGGTCGGGCGTCAGCCAGGCGAACCAGCGCGCGAACGCGCCCGCATCTCGGTAGCCGCCGAAGAACGCCGTGCGCAGCGGCTCCTCGAGCGGGCGCTCGAAGTGCTTGCGTTCGAAGCGCCGCTGAACGGGCCCGAGCGAGAGCGAGAGGACGAGCAGCCGCGGCATACCCGGTAGGCGCATGACGCGCGGGAAACGGCGCGTCTCCAGGCCCCAAAGCACCGGACCCTGCAGTACGACCGGGACGCCGGCGAGGTCCCCCCGCGCGCGGAGCGAGACTGCCACGAGGCCCCCGATCCCGGTCCCGTAGACGAGGTCGACGCCGTCGAGTCGGTCGCGGACGTCGTCGAGCAGTGCGTCGAAGGTTCCGTGCTCGCCGTAGCCGACCGACTCGAGGTCGAAGCGAGCGTCAGGTGCGAGCCGTTCGACGGCGGCGCGCGCAGGCGCGAGGCGCGCGTCCACATGCCCGTTGCCGGGCAGCAGTCCGACGCGCCCGAGCATGCTCGCGGCGCCGTGAGTCATCGCGTCGGCTCGTAGCGGGCCGCCTGCGCGGCGACGGCCAGCCGATCGAGATCGGGCACGGAGGCCGTCGACTCCGCGACGTCGGACTCGATCACGTCGCTTCCCATGACGACAAAGCTACCCGCAAGTACGAGTGGGTCTCCCACGGGCAATCCGATCCCGTGCTTTATCGACCTCGCGGCGGCGACCCACGCGTCGATGCCGAAGAGCTGCGCGAACGAACCGCGCGTCAGTCCGAAGGCGTCGAACAGTCGCTTGTTGGGGTCGGAGACGGCACGCGCCTCGGGCCAGCGCTTCGCGAGGAACTGCTCGCCCTGCTCGGGCGTGCCCATGTGCACGAGGAGGATCGGCGGAAAGCCAGCCTCCCTGCTACGGGCCTGCAGGTTCGCGATGTCGCGCCGGCAGAAGGTTCAGCCGAAGTGCCGGACGAACGCCACGATCGTCGCGCGCGGGCCGAGGGCCTCGCGGAACGTCGTCGCGTCCGCGACCGAAACGCTCCCCTGGATGGGCGCGTCGAGCGTCTCGTCGGTGAGCGAAAAGAGAGTCATGGCGGAATCGTGTCCGGATCGGGAGGGACGGGTGGGTGCGGGCACGCGCCCCTCCCCACTCGCGAGGCACTTCGTGGCCGCGCGTCCCCGAGATGCGCCACGCCACTGTGTCGCGGTCAATTCTGCGACGCGTCCCGGGCGACTGTGTCGGAGGCTGGACCGGTCTCGATTGCGGCGTGGATGCGGTGGTCGGCCACGGGGGCCCCGCGGCTAGGATCGCTGTCCTGGCGACCCCATGGGATCTCGAACCGGCATCCGAAGCGCACTGCGCGCTCTCGTCGCAGCGGCGGCGGTTCCGCCGGTTCTCGCGGCGGCGCAGCTTCCGGAAACCGCCGGCGAGTTCCAGCCGCTGATCTACGACGAGCTCCAGTTCCGCATCGTCGACGGACTCCCGTCCAACTCCGTACAGGCCCTGGCCGTCGGGCCGCGCGGCTACCTGTGGCTCGGCACGCTCGGCGGCCTCGCCCGCTACGACGGGCTGGACTTCGACGTCTTCAGCGCGGAGCAGACCGAGGGCCTCGTCTCGGACAGGATCCTGTCCCTCCACTTCGACGCGGACGAAACGCTTTGGCTGGGGTGTGAGAACGGTCCGCTGATGAGGAGGGTCGACGGGCGGTTCGAGACGATGGCACCCGCCGAGCGCCTCGAGTTCGTCGGCCAGATCCTGGAGGGCGCCAGGGATGACGTCTGGTTCGCCGGCACGCGACTCGCTCGCTGGCACGAGGGCGTGCTCGACATCGTCGAGGACGGCCCACTCGTGGCGGCGGGGCGGATCCACCACATCGCGCTGGACCGTGACGGGATGCTCCTCGTCGCGACCGACGGCGGCCTCTTCCGGGAGCATGACGGCACGTTCGAGAGGATCGACCCGCGCCAGACGACGGCGTTCTTCGAGGACGACCTCGGCGCGGCGTGGGCCGTGTGCTCCGGAGGGATCGCGTGGAGGGTCGACGACCCGGAGCGGGAGGAACTCGAGATCGGGTTCCGCACGGTCCACGGCGGCGCCGACATCGGCCCGAGGCGCTCGCTCTACGCGACGGACACCGGCATGTGGATGTTCCACCGCGGCGCGGACGCGGCCAAGCGCTTCAAGGCGATCCACATGGTGGAGGACACGGCGCGGGGCGTCCGCTCGATCCACGCCGGCCCGCGCGGGTCCGCCTGGCTGGGCACCGATCGCTTCGGGTTGCGGTTCATCGAGCCGCGACGCTTCGAACGCGTTGAGATGCCCGACACGACCACGTACGAGGAAGTCGTGTGGGTGCACGGGGTCGACGATTCCACGGCGATCGTCGTCGGCCAGGGGGCGCGCGTGGCCTACGTCGTCCAGCAGGGCGCAGACCCCGTTCTGCTCGAACCCGCCGGCGACCCGCTGACCAAGGTCGAGTCCGCGACCCTGGCCGTCGACGGAGTCTCGTGGCTCGCGACGCGGGGCGGGATCGCGCGCTATGTCGACGGGACGATCGAACCGTGCGTGGCCCTTCCAGGGCCCGCGAGTGCGATCGTCCGGGCCGAGGACGGGTCGATCTGGGCCGGAGAGAGCGACCGACTCGTGGAGGTGCTCGCCGACGGGACGCCCGGGCGCGTCATCGAGGGGCTGGCGCGCCCGATCCGGAACGCGATCCCCTACCCCGGGGGCTTCCTCGTCCGTGCCGGCAGGCTCGTGCTGCGCGTCGACACCGCCTCGGCGGAGGCCCGCACCTTCCACGTCCCCCCCGCGGAGCCGCGCGCGCTCGCGGACGCGGGCGACGGCGCCGTGTGGATCACGACGTACGGTGGCGGACTCGTGCGCGTCCAACCCGATGGGCGCCAGGAGGTCTGGACGTCGGCGGACGGGCTCCCCGACGACCACCTCGGGTGGGTCGGCCCGATGGTCGGTCCAGGCGACCTGCAGATGCTTGCGCTTAATTCGAACCGCGGCCTCGCGCTCGTGTCGCTCAGCTCCCTGGACGCGAGCTCGAAGGGTGAACTCGAACAGCTCGACGCCTGGCTCCTCCCGACGCCCGAGACGAACGGCCCGAGCGGGTGCCTCCTCGGGGGGCGCACGGCCGCTCTGCCGACGGTCGAGGGCCTCGTCCTCATGGACCCCGAGCGCCTCGACCTCGGCCGCAACCCGCCGCGCATCGCGCTGGAGTGGACGGAGGTCGACGGCGAGCCGTGGCGCGCGGACCTGCGGCCGCGGGGATCGACCGACCTCGCGTTCGGGTACTCGGCGATCCGCTTCCCTCGTTCGGCGGACGCGCGGACCCAGTACCGGCTCGACGGCTACGACGAAGAGTGGATCGACGCGGGCCGCTACCGGACCGCGCGCTACACGAACCTGCCGCCCGGCGACTACACCTTCCGCGTTCGCACACGCGCAGCGGACGGCCCCTGGTCCGTCACGGAGGTCGGACCGACAATCCACGTCGGCGCGCGCTGGTACCAGGATCGGCGCTGGCAGGCCCTGTCGTTGCTCGTCGGCGTCGCGCTGCTCGCTGTGGCCTACGGGCTGCGGGTCGGCGCGCTCCGTCGACGCAGCGAGGTGCTCTCGTACGAGATCGAGCGCCGCGAGGGCGTCGAACTTCGCCTGCGTGAGAGCGAGGCGAACTACCTGAGCATGCTCGAGTCCGCGCAGGACGGGATCGTGATGGTCGAGGGCGACGGGACGATCGCGTTCGCGAACGCTGCGATGACGCGCCTGTTCGGCTACTCGAACGACGAGATCCTCGATCGCAGCGCGAGCTGGCTCGGCTTCCCCGACCTGTCGAAGCCGGGCGGCGCCCCCGTCGACGACGAGTCCGGCACGATCGACGTACGCGCGCTGCAGGCGACGTGGACGACGCGCACGAGCGTCGTCGAACGCGCCGACGGGACGCCCGTCGACGTCCTGCTGTCGGTCGCGGCCGAGGAGCACCGGGGCGTGACGCGCCTCGTCGGCATCATCCGCGACGTCAGCGAGGAGCAGCGCTCGCAGCGCGCGATCGAGACGCTCCGGCGCAAGCTCGCCCGGGCGGAGGAGACCGAGCGGAGTCGCATCGCGCGCGAGCTGCACGACGACCTCTCGCAGCGCCTCGCCGCGCTCGCGATCGAGATGCAGATCGTGCTCAACGACGCCGAGCACCAGGCGCGCGAGAACGTCGTCCACGCGATCGAGAGCGTGCAGTCGGGGCTCCACGAGGTCTCGATGGACGTGCACGCGCTCTCGCGCCAGCTCCACCCGACCGTCCTCGACGACCTCGGGCTCTCGCGCGCGCTGCGGTCCGAGTGCGCGCGGCGCGAGCGGAGCGCGGAGCGCACGATCCGTTTCATCGATCAGAGCGGGACGTTCGACGTCCAGAGCGAGGTCGGCCTGGCGCTGTTCCGCATCGCGCAAGAGTCGCTGCAGAACGCGATCAAGCACGCGGACGCGGACTCGATCGTGGTCCGACTCGCGCGGGTGGGCTCGATCCTGGAGCTGTCGGTGACGGACGACGGCGTGGGGTTCGACGAGGCGCGATGCGCCACCGACGCGGCGGGCGGGCTCGGGCTGGCAAGCCTCCGGGAGCGCGCCCGCCTGGTCGGCGCCGCGCTCGAGGTGCGGTCCACCCCGGGCGAGGGAACGACGATCCTGGTCCGCGTCGCGTGCGAGGATTCGCAGCGCCCGCGCACGCTCGTCCGCCGCTGAGCGAGACGGTCCCGCGAGCCGCGGGTACAGTCGGGCGGTCCGTAACCCCAGAGGATCCCCCGCCATGCGCTTCGCCGCCGCCGCAGCCGTCGTTCCCGCCGCCCTCGCCGGGGCCGCCGCCCCCTCCGCCGCCGCTCCTTCCGCCGCACAGGAGACCTACCGCGAGCCTCCCGCGATCGTGCGGGACCTCATCACCGCCGCACCGTCCCCGGGCGTCTCGATCTCCCCGGACGGCGCGTCGATGCTGATGGTGCACCGTGACGCGCTCCCGCCGCTGGAGGACGTGACGCGGCCGATGCTGCGCCTGGCCGGGATGCGCATCGACCCGCGCGCGAACGCGCGCTTCGCCACCTCGTTCGGGACGCGCGTCGTGCACCGCGCGCTGCGCGGCGGCCCCGAGACCGAGGTGAAGCTCCCGAACGGCGCGCGCGTCGCCGGCACCTCGTGGTCGCCCGACGGCACGCGCTTCGTCGTGACCGTCGTCACGGCCGGCGGCAGCGAGCTGTGGACGGGGACGGCCGCCGATCCGGCGAACGTGCGGCAGGTCACGGCCCGGCTGAACACGATCACCGGCGGCGTGAGCTGGGCGCCGGGCGGCGCGCACGTCCTGTGTCAGCTCGTCCCCGAGGACCGCGGCGCGCCGCCCGAGGCGCCGCGCGTACCGCTGGGCCCGAACGTCCAGGAGACCGACGGGAGGAAGTCCCCGCTGCGCACCTACCAGGACCTCCTGGCGAGCGAGCACGACGCCGACACGTGGGAGCACTACGCGACGGCCGACCTCGCGCTGCTGTCGCTGGACGGCGGCGAGGCCCGGATCCTCGGCCGCGGCGTGTACGCGGGCGCATCGCTCTCGCCCGACGGCAACTGGATCATGACGATGCAGATCCGGCGCCCGTACACGTTCCTGATGCCGTACTACCGGTTCCCGCAGCGGGTCGAGATCGCGCGCACGGAAGAGCCCGCCGCGGCCGTCGTCGGATGGAACGTCCCGCTCGGCGAGGGCATCCCGATCGGCGGCGTGCGGACCGGCGCGAGGAGCTTCCAGTGGGCCGCGAGCCATCCGGCGACGCTCTTCTGGGCCGAGGCGCTCGACGGTGGCGACCCGAAGGCCGAGGCCCAGTACCGCGATCGCTGGCTCGCCGCGTCGGCGCCGTTCACGCGCGACGAGTCGACGGGCGCCGTCGGCCGCGAGGTCGTGCGCGTCGAGCACCGCGCGCGCGGACTGACCTTCTTCGACGACCCGAACCTCTTCGCCGCCGCGGAGTACGACCGCGACCGGCGCTGGATCCGCAGCATGCTGCACGCTCTGGACGGGTCCGCGGTCCCGCGCATGCTGGAGGACCGCAGTTCGAACGATCGCTACGGCGATCCAGGCGCGCTCCTCACCCACCCGGGCCCCTTCGGGCGCTCGGTCGCCCGGCTCGACGGCGAGTGGATGTACCGCACGGGACGCGGCGCGAGCCCGGAGGGTGATCGGCCGTTCCTGCGGCGCCAGAGCCAGGTGACGCTCGCGACCGAGGAGATCTGGCGCTGCCCCGCCGACGCGTACGAGTCGGTCGTCGACGTGATGGAGACCGGCGACGCGCCGACCTTCGTGACGCGGCGCGAGACGCGCACGACGCCGCCGAACTACGTCCTGCACGACGGCCCCGCGGCGAAGCGCGTGGCGCTGACCGACTTCGCCGATCCGCAGCCCGAGATCCGTGGGATCACCAAGCAGCGGCTCACGTACGAGCGCAGCGACGGGATCCCGCTGTCGGCGACGCTCTACCTGCCGGCGGGCTACGAGGAGGGCACGCGATTGCCGATGCTCGTGTGGGGCTACCCGCGTGAGTACAACGACGCGAGCACGGCGGGACAGATCAGCGGCTCGACCGAGCGCTTCACGCGCATGGCGGGCTCCAGCCACCTCCTCCTGCTGACCCAGGGCTACGCCGTCCTCGACGGTGCGACCATGCCGATCATCGGCGACGCCGAGACGATGAACGACACGTTCGTCACCCAGCTCGTCGCGTCGGCGCAGGCGGCGATCGACGTCGCGGTCCGGATGGGCGTCGCCGATCCCGACCGGGTCGGCGTCGCGGGCCACAGCTACGGCGCGTTCATGACGACGAACCTGCTGGCGCACTGCGACCTGTTCCGGGCCGGCATCGCGCGGAGCGGCGCGTACAACCGGACGCTGACGCCCTTCGGGTTCCAGTCCGAGCGCCGCACGTTCTGGCAGGCGCCGGAGACGTACTTCACCGTCTCGCCATTCATGCACGCCGACCACATCAATGAGCCGGTGCTGCTCATCCACGGCGAGGCGGACAACAACTCCGGCACGTTCCCGCTGCAGTCGCGGCGCCTGTACCAGGCGATCAAGGGCAACGGCGGGACCGCGCGGCTCGTGATGCTGCCCGGCGAGAGCCACGGGTACCGTGCGCGCGAGTCGGTGCTGCACGTCCAGGCCGAGATGATCGACTGGATGGACGCGCACGTGAAGGCGCCCCGCAAGACGATCCGGGCCAGCGTCACCGACCGTTGAGGGCGCTCTTCACGCTCGGCGCGCTCGCCGCCCTCGCAGCGAGCGCGGCCGCAGTGCAGGACCAGAGGGACGCGCGCCCGAACCTCGTTCTGCTCGTCACCGACGACCACCCCCACGACGCACTCGGCTGCGCGGGACACCCCGTGCTCCTCACGCCGCACATCGACGCGCTCGCGGCGCGCGGCGTGCGCTTCACGCGCGCCTTCGTGACGACGCCGATCTGCGCCGCGAGCCGCGCGAGCCTGCTGACCGGCCAGTACGAGCGCCGGCACGGCTACACGTTCGGAGCGCCGCCGCTCGCGTCGGAGACGGTCGACGCGACCTACCCGGTGCTTCTGCGCGAGGCCGGATACCGCGTGGGCTTCGTCGGCAAGCTCGGCGTCAGGATCCCGGGCGACGCGCGGGCGCGGATGTTCGACTCGTTCGCCGGGGGCACCCTGCCGTACTTCCGCAAGGCGAAGGAGGGAGAGGATCGCGGGCGTCATCTGACCGACCGCAACGTCGACCGTGCGATCGCCTTCGCGCTGGAGGAAGACGAGCGTCCGTTCTGCCTCTCCCTGTGGTTCCAGGCCCCCCACGCGGAGGACGCGAACCCCGAGCAGTACCTCTGGCCCGCGCGCCTCGACGGGCTGTACGCGGACGCGGAGATCCCGGCCCCCGCCCTCTCGGACCCTGCGTTCTTCGACGCCCTGCCCGAGTTCCTGCGGACCGGGCTGAACCGCGAGCGGTGGTACTGGCGCTTCGACACGCCCGAGAAGCGGACGCGCATGACGCGGGGCTACTTCCGGATGCTGAGCGCCGTCGACGAGGGCATTGGCCGCCTGGTCGCGGCGCTCGAGGAGGCGGGCCGGCTCGACGACACCGTGATCGTGCTGATCGGCGACAACGGCTACTTCCTCGGCGAGCGCGGCTACGCGGGCAAGTGGACGATGCACGACCGCTCGACGCGCGTACCGCTCGTCGTATGCGATCCGCGGGCCGACCCGGGGCGGCGCGGAGTCACACAGGACGCGTTCGCGCTGAACGTGGACGTGGCGCCGACGCTACTCGACCTCGCGGGGATCGAGGCCCCGGAGGACGTCCAGGGGCGCACGCTCCGTCCGCTGCTGGACGGCGAGGAGGTCGAGTGGCGCGGAGAGGTCCTCACCGAGCACCTCTGGACGCACCCGAAGATCCCGCGCACCGAGGGCGTCCGCACGGACCGATGGAAGTACGTCCGGTACCTCGATCACCCCGAATTCGAGGAGATCTACGACCTACGCGACGACCCCGACGAAGGCCGCAACCTCGCACGCGCGGCGGAGCAGGAAGCTCTACTGTGGGGGCTCCGCGGCCTCTGCGCACGCGCGATCGAAGCGGTCGAGTGATCGCCGGAGTTCGGCCTCCGATCAGCCGCCCGACGGCGGCGAAGCATCGGCGCCGGCTTCATCGCCCGGCACGCCATCCGCGCCGCTCTCGGCCTCCGGCTCAGGCTCCGGCTCCGGCTCCGGCTCCGGCTGGGGCAGCTCTGGCATCGGCAGCCCGATCGGCGCGACCCGCAGGATCTCGCCGCTCGCCGTGTCGACCTCCAGCGTCAGCCCGCGGATCGCCATCGCGAGCGGATGGGTCCAGCTGCGACGGAGCGTGATCGCGTTGTCCGTCGCCATCACGATCTCGATGGAACCGCCGATGCGATCCCCGATCCCGGACTCGGAGAGCGCCTGGTTCATCTCCTGGGCAGCGTGCACGGCTTCCGCTCCGCGCAGCCCGTCGAGCGTGGCGTCGTTCGACTCCACGAGTTCCACTCCGGGGACCTGAAGCAGCTTGCGGCGCACTGTGACCTCCATGCTCCGGAAGTAGAGCACCTCGGAGATCACGAGGAGGTTCACGATCCCGGTCGCGGGATCCGCGACGAGCGGGAGGCCAGGGCGGTGCTCCTCGCGGAGCCGATAGAGCGTCCCCTTCTCTCCCTCTTCTCCCCCCTCCTCCTCGAGGAGGAGCGCGTCGACGAGCGGCTCCAGCGAGATCGCGTAGCTCTCGGCCTCGCGCATCTGGAGGCTCACCGAGTACCGATCCGGTGTCGCGGGGCCCTCGATGAGCGGCGCGATCTCGATGGGAATGAACGGGTCGAGGTCCGACGAATCGACGGTCAGGTTCGACGTCGCGCCGAGCCCGACGAAACGGTGGCGGCCGGGCACACGACCGCTCCGATAGATCGACTCGGACGAGGCGTCGCCGTCCGGCCGCGTTGCGGACTCCTCGTTCCAGGACGGCCGCTTGCTGTACTCCGCCTCGAGGAGCGGCAGCAGCTCGAGCGAAGTCCAGCGCGGCGTCGCGAGCGCCCGGAGCCCCTCCTCGGTCGTCGGCGCGCCGCTGCCCGGCGAGGTCGGCAGAGCGTAGACGTCACCGACATAGACGTCCTCGCTGGGCGGGACGACCGGATAGCGCCCCATGTCGAGGATGGTCTCCCCCCAGACCTCGACGAACTCGATCCGCGTCGAACGGGGGCGGCCGGTCTCGTCGACCGTACCCGTGCGCAGTGAGCAGCCAGAGGCGGCCCAGGCGAGCGCCAGCAGCGGGACAGCGGCGAGGTGCCTCGGAGTGTGGCGGGGGAGCATCATCGTCGTATCGGTCGCTGGAGTGGCCCGGTGGCCTCTGGACGATAGGAAAGGTCCCGGCGAACGCGCCAGGACGATCGCGTCCCGTCCGGCGGGCGATGCCTCGGCGGCGCTCATAGGGAGACCTGCAGGCGCAGCTGACCCGTCCGCTGGAACCCGAAGCCCTCAGGGTGCGCGATCACCGCGCCGAGCATCAGGCGGACGTTGGCCTGCGCGTACCAGTTGATCCCGAGCGTCCAGTCGTGGAGGCAGCCTCCGCTCACGTCCGCCGAGTCGAGGTCGAGGTACGCGTAGCGGCCGGACAGCTCGAAGGCGCCGATCCCGCCCTCGCGGATGGAGCGCGTCGGCACGACCGTTCCGAACGCGCCGACGCGCTCGCGATAGGTCCGGTGCTCACCGGTGAGGACGTAGCTCCCCATCAGGTACGTCGCCCAGAACGTGCGATCGGCGACCCCGCTCCCCGCGCCGTTGAGCGCGACGATCGTCTCGGTCTGGAAGGACCACGAGTTGGAGACGGTGCCGAACTCGACGCCCCAGCGGGCCTCCCGATCGGCGTCGAAGAGACCGGTGTCCGCGAGGATCTGCCCCTGGGCGGACGAGCCCCGCGACGAGAACCGGAGCCCGGCGTCGTCCGGCCGCCGCAGTGTGAGGGACGAGCCGAGGTGCACCACCTTGCGTTCGTCCTCGCTGCGCAGCGCCGCGGTGGTGAGCCTGCCCGTGATCCCGTACCCGTCCTTGACGTCGAGGTCGTTCGTGGCGTTGCGGTAGAAGCCGACCGAGGCGGTCACGTCGCCCTCCTCGGTGAAGCGCCGCTGCAGCATGACGCCGAGGTTGCGGCGCTCGATGAATGCGTCCGTCAGGGAGCGCTCGAGGAACGTGATGTCGTTGCTCGACGTGATCTCCTCGAGGCCGAAGGGCTCCTTGAAGTAGCCCGCCCGGATGCCGCCGACGACCGGGACGTCGCGCACACCGACGAAGACGTTCCGGAAGTCGGCGTAGCCGAAATCGCGCCCCTCGTCGAGCAGGTCGACGTCCGAGAAGTTGACCCAGAAGTTGAAGTCGAGCCGACGATAGACGCCGCCGAGTTCCAGGAACGCGCGCCGCACCTTCGAGCCGGCCTCCGGGGAGCCGAACGCGTCGCGCAGCTCGTCGTCGTCGACGAAGCCCGAGACGTCGTAGTGGATCCGCCCGCCGGCGAGCACGGTGAGGTCGCCGCCGAGCGCGTCGAGCCGCGGACCGTAGTCCCAGGAGAGACGCGGCCGCAGGAAGTCCTCTGGGAAGAACTCCTCGATCTTCGCGCGACCGCGGCGCCGCTCCTCCAGGACCTCGGACTCCTCGCCCTCCTCCTCCACGACCTCGAGCACGTCGCCCGGGAGCGGCTCGCCGAGCGGCCCGCTGCGCAGCACCGTCCCCGACTCCGCGTCGACCTCGACGGTGAGCCCGCGGACGGCCAGCGCGAGCGGCGTGGGCCAGCGGCGGCGGAACGTGATCGCGTCGTCGGCCACCGCGACGAACTCGACCACCGCCTCGCCGCTGCTCGTGCTCCTGAGCGCCCTGTTCAGCTCGTTCGCGCGCCGGATCGCCTCGACGCCGCGCGGCTCGCCGTCCGGCGGATCCGTCCCGCGCGCGCGCAGGGTGACCTCGATCGTGCGTGCCCGCAGGACCTCGGTGACGACGGCCACGTAGGCGAACCCCGACTCCTGGTCGGCCAGGAGCGGCGCGAAGCGAAGGGTCTCCCCCGGCCGGGCGAGAAGCGAGTCGAGCACCGGTCGAGCGGGCACCGACTCGACGGCCGCGTCACCGAACTGGACGCCCATCGAGAGCCGATCGCCGGACGTCGGCAGGTCGACGAGCGCCATCGCCTCGAGCGGCAGCCACGCCTCGATGTCCTCGGGGTCGATCTCCACGCGCGACGCCAGGCGCAGCGCGACCGAAGAACGCTGATCGGCCCCCCCCTCCTCGCTCGGGTCCGCTCGCTCGAGGTTCCCGCGGGTGGGACTCTGGTCGCTCGTCACCTCGTCGAGGTCGAGCGTGCGCCAGCGGAGCAGGTCAGCGGTGCCGGAGACGTCGCGACGCTCTCCCGCGATGGGCGGCGCGGGGAAGAGGAACACGTCCCCCAGCGCGACGTCTTCCGTCGGTGGCGTGACGACGAACCCGCCGAAGTCCGTGATGGCGCGCTCCCACGGCTCATCGGCGACCGCGCGACCGGAGCCCTGGTCCTGCGGCTCGTCGAGGAGGGCGCAGCCGGAAGAGAGCACGGCGAGCGCGGCGGCCGCCGCTGCGCGACGCGTCGCCGTCGTCGTGGAGGTCGAGGGATCCTCGGGGCGCGGGGTCATGGGGGGACCCGGAGATCGTGCCCACTGAGGCCTGCATCCAGAACGACAAACCGGCCCACGCGCGTCCGCAGCCTCCCTTTCCGAGCCAGGCCTCTCGATTCGAGCGCTATCGCTCGGAATCCCGGTCTCCTCGCGGACGAACGCGTGCCGGCGCGCACGACGTCGGGCGTCGGTCTCCGTTCGAGGCGTGCGCGCGAGAGATTCCGTCGCGTCCGCAACACGTTGATTGGGCCGAACTTGCCGCGGCGCGCCCAAGGTCGGACCGAGCGACGCGAGGCGACCGGGCACGGCACTTGTGGCGAGAGCGGTGGTTCCCCGGCCGATCCAAGGCCACCCCCGTCCGAGACCGTTTCCGCCGCGCGCTCGAGTTCCCGTCGACGCACGTGCGTTCGTTCTACCGGTGCGCGCGACGCCGTCGCGCGCGGCCGCTGGACCGGTGTGGTCGTCCCACGACCTTCCTCCCGGTGCTCGCCATGTTCGGAGAACCCGTGGCCGCTTCGTGCGTCCGTCGACGCGCGGCCTTCGTCCTGACGCTCTTCCTGTCTGTCCCCCTCACGAGCTGCGGCGGCTCGAGCCCCCCACCGCCCGGGACGGGGGGCTCCAGCGCCACGTTCCGGTTGAACGACGTCAGTAACGGCTTCGGCTCGCTGCTGCCCCACCGCGTCCCCGAGCTCGATGCCGGCGGCGCGCCGACCGGTCAGGTCGTCACGATCCGATCGATCGAAGACGTAGTCGCGCACGTGCGTCGCGGCAATCCCGTGCTGCCGCCCACGGTGTTCCCGGTCGACGCGGTCGCGCCCGACGGGCAGCCGGGCAACCACTTCTTCGCCGCGACGTTCACGCAGGCGCTCGATCCGCTCACGATCCTGAACCCGAGCCCGTCCAGCGCTCCGCTCTCGGGTGCGATCAGCGTGACGTCGATCGACCCGCTGACGGGCGCGGCCCTCGGAGTGGCCGGACGAGCGTTCGTCGGCGGCCGCTCGCTCGTCGGACCCGCGGTCGGTTCGCCGCCGCGGCTCCAGCTCCGGCAGTTCGTCGAGGTGAACGCGGATCCGGTCGATCCGCGCTACGGATCGCTCCGTCCGGTGCTCGACGCCGGAGGAGAGCCGATCGAGTCGGACGCGCTGGGGTTCCCGGGCGTTCGGTCGTTCGTCCCGGGGGCGAGCGCGCTCGTCACGGACAGAGTGTTCGTGTTCGTCGCCGACTCCGACGGAGACCTGACGTCCGCCGAGGCCTTCCCCGCAGGGGTCCAGCTCCGGCTCGCGGCGACGACGGCGCTTCGCGCCAGCAATGGGAGGACGCTCCGCGAGGGCGTCGTGGCCACCGCGACGGTCGGGCTCGACGTCCTGACGCCCGAGGTGCTCACCTCGCCGCCGCCCGCGAGCGCGCCGCACATCACGCCGGGGGACGGGGACGTCGACGTCGATCCCACGACGCGGATCCGGATCGAGTTCACCGAGTCCGTCCAGCCCTACTCGGTCGGATCGATCGAGGGCGTGGGGCCGGCGGGGCTGTCGTCGGCCATCGAGATCCTCTTCGGCCCGCCGGCGTCCACGACCACGATGCCGTTCCACGCGGTGCCGCTGAGCCCGTACGACCTGACGACCTACGAACTCGTCCCGGGCTTCGCGTTCCCGGGTCGCGGGCCGACGTTCCAGTCGTGCGACACCTTCGAGCGCGTCGACGTCGTGCTGCGCACGGACTCGATCGAGGACCTCGCGCAGATCGAGAGCACCGACCCGAACACGCCGGGCGTGTTCGAGCCGAACCGGAACCTCCTGGGCGCGTCGACGTTCTTCGAGACCGGTGAAGGTCCGGGCATGGTCAACGCGCCGGTCGCCCCCGACGCGATCTACGTCGGCCGAATCGGGGCGCGGCCGGGGCTGTCGGTCATCGACCTGAACGGCTTTGGACAGGGCACGGGGAACCCCGTGAGCAGCCAGCCGTTCCCGCTGGAGGGCGAGTCGCGCTTCCCCTACGACCCGAACGTCACCCAGAACCCGCTCATCCGGCCGCTCCTGGTGCCTGGCGAGTGCGTGATCGACGGCGGCTCCGCGGGCGCGTTCACGCTCGTGCGGGATACGTCGCTGCAGGACGTGGTGGTGCGCTCGCCGCTCGTGAGCGCGGTCGCAGACGTCCACCTCGGACACGCGCTCGACGGCACGCTGCGCAATGCGCCGCCTCCGGCGGGCTGTCAGTCGGGCCCGGGCAACGTGTGCGCGATCGACGGCCTCAAGGTCATCCGCGCGGCGACCGGTGGCGGGTCGAACACGATCCAGCCGTCGCTCGTGAACCAGTTCGGGAGCGTGAACCCGGGCTACGAGAACCTGATCTCCTGGTCCCCGCACCCGAACCCGCCGAAGCTGGCGTTCCCGCCTCCTTGCGTCACGCCCTACATCGGCGGCAACTCCCCCACGACCGTCGACGCGCCGCCGCCGAACTTCCTCGTCCCGGGGAACCCGTTCCCGGTGCCCGGGACGAACTCACCACCGACCGGGCTCCTCGTCGACGAGCAGAACGTGTTCTTCCAGGGTCCGACCTTCGGCGGAGCGGTCGGAGCGTGCAGCGAGTACATGATCCGACAGCAGATCGGCCACTTCCTGTACGTCGCGGATCGGCCTCGTGGCGAGATCGTGGTGTTCAACTCGAACCGGATGACGGTCATCGATCGGATCGCCGTCCCCGATCCGACGTCGATGGCGATCGGCCCGAACCTCGACGTCCTCGCCGTGACGAACCAGGTCGCCGACACGGTGAGCTTCATCGACACCGATCCGCGCTCGACCCGGTTCCACCAGGTGATCCGGACGGTCCAGGTCGGACGCGCGCCGCGCGGCATCGCCTTCGAGCCGACGAACGAGGACATCCTCGTCTGCAACGAGCTCGACGGGTCGGTGTCGATCATCTCGGCGGCGTCGCTCGACGTCCGCCGGACCGCGCGTTCCCAGCTCGACCGCCCCTTCGAGGTCTGCGTGACGCCCCGGATGCAGAGCTTCTCGTTCCGCCGCGGCGTGTACTTCGCCTACGTCCTGAACCGGAGCGGCAACATGGCCGTGTTCGAGTCGGGGCCGAACGGCGTGAACGGCTGGGGCTACGACGACATCGTCGGGATCATCCCGTTCCGGTTCCTGGCGCCGAAGACGGTCCAGATCGACCCGCTCAACCTCGACGCGTCCGTCTACGTCGTCCACGAGGGTCCGATCGACCCCGCCAACGGCGCGCCCGGCGACCTCGGGGTGGGCGCGATCTCCCGTCTCCGGATCGAGAGCTCGCTCACGGGCCAGCTCCCGCTCACGACGACGGGCGTCTTGAATCCGAACTTCCGCGACGTCGAGTTCGGCGTCCCTGTCTCGATCGGCCAGGGGCCCGGCGGCCTGTCCGGCGTCCCGGTAGACATCGCGTTCGACGACCAGAAGAACTTCGGTGGCATCGCCGCGCCGGCCACGAACTTCAGCGCGGGCTCTGCGCTGCCGGCGAACGGCAAGTGCACGTACCGGCTGCCGCCGACGACGACGACGGCGTTCAACACGACCGAGCCGCGGTTCCTCTTCGCGGCGGTGCCGAACCCGATCGGGTCGAACGGCGTGATCGACGTGCTCGACGTCGGAGCGACGGGCACGCTGCGGTTCGACACGAACCCGTACGTGCCGGGGGTGCAGTCGATCCCGGCGCCGCAGGTGTCGGTCCTGTCGAACTTCTGGCGGCAGTAGCCGGCCGCCCGGAGGTGGGAGAAGGGATTCCGGACTCCGCGTCCGGATTCGGCGGCACACCGTGAGTCAGCAGCAGGGGGCGAGAGACTGGTCTCGCCCCCACTCGTCTCCCTCCCGGCTCAGGCCCGCTGAACCGACCATGACCCGCCCCGGCCGCTCCCCCGTGGATGCACTCGATCACGATGAACAAGGTCCGTGACCACCGGCGCGACCGTTCGAGACGCGCGGCGGCGCAGTCGCTCCCGGCCGAGGAGGAGGCTCTGGATCCCGCCCTCGTTTCCGGCGAGCGCACGCCCGACGCCGCGATCGCCGAGCTGCCCGCCTCAATGCGGACGACCATCCTGATGCGGTCGAACGATCGGATGCGCTACGCCCAGATCAAGCAGCTCGTCGGCCAGAAGGAGACGGCACTGCGCAAGCAGTACTCACGTGCGCTCGGCGTGACCTCGCCGATGTCGCCGTGTGATCAGCGCGCTGCGCGCTCCCGCTCGGCCGGCAAGAGCGCGAGGCCGAGAGGGCGGAACGCGCAGTCCTCGACCTCATCGTCGGCGGTGTACGGCGCCGCGACGTGCGTCTGTGCGAGAGCCTTCTCGGGCGGCATGCCGCGGATCAGCAGGAACGTCAGGTACGTGAAGTCCGACAGGGCGCTCGCGGCCCAGTCGACGGTCGTCTTGTAGCCGGAGATCGGGAACCGGCGGCTCTCCGGGATCGCGGCTCGGATCGTCTCGGCCGCGTCGCCGCGGAGCATGTCGCAGCCGGACAGGTGCAGGAGCTCCACGTTGCTCGCCCACGCGAGGCTCTCCGCGATGGCCTCGGGGCCGATCGACTTGCCGCCCACCGAGATTCCCTTCGGCGACCCGTGCGTCGAGACGAGGAGGACGACGGGCTCGGCGAGGAACGTCACCTCGCGCGCGAAGCGTCGGAAGTCCGCCTCGTCGTGAAAGCGCCTCTCGCGCACGCGGACCCGCGGCGCCATCGTCAAGTACGAGCGCAGCATCTCGCCGAACGTGTACTCGGACTCGTGCAGGCCCGCCTCCCAGCGCGCTTCCAGGATCACGAGCCACTTGACGCGCTTCTTCGGCTCGACGCGCGTCCCGTTCCACGGCGTCCACGGCTTCGTTCCATCGGCGCGCCACTGCCCCTCCAGCGCCCGGCCGTCCTCGACGAGCTGGAAGGTGCCCTCGCCGCGTGCCGAGGGTTCCTCGTAGCGGAAGCGGAGCCTGTCGCCGTCGACCTCGCCGACGATGCGTGCACCGGGGACCGAGGAGTAAGTGCCGAGGATCCCGTCGCCCTCCACCTGGAGGCGCATGCGGCCGTATCGCGTCTCCCACAGGCCCTCGAAGTGCGCGGGCGTCGGCGCGTCGGGCTGCATCGGGAGGAGGGAGAGGGCTCCGAGGACGGCGTGGCCGAGCAGCTGCATGACCTTGACTGTACGGGACGCGCGACGGCGAGCGCGTCCGGGGCGGCGGTACGATGCCTGACATGAGGACCCCCATCGCGACGATCTGCCTCGGTCTCCTGGCCGCCTGCACGAGCACCCAGCACAAGGTCGACAACGAGAATCTGAGCGACGCCTGGGACGGCCAGCCGCGCTCGAACCTGCTCGTCGTCGGGCTCTACGAGGAACAGGGCGACCGCGTCTCGATCGAGAGCGTCCTCGCGGCGCGCCTGACGGCGCAGGGCGTGACGGCCAGCCCGAGCTACCAGCTCGTGCCGGACCTCGCGGCCGGAGCCGACTCGATCGCGCGCGCGATCGCGGAAGGGGGCCACGACGGCGTCCTCACGATGGCGACGCTGGAGGGCGGCGAGCAGTTCGACTACGAGGCGCACCAGAACGCCTACGCCATGGTGCGCCTGCTCGGCTCGGAGGGCACGTTCACCCGGCTCGGTGGCTACGCCGACCAGGCGGCCGCGGCCCGGCACGTGCTCGACTTCGGCCTGTTCGACGCGAAGTCCCTGGAGCCGGTGTGGAACGCGACGACGGACTCGCGCGAGGCCGACACCGGGACGGCCGGCATCGAGCGGCTGAGCGACTGGCTGGTCGGCGAGCTGCGATCCCGGAGCCTGGTTCCCTAGCCCGCCGACTCCTCTCCACGCTCTCCCCGCGTGTGCCACCAGTCCGGCCCGTGCGGCGCGATGCACTCCAGCTCGTCCCGCTCCCAGCCCGCGAGCCCCGCCGCCGCGGCGTGCGTGCTCTCCAGGAACGACATCAGCGTTGCGTCGGGGTCCGCCGCCTCACGCACGGCGTCGTAGGGCAGCGCAAACTCGCCGAGCGCCTCCAGCCAGAACGCCTCCGCCGGCTCGACCTTCGCCTCGGAGAAGCCCTCCGGCGTCGGGTAGGCGTACGCGTAGAAGATCGGCGTGCTCGACTCGCGGTTGCCGGGCCAGAATCCGCAGCTCGACACCTCGTGCGAGTACGCCTCGCGCGCGACCTCGTCGGGGAAGTTCGGGATCCCGCCGGGGTGCGGGGGAGCGGTCCGCCCGGAGAAGCGCGTCACCGCGAGGTCGAAGCTGCCCCAGAAGAAGTGGATCGGGCTCGCCTTGCCCAGGTAGTGGCCCCGGAAGCGCTTGAGCACGCGATCGATCTGCACGAGCGCGCGCCACAGCGCCCGCGCGTGCTCGCCGTCGTAGGTATCGTGCGCGACGTCGTCGGGGAACGGCGTCGCGTCCGCGATCTCGCTGGGCGTCGTGTGGATCTCGACCGGCATCCCGACCGACTCCATCGCCCCCATCACCTCGCGATAGAACTCCGCCACGGATCGCGGGGCGAGCGCCACCGTGCGCCTCTCGCCGGACGTCGTCGTGAGCTGCAGCTCGTCGGCCAGGAAGTCGAACGCGAGCTCGAACCCCTCGCTCCCGTACGGGACGAGCGACGTCGTCAGCCCGCGCGAGGACACGTAGAGCGGAACGCTCCACCCGTGGTTCACCCACGGCGAGCGCACCATCCGGATCTTCCCGACGATCTGGGTCCACAGGTGGAGGGTCTCCAGCGTGTCGGTCCAGTCACCGGCAGGCAGGGCGGGCCAGGGCGTCGTTCGGGCGGGGGCGGACATGGGCGGGTCGGGTCGGGGCTCGCGTGGGAACGCAGAGGAGTCATGACAGGGGGTCCCCATGGTGACCTCCGGAGCTCCGGCGTCGTCCGACGCCGGCACCGGCTTTTTCGGAGATCGGTGGCGGGCGCGGTGCGCGATCGGGCATCGGCAGTCGTCCGGCGGGACTCGCCGTCGGCTCCGACCCCTCGACCCCGGATCCATGAAGCCCACCCTGCGCGCCCTGCCCACGGCCCTCCTCGCCGTGGGGCCCATCGCCCTCTTCTGCCCCTCCACCGCTCCGTCCGACGGCCCGAGCCTCGCGGCGCGGGTGGTCGCGCTCCAGCGCAAGACGACGATGCTACAGCGCTTCGGCACGGAGCTCTTCGTCGTCGGCGCCGACCTGCGCCTGCGGAACGGCGCCGGCGCCACCTCGACGGTCAACGGGCTGGGCAACCTCGTCATCGGGTACGACGTGGGCGGCGCCGGCGGCGGCTCCCACAACCTCGTCGTCGGGGACGCCCACACCCGCACGAGCTACGGCGGCGTGCTCGCCGGGCGCGCCAATCGCGTCAGCGCTCCCCACGCGGTCGCCGTCGGTGCCAGCGGCCCCACGGACGCGCGCATCGCCGAGGCGACCGGAGCGGTGGCCGTCGGCGGCGTGGGCGCTCGGGCCGACGGGCCGGGAGCCGTCGCGGTCGGCGGACGGATGCCGTGGGCCTCGGGCCCGCGATCGACGACCTTCGGCGGCAACGACAACCACAGCGTGGGCGCCGGCGCCGTCGTCGTCGGCGGCCAGCAGAACGAGGCGAGCGGCGACCTGAGCGTCATCCTCGGCGGGCTCGGCGGCGAGACCGCAGCCGCGGCTCCGCGCGCCGTCGTCGCGGGCGGCCAGGCCCAGACCGCGAACGCCGGCGACAGCGTGATCCTAGGCGGCGGATCGAACGAGACATCAGGCGCGGGATCGGTCGCGGTCGGCGGCGCCAGCAACTCCACGCACGCCGTCGATGCGGTCGCGGTCGGAGGTCTCTTCGTCCGCGCGGAGGGCGTGAGCGCCGTGGCGCTCGGCGGGACCCAGACCATTGCACGCGGCGGCGTCGCCGTCGGCGGCCTCCGCAGCATCGCGATCGGCATCTGGTCCGTGGTCACGGGCGGCACCGACAACACGGCCACGGGCTCGCACGCGTCGAACTCGGGCGGCGTCGGTCGCTGGGTGAGCGCGACCAACGGCTGGGTCGCCGGCTCCCTCTTCGAGAACGACTGACTCCCCCGATCCCCTACCACCGGACCCGAACCATGCGCATCACAGCACCCTTCCGTCTCCACGTCCTCGCGGCAGGAACGACCTGCGTCGTCACGGCCGCCTACGCCCCGACCGCGCTCTCCCCGCAGACCGGGAACCCGCTCGCCGCCCGCGTCGCGCAGCTCGAAGAGACGCTGCAGTTCGCGCGCAACGAGGGCGGCGACCTCGTCGTCGAGGGCGCGAACCTCCGCGTGCTGAACGGCACCGGCAACACGGACTCCACCAACGGGCTCGGCAACGTCGTCGTCGGCTTCGGCGTCGCGAGCGTGCCCACCTCGGGGAGCCACGGCCTGATCCTCGGCAGCTCGCAGAATTACAGCACGACCGCCGCCATCGTCGCGGGTCGCTCGAACACCGTCAGCGGCCTGCGGGCGTCCGTCCTCGGCGGCGAACAGAACGCCGCGACCGCCGAGGGGAGCGTGGTGCTCGGCGGCCAGGGGAACGAGGCGAGCGGGCGCGCGTCCAGCGCAGTCGGCGGTCTCGGCAACGTCGCGTCGGGCGACCGCGCCGTCGTCAGCGGCGGCGCGGCGGGCGAGGCCCAGGGACAGCTCAGCGTGGTCAGCGCAGGTCACGCCGGTTTCGCGGCAGGCGTGCACTCGAGCGTCAGCGGCGGCGAGCTCGGTCGGGCGTCCGAGCTGATGAGCTCCGTGTCGGGCGGCCTCCGCAGCCTCGCGGGCAGCGACTACGGAAGCGTCGCCGGCGGGCGCGATGGCCAGACCCAGAACGTCCTCAGCAGCATCGGTGCGACCGTCGCCGGCGGCGCCCAGAGCGTGGCGTCCGGGACCAGCTCCGTCACCGTCGGCGGCGAGGCCAACCGCGCGACCGGCCTGCGGTCGACCGCCGTGGCCGGAGCGAACAACGTCGCGAGCGGCGAGGCCGCCGTCGCGCTCGGCGGTCTCGGCAACGAAGCGAACGGCCCGCGCGCCGTCGTCGCGGGCGGTCACCAGAACACCGCGATCGGCGCCAACGCCGTCAACTCCGGCGGCCTCGCCCGCTGGGTCTCCGCGACGAGCGGCTGGGTCGCCGGATCGCTCTTCGAACCCAACTGATTCACACCACCTCCTCCGAGCTCCTCCTTCACCCACCACGGACCGACGACCATGCACTCCCTCCTCCGAAGCTGTCTCGCGCTCGCGCCGACGTGCGCTCTTGCCGCAAGCACGACGACCCTCACGCTCTCCGCCGTGCAGGCCACGAGGCAGACCTCGATCGGCTCGCAGCCGTCCGCGTCGCCGACGAGCGTTGCCGCTCAGGTCGGCGCGCTCGAGGCGCTCCTCGTCGGCGTCCGCGTGGAGGGCGACTCCATGATCCTCGACGGGATGAACCTGCACGTCCGTAACGGCGCGGGGGCGTTCGACCGCGACGGCTCGGGCAACCTCGTGATCGGGTACGACGAGAACGGCGCGGAGGGCAGCGGCTCCCACAACGTCGTCCTCGGCACGGACCACGACTACGACACGCAGGGATGCCTCATCAGCGGTCACGACCACACCGTGACCGGGTGGCACTCGACCGTGCTCGGCGGAGAGCGCAACACCGTCGCGCTCCTGGGCGGAGCCTGCTACGGCGGACGCGACAACCGAGCGGCGAGCAGCTGGTCGACGCTCGCCGGCGGGGACGGCAACGTCGCGCAAGGCATCGGCTCGGTGGTCGCCGGCGGCGCGCAGGGCTTCGCGTTCGGCGAGGCGAGCGTGGTGCTCGGCGGGGACGGCGGCGCCGCCGTCGGAGCACGCTCCGCCGTTCGAGGCGGACTGCAGGGGCGTGCCGAGGGCGCGCACTCCGTCACGTCGGGCGGAAGTCAGGCTCGCGCGGAAGGAGCGCACTCCGCGGCGATCGGCGGTCGCTTCGCGCGTGCGATCGGGCCGCACTCCGTCGTGCTCGGTGGCTTCGGCGGTCGCGCGCACGGGGACGCGTCGGTGGTCGCGGGCGGCCGCGAGTCCGAGGCCTTCTCGCTCCATGGCGTCGCGATCGGCGGCCTCTTGAACCAGGTCCACGGCCCGGCGTGCGTCGTGGTCGGCGGCGAGCGGAACGTCGCCCTGGGCTCGTCCGCGTACGGCAGCCTGACCGGCGGTCGACTCAACACCGTCGGCGGATTCGCGAGCTCGAACTCGGGCGGCTCCGGGCGCTGGGTCACCGCCAGCTTCGGCTGGGTCGCGGGCTCCCTCTTCGAGGTCAACTGAGCCGTGCTCGGGCCCCCGCGGGAGAAGGCGTATCGAGTAGCTTCGACGCGCCCTCCCTGCCATGACACCTGCGCCCCACGACGACGAGCTCGACGCGACCGTCGCGCGGTGGATCGACGGTCTGCGCGAAGGAGATCCCGCGTCGGCGAATGGCCTCTGGCAGCGCTACTTCCGGCGACTGGTGCGGGCCGCGGAAGGACGCATCGCGCCCGCGCTGGAGCGGACGTACGACGGCGAGGATGCGGCGCTGAGCGCGTTTCACTCGCTGTGCCGCGGCGTGCGCGCGGGGCGCTTCGACGATCTGCAGCGGGGCGACGAGCTGTGGTCGCTGCTGGTCGTGATCACCGCCCGCAAGATTCAGCGCCGCGCGCGCGCGGAGCGGGCGGTGAAGCGCGGCGGCGGCGCGGCGCCCGCGCAGGAGCTGGACGACGTGCTCGGGCGGGAGCCGACGCCCGACTTCGCGATCGAGGTCGCCGAGGAGGCCGAGGAGCTGATGGAGCGCCTGGAGCCGCGCCTGCGCCCCGTGGCGCGGCTGAAGCTCGAAGCCCACGCGAACGAGGAGATCGCGCGGGCGCTCGGCTGCTCGCTGCGCACCGTCGAGCGCCGGCTCGGCCTGATCCGGCGTACGTGGTCCGAGGATCCGAGCGATGCGTGAGCCCGAGCTGAGCCTGGACGACGAGCTCGCGATCGACGCGCTCTGCGACCGATTCGAGGCGGACCTCGCGGCCGGCCATCGTCCGGTGCTCGCGCGCGTCGTCGACGCGGCGCCGGAGCACCTGCGCGACCGCCTCGACCGTGAGCTGCGGCTCCTGCTGGAGGAGGTCGACTCTTCCAGCGCGGCGGGCGTCGAGCCCTCCGCCGTCGCAGAGCTCCCCGAGCGATTCGGCCCGTACCGCATCATCGGGTGCGTCGGTCGCGGCGGGATGGGCAGCGTCTACGAGGCGGTCCAGGACCATCCGCGCCGCCGGGTGGCGCTCAAGGTCGTCCGGCCCGACCTGATCTCCGCGCGCCTGCGCCAGCGCTTCGGTCGCGAGATCCGCCTCCTCGCACACCTGCAGCACCCGGGCATCGCGCGCGTCCTGGAGGCGGGTGCGGCTCCGCTCGTCGAGGGCGGTCCCGAGGTTCCGTACCTCGCGATGGAGTTCGTCGAGGGTCGACCGCTGCGGGAGCACGTCCGCGAGGAGGGCCTCTCCGTTCGCGAGCGGGTCCAGCTCGTGCGCGAACTCTGCCTCGCGATCCAGCACGCGCACGACCAGGGCGTTCTCCACCGCGACCTCAAGCCCGCCAACGTGATCGTCACGAAGGCGCTCTCCAGCGGCGAGGGAACGGCGAACGAGCGCGCTTCTACCGTCGGTCGTCCGGTCGTGCTCGACTTCGGGCTCGCGCGCGCCATCGGCGACCGCGGCCTCGGCACGCTGGAGACGCTCGCCGGACAGGTGCTCGGGACGCTCTCGTACATGGCGCCCGAGCAGCTCGACCTGGATCCGGTGGAGCTCGACGGGCGCTGCGACGTGTACGCGCTGGGCGCGGTCCTGTACGAGCTCCTCGCCGAGCGCCTCCCGCTGGAGCTGGAGGGACTCCCGTTCCCCGCGGCGATCGATCGCCTGCGGCGCGACGAGGCGCCCCCGCTCGGCGACCTCGACCGCTCGCTGCGCGGCGACCTCGAGACGATCGCGGCCAAGGCGCTCGAGAAGGACTGCGCGCGCCGCTACCCGTCCGCGCTCGCGCTGGGCGAGGACCTTCAGCGTTACCTGGACGACGTCCCGATCCACGCTCGTCCGGCGAGCGCGGCGGTGCAGATGCGGAAGTTCGCGCGACGCAACCCCGCGCTCGTCGGCGGGCTCGGCGCGGCGGGCGTGCTGCTCGCGATCGCGCTCGTCGTCGTGTCGATCTTCGCGGTGCGCCAGCGCGACCTGCGCGCGGATGCCGAGCGCTCCGCTGGCGAATCGCGCCTGGAGGCCGCGAAGTCGCGCGCGATCGCGGAGTTCCAGGACCGCATGTTCCGTCGCGCGAACCTCGCCGAGGGCGGTCGCATCCGCGACGTCGGGCTCGTCGACGTCCTCACGGCGGGCGCGGCGGAGCTGGACGGCGCGTTCGACGACCAGCCCCTCGTCGAGGCGAGCCTGCGCCACACGATCGGTCGCTCGCTCGACTCGCTCCGAGAGGGAGAACGAGCGCGGCCGCACCTCGTCCGGGCGGTCGCGCTCTTCGAGGAGCACCTCGGCCCGGAGCACGAGGACACGCTACGCGCTCGCTCGAGCCTCGGCGTCCACCTGGAGGCGTCGGGCAGGCTCGACGACGCGCTCCGCGAGCACGAGGCGCTCGTCGCGATCCACAAGCGCAGCGGAACGGACGATGCAAGGCTGGCCGTGGCCCTGTCGAACGCGGCCGCCGTGCTGGAGCGGCTCGGCCGATTCGATGAGTCGATCGAACGGCATCGCGAGTCGCTGGCGATGAGCGAGCGCCTCCACGGGGCCGGCGGCGCCGAGGTCGCGACGTGCCACAACAACCTGGCGAGCGCGCTCGAGTCGAGCGGCGACCTGCGCGGTGCGCTCCCCCACTACAAGCGTGCACTCGCGATCCGCCTTGAGCGGCTCGAGCCTCCCCACGCCCTCCTTGCGAACGCGCTCAACAACCTCGGGGCGCTGCACCTGAGGCTCCTGGATCTCGAGCGCGCCGAGGTCCTCCTCGGGGAGGCGCTCGCGATGCGCGAGGAGCTGCTCGGGCCCGACCACCCGATCGTGGCGACGTCACTCTCAAACCTGAGCGCGCTGCACGCCTCGAGGGGCGAGTCCGCGCGCGCCGAGGAGCTGTGCCTGCGCGCGCTGGAGATCAGCGAACCCGCCCTCGGCCCGGAGCACCGCGACGTCCTCGCCGCGTGGAGCAACTACGCGCAGCTCCTCGCGGCACAGGGGCGCGACGAGGAGGCGCTGGCCGTGTTCGACGAGATGCTGGAGCGCGCGCGGAGCGCCCTGGGCGAGCGCGACCGCACGACACTGCTCCTGCGCACTCTCCGCCTGACGCCGCTCGGGAGGCTCGGGCGGATCGACGAGGCGCAGGCGGGGCTCGCGTCGGTCCTCGAGGACTGCCGCGCGGCCCTGGGCGCGGACTCGCTGACCGCCGAGCTACTTCGGAAATCCGCGAACCTCGCTGCGCGTCAGGACGACACCGCGACCGCGAAGGCGCACTACCGCGAGGCGATCGTGATGATGGAGGCCGTCCGCGGCCCGGCGGATCGCTGGACGCTGGAGTGCAGGGCGGAGGAGATCGAGCTCCTGGGCGCGACGGGTCGGAGCGACCTCGCCCAGGAGCGCGCGCGTGCTGCGCTCCAGGTCGCACGTGAGTCTCTCGGCTCGGACGATCCGTTGACGCGACGGTTGGGGTCGGCCGCCCGGTAGCGGCGCCGCGGCTCAGACGAGCCCGTGCTTCGTCGCGTAGACGATCAGCTCCGCTGTCGTCTGGACGCCGACGCGCTCGATCGCCTGGTACTCGTGGAACACGACCGTGCGCGGCCGAGGCCCGACGTCACGCGCTCTCCGGCATGAACGTCGGGATCGACACGCCGGCCGGCGCCGCCCACTCCCCGCGGCACTGGTGCACGTGCAGCTCGACGTTCCGCGCGCCCCACCCGTACATCGTCGCGACGAGCTCGGCGCAGTGCGCGGGGACGAGCACCACCGGCGAGTGACCGGCGCGGTGCCGGAGCTCGGCGAGGATCAGCGCGGCCGCGTCCGACTCGGTGGGCGCGACCCCGGGCCCGATCATCGTGCTGCCGGGGTGCGCGATCGACGCGACGGCGCCCGCGAGCGCGCCGTTCGGTTCCTCGAGGACCGAGACGTTCCAGATGTCGGTCTCGTCCGCGAGGAAGTGTGTGTAGTCGCGCCCGCGGTCGAGCCCCTCGAGCTCGCGCGCGAGGCGCACGATCGCGGTCAGGTCGTCGGGACGCGCCGGGCGGATCCGCTCGAGGCCAGGCGCCTCGATCCCCTCCACGCCGCCCGGCAGCACCATGTCCTGGTAGACCGCGCGCGGCACGAATCCCGCGCGGGTGTACAGCGCGTACGAGTCGAGGTTGAGCGCGCTGGAGACGAGCCGCAGCGGCAGGCCCGCTTCATCGGCCCGGGCGATGACGGCGTCCAGCAGCGTCCTGGCGACGGCGCGGCCGAAGAACGCGGGCGCCACGTTCATGATCCCGAGCGCGAGGTGCGTGTCCCGCTGGCGCCAGAAGCAGGAGCCGGCGAGCACGCCCGTGGCCGCGTCCTCGGCCAGGAGACAGCCGCCGGGATCGAGCGCCTCGTACTGCTCGCAGAAGAGCAGCGTGCTCTCCGGACCCGCGCCGAAGACGGCGCGCATGCCGTGGCCCTCGTACCAGGCGTTCGTCGAGTCGTGCACGAGCGCGGCGACCGCGGCCCAGTCGGCACGCTCCATCGCGCGGAGGCGGAGGTTCGGGTTGACCTTCATCCCGGAGAAGGTACCGCGCGCGCTGAGGCGGCCCGGCGCACGCGCTCCCTGGGCGGAGGATGCTTCCGGCCGCACGCGCTTGCACGACTCCGGAACCGCGCGGAGGATGCGGTGCGATGTCGAAGCTCCTCTCGCTCATGATCGCTCAAGCGCTCCTCGCCGCCGCGCCGCTCGCTGCGACAACCCAGCGCCCCGATCCACACGCGAGCTGGGCGGTCCGCGGCGAGCTCGACGCCTCTTCCCCCTACCGCGACCTCACCTGGCAGGCCGTAGGACCGAGATTCTGCGGCGGCCGGATCGAGTCGATCGCCGTACCGGCGGGGCATCCCTACCGGCTCTACGTCGCGCCAGGCTCCGGCAATCTGTTCCGATCCGACGACGGCGGGCTGACCTGGACACCGATCTTCGAACACGAGCCCACCCACGCGATCGGATGCGTCGAGGTCGCCCCCTCGGACCCCGACGTCGTTTGGGTCGGCACGGGTGAAGCTCACCTCGGCGGCGTGAGCTGGGACGGCGTGGGAGTGTTCCGGAGCGACGACGGGGGCTCGTCCTGGCGCGCCGCCGGGCTCGAGGACTCACGCCGGATCGGCAAGGTCCGTGCTCACCCCGAGGACGCCGACATCGCATGGGTCGCGGTGATCTCGGGGAAGGACGAAGCGGCCCGCGGCGTGTGGAAGACCGTCGACGGCGGAGGGACGTGGATGCACGTCCTCGAGACCGAGGCGCGCGTCGCCGCGATCGACCTCGTGCTCGACCCCGCCGATCACGGTCACCTCTACGCCGCGACGTGGGATCGCAAGAGCGGCGACGGCAGCGGCGTCCACCGCTCGCGCGACGGTGGAGAGACCTGGGTGCGACTGGAAGAGGGCCTTCCGCGCGGCTCCGACATCGAGCGCGTCGCGGTCGATCTCTGCCGCGCGCAGCCAAAGACCGTCTACGCACTGACCGTCGACCGCCGCAAGCCGGGCGAGGGCCGCTACGGCGTCGGCGGCGTCGTCTACCGCTCGAACGACGGCGGCGATACCTGGAAGCGCTGCCACGCGGACTTCGTCCCCACCTACGTCGGCTGGGACTTCTGCGACGTCAAGGTCGATCCGCGCGACCCCGAGCGCCTGTACGTGTGCGGCCAGGAGCTGATCGTCAGCGCCAATGGCGGCGCGACCTGGCTCGAGGTCTCGGAGCGGATCCGCCGCCTCCTGCCGTTCGAAGATCGCCTGCCGTCCGGAGACCAGGCGCTGCACCTCGACGCCCACGAGCTGTGGATCGACCCCGAGCGGCCGATGCGCCTCCTGCTCGGCAACGACGGCGGCCTGTTCGAGTCGCTGGACGGCGGCGACACGTGGCTGCACCGCAACACGCTGCCGATCACCGAGCTCTACACCGCGTACGTCGACGACGACCCGAGCGGCGAGTGGCCGTTCCGGATCTGGGTCGGGTCCCAGGACAACGGCTCACTGGTCGGTCCGCCCATCCCGATCGACGACGACGGCCCCGATCCGTGGCGGCACGTGTTCCTCGACCGCTGGAACGGCGGCGACGGCTTCGCCACGCGGCCCGATCCCACGAACGACGACGTCGTCTACTTCGAGCACCAGATGGGCGGCATGCGACGCAAGCAGCGGAGCGGCTCCGTGCTGTCGGGTCGCGACGACACGTCGATCCGCCCGGACGGCGACGGCCTGCAGTTCGCCTGGAACACGCCGCTGTTCCCGAGCGACCACGAGCCGACGACCCTCTTCACCGCGGCCCAGTTCGTCTTCCGCTCCCCGGACCGCGGCGACTCGTGGACGAAGATCAGCCCGGATCTCGGCAACGGCAGCGCGCTGCTGGCGCTGGTCGAGTCGCCGGTGACGCCCGGTCTGCTCCACGCCGGCTCCGCCAGCGGCGCGGTGCACGTGGGCCTCCCGTCGGAGTCGGACGAGGCGGCCTGGGAGTGGACCGAGGCCGCGGAGCTGCCCGGCGCGCGCGTCGCGGATCTCTACCCTTCACCGCACCACGTCGACCGCGTCTGGGTCGTCCACAGCGCGAGGCGGCCGAGGGTCTTCCTCTCGGAGGACCTCGGCGAGACCTGGCTCGACCGCTCCGCAGGCCTCCCCGAGGCGGAGACCGTGCGCGCGGTCCTCGAGGATCCGCGCGACCCCGACATCGTGTACGTCGGCACCGACCTCGGAGTGTGCGTGTCGACCGACGCGGGCGAGACCTGGCACTCCCTCTCGACGACCCTGCCCACGACGCCGGTGCTCGACCTCGCGTTCCACGCACCGACCGAGCACCTCGTCGCGGCCACCCACGGCCGCGGAGTCTTCGTGCTCGACGTGTCTTCTGTTCAATGACCTGCACAGAGACTGCCCGTGCTCTCCTCGTCGCCGGGCTCCTGGCGAGTTCCTGTGCGTCGGCGACGCACGACGAGGCTCCCGCGAACGAGGACGCGTTCGAGGCGCGCATGCGAGCGAGCGCCGCCGCGCTGAGCATCGACCCCGAGCAGGGGACGCTCGACGTCTTCCTCGCCTTCGAGGCCTCGATGCTGCTCGACGACTTCGACGTCGACGAAGACGGGCGGCTGCGTGGCGACGAGGTGACCGCGCTCCTGGCCGACGTCGGCGACGAGCTCGAACCCGCGACGCGGGCGAGGATCGAGTCGACCGACACCGTCGGTCTGGAGGATCTCTGGAACGCCCTCCGCGAAGTCGAGTCCGCCGCGGTGTTCGAGGTCGACGCCGACGTCGCGATCATGACGGGGACGATCGACGGCACGACGCCGGACCGGGTGGCATCGCTGATCGCGGAGCACCCCGACGTCCGCTCGATCGTGATGCGGGACGTACCGGGCTCGGTCAACGACGAGGCGAACCTGGAGGCGGCGCGCGAGGTGCGCGACGCGGGCCTCTCGACCCACCTCCTCGCGGACAGCGTGATCGCCTCGGGCGGAACGGACTTCTTCCTGGCGGGAGTGGTTCGGACGATCGAGCCCGGCGCGCGGATCGGCGTGCACTTCTGGGGAGGAGGCGAGTGGGAGGCGCTCGACCTGCCGCGCGATCACGAAGCGCACCGGCCCTACCTCGACTACTACGGGGACATGGGGATCCCCGCCGACTTCTACTGGTTCACGCTCGAGGCAGCGCCGGCGGACGGGATCCACTGGATGACCGCGGAGGAGCTGGAGACGTTCGGCTTCGAGGCGGCCGGCGGAGCTCGGTGATGACGCGCGCGTGGACGGCCCTCGCCGCGGTCTCGGCGCTGCTCGTCTGCGCGCCGGGCTGCAGGACGCCGGAGGACGCCGGCGACGCGGCGGCCCGGCCCAACATCCTCCTGGTGCTCGTCGACGACCTCGGCTACACCGACCTCGGCGTCCTCGGCAGCGAGATCCGCACGCCGAACCTGGACCGCCTCGCGCGGTCGGGCCTGCTTCTGACGAACTTCCTCGTCTCCCCGGCGTGCTCCCCGACCCGCGCGATGTTCCTGACGGGCCAGGATCCCCATCGTGTCGGGCTCGGCACGATGGCCGGCGAGCAGGACGAGCGGCAGGAGGGAGCGCCGGGCTACGAGGGCGTGATGACGTCGGGCGACACGATCGCTCGTCGGCTCCAGGCGGCCGGCTACTTCACGTGCATGGCCGGCAAGTGGCACCTCGGCGGCGGGCCCGGGCTCACCCCGGACGCTCGCGGGTTCGAGCGCTCGTTCGCGCTGCTGCCGGGCGGCGCGAGCCACTTCGCGGATGCGTTCCCGCTCGTGGACGTGCCCGGGAAGGCCCCGTACGTCGAGGATGGTCGTCCCGCGAAGCTGACCGAGGACTTCTTCTCCACGGACGCGTACACGGACCGGCTGATCGACTACCTCGGCGAGGCGCAACGCGCGGGGCGGCCGTTCTTCGCCTACGCCGCGTACAGCGCGCCGCACTGGCCGCTGCACGCGCCGGCCGAGTGGATCGAGGGGTGCCGCGGCCGCTACGACGACGGCTACGACGCCCTGCGCGCCGAGCGGCGGCGCGGCGCGATCGCCGCGGGCGTCGTCTCTCCGGAGCATCCGGCGCCGGACCGCTATCGGTTCGCGCCGGAGTGGTCGTCGCTCTCGCCGGACGAGCAGCGCCGCGAAGCGCGAACGATGGAGGTCTACGCGGCGATGGTCGAGAACCTCGACCACAACGTCGGGCGCCTGCTCGATGCACTAGGCGCCGCCGGTGAGCTCGACCGGACGCTCGTCGTCTTCTGCAGCGACAACGGCCCGGAGGGCAACCCGGTCGCCCACCTGGCGGGCGTCGGCGAGTGGGTGGAGCGGCGGTTCGACAACCGCCTGGAGAACCTCGGCCACCCGAACTCGTACTGCTGGCTGAGCCCCGGCTGGGCCCGAGCCACCGTCGCGCCCTTCCGGCTGTTCAAGACCTTCCCGACGCAGGGCGGCGTGCGCGTGCCGGCGATCGTGTCGTGGCCGGGGACGGTCGAACCCGGTCGTTCGGACGCAGCGGTCACGGCTCGCGACTTCTGGGCCATGGCCCTGTCTCTCGCGGGCGAGGGCAACGCGCCGCGCAGCCGCATGCTCCTCGACCCGACCCATGAGCCCGACCACGTCATCGGGTGGGAGCTCTTCGGCCGTCGCGCGATCCAGAAGGGCCGGCACAAGATCGTCTGGATCTGGCCGCCCTACGGGCCGGGGCGCTGGGAGCTCTACGACCTCGAAGCCGACCCCGCGGAGACCCGCGACCTCGCCGCGGAGCGTCCGGACGAGTTCCGCGAGCTGCTGGAGCACTGGCGCGCCTACTCCGAGGAGAACGGCGTCGTCCTGCCGGCGCGGGACACCGGCTACGCGCTGGAGCGATAGCGGCACGCACGGTCCGATGCGCGCGCCCGTAGCATGCCGCGGGCATGGACACCTCCAGCGCCCGCACCAGGCTCTCCCTCCGTCCCGCGACCTTCCTGGCGACCCTCCTTGCACCCGTCTTCTGGGCCTGCGCGAGCGCGCCTCGCGCTGCTCCCGAACCCGCGAGCCACCTCGCGGACGTGACCGCCGAGGGCTGGGAGCCCGCCGACCTCGACGAGGCCATGGCGCTCCTGGAGTCCCGGGACGACCACGCGTGGGAGGACCACGGCCGCCCCCTCCGCGTCCCCCGTCATCCGGCAGAGAAGGTCCTCCGGGGCTGGGTCGTCGCGCTGGACCCGGGCCACGGTGGCAAGGCCGACTCCCCGGGCTACAAGCGCGGCCCCACCGGCGTGCGCGAGGCGGAGATGAACCTACGCGTGGCGAAGCTCCTCCGACGGCTCCTGGAGGACGCCGGCGCCAACGTCCTCCTGACCCGCGAGGGCGAGACGAGCGAGGCGGCCGACGACCGGCTCGACGACACCCTGAAGCGCCGCGCGGAGATCGCGAACGACGCGCCGCGAGCGAACGGCGGCGTCGGCGCCGACCTGTTCATCAGCCTCCACCACAACGCGTCGAGCAAGCCGACCACGAACTATCCGAGCATCTGGTTCCACGGCGAGGCGGACGCGGCGGAGGTTGCCCTCGACGCGGCGCTCGCCGTCGGCCATCGCATCGGCGCCGAGCTCCGCTGCTCCGGCGTCGGAGTCACCTCGGTCCTGATGAACGACCGACAGATGTTCAAGAGCGGCTTCGGCGTGCTGCGCCACGCCCGCGTGCCGGCCTTCCTCGTCGAGTCGTCGTTCTTCAGCCATCCCGACGAAGAACAGCGCCTCCGCGACGCCCTCTACAACCTGCGGGAGGCCTACGCGATCTACCTCGGGCTCGTGGAGTACGCCTACGGCGGCCGCCCGACACAGACCCTCCCCACCGTCGAGATCACGGACGAGCGGATCGAGGTGACCACCATGCTCGACGAAGGCCTGCCCGACTGGTGGGGCGCCGACCGGCAGCGAGTCCTGTCCTCGACGATGACCGTGACCCTCGACGGAAAGCGACTGGACGTGACCTACGACCCGGCGACCAGGACCCTGATGGCAACCGGCGAACGCTCCCGCGAGGCCGCCGAGGAACACGCGCTGAGTATCCACCACGCGAACCTCTACAAGCACCACAACTGGCCCCAGCGCTACCGCGTACGGATCAGCCCGGACGACAGCGTCGACGTGCAGCCGACGCAGGCACCCCACGCGGCCGGGCCCCTGCCCGGGACGCCCTGAGCGAGGACACCCTACTCCACCCGGAGCCACTCCCCAGGGACGTCCTCCGCACCGCGAGGGCGATTCAGGGTATCCGGACCGATGAACAGGGCGTCCCCGCGAAAGACCTCGCGCAAGCGCATGAACTCCTCGATCGCAGCGCGAACGGCCCCCTTCGGATCCGCGCTCTCCAGAACTCCCTCGCGATAACAAACCACCTCCAGCGACGTCGCCCCCGCTTCCGAGTCCAGCATCAGCTTCAACGACAGATCCGCCCCACCCCGCTCGGCCACGTAGTCGAAGTGCAGCGTGGTGATCCCGCCGCCCCGAAAGTGCTCGACCCACTGAACCGGCGATCGGTGCCCTTCCACCACCGCCGAGCTGGCCTGGTTGGACCAGACCGAACCGGCGAACGCCTCCGATGAGAGCCTGGCGACTCCGGACAGAGCCTCGAGGAGCCCGTCGGGACGGACCGAGGGCACATACCCCTCGAAGAAGCCCATGCCCCCACGCATCTCCGCCAGCACCCACTGGAACTGCGTCCAGACCTCCTCGAACCGCGACGCCTCCATGACTCAGCGTCCGGACAGCCTACGACGACGCGACCCCCAACACCCGCCCCCCGACTCCCGAGCGCCAACTCCCGAACCCCGAACCCGAGCCCAAGCCCCGAGCCCAAGCCCCGAGCCTGAGCCCGAGCCCGAGCCTGAGCCCGAGCCCGAGCCTGAGCCCGAGCCTGAGCCCGAGCCTGAGCCCGAGCCTGAGCCCGAGCCTGAGCCCGAGCCTGAGCCCG
>JBCDGE010000081.1:0-36277 GCA_038757895.1 Planctomycetota bacterium | reverse complement strand
GTCGAGCGCGGCGCGGCGGTCGCGGGCGCCGTGGCCGCGCCCTCGCGCAGCGACGCGCGCTGGATGCCGCCCGGGCGGTCGATCGCAACGCGATGGATGCGTCGGTCGCTCGCCTCGGTCACGCGGAACGTGACGCCGGCGGCGGTGAACGACTCGCCCTCCACGGGGAAGCGCCCGAGCTCGGACAGGACGAAGCCGGCGAGCGTCTCGTAGTCCGACTCCTCGGGGATCGAGAGGTCGAGCTCCTCGTTCACCTCGGACACGTGCAGGCCCGCGCTGGCCTCGATCGCGCCGCCCTCGAGCGGGCGGAAGTCGAGGTCCTCGGCCTCGTACTCGTCCTTCACGTGCCCGACGATCTCCGCGATCACGTCGGCGAGCGTCACCAGGCCGGCGGTGCCGCCGTACTCGTCGACCACGATCGCCATCTTCTGCCGCTCGGCGCGGAACTGGGCGAGGAGGTGCGGGACGCGCACCGTCTCCGGGACGATCAGGGGGGGGCGCATGACGTCGCGGATTCGCGTCGACTCCAGCCGCCCGTCCGCGACCGCCTTCGCGGCCTCCAGCGCGGTGAGTGTCCCGATGATCGAGTCGATCGTGTCCTCGTACACGGGGATCCTGGAGTACCCCGCTTCGGCGAACACGCGGACGGCGTCGGTCAGCGAGGCGTTCTCCTCGATCGCGCGGATCTCGGTCCGCGGCGTCATGACCTCCGCGGCGTCCGCCTCGCCGAACTCGATGACGTTCGCGATGAGCTCCTGCGTCTCCTCGCCGAGGTCGCCGTCGAAGTCCTCGCCCTCGACCATCGCGCGGAATCCCTCGACGAGCCGGCGCGTGCCGTCGTCCGTATCCGGCGCCTTCGCGGCTCGCAGCACGGCGCGGCGCAGGCCGCGAAGGAGCGCGACGAGGGGCGCGAACGGTCGGGCGACCAGCGCGAACGCGGGGAGCGTCGATGCGACGAGGTCGCCGCCCCGGGACTGCGCGAGCGCGACGGGGAGGGACTGGGTCACGAGGTGGAGGAGCGGGCCTCCGATCGCGATCGTCTGCAGGGCCGCGAGGGTGGGCCCGGGGTCGATCGTCGCGACGATGAGCGAGTAGAGCGCCAGCACCGCCGCGGCCCGGAACGCGTAGGCCGCGAGGCCCGCCGTGGCACCGAGGGTCTCCGTACGCTCCAGGTGTCGAGCGAGCTCCGCCCGGCGATCGGCGTCGTCCGTCGCCCGGCCCACGCTCGACGGGAGCGCGCGCATCAGGCTCGCGGCGAGCGTCGAGAAGAACGCCGCGGCGGCCAGCGACCCGACCAGGACCGCGCCGGCCGCGATGGCCGGGCTCGGGTCCGCTGCGGGCACGTCCACGGGGGCGCCCGGCAGCTCGGCGGCTGCGGTCGAGGCGTCGCCCGTGGCGCCCGCGTCCTGGGTCGGAGCGGTGGGGGAAGCTGGCGGAGGGTCGACCTCCGCCTCGTCGGGCGGAGTGACCTGGTGGGACGGGCTCGTCACTGTCGGAACGGCGGGCGGGATGCCCGCGATGGATTCTAAGCCGCGTCCGCGGCGGGTTCGAAGCCGGGGACCGGCCGGGTTGGGAACGGGAGAACCGGCCTCGGCCCACCGGTGCGGCCCGAAATCGGGTGCTGACCCTCCTTCGGACCTGGAGCGAATGCGGGTGCAGCCTGTTACGACCCCGGAACGGCCGGGCCTCCGTGGGCTCCCCTCCTACGCTCCATGGTCTGCTCTAAGTCTTTTCGTTGCATGGGTTAGCGGCGTTATGTGTGGGCCCCGTGAGAGCGATGGCACGAGCCTCGCCCGACGGGCATTCGTGGCTCCTCCCCCCGTTCTCGCCGTTCCCTCGCCCGTCCGTTCGCTCCCCGCCCCTTCCCGGGACGAGGAGACCGCGCTCATGCTCGCATTCCGGGACGAGCGCACCGACTCCGCCTTCGACCGGCTCTACCGCGCGGCCGCGCCCGGGCTCCTCGCGTGGATCGAGCAGCTCCACGCCCAGCGGCGGCTCGCCTCCGATCCGCTCGACACGCTGCAGGACACGTTCGTCAACGTGCACCGCTACGCGTCGACGTTCCAGCCCGCGCGCTCCGGCGGCTTCCGCGCCTGGGCCCGGACCATTGCCTCCAACGCCCTCCGCCGCGCCCGCCGCAGGCCGCAGTCCGCCGGCGTGCTCTTCAGCGAGCTCACCGACGGCGTGCCCGAGGTCGCCGACTCCGCCGCTGGCCCGCTCCGCGCCGCGCGCCACGCCGAGGACGAGCAGCGGGTCGACTCGGCCTACGCGCTCCTGCTCGTGCAGTACGCCGCCGCGTTCGAGACCCTCGGCGAGCGGGATCGAGAGGCCCTGCGGCTCGTCGAGGTCGAGGGGCTCTCGTACGCCGAGGTCGGCGCGCGACTGAAGGTCGGTCGCTCGAACACGAAGATGATCGTGTTCCGCGCGCGCAAGCGCCTCCGCGCCGCGATCGGCGAGGCCTTCGAGCGCTCGCTCGGGACCGCGCCGGCGATGCTTCTCTCGACGGCCGTGCGCCTGCCGCTCCGACGGACCGCCTGACCTCGATCCGCTCGAAGACAGCCCGGGCCGCGCCGTGAACGGCGTAGGCTCGCGCCATGGCATCCGGTCCGGAGGAGCAACCGCGCCACGACGTCGACCTCGTCGTCGTCGACATCGGCGAGCTCGCGACGCCCCGCGGTCGGCTCGCGCGCGCAGGCTCCGCGCTCGCGGACATCGACGTGCTCGAGAACGTCGCGGTGGCGTGCGACGGCGGCCGCGTCGTCGCGGTCGGGGCCGAGGCCGAGGTGCTCGCGCGCATCACGCCGCGTACGACCCTGTCCGCGGACGGCGGGCTGGTCGTCCCGGGCCTGGTCGACGCTCACACGCATCCCGTCTTCCTCGGCACGCGGGAGGGCGAGTTCGAGCAGCGGCTCGCCGGACGAACGTACGTCGAGATCGCCGAGGCGGGCGGGGGGATTCGATCCAGCCTCGCCGGCGTCCGCTCCAGCTCGGTCGACGACCTCGGTGCGGCGCTCGCGCCACGCCTGGACCGCTTCCTCGCGCTCGGCACGACGACGATCGAAGCGAAGACAGGCTACGGGCTGACCGTCCAGGACGAGCTCAAGTGCCTCGACGTGCTGGAGGCCGCGAACGCCGCGCACCCGGTGGATCTCGTCGCGACCTGCCTCGGCGCGCACGACGTACCACCCGAGTTCGTGGGGCGCGCGGCGGATTGGGTGAAGGTCGTCTGCGAGGAGCTCTGGCCGGCGGCTGCCGGCCGTGCCGCGTTCGCGGACGTCTTCACCGAGAGCCACGTCTTCGGGCTCGACGAATCCCGTGCGCTGATGGAGGCGGCGCGCGCGAACGGTCTCGGCGTGCGCATGCACGTCGACCAGCTCACCTCGCTCGGTGGGGCGGAGCTCGCGGCCGAGCTGGGCGCGGCGAGCGCCGACCACCTGGAGCACGTCTCCGACCGCGGGATCGACGCGCTCGCGGAGAGCGGCGTCCAGCCGGTGCTCTGCCCGCTCGTGCCTCTCTTCCTGCGAGAGACCCAGGAGGCGCCCGCGCGGCGGATGGTCGACGCGGGCTGCGCGGTGGCGCTCGCCACAGACTTCAACCCGGGGTCGTGCTACTGCATGAGCCTCTTCGAGGTGATGAGCTGGGGCGCGCTGCGCTACGGCTTCTCGGCCGGGGAGGCCCTGACGGCGGCGACGTTGAACGCGGCGTGCACGCTGGGGCTCGGCGGTGACCGGGGGACGATCGAGGTCGGCAAGCGCGCGGACCTGGTGGTCACGGACCTGCCGAACCACCGCCACCTGACGTACGAGCTGGGCCGTTCCCCGGTCCGGGCCGTCGTCAAGGACGGGCGGGTGGCGTACCGGGCCGGCGAAGGCCGCGAATGAGCCGAACGCGCCGCTTCGCCGCTCCGCCGCTGCTAACCTCCCCGGCCGCACATCGCGGACCGACATGGCGAACGAGACCCAACGGATCCAGGCGCGGACGCTCAAGGGCTTCCGCGACTTCCTCCCGAGCGCGGCGATCCCCCGCGAGCGCGTGATCGACGCGGCCAAGGCCGTCTATCGCTCGTTCGGCTTCAGCCCGATCGACACGCCCGCCCTGGAGTACACCGAGGTGCTCCTCGGAAAGGGCGGCGACGAGACGGACAAGCAGATGTACCGCTTCACCGACCACGGCGGGCGGGACGTCGGGATGAGGTTCGACCTGACCGTGCCGTTCGCGCGCTTCGCCGCCCAGCACATCGGCGCGCTGGGGACGCCGTTCAAGCGGTACCACGTCGGTCCCGTCTGGCGCGGCGAGAACACGCAGCGCGGCCGGTACCGCGAGTTCGTGCAGTGCGACTTCGACACGATCGGGACGACGGGGGCCGCGAGCGACGTCGAGACCGCGCTCGTGATCCATGAGCTGTTCCGCGCCATCGGGTTCGAGCGATTCACGATCCGCGTCAACGACCGCCGGCTGCTCACCGGCGTGCTGGAGACCCTCGATCTGGTCGACCGCCAGTCGGCGGTGCTCCGCGTGCTCGACAAGCTCGACAAGGCGGGCCACGAGGCCGTCGCGTCCGAGCTCGCCGAGGGCGTCGGGCTCGACGCGAGCCAGGTCGAGCGCGTACTCGCGTTCGCGCGCCTGGAGGGCGAGCCCGCGTCGATCCTCGACGCCGCAGCGCCGCTCGTGGCGGGCTCGGAGATCGGGGAAGCAGGCCGCACCGCGCTGGGCGAGCTGCTCGAAGCGGCGCTCGCCGCGGGCGCCGCGCCCGAACGGCTGAAGCTCGACCCGTCGATCGCCCGCGGGCTCGACTACTACACGGGCGCGATCTTCGAGACCTTCCTCGACGACCTGCCGGGGATCGGGAGCTGCTGCTCGGGCGGTCGGTACGACGACCTCGCGAGCCTGTACACGAAGCAGCACCTGCCAGGGATCGGCGCCTCGCTCGGCGTCGACCGCCTGCTGGCGGCGATGGAGGAGCTCGGGATGATCGAGGAGACCGCGGTGCCCTGCCCGGTCTTCCTGCCGATGCTCGAGAAGGACCGCCTCGGCGACTACCTCGCGCTCGCAGCCGAGCTCCGCGCGGGCGGCTTGGGCGTCGAGCTGTACCCCGAGCCGAGGAAGCTCGGCGCCCAGCTCAAGTACGCCGATCGCCGCGGCTTCCCCGTTGCGGTGATCGCCGGGAGCTCCGAGCTCGACGCTGGCACGTGCCAGATCAAGGACCTGCGCGCCAAGGAGAGCGTGGAGGTCCCGCGCGCCGACCTCGTCGAGCGGGTGCGGGGCGCGCTGGGGTAGACGGCCTGCCCTATGGCGTCAGGACGATCCGGATCCCGTTCGTCAGGTTCGACGTCGCCGTCCCGCCCACGGAGTCGCGGAACCAGCCCTGGAAGCGCCAGGTCTCGCCCGCGGCGGCCGCGACCGCTCCGGTGGGGCGGGGGAGCTGGGTCAGGTCGATCGGGATCTCGAACTTCCCGGTCGGCCCCGAGTTCACGATCTGGGCGTCGAAGCGGCCGATCGCGCCGCCGAGGCAGAGGTTGCCCGCGCTCCCGCCCGCGCCGGGCGTGAAGCCCTGCTGCATGCTGTTGAGGAAGAAGCCGAACGAGTCGCGCGGCAGCTGGACGGCGCGCAGCGTGATGTCGTTCATCGCGACGCTGGTCGTGCCGCGGGCCTGTATCAGCGCGACGAGGCCCGACGAGTTCGGGACCGCCATACAGTAGTTCGTCCCGATCCCGCCGCCGGTGATCGAGACCTGCATGTCGTAGTCGTTGCACTCGTCGAAGTCCCACACGTCCACGTGCAGCACGACGTCGCGCGGAACGCCGCCGGCGTTCGTCCACACGATCCGTTCGTCGTCGGTCTGCGTGAACCCGGCGACGAGCTCGCCCGAGCCGAAGCCGCCGCCGCAAGGGCCGGCGGCGTCGTAGAGGAACAGGTCGATGTCGGTCTCGCCGTCGTCGAAGAAGATCTCGACCTCCAGCGTCTCGCCGGCGAACATCGTCATCGAGTAGAAGTCCTCGTCGTCGCGCGACGCCCAGAGGTCGCGCGAGAGGCCGAGCGGGATCGGGATCGCTGTCGCGCAGGTGTCGTTGTCCTCCAGCCCGTCGTCGAGCAGCGCCGCGTCGCACGGATCGAAGGGGGGCACCACGTCGATCGCGAGCTCGTACGTGTTGCAGACCGGGATCGAGCCCGGGAAGACCTCGACCTTGAGGGCGACCTCGACCGTCGACGAGCCCAGGTTCTCCCACGTGATGCGCTCGTCATCGTCGCTGGAGATCGAGCGCTCCAGGTACGTGAAGATCCCTCCACACGAGCCGTTTCGGTCGTAGAGGTAAAGATCGACGTCCGCGACCGCGTGCGAGAACGTGGCGTCGACGATGATCTCCTCGCCGGGCGGGACGTCGATCGCGAAGTAGTCCGGATCGGTCTTGTAGACGACGAGCGTCTGCTCGACGAACGGCGCGTCCACCGGGAGTGCGGTTGCGCACGTGTCGTTGTCCTCCAGGCCATCCTCCCCGCACTGGGGAAGGAACGGCGTCGCCAGGGCGGTCGACGTCGCGGCGATGGTTGCGACGAGGAGGTGCGCGCAGCGGAGAGCGGAGGCGCGAGGTCGGACGGGGACGGGCATGAATCTGCCTGGGAGGGGATCCCGCCCGACGAGCGACGTCACCGCGGAAGGAGGCGGCGATGCATGTCGGTACGGAAGCGAGGGGGCTGGCTCGCGCGCCGGCGGGTCACGGCGCGCGCGGCAGGGACGTCGGAGGCGCCCCGAGGGTTCCATCCTATCCCCGCGACTCGTCCTCGTCCGGGGGGCCCGCGGCGATGCGCTCTCCTACTGCGCGGAGCGCCTCTTCCTCTGCCGGGGGCGTCTCCGCGCCCGTCGAGGCGCTCCGGAGGATCGTCTGGAAGGCCCGTCCGACGCCGCGCGCCTCCGGGTGTGCCCGCTCCAGGTCCCGCGCGAATCCGGTCGGCGTCGCGGTCCTCGCCTGCCTCCACCCGCGACGGCGGAGGGTGTTCAGGAGGAACGCCGCGCCGTCCACCGGGCGCGCCGGACGAGCTTCGGACGGTGCGCGCACCTCTGCGTCCGAGGTGCCCGTTGCGCGGTCTCCGCTCAGGCCGCGGAGCCCGCGCGCGACCACCATGAGCGCCGCGACGGTGAGCGTCGCGAATGCGATGAGCCAGAACGCTCCGCCCGGACGCGTCGCGAGCCTCGCCACCGAGTCGCCGAGCGCCACGAGCATGCGACCGAGGGACGAGGTGATCGGGGCGCGGCCCGCGACGGCGGCGGCGTCGAGCCGATCTTCATCCTCGAGCGGTGACCACGAGCTGGGCGCGCCGCCGACTTCCGGGTCTCCCGGCGTCGGGTCGAACGGCAGCCAGCCGAGCTCCTCGAAGTGCACCTCGATCCACGCGTGTCCGTCCCTCTTGCGGACGAGCCAGTGCGGCTCCGCGCCGTCGGTCGCGACCTCGCGCGCGACGTAGCCCGCGGCCACGCGCGCCGGGATCCCCTCGAGCCGCAGCAGCAGGGTCGCGAACGACGCGAAGTGCGTGCACGAGCCCGCGCCGCGGTCGACGAACTCCATCGCGTCCTCGGGGCTGAGGACGCCCACGTCGTACAGCTCGTAGCTGAACTCGCTCCGCAGGTATCCGACGATCGCGAGCACGCGGTCCGCGTCGGAACCCGCGCCGCGCGTGAGGGTGCGCGCGAGGCTCCGCAGCGAAGTGAGCGCGAGCCCGCGCTTCGATCTCTGCCCCGCCCTGGGGAGCGCGACGTGACCCTCGATCGAACCGCGCGCCTCCAGCGCCTGCAGTCGCTCCAGGGTGACGCGAGGGAGCGTCGCCCGCACCTCGTAGGCGCGATGGTCGACGCGCGCGAGCGTGAGCGACGCGACGCCCTCGTCGACGTTCGCGCCCGCCGCGCGCACGTGCGTCAGGCGGTTCGGCGCGAACACGAGTCCGTTCGGGTCGAGCGTCAGCTCGACGGCCAGGGACAGGTCGAGCCCGCGCGGCGGATCACCGACGAGCGCACCCGTCGCGGCGAGGTCGATCCAGCCGTCGTTCCCCGCGTCGACGCGACCCTTGCGGCCGGAGCGTTCGACGATCCGCCCGCGCCGGTCGTAGGCGTCCATCACGAAACCGCGCAGGTGGAGCGGGGCCAGGCCCACGAGCGACCGGGCGCCCGTATCGAGCGGGCGAACGCGGAGCACCTCGGCGCCCGAGAGGAGGTCCCCGACGACGCCGTCGCCCGTGGCGCCGCCGCGGCTGCTCGTCCCGCCCGGCCCGACGACGCCGGACGACACGCCGCCGCCGCCCGCGGCGGGATCTACCTCGCTCGCATCCCGGCGCGCGCGCGCCTCCTGGAGCGCGCGGCTGCCTTCCGACGTCTCCTCGTCGACGGGCGCGCGCGCCGTTCCCAGCGCGACGAGCTCGATGACACCGGACACCACGAGGACCACGAGCGTCGTCGCGATCGCGACGGCGAGCGCCGACCCCGCGCCCGGAGGCCTGGCGCCGACGGTCAGGCTCCGTCCTCGCGCTCGGGTCTCCAGCGCGTTCCGCTGGAGCGCCATCACGCCGCGGAGCCCGACGGCGAGCGCGACGGCCGCGCCCGCGAGCTGCAGCACCGCGGCCGGGCCGGCGGTGCCGCCCGTGCCGGCGAGCAGCGTGACGGCGACGAGCGGGCCGAGCGCGGCGGCCGTGACCGTCGCGGCCCGCACGAGGCGGCCCCTGCTCGGGAGCGGCGACCACGTCATCGTCCGACCCTCCCGTGCCGTGCGGCCGGTCGCATGCCTGCGCGCCCTCCGCCGACGAGCGTCCCGCGCCCGTTCGAGTCGACGAGGAGCACGGTGCTGCCGGCCGGGCCGCGGGTCCCGTCCTCGGTGAACGGACGCGCGCACGCGAGCACGACGAGGTGCTCTCCGCGCGCCGCACCGGGCCTGGCGCTCCGCTGACCGGTCGAAGTCGGCTCGCGTCCAGGATCTTCGGGGGCGGGCGCCCGCTGCTCGACGTCCGCGAGGGCCATCAGGTGGGGGACCGTGCGCGCGCTCGTCGATGCGACCTCGGCGGGTTCGCGCGTGATCTCCTCGATCGATCCGTCGGCGTCCGCGTGCGACAGCCGCAGGGTCACGACGTGTCCGGCGCGCGCGAGCTGATCGATCGCCGTCGCGCAGAGGGTCACCGCGGCTTCGAACGCGGCGGTCGAGCGACGCGCGCTCGTCGCCCGCGCGCTGCGGACCGAGGTGACGAGCACGACCGTCACGCGCTCACGGCCGAGCGGCGTCCGGTCGATCGCGATCCAGCGCATCTGGCGCGCGCTGGCGCGCCACGCGATGTCGCGCGCGGTGTCGTCGACCCGGAACGGTCGGAACGCGACGGGAAGACCGGAGCTCCGCGGCACAGGGCGGGCCTCGGGGGAGTCGTCGCCCGAAGCGAGGCGCGTGAGCCAGCTCTGGAGCGCCCCGTCGGCGCGCCGCAGCACGCGCGGGACGGCGATGAGCTCGGTCGGCGCGACGAGGCGTCGCTCGGAACGGAACAGCCCGAACGGGAAGCTGGATTCGATGGTCGCAGCGACGAGGGACGAGCGTCCCCGTCGCCCCGGGCGGATCGACGTGCTCGCGGACAGCGTCTCCCCGGGAGCGCCGCGGATCGCCGCGATCGCGAGACGCGGCGCGCGCTCGCGCTCCGACGGTGGGGCGTCGTCCCGCGTCACGTCGACGAGGATGTGGCGCGCCGTGCGCCGCACGCCGAGCCCGATCGCGATCGGCGTGGAGCGCCCGACGTGCGCCACGATCCGCGGCGGAGCGTCGAAGCTCGTCAGCGCGAGGACCTGGCGCCGCGCGACGAACGGGGCGAGCGCGAGCGCGCCGACGCCCGACGCGACGACGACCCACGCCACGTCCAGCCCGACGGTCGCCGCCGGGAGCGCACCGAGGACGACCGCGAGGACGACGCCCGCGTGCGCGGTCGGACGCGTCCGGACCCTCATCGCCGCTGCGCCGGCCCGAGGAGCGCCCCGTCGGGTCCGAGCCGCGGCGCGTCGAGGTCGTCGACGAGGATCGCGAGCTCGTGCCGCTGATCGGTCCCGTCGTGCGTCGCGTCGCGGAGGACGAGCCGGTGCGCGAGAACCGGAACGGCGAGGCGCTTGACGTCCTCGGCAACGACGAACTCGCGGCCGTCGAGGAGGGCGAGCGCCCTCGCAGCGCGGTCGAGGTCGAGCGCCGCCCTCGGGCTCGCGCCGAGCGCGAACTCGGAGGAGGTCCGCGTCGCGTCGACGATGTCGAGGAGGTAGTCCTCGACGGGCGCCGCGACGATCACGTCGTCGACGGCGCGCTGCGCGTCGACGAGGTCGTTCGCGTCGATCCGCGCCGAGAGCTCCTCGATCGGAACGCGCTCACGACGCTCCCGCAGCATCCTCCGCTCCGCATCCCGGTCCGGGTAGCCGGGCGCGAGGCGCATCATGAATCGGTCGAGCTGGGACTCGGGGAGCGGGAACGTTCCGGCGAACTCGATCGGGTTCTGCGTCGCGACGACGAAGAACGGCGCGGGCAGGTCGTGGCGCTCGCCCTCGACCGTGACGTGCCGCTCGGCCATTGCCTCGAGGAGGGCGGACTGCGTGCGCGGGGGAGTCCGGTTCAGCTCGTCTGCGAGCACGACCTGGCTGAACAGCGGGCCCGGGAGGAACCGGAGCTCCGGCGGGGCGCCAGCCGGGTCGCCCTGCGTGGCGGCCGGCGGCCCGAGTACCGGGTAGCGCGCTCCGGTCACGTCGGCGGGGAGGAGGTCCGCCGTCATCTGCACGCGTCGGAATTCCAGACCGCTCGCCAGCGCCAGCGCCCGCGCGAGGGTCGTCTTCCCCGTCCCCGGAAGGTCCTCCAGCAGGAGGTGCCCGCCCGCGACGAGGCAGCCGACGGCGAGCTCGATCGTCTCACGCTGGCCTTCCAGCGCCGACTCGACGCCCTCGAGGAGCGGAGCGAGCCTCTCGACCGCGCGCCCGATGGTGGCTCCACGGCCATTGGCGGCCGCTGCCGGGGGCGTCTGCGCCGCCTCGGGGGCCATCTCGGAGGCCGCCTGGGGCGAAGGCTGGGAGCTGGGCCGCGCGGTGTCCATTCGGGCACTCTAGCCCGCCTTCCCGGCGAGGATTCGTCTCCAGTGGGCCGAAGTCCGCGGCTCACCCGTGTGGGGCTGCGCGATGTGGCGCACCCGGCGTGGCACAGGCGGGCACCCACCCTCCGTGCTCCTGGCGGGGGGGCTCAAGGCGCGGGGGGGGCGAGGCCGAAGATGAGACCGGTGGTCTGCCGCGCGCGCGCGGAAGACGCGGTCCGTCCCGGCTCGCCCCGACCTGCCTGCGATGACGAACGACGAATCCAACGAAGGCCTCGCCCAGGACGAGCGACGGAGTCAGACGCGCCGTCCGGCCGAGGACACGGTCCTGATCCGCACTCTTCCGACCTCGACCGAAGCGCACGTCGAGAACCTCTCGGACGGTGGGCTGTTCGTCGTCCTCGACGGGGCGATCCACATGGAGGTCGAGTTCGCCGCCGAGTCCGGCGTGCCGCCGCGGCGCGCGCGCCTCGTGCGCTGCCAGTCGCTGCCGGGTGGTCGGAGCGGCTGGGGCCTGCAGTTCGATCCCGAGACGGCCGGCGAAGACGACGAGGAGAGCTGAGCCTCCGCTCGGACCATCGCCCCATGTACTTTCGGACGAGACTGGGCGTGCAGATCGCGGTTGGTACCGCGGCGCTCATGACCGTGACCGGCGCGATCCGCTCCGCGATCGTGCGGCACGAGCTCGTCGCCTCGGCGACGACTGCTGCGGAGACGGCGGCGCAGGACGTCCTGTGGGAGCTCGACCGACGGCTCGAGCAGGCGCACGGACGCCTCAAGACCCCGGACGTCATCGCGGCGCGGCGCTCCTTCGTCCATCGCTCGACGGCCGAGGCGTGGAGCGAACTCGTCAAGGGAGTCGTCCACTCGCCCGAGGAGACGCTGGTGGTGGTCGGGCCGGCGGGGGAGATCCTCCAGGCCGACGGCGCGCTGGCCTCCGACCGCGCGTTCCTGGGCAACGAGCTCCGCGCGAAGGCGTTCGCCGGCGATCCGTCTTTCGGCGGTGACCGGACCGGCGTGCTCGCTGGTGGCCAGAGCGCGCTGGTCGCGGCGTCGGTCCAGCTCGATCCGACGCGCGAGGGCGAGGGCCGTGACGCCGTCTCCGTCGGCGCGCGGCTCATCCTCGTCGCACCGCTCGCGGCTCGCCCCTCGCTCGTCTCGACGCAGGGGCTCGACGTCACGATCTACTCCGCCGGCGGTGAGGACGTCCCCGAGGACATCGCCGCGTCCGCCCGCGACCTGTGGCGCGGCGAGGGGCACGTCGCGGAGATGACCTCCACCGGCGCCCGCGAGATCCACACTATCGAGGACGGAGCCGGACGTCGGACGTTCCTGCTCTGCGCGAACGCCGACGCGGACGTCGGCACGCTCGTCCCTCAGAGCGTGCTCGACAACCTCCTCTGGGAGGCGCTCGTCGCCGCGGCTGCGATCGCGCTCGCGCTGCGCTTCGTCCACGTCCGCGTCGGCCAGCCGATGGAGCAGCTCAGCAGCCAGGCGTCGCGGCTCGCGCGCTCGGAGCACGGCCAGCTCTCGCTTCGCCCGACGACGAGCGGACCGATCGGCGACCTCACGATCACGCTCGACGCGATGCTCAAGAAGATCGAGCTCGACCGCAGCCGCTTCGTCCGCAACGCGCGGATCGCGGGCATGTCGGACGTGTCTATGGGCGTCGTGCACAGCGCCGGCAACATCCTCAACAGCGTCAACATCTCGGCCAAGCTCCTCCTGCGGGAGCTGAAGACGATCGAGGTGGACGACCTCAAGGCGCTGGTCACCGAGCTCCGCGAGCACGTCGACGACCTCGACGCCTACGTCAAGGAGGACGAGAACGGGCGCTTCCTGATCCCGTTCCTCGCAGCGATGACCGAGGCGTTCGCCGAGGTCCGCGCGCGCTGCCTCATCGAGCTGGAGACGGTCGATCGCGGCGTCGCGCATGTCGTCGACCTGATCCGGAGCCAGGAGAAGTACGCGATCGGCGCCTCGGTCGTCGAGACGACGGACGTGACCGAGGTGGTCGAGATGGCCCTGCAGGTCGCGTCGATGACCATCGAGGGCTCCGAGTCCGTGATCGTCGACCGCGCCTTCGCCGACCTCACGAGCGCGCGCGTCGACCGGCACCGCCTCACGAGCATCCTCATCAACCTGATCTCGAACGCGATCGAAGCGCTCCTCGTCGTCGACGAGAGCGAGCGGCGCCTGGAGATCTCGACCTATCCGATGGACGGCGAGCGCTTCGTCATCGAGATCACGGATACGGGGATCGGGATCGCGCCCGAGAACCTCGACCTGATCTTCACGTCGGCGTTCACGACCAAGGCCGGCTCGTCCGGCGAGGGCCTGCACACGACGGCGAACGCGTGCCGAGAGCTGGGGATCGCGATCGGCGCGGTCAGCCAGGGCACGGACTGCGGATGCACGTTCAAGCTGCGGGTGCCCTACGAGCCGCCGCGCGACGGCGACGCGCAGGGAGTGGGGGCGGTGCGCCGCGCTGGTGGTGACGAGCCGCAGCCGGCCGCGCCGGTGCCGGCTGGTGCCGCGGCGGCAGCCGTTCAGGGGAACGGCGTGCGCGCGCCGCAGCAGTCCATCCCGCTCGTGGATCCGAAGGGCGGGGACGGGATCGCTGGTTAGCGGCTAGTGGCTCGTCGCTGGCGGCACGGACCGGCTGCGGGCGGCATTCTTCGTCTCTGGCGCATCCTCTGACGAGGATGCAGCTTCGACAAGTAGCCGCGTACGCGGCTACTTGTCGAACACATTCGTCTCCGACGGGCTGATCCGCTCCTCGACAGTCTCGACCGACAGATCGAGATCATCGAGATCGAGCTCATCGTCCTGAGCGCTCGCCTCTGCGCCGGTCACCTGGGTCTCTTCCGCGTCGTCGCGGTTGCCTTGCTCGTCACGCTGGGTGGACATGCTCGTTGGGGATCGGGGCTTCGGTCGTTCCGGCGGCGGCCGCCGGGCGGGGGATCGTAGTGTGGCGTGCGCCGCGGAGCGCGCCCAGGCGGTGCAGCCGGGTCGCGAACTCGCGCAGCCGCTCGACGGCGTCCGCCGACGCGCCGCGCTCGGTCTGCCGGCGCGTCAGCGTTCCGAGGTCACCCGAGCGCCGCAGCGCCTCGAGGACCCGCGCGCCGTCCGGTGAGATCTCGGCGAACTCACCGTTCTCCGGGTCGTAGACCAGCACGCGCTTCGACGGCTGGAGCGGCGGCAGGGACTCCTCGGCGACGCGCTCGGCGTCCCGCACGAAGCGGCCGGTGAGGAAGTCGGGCCGCGCTGCGCGCGCCAGCGGGTCCGCGAGCGTGCGGACGGCCTCTGCGTGGCTGAACGGGATCTCGACGCTCGACAGCCGAGGGCTGACCGAGAGATCGTCGTCCGCGCCGCGGGTCGCGCGCTCGGTCGTACGGGCGGCGCAGAGCTCGGTGAACGAGTCGGGCGTCGCGCCGCTCGCCAGGTGCAGGAAGTAGTGGCTCTTCTGCATGAAGTAGAAGATGTTGTCGCCGGAGAAGAGCGCGAGGTTGTCGCGGAACGACGCCATCATCTCCTCGAACATCTCGGCTGCCTCCTCCTGTGTCATCCCCGACTCGGCGACGTAGTCGTGGTAGAGCGAGAGGTCGCCGGGCGCGTCGAGGACGCGGATCCCGAACTGCTCCGGCTCCTTGTAGGTCTTCGCGATCTCGTCCATGTGGAAGGTCTGCAGCGAGACCTCGCGGACGATGTCGGAGTGCTCCTCGATGAAGCGGAGCGTCGCGCGGGCCTCCTCCCGCGTCTCGGTGGGGAAGCCGACCATCGCGTAGAAGGTCACGCTGATATCGGCGTCCGCGCAGTTCTGCGCCACCTCGACGACCGACTTCAGGCTCTGGCCCTTCATCATCATCTTGAGGATGCGCTTGGTCGCGGACTCGAAGCCGAACAGGAGCTTGCGGCAGCCCGATTCGTACAGGCGCTTCGCCCCCTCGGCCGAATAGGCCTTCGGCTCGATCCGCGCGTCCGCCCACCACGTGATCCCGGCGTCCGCCTCGACGAGCCGATCGGGCAGGTCGCGGATCATCCCCGGCGGCATGCAGTCGGTGATGAAGTTGAAGTGCGTCGAGTCGTAGCGGTCGCGGAGCTCGACCGCGTGGCGCGCGATCGTCTCTGCCGAGCGCGTCCGGTAGCCGGGGCCGATGACCGTCGGCAGGGTGCAGAACGTGCACTCGCCGTAGTAGCAGCCTCGGTTCACGTCGTAGGGGATCACGACGCGCGGCGAGAAGTACTTGTCGAACGGAAGCCCGTCGAAGTCCGGCGCCGGCGCGTCGTCGAGCTTGATCGGGTGCGCGGGCAGGTTGCGGACGGCGCGCGGACCGCCGTCGCCGGAGCGGTCCCACCACGTGAGGCTGCCCACGTCGTGGAGCTCGTCGCCCGCGCGGAGCGCCTCGCACAGCGCGAGCAGCGGCCCCTCGCCCTCGTGGAAGATGATCGAGTCGAGGCAGTCGGCGAGCTTCGGCGCGGCCATCACCTTCTCGCCGATGTATGCCAGGAACCCGCCGCCCATCGTCACGTGGCAGTCGGGGAACGCCGCCTTGACGAGCCGCCCGAGCGTCAGCGCCGGCACGAGCTGGCTCCCGTACAGGACGGAGAGCCCGAGCACGCGCGGCGGACGTGCGGCGAGGCGCGGGAGCACCTCGTCGCGGAAGAACGCGAGGAAGGGGTTCTGCTCTTCGTCCCGCGTCGCCGCCTCGACGTCGTCCGACGAGTCGTTCGAGTACCCCATCGTGAAGTTGTGGGGCGTCAGCTCGGTCGGGTGGTGGGCTGCCGAAACGAGCCGCAGGCCGTGGTAGAGCGTGCGGACCGCGGGCACGTACCGATCGGGGTCCCAGAACCCGCGCTCGGCGTCCGACGCGCCGTCCGTCCCCCGCAGGACGTCCTTGGCCGCCTCGACGCGCTCGATCAACGCGTCGGCCGACGCGGCGCTCTCGACCGCGGCCCGCCAGGCGCGCATCTCGCCGAGCGGCAGCTCGTCGGCGTCGAAGCGCTCCACCGGGAGCCGCTCACGCACGAGGTCGCCGGCACGACGCAGCGACTTCGCCGTCAAGAAGTGGTCGAACGCTTCGACCGACAGGTCCATCTGGACGACGTCCTCGTAACCGTTCGCGTGCAGCCACGCCTTGAGGCACGGAAGCGCGAGGTGGGGCTGCGTCCAGTGCCCCTGGGGCGGGAACGCGAGCGTGACGGGGAAGTCCTTGGTCGTGAGCTGGATCATCGAAGCTCTGCGGGGGAAGGGGGGGCGGCGACCGCGTCGGAGACCGACGTGGGCGGGACGAGCACGCCGAGGTCGACGAGGTGATCGAGAGAGCCGCGCGCGTGGGCCCGCTCGAGGGCGTCGCGCTCCGTTTCGACGGCGCGGGCGAGGCGCGCGGCGCCGCTCGCGAGCCGGAGCGTGCGAACACCGGCGAGCCGACCCGGGGCCGGGGCAGGGGCGACGACCGCGAACGTGTCCGGCGCCTCGGCGACGACTCCATGGAGGTCGACGCAGCCCGGGGAGGCGAGCGCCTCGTCGAGGAGCGCGCCGATCCGGCCGAGGTCGACGCGCGCGTCGACGAGGTCACCGCCGACGCGCCAGCGGCCTGCGCGCGGACGGCGCGGACCGCGCGCGCCGACGCGGACGAGCGCGGTCTCCCAGGTGAGAAGGTCGTCGACCAGCACGCGCGCCACCCGTCCGTGCGTCGCCGCGCGCTCGGCCGCGAAGGTCTCGAACGAGCGGCCGTCTGCGCGCAGCGCGCGCGCCTGGGCGAGCGCCGTGCCGGGTCTATCGTCGTCCCTCTCACAGGCCCGGCCGGCGGCTCGATCGAGCGCCAGGAGCGCGGCGAACGTCCGCGGGAACCGCATCATCGTCTCGGGCAGCTCGTTGCTCAGCCACACGAGCTCGTCGAGCCGCGCGGGCTCCATCGGGAGCAGCGCCCAGGTGGAGAACAGGTCGGGGTGCGCCGCGATCAGCGCGCGTTCGCCCGCCGACTCGCCGGCGCCCAGCGCCATGTCCGGCGGGATCCCGTCGACCGGCTGCGACGTGCTGCCGAGTTCGTCCCCGAGCGCGCACCCCGGCTGGGGGTTCACGAGGTGCAGCGAGAGCTGCACGCCGGCGCGCAGCGCGGCGCGCGCGCAGAACTCCAGCGTGAGGTCGAGATCCTCCTCCTCCTCGCCAGGCAGACCGAGGATGAGCGACAGGATCGGAGTGATCCCTGCCGCCGCGCAGTCGTCGACCGCCTGCAGGGCGTCGAAGTCGTCGCGCATCCCCTTCTGATTCCGTCGGCGCACGCGCGCCGAGCCGGACTCGATGCCGAGCAACACGCGGTCGCATCCCGCCGCTCCCATCCGGTGTAGCAGCTCGGCGTCGAGGTGGTCGGCGCGCGCGCGGACCTCCCACGGGACGTCGATCCCGCGGACGCCGAGGGCGTCGCAGAACTCGATCGCGTGCGTGCGGTGGGCGCCGAACAGGTCGTGGCACAGGTACGCGCGACGGGCGCCGGGGATGCCGCGCAGGGCCGCGACCTCGTCGGCGAGGCGGCCGGCCGGGAGCGGGCGCGAGCGTCGACCCCACGTCCTCCCGATCGAGCAGAACGAGCAGTCGTAGACGCAGCCGCGGCCCGAATCGACGGGGACGAGACCGTCCTCCTCGCCCGTGACCTCCTTGTACGAGCGGATCGTCGGGAGCAGGTCCCAGGCGTAGTCGGGCAGCGTGTCGAGGTCGCGGATCGGCCCGCGATCCTGCGTCCGTTCCACCCCGTGCGCTCCGCGGAACGTCACGCCGTCGACGCGCGCGACGGCGTCCTGAAGCACGCCGCTCGCGCGCTCCAGCTCGGCGCACAGCTCGGGCAGCGTGACCTCGGCCTCGCCGCGCACGACGGCGTCGACCTCGTCGAACCGCTCGAGCACCTGGACGTCGGTGCCGTTCATGCCCGGGCCGCCGAGGAGGATCGGGACGCCGGGCCAGCGCCCGCGGACCTCGCGGGCGATCAGGAGCGCGACCGGGAGGGTCGCGCCCATGACGGACAGGCCGAGCAGGTCGGGTCGGCCGCGCGCGTACAGAAGCTCTGCCGCGCTCTCCGCGAGCGCGTCGCCGCCCTCGATCGCGCCGCTCGCGAGGCGGTGGGCGAGGTCCTCCAGCGCGACGTCGTGCCCGGCCCGACGCAGCGCGCCGCCGAGACGGAGGAGCCCGGGCGGCGGCATCGAGTAGCCGAACGTGTCGGCGTGGGGCGCGGAAGCGAGGAGGACCTTCAAGCGGAGACGCTCTCACCACGATACGCGCGGATCCCATGGATCGTGAGCGTGCGATCGCGCGGCTTCGTAGGATCGCTGCGCCGAGCTGATGGGCGGAGAGATCGACCAGGAGGGCGCCCGCGACGCGAAGCGGAGCCGGACGACGCAGTTGCTGTGGCTCGCGGTCGCCGTGGCGGTCGCGCACGCCGCGACGCTGTGGGGGACCGGGCCGGTCGACGACGACTACATCGTCTACCGCTACGCCCGGAACTGGCTCGAGGGCGGCGGATGGGCGTTCAACGCCGGCGGACCCGAGGTCGAGGGCGCGACCTCGCCGCTCTGGCTCCTGATGACATCGATCGGGGTGAGGCTGGGCGTGGCGCCCGAGGTCTGGACGCCGCTGCTCGGGGTCCTCGCGTCGGCCGTATCGACGTGGGCGGTCGGCGCGTGCGCGCTCCGCGTCGTCGGGTCGCGGTGGGCGCTGGTCGCGCCCTGGCTCGTCGCACTCTCGCCCGCCGTCGCCTGGCACGCGAATGCGGGGCTCGGGACCGTGCCGCTGGCGGCGGCGATCGCTGTCGGCGTCGAGCGCTGGACCGCGTGGAGCGTCACCGGGCGGCGGGCGTGCCTCGCGGGCGGCGCGGTCGCCCTCGCGGCTGCGTGCGCACTGCGCGCCGAGGCGGCCGTCGTCTGGATCGGCTGGCTCGTCCTCGCGCGGCCGGAGCGGACGGAGGAGCGTCGAGCGGGAGGCGCCGACCTCGCGTGGATGGTGCTCCCCGGCATCGTGCTCGTCGCGATCACGGCGTGGCGCTGGTGGACCTTCGGGACCCTGCTGCCGCACGCGTTCCACGTGAAGTCGCTGCCGCTCGACGCCGAGCTCGAGTACGGATCGCGGTACCTGATCCGCGCCGGTTCGGAGGGCGGGCTGCCGTACCTCCTCGTCCTCGGCGCGCTGGTCACCGGCACGTCGCGAGTCGGCAAGGCGGTCGGGACGCTCGCGCTCGTCGCGCTCGTCCAGGTGCTCGTGGTCGGCGGGGACTGGATCGTGTACGGCCGATTCCTCGTCCCGTACATCGCGCTCGCCGCGCTGTCGGCCGCGCTCCTCGTCGACCGCTGGCACGCGACCGCGACCCCGCAAGTGGCCGCGCTCGCCGCGGGGATCCCCTTCGCGGTCACGCTCCTCGGGTTCGCTGCTCGTCCGCAGGCGGCCTTCGAGTCGCGCTTCTTCGAGGACTGGTGGCGCGCCGCCGGCGACGCCTTCCGTGAGCGTGCGCCCGAGGGCAGCTCGGTCGCGCTCTCGCCCATCGGCGCGTTCGGGTGGCGCTCGGAGCTCGAGATCGTCGACGTCCTCGGCCTCACGCACCGCGAGCTGCTCGACGCCGAGCCGGACCTCGAGTTCGTCGGCGTCAAGGGGCACCACCGTCACGACGGGACGTGGGTGCTCGACCAGCGGCCCGACTACCTGATCCTCGGGAACGGCGTGATCCAGCCGGACACGATGCAGCTCGCGGTCAATCCGTGGGAGCGCGGGATCTTGCTCGACCCGCGCTTTGCGCGCGACTACACGAGCGCCGAGGTCGAGCTGGAGCGAGAGGACGGCGCGCGGCAGACGCTGCCTTACTTCGTCCGCAGCGGCGTCGAGCCGCTGCGCTGGTCGCGCTGAGCGCCGTGGGTCCGCTGGAACGGCGAGGGCCCCCCGCGCGTTGCCGCGCGGAGGGCCCTCCCGTTCGGTCGCCCGGGGGCGATCCCGCCGTCGATCAGTACCAGACCTTGGGCGCGCTGAAGCGGCGGCTGATCACGAGGCCGAGGTCGGCCGTGATCGAGAGCGCCTCGGAGCCCCGCACGTCGTAGTTCACCTGGGTGCTGACGGGCGAGAGGATGCCGACGTCCGCGGCGACGATGCCGCCGTTCACGAGCAGCGTGCCGTTCGTGTTCGGGCTGTTCCGGTCCGGAACGGTCCCGAGGATGCTGTTCGCGCTGTAGAGCGTCGCATCCACCTCGAACGTCTTCGAGCCGTTCGCCTCCTCGGCGAGGTGCTCCTGGATGATCTCACGCATGATCGAGTTGTCGATCCAGCCGTCGGTCGGCGTGATCGTGCTGATCACGGAGCCGTTGGTGCCGCCGTACAGGTACGGGTCGCTCGGGTTGTTCGGGTCGGCGTAGCTCAGCTCGCTGTCGTCCCAGTCGCCGGCGTACTCCTCGCTGTGCCAGTGGCCCGTCGCCGGGTCGAAGTAGCCGTCCTTGTTGAAGATCGGCGCCTTCTGGCCCTCGGAGAACGAGTAGTAGCGCGGCAGGTAGTTCGCGACGTAGTACGGGTTCGAGTGCTCGAGGGTCTGCCACCCGGTGACAGGCTCCTCCTTGCTGAGCTTGTTGCCCGTCTTGACCCACCTGGACTTGGTGACCGTCTTGGTGCCGTCGGCGACCTTGACCTTCTCATCCACGTAGTAGTAGTGGCTGAAGACCTTCTCCTTCCACTTCTCCGTGTACGGCTCGGGAAGGCCGTTGTCCTTCCAGACCCACTTGTACTTGGACTTCTGGATCTGGTTGCCGGTCTTGACCCACTTCCAGTTGGTGACTTCCTTGTCGTAGTACTCCTTGACCTTCTCGTCGTACCAGACGGTCTTGGTGCCGGTCTGGACCTTCTCGGTCTTGCCGGGGAGCGTCGGCTGGGTCTTGATCCACTCCATCCGGTTGAAGATCGCGAGCTCGTCCATGATGAAGTTGAAGCTCGTCGAATTGGTGCCGTCGGTGGCGCTGCCCTCGCCCCAGCCGGGACGGTACATGTCGCCCATCACGATGTTCCCGCCCGAGGCGATCGCGATGTTGTTCTCCGTCCCGTCGGACGCGTATCCGTAGGTCCGCGCCGCGCTGCTGGGGCCGCCCGCGTCGTTGTACACGAGGTCCGAGGTGACGTAGACGTTGCCGCGGGCGCGGATCGTGCCCATGCCCTTCACGTAGCCGCTGATGACGACGTCGCCGTCGACCGCCACGTCACCGTCGAGGATGATCGGGTTGGCCTCCGTGCCGTGCAGGTAGACGTTGCCGTCCGTCGTGCCGGCGATCCCCGTCGCGTTGCCGCTCATGAGCGAGGCCTTCTCGGCGGCCGAGTCGACGCGGTCGCCCTTCGGGATGACCGAGATCGCGCCGCCGCTGATGTTCCCGGCGAGGCCGCTCACCGTCACGTAGAACTCGCCGTCGTCGACCTTCCGGTTGCCCGCGTCGGTGGGCAGCGGCGTCCCGGTGATCGGGTCGATGCCGCCGTTGTCCGCGAAGGGCGACGGGAAGCTCGTCGGCAGGTCGAGGTTCTCGATCGTGTCCTTGTAGTCGAAGAACTCCAGGAAGAGGTTCGCCGTCAGGCTCGGCGTGTTGTGGTCGTAGACCTCGAGGCCGGTCGACGTCATGTCGCCGAAGATGTCCTCGTCGAGCTTGCCGTCGGTCATCGCCACGGACGAGAGGTTGAACTTCGTCCAGTCGCTGATGTTGTCGCCGTCACCCTCCATCGCGTCGCCGCCGATCAGCAGCACGCCCGCGACGGACGAGTCCGGGTCCGAGCGGAAGTGCATGGACTCGATCGAGCCGACCCGCACCATGTCGAAGGTGCCGTACAGCGCCTGGGCGTCGTTGTAGAAGCGCTCGACGTTGTCGATCGTCGTGTGGCAGAGCAGGCAGTTGACGTTGCTCGCCAGGAGCGCGTAGTCGAGGCCGTCCCACTCCGGGGGCGCGACGGTGAACGTCTCCTGGATCGAACTGCGGCGCTCACGGCTGGAGCCGGCACCGCCGATCCGCTGGACCGCGTCGACCTCGACCACGAGGCTCGTCGAGTCGAAGTTGTCGGTCCGGTAGACGTCGACGCGCTCGATCTCGACGCCGTCGATCGTGCGGTCTCCGTTCCGGTCCGTCGCCAGCGAGAGCGTCGGCATGAAGTTGACGCCGGTCGGCTTGGCGACCCCGGTCTGGTCGGTGATCCCGAGGCCGTCCAGGTGCGTCCTGAACGTCCACATCTGCATGTTGTTCGCGGCCTGGAGCTCGTAGGCGCCCCAGAGGTCCGCAATCGCCAGGGACGCTGCGCTCTGCGCCGCCGCACGGGCCCGGAACGAGTCCAGGTCCGACGTGTTGGCGCGGCTCGCGTCGATGCTGGTGCCGACGAAGGCGACCATCAGCGACAGCATCAGCATCGCGATGGGCACCACCGCGAAGAGCGCGGCTCCCTCGCGCCGCGTGCTCTGTTGTTGGCCTCGCCGCGCTGCGCGCGCGAGGTGCCTCGTGGTCGAGGCTTCGAAGGTACCGGTCATCGTGTTCCCGCTGTTGCTTGCTCGAGATCGCGTGTTTGGCCGCGCTGCGCGCGTGCCACCAAGGCTCATCGCCACTCCGAGGCTCCGATCTCCAGGTCGGCTTCGTCGTCGTCCCGAAGTAGCACGACGTGTGCGGACCTCCCCGCGCGGAGCCCGGGGTAGTGCGGCGAGCGGATCGCCGTCGCCGACCGGACTGGAAATGATTTCTGAGGCGGACTCTCGGGGCATTCTGAGCGTTCGGTTGACCGACCTCTTACTTCGTGAAACGTTCGGCATACGCGAGTCGGTGTGCGCTGCCGAGGTGGAGGAGGAGAGGTGGGGCTCGAACGCTCGCGAAGAGCGTCCGAGCCCCGGTTGCACTGCTCGCCAGGGATCCTGCGAACGGGCTCGTTCCCTTCGGACGAGCCCTAGTTCGTCGGCTTCGGCGCGCTCACGCGGCGCGAGATCTCCAGACCGACGTCGGCGGTGATCGCCAGCGCCGTCGCACCGCGCTCGTCGAAGTTCACCTGGGTGCCGTTCGGCGCCAGGATTCCGACGTCGGCAGCGACGATGCCGCCATTCACGAGCAGCGTTCCATCCGTGGCCGGGCTGTTCCTGTCGGGCACGGTCCCGAGGATGCTGTTCGCGCTGTAGAGCGTCGCATCCACCTCGAGCGTCGCGGAGCCGCTCGCCTGGTCACCGAGTTCGCTCTGGATCAGGCCGCGCATCAGCTCGGCGTCGATCCAGTCGGCGGTCGGCGCGACCGTCGAGATGACGGCCTTCGGCGTCCCGTCCGGGTTGTAGAGCAGCGGGTCGTTCGAGTTCCCGGGATCCGCGTAGGTCAGCTTCGAGCTGTCCCAGTCGCCGGCGCGCTCCTCGCTCTTCCAGTGCCCGCTCACGGGGTCGAAGTGGCCGTCCTTGTTGAAGATCGGCACGTCGTCCCCCTCGGAGAAGGCGTAGTAACGCGGCAGGTGGTACGGGTCGTAGTACGGGTTCGGGTGCTGCGGCGTCTGCCACTCCCAGACCTCGCGCTCCTCGCTGAGGCGCTCGCCCGTGTAGACCCATCGCCAGCGCGTGACGATGCGCGTGCCTTCCTGGACGCGCTCGCGCTCGGGCACCTGCCGGTAGCCGACGATCACGCGCTCCCACCAGGTCTCCGTGTACGGCTCCGGGAGGCCGTTGCTCTGCTCGACCCACTCGTAGATGGGCTCCTCGATGAAGTTCCCGGTCTCGACCCAGACCCACCGCGGCACCTCTTCCTCGTAGTACTCCCTGTACCGCTCGTCGTACCAGACGGTCTCCGTGCCGGTCATGACGTACTCGGGCTCGCCGGGCAGCGTGGGCTCCGTCTTCATCCACTCCTGGCGGTTGAAGATCGCGAGCTCCTCCATCGTGAAGTTGAAGCTGGTGCTGCGCGAGCCGTCGGTCGGCGTCCCCGAGCCCCATGCGGGCCGGTAGAAGTCGCCGACGACGATGTTTCCGCCGGACGCGATCGCCAGGTTGTTCGGCGTGCCGTCAGCCGCCGTGCCGTAGGTGCGGAACGGATCGTTCGGGCCGCCGGCGTCGTCGTACACGAGGTCGGAGGTCACGAAGACGTTGCCGCGCGCGCGGATCGTGCCGCTGCCCTTCACGTACCCGCTGATGATCACGTCCCCGTCGATCGCGACGTTGCCGTCGAGGTAGATCGGGTTGTCGACCGTTCCATGCAGGTAGACGTTGCCGTCCGTCACGCCTGACACGCTCGCCGCATTGCCAGCGGTCAGCGCCGCGAGGTCGGACGGCGACGCGATACGGTCTCCGGTCGGCACGAGCGAGATCGCGCCGCCGCTGATCTGGCCGTCGACCCCGTTGACCGCTGCGTAGAACTCGGAGTCGTCGACCGTCCGGTTGCCCGCGAGATCCGGACGCGGCGTGCCCGTGTCGGGATCGACACCGCCATTGTCGGCGAAGGGCGACGGGAAGCTCTCCGGGAGCTCGTACGGCGTGCGCGCGCCGTAGGCGTAGAAGTCCAGGTAGAGGTCGGAGTCGAAGTCCGGGTTCGCCACGTCGAACACGCCGAGGTCCTCGAACGTGAGGTTGCCGAAGGCGTCCTCGAGGAGCTTGCCGTTCCCGTGCGTCGCCGCGGTCAGGTTGAACACCGACCAGTCGGTGATGCTCTCGCCGTCACCCATGATCGCGTCGCCGCCGATCAGCGTCACGCCGGCGATCTGCGAGTCGGGGTCCTCGCGGAAGTGGATCGCGTCGATCGACCCGACCCGGATCAGGTCGAACGTGCCGGTGAGCGCCGAGTCGCGGTTGTAGAACCGCTCCGCGCTATCGATCGTCGTGTGGCACAGGAGGCAGTTGACGTTGTTCGCGAGCAGCGCGTAGTCGAGGCCGTCCCACTCGGGCGGGTGGATCGAGAACGTCTCCTGGATCGAGCTCCGCTGCTCGCGGCTGGAGCCGTCCGCGCCGACGCGGCTCACCGCGTCGACCTCGACGACCAGGCTCGTCGAGTCCCACTCGTCGAGCCGGTAGACCTCGACGCGCTCGATCTCGATCCCGTCCATCGTCGCGTCGCCGTCGATGTCGGCGGCGAGCGACAGGCGCGGCTGGTAGTCCGTCCGGACAGGCGGCGTGGCGTCGGACTGGTCGGCCATGCCGAGCGTGTCGAGGTGCGCGCGGAAGGCCCACATCTGGGCCGACGTGCCCGCCGCGGAGTCGAACTCGCTCCAGAGGTCCGAGATCGTCAGCGAGGCCACGCTCTGCGCCGCCGCCCGCGCACGGAACGAGTCGAGCGCCGTCACGTGCGCCCGGCTCTTGTCCACGCCGGACGTCGCGAATGCGGCCATGAGCGCGATCATCAGGATCGCGATCGGGACCACTGCGAGGAGCGCCGTGCCCCTCCGCCGGTGCGCACCGGCTCCTGTCCCGCGGATCTCGTCCCGGCCTGCGAGCCGGACGGAACCGTTCCCCACGATGGTCATGGTTGCTCCCTCAATCTCCGGCGTCGCCGCCGGCTGCCCCCGTGCACGCGGGGCGCCCATGCCTCGCGATCGCCGACCTCTTTCGGCTCGCGGGTCCGAGCGACCTGTCGTCCGACTTCGATTTGTCGTTGGAGTCCCGTTCGGTTTCACCAGGACTTACCTGCGGGACACGCGTCTCGCACGCGCTGCGTGGATCGAATGGAGCGGGCCCCCCGGGCGCGATGCGCTCGAGGGGCCCGTTGATGCAGGACGGTGCTGCGTCGCGTCTCAGTCGTAGCCGATCGCCGGCGCGCTGAAGCGGCGGCTGATCGTGAGACCGTCGTCCGCCGTGATCGACAGCGCGAGTCCGCCCCGCTCGTCGAAGTTCACGTCCATCCCGACCGGTGCGAGGATGCCGACGTCGGCCGCCACGATCTGCCCGTTCACGAGCAGCCTGCCGTTCGTGTTCGGGCTGTTCCGGTCCGGGACCGTGCCGAGGATGCTGTTGGCGCTGTAGAGCGTCGCGTCGACCTCGAAGGTCTTGGAGCCGTTCGCCTGATCGGCGAGCCCGTCCTCGATCACCTGGCGCATCATGTCGCCGCTGATCCAGTCCGCGGTGGGGGAGACGGTCGAGAGGACCGCCGCCGGGCTGCCGTCCGGGTTGAAGAAGTACGGGTCCGACTTGTCGTTCGGGTTGGCGTACGAGAGCTTCTTGTCGTCCCAGCCGCCGGCGCGCTCGTCGCTCTTCCAGTGCCCGGACTTGGGGTCGAAGTGGCCCGACTTGTTGAAGATCGGGACCGTGGAGCCGTCCGAGAACGAGTAGTAGCGCGGCGTGTGGTACGCGTCGAAGTACGGGTTCGAGACCTGCGGCGTGACCCACGTCATCACCGGCTCCTCGCGGCTCAGCTTCTTGCCGGTCTTCACCCAGCGCGTCTTCGTGACGGTCTTGGTGCCGTTCTTGACCTTGATCTTCTCTTCGATGTACTTGAAGCCGTCCTGGACCTTCTTCTTCTTCTTGACCTCGTACTCACCGGGCAGGCCGTTGCTGACCCAGATCGTCTTGTACTTGGGCTTCTTGATCTTCTTGCCCGTCTTGACCCACTTCCACTTGGTGACGTTCTTCTTGTAGGTCTCCTTGACCTTCTCGTCGTACCAGATGGTCCTCGTCCCGGTCTGGACCTTCTCGGACTTGCCCGGGAGCGTCGGCTGCGTCTTGATCCACTCCATGCGGTTGAAGATCGCGAGCTCCTCCATCGTGAAGTTGAAGCTCGACGCCTTCGTGCCGTTGGTCGCGCCGCCCTCGCCCCACGCGGGACGGTAGAAGTCGCCGACGACGATGTTCCCGCCGGACGCGATCGCGAGGTTGTTCTCCACACCGTCGGACGCGAAGCCGTAGTTCCGCATCGCGCCCATGGGGCCGCCCGCGTCGTCGTACACGAGGTCGGACGTCACGTAGACGTTCCCGCGCGCGCGCAGCGTCCCCTGGCCCTTGACGTAGCCGCTGATGATCACGTCGCCGTCGACGGCCACGTCGCCGTCGAGCAGGATCGGGTTGTCGACCGTCCCGTGCAGGTACACGTTGCCGTCGGTGACGCCCGCGATGCCCGTCGCGTTCCCGGACATCATCGCGCTGCGGTCGGCGTTCGTCTCGATGCGCTTCGTCTTGTCGAGGACCGAGATCGTCCCCCCGCTCATCGAGCCCTTGACGCCCGCGACCGTCGTGTAGAACTCCGAGTCATCGATCACGCGGTTGCCCGCGTTCTCCGGCATCGGGGTGAGCGTCGACTGGTCGAGGCCGCCGTCGTCCGGGAACGGAGCCGGGAAGCGGTTCGGCAGCGCGAAATCGGTCTGTCCCGCGTAGTCGTAGAAGTCGAGGTACAGCGTCGAGTGCGGGTCCGGAGACGTCGCGTCCGGGTCGTAGACGAGCAGGTCGTCGTAGTCGAGGTTCCCGAAGGTGTCCTCGACCAGGAAGCCATTCAGGTTCTGCGCGGCGGTCAGGTTGAACTTCGACCAGTCGTTGATGTCGTCGCCGTCGCCCATGATCGCGTCACCGCCGATCAGGAGCACGCCCGCGACCTGGGAGTCCGGGTCCTCGCGGAAGTGCATCGAGTCGATCGAGCCGACCTGGACCGGCTCGAACGTGCCCGCGAGCGAGGTGTCCCGGTTGTAGTACCGGTTGACGTTGTCGATCGACGTGTGGCACAGCAGGCAGTTGACGTTGTTCGCCAGCAGCACGTAGTCGAGGCCGTCCCACTCGGGAGGAGACACGGTGAAGGTCTCCTGGATCGAGCTGCGGCGCTCCGAGGCGGAGCCGTCCACCCCCTTGCGGATGACGGCGTCGACCTCGATCACGATGCTGGTCGAGTCCCAGTTGTCGAGCCTGTGCACGTCCACGCGCTCGATCTCGGCACCGTCCATCGACGGGCGATCGTAGAAGTCCGTCGCCAGCGAGAGCGTCGTCAGGAAGCTCGTCTTCGCGGGCTTGTTCACGCCGGCCTGGTCCGGGAGGTCGATCCCGTCCAGGTGCGCGCGGAACGCCCACATCTGCTGGGAGCCGGTCGAGAGCGCCTCGAAGTCGCTCCACAGGTCGGCGATCGCGAGCGACGCCACGCTCTGAGCCGCTGCACGCGCGCGGAAGGTGTCCAGTTCCGACACGTTCGCACGACTCGTGTCGACGGTGGTCCCCACGAAGGCGACCATCACGGACATCATCAAGATCGCGATCGGGATCACCGCGAAGAGCGCCGTCCCTGTCTGGCGCTCCCTCCGACTCGAATCGAGCCGTCCCCACTTCGTGCGATAGGCCATCGTCCCTCCGCTGCCCACGTCCGTCCCCTCGGGTTCGCGCAATGCGCGTTCCTGCCAAGCACCATCGGCAGCGATGAACGGAAACCTTGCGCGAACGAGGCGGTGTTCCTCGATCGGGACCTGTTCGCGGGAATCCCCTCACGCGCGCTGCACCGGCGCTGACGATGGCAGCGGAGCCGTTCGGCCCGACCGGTCGCGAAACGGTTTCTGCATCCGCGTCGACCTGCACGCGCGAGCGTCGACGCGCGCCGTTACCCAGGATTTGCCGCTACCCGGTTCTCGGTTCGCGACGTTCGCCCTCGAGCGCGCGACGCAGCAGGTCGCCGAGATTCGTCGACGCGCCCTCGGACGCGGCGCGCCCTTCGCGCGTCTCACCGAGCACGTCTCGGATAAGAGGCAGCTCGCGGCTCTCCTCGAACTCGCACACGGCCTCGTACTCGTCGTGTGCGATCGCACGACCGTCCTCGAAGAGGAGCGAGAACGCGATGCGCTCGTCCTCGGGCTCCAGATCGAGCACGCGTGCGGAGAGTCGTTCGCCCACGCGGAGCCCGGCGGGGGGCGCCTTGTCGCCGCACTCCGAGATCGGGACGACGCCCTCGACGCCCGGGAGGAGACGACCGACGCCGCCGAAGCTGCCGACCCGCGTGATCTCGATCGAGACGATCTGGCCGACCCAGTGCTCGCGCTCGACGCGGGACCACGGGCTCTCGTGCATCTGCTTCAGACCGAGCCCGATGCGCTTCCCGCCGGCGCGCACGTACAGCACGCGCGCCTCGACGACGTCCCCGAGCGCGACGACGTCGGTCGGGTGATCGATCCTCTCGACGGACAGGTTCGAGACGTGGCACAGCCCCTCGCGCCCGCGTCCCATGCGGATGAAGACGCCGTACGACTCGATGCGCGACACGCGGCCCTGCACCGTCTGTCCCGGCACGACCGCGTGCGGCGATCCGCCCGCGCGCTGCATCTTGAGGACCGACTTGCGCGAGACGATCGCGCGCTGCTTGTCGTCGTCGACCTCCAGCACTTCGACGACGACCGAGCGGCCGACGAGCGCCGATCGCTCGCGCGCCTTGCGCACCCCGCTCTGCGAGAACGGCATGTACGCGTGCAGCGGTCCCAGCTTGAGCTGGAAGCCGTCCGGTGACTTCCGGACGATGCGCGCCGTCGCGAGGCTGCCGGGCTCCAGCTCCTCCCACTCGGTCAGCGTGCGCTCCTGCACCAGGTTGAGGATCCAGAGGTTGTCCTCGCGCCCTCGCATCGTGAATCGATGCACCTCGCCCACGGACGGTGGCTCGTCGAAGGCATGCAGGCCGAGGACCCCCTGCTTACGCGGACCCAGCTCGACGAACACGTCATCACCGTAGATCCCGACGATCGTCCCGGGGACGACGTCGAGCGTGTGAGCACCCCGCTCGGGGGGCTCGGCCGGAGGGCGCGTGGGTCGGAAGCGTGACATGGGAGGAGCGTCCCGCTCGGAGATCTGCTTATCGTCGAACCCCGGTGGCGGATGCAACCGCTGATCTGGATCCGATCCACCGAGGAGCCTCGGGGGGCCTCGGGATCAGTGCCGCGAGGTGTCGCGCTGGCTCTTCGGGACCCAGCGCTCTCGCTCGTAGACCCCGACGCGCCGCAGCTCGTCGCTCTCGACGACGCGAGCGATCGTCATGTAGTGGAAACCGCTGCGCACGAGGCCCTCCGCGGCCTCGGAGGCGTCCATCGACGCGTAGCGATCCCGAAGCCGGCCGCCGCCCAGCCGCCCCAGCAGTCCGAGGACGGGGTCGCCGACGAGGCGGGCCAGCGTCTCGCCCCGCCTGGGGTCCTCTCGATCCGGGCCGCCGAGCAGCGGCGCGCGGCAGATCGTGAACGGCAGGCCGCTCCGTCGCACCTCTTCCTCGGCCCGCCAGCGCGCGCGCAGGTACCGTCCGCGCGCCCTCGCGGACGTCCCGACGGCGGACAGGTACACGAGGCGCGGCGGCGGCTCGACGCAGGCGCTCGCTCCGACCACGAGCTCGGTCAGGCCCAGATCGATCGCCTCGTAGGGGTCCTCGATCCCCTCCGCGCGGGCGCGGCGTGCCGTCGTCCCGTGGCACAGGAAGACGTGCGTCGGTCCGACCGCCTCCAGCGTCTCCGCGAACGCCTTGGCCTCCAGCGGCGTCCGGTCGATCTCGACCTGGGGCGCGCTCCGGCCCAGCCGACGTGCGAGCGACTCCGCGCGCGCCGATCCGGGTCGGACGTGTGCCACCACGCGGGCCACGTGCTCGTCCCTCGCGGCGACCTCGCAGGCGGCCGCCCCCACGTATCCGGTCGCCCCGAACACGAACACCACCGGGTCGGGCGGTCGCATGCCGGGATGGTACCAGCCGGAAGGAGTCCTCCCGCCATGGGGCCATCCCGACCTCCGTACGGCTAACCTGCGCGCCATGCCCGAAGGACTCGCGCCCTGGATCGTCATGCCGCTCGTCGGCGCGCTGATCGGCTACGGAACGAACCGGCTCGCGGTCGGAATGATCTTCCGACCCATCGAGCCCAGGATGATCCTCGGGATCCGCGTCCAGGGGCTCGTCGGCCGGCGCCAGAAGGACCTTGCGAAGAGCATCGGCGCCGTCGTCGGCGACCACCTCGTGCGCCCGGAGGACCTGCGCGGTGCGCTCGACGCGATCGACCTGGAGTCGCTCGTCGACCGCGCGTTCGCGAGCGGGCTGGAGCCCAAGATCGCCGAGATGCGGCGCCTCCCGCTCGTCGGCTCGTTCCTGACCGACGAGCGCGTCGCCGACCTGCGACGCCACGCCGTGAACGGGATCCTCTCGAACCGGGAGGAGATCCTCGAGGAGCTCCAGGAGGGTCTGGACGACGCCGTCGACGTGCACGAGCTCGTCGAGTCGAAGGTCGCGACCTTCCCCGTCCAGCGCATGGAGGAGCTGATCCTGCAGGTCGCCTCCCGCGAGCTGCGGTCGATCGAGGTCCTCGGGGGGGTCCTGGGCGCCCTGGTCGGGCTCGCCCAGGCGGGCCTCCTGGCCGCTCTGGGCTGACGGGGAGCAGGGACGGCGCGGCGCCCGCGATTCCCCTCAGGAGCCGGCTGTCGCGTGTCGAAACAGTCGGGGAGCGGCCGCCCCGGCCGTCCCCCAGACATGCCGCGCGCCGCGTCCCTCCTCGCTCCTCTCGCGTCCCTCGCCCTCCTCGCGACGTCGTGCTCGACGCCGCAGGGACCCTCGATCGCGGCCATCGCGCCTTCGATCAACGCGACGCTCCTCGAGGGGGAGGACGTGATCGAGCCCGGCGACCTCCTGGAGGTCCGGCTTCGTACGGAGTCCGGCCGTGAGGAGACGGAGCTCTTCGATCAGAGCGTGCGTGTCCAGGCGGATGGACGGGCGGCGTTCGAGGGGTTGGACGTCGTGTACGTCGCGGGTCTCCTGCCGTCCGTCCTCGGAGAGCTCCTCACCGGCCGCTACGCGCCGCTGGTCGAGGGCGAGCACACGGTCGAGATCGCGATCTCCGAGCGGGCGCCGCGCACGGTCACCATCTTCGGCGAGGTCGCGCGCCCCGGCGTCGTCGGGCTGCCCGAGGGGGGACGTCCGTTCGGGCTGGTCGATGCGCTCGGTCGCGTCGGCGGTCCGCGCAAGCGCACCGCCTGGCTCTCGAACACGCTGCTCGTGCGCTGGGACCCGACGATCAGCGAGCGGCGCACCTGGACGATCGACGCGCGCACCCGCCACTGGGCCGCGAAGGAGGAGGTCTTCCTGCAGCCGGGCGACGTCGTGTTCGTCCCGAACACGAACATCGACCGCGTGGGGCTCGCGCTCGACAGCTACGTGCGGCGGCTCATCCCGCTGCCGTACCTCGCGCCGCCGCGGGACTGATCCCTCGGTCGGCTCCGCTCAACTGGTGGGGAGATCGTCGAGCGCCGCCAGCACGTCGTCGACCGTCGTGTCGCCCATCGGGACGTCGTGGCGCGGCACCTCGTGCGACACGTAGAGATCGCGCGGCAGCCTGCGCCCGCCCTCCAGCACGATGTGCCCGGGACCCCACGGACCCGTGCGCGAACCGTCGCTCGGTCCGAAGATCGCGACCACGGGAGTTCCGACCGCCGCGCACATGTGCATCGGGCCCGTATCGGCCGTGACCATCCGGCGCGCGCGTCGGCAGAGCTCCAGCACCTGGAGCAGATCGGTCTTGCCGGCCAGGTCGACGACGTCCAGGCCGTCCGCGACCTCCGCCGCGACGTCGGCGTCGCCTTTGCCGCCGGTCAGGACGATCGGCCCGCTTCCCTCGCGGCGCCCCGCTTCGAGCAGCCGCTCGGCGAGCCCGCGGAACGACTCCGTCGGCCAGCGCTTCTCGGGCTTCGACGCGCCCAGGTTGAGGATCGTCGGTGCACCTCGCTCGTCGACGAGCGCGTCGGCCCACCCCGCCGCCTCGTCCGAGTGCGGGAACACGTGCCTCGGAGGGCGATCCGAGACGCCGAGCAGCGGCAGGAATCGGGCGTACTGCAGCACCATGTGCTCGCGGCGCGGACCCGGTGCGATGCGCTCGCGGGTCCAGAGCCAGTTCAGCTCCTTGGCGCGGGCGCGATCGAAGCCCAGGACGCGCCGGGCGCCCGAAAGGCGCGCGAGGATCCCGCTCTTCTGGAGTCGCTGCAGGTCGACGGCGACGTCGTAGCGCTCCCTGCGAACCTCGGAGACGAGACGACCGACCTCGCGCAAGCCGCCACCCCTCGCCCACTGGTGGACGCGATCGATCGCCGGGTGCCCGTCCACCAGCGGGCGCACGAGCGGGTGCACCGCCCAGCCGATCCGCAGCTCTGGCCGCGCGTCGCGCAGCGCCGTCGCGACGGTCAGCGCGTTCACGACGTCGCCGATCGCCCCGAGGCGGACGAAGAGGACCCCGCCGCTCCCTTTGGGTTCAGACATCGAGGCTCGTCCCGCAGTGATGACAGAACTTCGCGTCCTTCGCATGGTCCTCGGCGCCGCAGCCCGCACACACGCGCCCACCGATGCTCCGACGCGGAGTGCGTGCGATCTCGGCGCTGACGATCCCGGTCGGGACCGCGATCACGCCGTAGCCCATGACCATGATGACGGACGCGACGAGCTTGCCCAGGGGCGTCTCCGGCGCGATGTCGCCGTAGCCCACCGTCGTCAGCGTCACGATCGCCCAGTAGACCGACTCGGGGATGTTGCTGAACCCGTGCTCCGAGCCCTCGATCAGGTAGAGCACGGTGCCCGAGATCGTCGTCATCGAGACCACCGCGATGACGAAGACGCTGATCTTCGGCAGGCTCGCGCGCAGTGCGCCGCGCAGGTCCTCGGCCTGGTGGACGAAGTGGGCGAGCTTCAGAACGCGGAATACGCGCAGGAGCCGCAGCATCCGGACGACGGCCAGGCCCTGTGCGCCGGGCACGAACGTGGCGATGTACGTCGGGAGGATCGCCAGGAGGTCCACGACCCCGAAGAAGCTCCGCGCGTAGACGCCCGGGCGGGGATGGCATACGAGGCGCACCCCGTACTCGATCGTGAAGAGGATCGTCAGCGCCCACTCGAGCTGCTGCAGGAGGGCGACGTCGTGCGGGTCGAGCGACTCGACGCTCTCGACCATCACGACGACGATGCTGACGAGGATCGCGACGAGGAGCAGGACGTCGAACACGAAGCCCGCTCGGGACTCGTGCTCGAAGATCGTCCGGTAGAGCCAGCGGCGGAGGCCGTCGCGCTCGCCCTGGCTGCCGCTGCCGCTCTCGGCCATGGCCGCCGACTATGGAAAACGCGGACGGCCGGCGCCACGGTGGGGCGCCGGCCGTCCTCGGCTCGAAGAACTCCTCGGGCTCAGCGATCGGCCATCGGAAGCCCGGCGCCGCTGCGGTCGGGCGAGGCCGGCCGCGTCGGTCGCGAGTACTTCCAGGCCGCCATTCCGGCGCGGACCTCCTCGATCGCACGGTCGAGCTGGGGATCCTCGCCGTTGACCATCTTGGCCGGATCGTCGAGGATCTCGATGTCGGGGTCGACGCCGTGACCCTCGACGCCCCACGTGCCGTCCAGCTCGTAGAAGCCGAAGGTCGGGACCGACGGAGACGCGCCGTCGACGAGCGCCGGATTGCCGCTGATGCCGACGAGGCCGCCCCAGGTCCGGGTGCCGATCAGCTTGCCGAGTCCGAGCTCGCGGAAGTACCACGGGAAGGCGTCGCCGCCCGAGCCGGCCGAGTGGTTGATCAGCATGACCTTCGGTCCGTCGTGGTACGTCGGCGGCCACTCGAAGGCCTTGCCGTCTCGCATCGCCCAGACGTTCGTGGGCTTCCGGGCGAGCAGTTCGATGAACCGCGTCGGGATCTGACCGCCGGAGTTCCAGCGCTCGTCGATCACGAGGCCGTCGCGGGAGCGCTCCGACATGAACTGGCGGTAGAGCTCGTTCTGGCCGTCGATCCCCGTGCTCGGCACGTGGACGTAGCCGATGCGGCCGCCCGACACCTCGTGGACGTAGGCGCGCTTGGCGGCGACCCAGTCGCGGTAGCGCAGCGACCGCTCGGACCGGATCGGCTCGACGAGCTCCTCGCGCTCCTCGCCCTCGCGGAGGAACGTGAGCGCTGTGACGCGACCGGCCGTCCCGATCATGTGCTCGTGCACGCTGCGCGACGGGTCGACGGGGATCCCGTCGACCGCGACGAGCACGTCGCCGGGGACCGCGATGCGGTGCAGCGGGCCGCGGCCGTCCGTCTCGATGGGGGAGCCGAGCACGCGGACGATCTCGAACCCGCCGTCGACGGAGCGCCAGTCGGCGCCGAGCAGCCCCACGGGCTGGACCGTCGGCGTTCCGCCGAAGCCGCCCGGGGGCGTGCGGTTGTACGCGTGCCCGACGTTCAGCTCGGCGAGCATCTCACCGATCAGGAAGTGCACGTCCGCGCGCGAGGTCGCGTCCTTGACGGCCGCGAGAGCGCGGTCGCGCTGGCCGTCCCAGTCGACGCCGTGCATGCCGGAGTCGTAGAACCAGTCGCGGAACAGGCGGTGCACGTCGTGGATCATCTGCGGCCACTCCTCGCGCGGGTCGAAGCGACCGCGGACGCCGGAGAGGTCGATCGAATCCTTCATCGACTGACCCGGAGCCGGATCGACGACCGCCCACTTGCCGCTGGAGCGGACGAGGAGCTTCGAGCCGTCGTGCGAGAGCCCGTAGCCCTGCACGGATCCGAGCACCTCCTTGGGGCCGTCCTCGTGCTTCGCGAGATCGAAGCGGTGCAGCGCGGCGCCGCCGTTCGACTCCCGGGCGAACAGGATCGCGCCGTCGAGACCGACGAGACCGCCGGCGATGCCGGAGTCGACTGGGAGCACGAGCACGCGCTCCTCGAAGCCGTCGAGGTCGATCTCGACGGCGTCCTCGTCCTCTTCCTCCTCCTCGGCGGCGTCCTCTTCGGCCGGCTCCTCCTCGGTGCCTTCGTCCTCGGGAGCTTCATCCTCGGCGGCCACGCCCTCTTCAGCGCCTTCGTCCGCGCCTTCCTCGTCGGAGCCCTCTTCCTCGGTCTCCTCTTCCTCGTCGACGTCCTCCTCGACGTTCTTCGGCGCCCACGGGAGCTCGACGTCCTTCGTGAGCGGGACGGCGATCAGCCGGCGGGAGTCCTGGTAGATCCAGGTCGTGTCGAGGTCCGCGTACGTGGGGGAGAACGTCCGCGTGCTGTGGAAGAACAGCCAGTCGCCGCAGCGCGAGAAGACCGGCTCGCTGTCGTCGAACAGCCCCGAGGTCACCTCGTGGCGCTCGCCGTTCTCGACGTCGTAGAGGTAGATCGCGTCGAGCTGCGTCTCGCTGCTCTCCGTGCTCCACGTGATCCAGCGCGAGTCCGGCGACCACGAGAACGCCGCGTAGCCGGGGCTCTCCGCCTCGCCGAAGAGCACGGGCGCGGCGTCGAGCCCCGCCTCGACGTCCACGAGCGACATCTCTCCGTTGTGGTTCGACCAGGCGATCCTCTTGCCG